>NZ_CP166251.2:3337500-4038691 GCF_041281685.2 Sulfitobacter rhodophyticola | reverse complement strand
TCACCAGCGCCAGTACGGCGGACAGGATGCTCAACATCGCGGCGACGCCCCACAGCGGTCCGGCAAGCGGCGCGGTGGCCTGCCAGCTTTCGGCAATCCGCATCTGCCGCCCCATCGCGGCAGCAGGCAGGATCAGGCTGATCCGCAGGGCAAGCCAGAAAAAGATGATCCCGGCAAGGAACCCCGCCAGAAACAGCGATACCACGGTTGCGATCAAACCCGTCACGGCAAGGATCGGAAGGGCTGCGGCGATCTGGACAAGCGCCACGATAATGGCCCGCCACAGATAGCTGCCCATGACACCGACGCCGGGAAACAGCGGCGTTTCACGCGCCGCCCCGGTCAGCAGGACGTGACGGTGCCAGATGACGGCCGTCAGGATATAGCCCACGACACCCGCCAGCCCGGCCAGCAGGACGCCACCCGCATCGGATGGCTCTATCATTTCGACCTGATCCGGCGTCAGGGTCGGGGACCACATCTGGCCCGGCATGAAATACGTGATCCCGATGCTGGACGCCACGATCAGCAACAGCCCCGGCATCAAAATCCGCAATGTCACCGCCGGGTCGTGCACCAGCATGCGCAACGCGTGGTTCAGCAGGGCAGGGGCGTTGGTCATCTCGTTCTCTCCATCTGGCCGCTGACGCCTTGTGCGATGGCCGTGCGGGCAAATCAACCCACGTGCTGCCAGACAGGCCGGAACGCCGCGTCCTCTGGCCACGGGAAATCATGGGACGGGGCATGGGAATGCGTGGGAAAGGCCAGGGGGCGCTGGTGGTGCTGGCCGCCCAAAACCGAAAAACGAATCAAAAAAGCTGCTGTGATTGTGATTTTCGCTTGTATGGGATGAGAACAAGTGTAGAACAAACACATTCGCACGTAGGTTCATCCAATTTTTCTGGGAAATTGTGGGAAGAAATCTTCCTGCGGGAAATGCTACTAGATATTGTGGCTTTTCCCTGGGTGTCCGCAATTTACGGGGTGATCTGCCGTGTTTCCCATACTAAATGTAGGAATTCACCCCCCTCAGAAGCTACATTTAGACAGTAAAATCCAAAAAAATTGTAGACGCCCATGATTTCCCATGGCATCCCTATTGCATCGGATGAGAACGGGACACGGGGCACCAAACGACCCCAAATATAAAAACCGAGCAGGTTTCATACAGGCTCCCAGATTTCACCGATCATGAGTTCCGGCGCGCGGGCGAGCAGACATCCCCCCAGGTGGCGCGCGCAGTCGGACTTCCCCGCACCTTTGCGGGACGAGGGCGGCGGGTTGATCAGTGGCAGCAGATCAACCCGCCGTTTCCCATTTCAGGACCCGGAACAGGGTGGGGGGAACAGATTTCAGCGCGGGGGCGCAAACGCATAACGGGCGCAGGACGCGCAGGCAGGGACGGGCAACGTGAGCCGCAGGTTCAGAGGCGAAAGCCATCACAAGGTCGACACCAAGGGGCGGGTATCCATACCAGCCTCTTTTCGGCGTGTGCTGGAAGCCGGTGATCCCAACTGGAAATCCGGCGAAACCCCCGAACTTGTCATCGTCTACGGCGACCACCGTCGCAATTACCTTGAATGCTACACCATGCAGGCCATCGACGAGGTTGACGACAAGATCGACGCCATGCCGCGCGGCTCCAAGGAACGCAAGATGCTGCAACGTCTGTTCCACGGCCAATCCTTCCCCACCTCCGTCGATGAAACCGGACGTCTGGTCCTGCCTGCCAAGCTGCGTCAAAAGATCGACCTTGAGGCGGAGGCCTTCTTCATCGCTGCCGGCGACACCTTCCAGATCTGGAAGCCCGAAACCTACGACACGGTGGAGCGCGCGAAAGAAGAGGAATGGCTCGATGAGCTGCCCGATGATTTCGACCCGCTGGTCTATCTAGACCGCGCGCGGGAGGAGTGATGATCATGGCTGCTGCGGCCACCCACGAACCCTCTGCCCCCCATACTCCTGTTCTTTTGCGCCCCCTTCTGGCGGCTGTCGCCCCGGTTACGGGCATCTGGCTTGATGGCACCTTCGGGGCGGGCGGTTACACCCGTGGCTTGCTGGACGCCGGTGCCGATCACGTCATCGCTGTGGACCGCGACCCGCTGGCGTTTGAAATGGCGGCAGACTGGATCACCGATTACGGCGACCGCATCACCCAACAGCGTGGCGTCTTTTCCAAGATGGACACCTACGCGCAGGATCTCGACGGTGTCGTGCTCGACCTCGGCGTGTCCTCCATGCAGCTTGACCGCGCCGAACGGGGGTTTTCCTTCATGAAGGACGGCCCCCTCGACATGCGGATGAGCCAGGACGGCCCCTCTGCTGCCGATCTGGTCAATACGGCCGACGAAGCCGACCTGGCCGACATCCTGTTCCTTTACGGTGAAGAGCGCGCCAGCCGCCGCATCGCCAAGGCCATCGTCCGCGCCCGAGAGCAGGCCCCGATCACCACCACGCTGGAACTTGCCAAGCTGGTGGAGGGCTGTCTGCCCCGCGCCAAACCCGGCCAATCACATCCCGCCACCCGCAGTTTCCAGGCGCTGCGTATCGCGGTGAATGCAGAATATGAAGAACTGTTTCAAGGGCTTATGGCCGCCGAACGGGCGCTGAAACCCGGCGGTAAGCTGGCCGTCGTCACCTTCCACTCGGTCGAAGACCGGATGGTCAAACGCTACCTCACCGCGCGCTCTGGCGGCGGCGGCAACGCCAACCGCTTCGCCCCGGAAGTCACCCGTGAAGCCCCCGCCTTCCGCGTGGAAAAACGCAAAGCCATCGGCCCAGACGCCGAAGAACTCGCTGAAAACCCCCGCAGCCGATCTGCCAAGCTGCGCGTGGCCATCCGCACGGACGCCCCTCCCGGCGAAATCGACGCAAAGACCATCGGCATGCCGATACGCAAGGAAAGATAACATGCGCGCCTTTCTCTATATCCTCACCTCCCTGGCCGTAATCGGCCTTGCCTTCTGGGCCTACCGCGAAAACTACGCGACCCAGCAGGCATTGAGCGAGGCAGAGAAACTGCGCGACGGCATCCGGTCCGCCCATTCCCGGCTGGCGGTGCTGCGCGCCGAATGGGCCTATCAGAACCGCCCCGAACGGCTGCGCGACCTGGCGGTGATCAACTTTGACCGGTTGGGCCTCTTGCCGCTGCACCCTGATCAGTTCGGGCAGGTCGATCAGATCAGCTATCCCGCACCGCCATTGGTGCCCATCACCAACCCTGTCGACGTCTCTACAATGGCCGCAGAGAAGGACCCGCTATGATCCGCACCCCCCTGCGCCCCCTGGCCCGCATCCTGGACGCCCGCGAAAAGGGGCAAAACCCCGACGCGATCGAACGTGAAAACAAGCGCATCCGGCACGAACAGATGCGCGACCGCTCGCGCCAGCGTGCCGAAGGGCGGTTGCTGGTGCTGGGGGTCTTCTTCTTTGCCGCCTTCGCTGTGGTCGGTGCCCGAATGGGCCTGCTGGCCACCACCGAACCGGTCGAACCCCGCGCCCATGCCCCCGGTGCCGTGATCAGCGCCGCGCGCGCCGACATCGTCGACCGCAACGGCAACCTGCTGGCCACCAATTTCGACACCCATGCCCTTTACGCCCAACCGCGTCACATGGTCGACCCCCACACAGCCGCGAAAAAGCTGGTCGAAGTCTTCCCCGACCTCAATGCGGAGCGGCTGGTCAAGGATTTCACCGGCACGCGCAAGTTCCTGTGGATCAAGAAGAAAATCAGCCCCGAACAGATGCAGGCGGTGCATGACATCGGCGATCCGGGCCTCCTGTTCGCGCCTCGCGACATGCGGCTTTACCCAAACGGCACGCTGGCCGCGCATGTGTTGGGCGGGGCGAGCTATGGCAAGGAAGGCGTCCATGCCGCCGAGGTGATCGGCGTGGCCGGGGCGGAGAAATATTTCGACGACTACCTCCGCGACCCGGTCAACGCAGGCAAGCCGCTGCAACTCTCGCTCGACCTTACGGTGCAGGCCGCCACGGAACGGGTGCTTTACGGCGGCATGAAGCTGATGAACGCCAAGGGCGCCACGTCGGTGCTGATGGACGTCAAGACCGGAGAGGTGATCTCGGTCGCGTCGCTGCCCGATTTCGACCCCAACGACCGCCCGCGTGTGCTGACCGAAGGCGATGCGTCCGACAGCCCGCTCTTTAACCGTGCGGTGCAGGGGGTCTATGAACTGGGCTCCGTCTTCAAGATCTTCACCGCCGCGCAGGCGATTGATCTGGGGCTGGTGAACGCGGGCACGATCATTGATACCAAGGGCCCGATGAAGGTCGGCGGCTTCCGCATCGGTGAATTCCGCAACAAGAACTACGGCAAGCTGACGGTGTCCGACATCATCGTGAAATCCTCCAACCGGGGCACGGGGCGTCTGGCGATGGACATCGGCATCAAACGCCAGAAAGCCTTCCTTGAAAGACTGGGCTTTTTCGCCCCCACCGGGTTCGAGATTGTCGAGGCCGCAGGCGGCAAGCCCCTGTTGCCGAAGAAATGGACCGAACTGTCGACGGTGACGATCTCCTATGGCCACGGGCTGTCCTCCAGCCCGATGCATCTGGCTGCAGGTTATGCCGCGATCGCCAATGGCGGGTTCAAGGTGACGCCGACGCTTCTGAAACAATCAGGTCCGCGGATGGGCGAACGGGTCATGTCCTCCCGCGCCGCGTCCGACGCGCGCAAGATGCTGCGCGCGGTGGTGTCCGAAGGCACCGCCAGTTTTGGCGAAGTGCCCGGTTATCACATCGGCGGCAAGACCGGCACCGCCGACAAGCCCAAACGGCGCGGCGGGTACTATGATGACAAGGTCATCGCCACCTTCGCCTCCATCTTTCCCGCCCATGATCCCAAATACGTGCTGATTGTCACGCTGGACGAACCCGTTGAAACATCAGGCGAAAAACCCCGCCGCACCGCAGGCTGGACGTCCGTGCCCGTGGCCGCCGAGATGGTGCGCCGCATCGCGCCCCTGCTGGGCGTCCGCCCCACTGTTGAACCTCTGGATGGCGCTGTGGTAACGCTGACCAGCAGCAACTGACAAAGCGCCCGACACCATGACCGCCCGTGCCGTTTCTCTCTCCTCCCTGGGCCTGACCGCACGCGGTGGCGCGAACCCTGAAATCACCGGCATCGCCGTGGACAGCCGTGCGGTGAAGGACGGGTTCCTGTTCGCCGCCATGCCCGGCAGCCGCGTGCACGGGGGCGAATTCATTCAATACGCCCTGCGCATGGGCGCGGCGGCTGTGCTGACGGACGCAAAGGGGGCCGCAATCGCCGCAGATGAACTGGCCGACAGCGATGCCGCCCTGATCATCTCCGACGCCCCGCGCGAGGCGCTGGCGCGGGCTGCCGCGCTCTGGTTCGGGCCGCACCCTGCGACCATGGTGGCGGTGACCGGCACCAACGGCAAAACCTCCGTCGCGACCTTTGTGCGGCAGATCTGGATCGAGATGGGGCTGGATGCGGTCAACCTTGGCACCACAGGTGTCGAAGGCGCATGGACCGCGCCGCTGGCCCATACCACGCCCGAACCCATCACCCTGCACCGCGTGTTAGCCGACGCCACCCGCGAGGGGATCACCCATGCCGCAATGGAAGCCTCCAGCCACGGGCTCGACCAGCGCCGCCTTGATGGGGTCACTCTGACGGCGGCCGGCTTTACCAATTTCACGCAGGATCATCTGGACTATCACGAGACGTTCGAGGCCTATTTCGACGCCAAGGCGGGCCTGTTCGCGCGCGTCCTGCCCGAGGATGGCACTGCAGTGGTCAACATCGACGACGCCAAGGGGATCGACATGGCCGCCATCGCCAAGGCGCGCGGCTGCGAAGTGATCACCGTGGGCCGCGACGGCGGCGATCTGCGCCTGACCGCGCAGCGCTTTGATGCGACGGGGCAGGACCTGCGGTTCGACTGGCGCGGCAAAAGCTTTCAGAAACGGCTGAACCTGATCGGCGGCTTTCAAGCCGAAAACGTCCTGCTGGCCGCCGGACTGGTGATCGCCTGTGGCGGTGACCCGGCAGAGGTTTTCGACACCCTGCCACACCTGACCATCGTGCGGGGCCGGATGCAATTGGCCGCAACCCGCGACAATGGCGCGGCGGTTTTCGTGGATTACGCCCATACGCCCGATGCCGTGGCTACCGCGCTGGCCGCGATGCGCCCGCATGTGATGGGTCGTCTGGTAGCGATTTTAGGAGCAGGCGGGGACCGTGATCCGGGCAAGCGCCCGCTGATGGGCGCAGCGGCGGCGGCCCACGCCGATCAGGTGATCGTGACCGATGACAACCCGCGCTCCGAAGATCCCGCGCTGATCCGCGCCGCCGTGCTGGAAGGGGCGCCCGACGCCACCGAAGTCGGTGACCGCGCCGAGGCGATCCTGCGCGGCGTGGATGCGCTTGGCCCCGGCGACGCGCTGCTGATCGCGGGCAAGGGCCATGAAACAGGGCAGACCGTGGGCGATGATGTGCTGCCCTTTGATGACGCGGAACAGGCCAGCGTGGCGGTGGCGGCACTTGACGGGAGGCTGGCATGACCCTTTGGACATCGGCGCAGGCGGCTGAGGCGACGGGCGGCAAGGCGGTGGGGGACTGGTCCTGCACTGGCGTGTCGATTGATACCCGCACGCTGGAACCGGGCGATCTGTTCGTGGCCCTCAAGGACCAGCGCGACGGGCATGAATTCGTGGCGCAAGCCCTGGAAAAAGGCGCGGCGGCGGCCCTTGTGTCGCACCGGCCCGACGGCGTGGCCGAAGATGCGCCGCTGTTGATCGTGG
The DNA here is from genome assembly GCF_041281685.2 of Sulfitobacter rhodophyticola. Classification (GTDB taxonomy): domain Bacteria; phylum Pseudomonadota; class Alphaproteobacteria; order Rhodobacterales; family Rhodobacteraceae; genus Sulfitobacter. The sequence continues at coordinate 4,031,905 of NZ_CP166251.2, read as the reverse complement.
CCGATGTGCTGGCGGGCCTTGAGGCTTTGGGGCAGGCGGCGCGCGCCCGCACGGGTGCAAAGGTCGCCGCCGTGACGGGCAGTGTCGGCAAGACCTCCACCAAGGAGATGCTGCTGGCGATGCTGGCCGATCAGGGCCGCACCCATGCTTCCGTGGCCAGCTACAACAACCACTGGGGCGTGCCGCTGACGCTGGCGCGGATGCCCGCAGATACCGAATACGCCGTGATCGAGATCGGCATGAACCACCCCGGCGAAATCGCACCACTGGCCCGGATGGCGCAGCCCGATGTGGCGATGGTCACGACCGTGGCCGCCGCGCATCTGGAAGCCTTCGACAACGTGACCGGCATCGCGGTGGAGAAAGCGGCGATCTTTGACGGGGTGAAACCGGGCGGCGTTGCGGTGATCAACGCCGATATCGAACATGCTGCCGTGCTGATGGCCCGCGCCGTTGATTGCCGCCTGCGAGAGATCGAATTTGGCGAACACGGCCACCATTTCAAGCTGAAATCCGTCCTTCTTCAGGACGATGCGACCGTTGTGCAGGCGGATGCGGATGGCACGCCGCTTCTGTTCAAGATCGCCAGTCCGGGGCGGCATTTCGCCATGAATGGCCTTGGTGCGCTGGCCGTGGTGCAGGCGTTGGGCGGTGATCTGGCGCTTGCGGCGCAGTCGCTGGGGCGCTGGCAGCCCTACAAGGGGCGCGGGCAGCGTCAGACCATCGTGCTTGACCCGGTGGAGCGGCACATGACGCTTGATCTGATCGACGACAGCTACAACGCCAATCCCACATCGATGGCCGCCGCGCTTGAGGTGCTCGCCGCCGCCTCCGTCACGCATGACATTGGCCGGGTCAGCAAGGGGCGCAGGATCGCTTTTCTGGGAGATATGAAGGAGTTGGGACCGGAAGCTGAAGCGCTTCACGCGGGTCTGGCCGATCTGGATGCGATGCAGGAGTTGGACAAGGTGCATTGCATCGGTCCGCTGATGCAGGCGCTTTATGCGCGGCTGCCCGATCATCAGAAGGGCGATTGGCACGCCACCGCCGCCGAGGCGCTAGACGGGCTGCGGCGGCATCTGGATTCCGGGGATGTGGTTTTGGCCAAGGGGTCATTGTCGATGAAACTGGGCAGCATTGTTGACGCCATCCATAAAATGGGCCATCCGGTGGAGCCAACATAAGAAGGGTGCAAAACCCACAAGATGATGAGTGAGGACGCGCAAGATGCTCTACTGGTTGACCCTGCTGTCGGATGGTGGCGACTTTTTCAATCTCTTTCGCTACATCACCTTCCGCGCGGGTGGCGCGTTCCTGACCGCGCTTACCTTCGGGTTCATCTTCGGCAAACCGCTGATCGCGGTGCTGCGGCGCAGGCAGGGCAAGGGCCAGCCCATCCGCGATGATGGCCCCGAGGGGCATTTCGTCAAGGCCGGCACGCCGACCATGGGCGGGCTGCTGATCGTGGGGGCGCTGCTGACGTCAACGCTGCTTTGGGCGCGGCTGGACAATCCGTTTGTCTGGCTGGTGCTGTTCGTCACCATGAGTTTCGCGCTGATCGGGTTCGTGGATGATTACGCCAAGGTCTCCAAGCAGAACACCAAGGGGACGTCGAGCAAGGTGCGCCTGCTTTGCGGGTTCCTGATCGCGGCGATTGCGGGTTTCTGGGCGGCGCAGTACCATCCTGAGGCCTTGCAGTACAAGCTGGCGCTGCCGGTCTTCAAGGACACGCTGATCAACATGGGCTATGTCTTTGTCCCCTTTGCGGTGATCGTGATCGTGGGGGCTGCGAATGCGGTGAACCTGACGGACGGGCTGGACGGGCTGGCGATCATGCCGGTGATGATCGCGGCAGGCACGCTGGGGGTGATCGCCTATGCGGTGGGGCGGGTCGACTTCACCGAGTATCTTGATGTGCATTACGTGCCGGGGACGGGGGAGATCCTGATCTTTACGGCTGGCATCTTTGGTGGGGGGCTGGGGTTCCTGTGGTACAACGCGCCGCCTGCGGCGGTGTTCATGGGCGATACCGGGTCGCTGGCGTTGGGCGGTGCGCTGGGTGCGATTGCGGTGGCGACCAAGCACGAATTGGTGCTGGCGATTGTCGGCGGGTTGTTCGTGGTGGAAGCACTGAGCGTGATCATTCAGGTGCTCTACTTCAAGCGGACGGGCAAGCGGGTGTTTCTGATGGCGCCCATTCATCATCACTATGAGAAGAAGGGCTGGGCGGAGCCGCAGATCGTGATCCGGTTCTGGATTATCTCGTTGATTCTGGCGATGGTGGGTTTGGCCACGCTGAAGGTGCGGTAGTTTGAGGCCCCGAGGGGGCCTTTGGAGGCTCTGCCTCCAAACCTCCGGGATATTTTCGGAGAAAAGATGGGAAGCTTTGGATGATACCGGTGCAGGGGTTGAGCGGCGCGCGGGTGGCCGTGCTGGGGCTGGGGCGGTCGGGGCTGAGTGCGGCGAGGGCACTGGTGGCCGGTGGTGCCGAGGTCGTGTGTTGGGATGACAATCCGGCGGCGCGGGAGGCGGCAGAGGCGGAAGGGTTTGTCTGTGCCGATCTTGGAACGCCTGCGCGGTTTGATGATATCGCCCGCCTGATCGTCTCTCCGGGCATTGCGCATCTTTATCCCGTTCCGAACCCTGTCGTGGCGGCGGCGTTGCAGGCGGGGGTGCCGGTGGACAATGACATCGGGCTGTTCTTTCAGAGTTTTGCGACGCGCGACTGGCACAGTTTTGATATTGCCCCCAAGGTGATCGCGGTGACCGGGTCGAACGGGAAATCCACCACATCGGCGCTGATCCATCATGTGCTGGAAGAAGTGGGGCGGCCCTGCCAGTTGGCGGGCAACATCGGGCGCGGGGTGCTGGATTTGGATCCGGCGATTGATGGGGAGGTCGTGGTGCTGGAGCTGTCGAGTTACCAGACCGAGCTGGCGCGGGCGCTGACGCCGGACATTGCGGTGTTCACCAATCTTTCCCCCGATCATCTGGATCGGCATCACGGGATGGGCGGCTATTTCGCGGCCAAGCGGCGGCTTTTTGCGGAAGGCGGGCCGGACCGGGCGGTGATCGGGGTGGATGAGGTCGAGGGGCGGTTTCTGGCCGGTCAGTTGAGCGAGGGGCGTGGCGATGACCGGGTCATTCGCATCAGTGTGGAGCAGAAGTTGGGCGGGCCGGGCTGGCAGGTCTTTGCGCGCAAGGGGTTTCTGTCGGAGTACCGGCGCGGCAAGCAGGTGGCATCGGTCGATCTGCGCGGGGTGACCGGATTGCCGGGGGCGCATAACCATCAGAATGCCTGTGCCGCCTTTGCCGCGCTGCGGGCGCTGGGGTTGGCACCAAAGGTGATTGAGCAGGGGTTTCGCTCCTTTGGCGGATTGCCGCATCGCTCCCAGACCATCGCGGAGGTCGGGGGCGTGCGGTTTGTCAATGACAGCAAGGCCACCAATGTGGATTCCGCGGCCAAGGCGCTGGCGGCTTTCGACAACATCCGCTGGATTTGCGGCGGGTTGGAGAAGGAAGGCGGGCTTGGCGCGTTGAAAGGGGCGGTGGGCCATGTGCGCAAGGCTTATGTCATCGGGCGGGAAGCGGCGGCGTTTGCCATGCAGTTGAAGGTCGAGGCGGAGGTCTGCGGGACGATGGCGCAGGCCGTGGCAAAGGCGGCGGCCGAAGCGGAGGCGGGGGATGTAGTGCTTCTGGCGCCTGCCGCGGCCAGTTTTGACCAATACGATAACTTTGAGCGGCGGGGAGAGGACTTTGCCGCGCAGGTGGCAGCGGTTACCCATGGGTAACGCGATGATTTTAGATAAATTTTTCGCGTTTTGTTAAGGTGTTGTTATAGCGCGTTGGCGCAGGCCATGGCCGATGACCATGCCCACTGAAAATTGTAGCCGCCGAGCCAACCCGTCACATCCACCGCTTCGCCGATAAAGTAGAGGCCCGGCACGTCCTTGGTAGCCATTGTCTTCGATGACAGGGCGTTGGTGTCCACGCCGCCCAGCGTGACTTCGGCGGTGCGGTAGCCTTCGGTGCCGGTGGGGCGCAGGCGCCATGCGGTCAGGTGATCGGCGATGTGGCGCAGGCGGGTGTCCGCGCAATCGGCGATGTTGCCGGTGAGGTCGATCTCTGCTGCCAGATGGTCGACCAGACGGGCGGGCAGCAGGGTGGCCAGTTCGGTGCTCAGGTTGCGATTGCCGGCTTTGGTGCGGCGGGCGCGCAGGGTGTCGTAAAGGTCTGCATCGGGGCTGAGGTTGACAGTGATGTCCTCTCCTTCGTGCCAGTAGGAGGAGGCTTGCAGGACGGCGGGGCCGGAGAGGCCGCGGTGGGTAAACAGAAGTGCTTCGTCAAACTGGCCGCTGCCTGCGGTGACGCGGGCCGGGGCGGCCACACCGGAGAGGGCGGAGAAGTGGCCCTGTTCGAAGATGAAGGGCACAAGGGCCGCGCGGGTGTCGATAAGGGGCAGGCCGAACTGGCGGGCGATGTCGTAGGCAAAGCCGGTCGCGCCCATCTTGGGGATGGATTTGCCGCCCGTTGCGATCACGAGGTTGCGGGTGGTGACGCGCGAGGTGCCGTCGGGGGTTTCCAGATCGAAGGCGAAGCCGCTTTCGGTCTTGGTGATCCCGCTGACGGAGGTCTTGAGGCGCAGATCGACCCCCTGCGCCTGCATCATGCCGCGCAGCATGGCGATGATGTCCTTGGCGGAGACATCGCAGAACAGCTGTCCCAGCGTCTTTTCATGCCACGCAATGCCGTGGGCATCCACGAGGTCGATGAAATCCCATTGGGTGTAGCGGGCCAGCGCGGATTTGGCGAAATGGGGGTTCTGGCTGAGGAAAGCGTGAGGGTCGCAGTGCAGGTTGGTGAAGTTGCAGCGCCCGCCGCCGGAGATGCGTATTTTCTCTCCCGGTGCCTTGGCGTGATCGATCAGCAGCACGCGCCCGCCTGCGTGGGCCGCGCACATCATGCCTGCGGCGCCCGCGCCGATGATGGTGGTGTCGAATTGCATGCCGCAGGCTCTGCCCTTTGGCGTGCGGACAGTCAAGTTGCCGTGAGCGGGGTTGCGGTGGTCGGTGGGTGGGGTAGCAGTGCGGAGGTATCTTATCAAAGGAAGACCACCATGCCCGGACTGACCGCAGGAACCGCCTTTCCCGCCACGACGCTGCCCGCATTGGGAGGCGGCACGCTGACGCTGGGGCGCACGGCGGGCGCGCAGGACTGGCAGCTTGTCGTCGTCTATCGCGGATTGCATTGTCCCAAGTGCAAGGCCTATCTGGCCAAGCTGGAAGAATTGCTGCCCGGCTATCACGCCGAAGGGGTCGAGGTGGTCGCCGTTTCCGGTGATCCGCAGGAAAAGGCGCAGGCGATGGCCGATGAGGTGGGGTTGAGCATGCCGGTGGGCCATGACCTGAGCATCGCGCAGATGAACGCGCTTGGCCTTTATATCTCAGACCCGCGCAGCCCGCAGGAGACCGACCGGCCGTTTCCCGAACCGGGCACCTTCGTGATCAACGCGGACGGGGCGCTGCAGATCGTCGATATCTCCAACGCGCCCTTTGCACGGCCCGATCTGGAAGGGCTGTTGGGGGGCATCCGGTTTATCCGCGCCAATGATTATCCGGTCCGGGGCACGCACGAGGCGACCTAGGATCAGCGGGACCGAATCAACGCTGGCCTGCCATGCCAAAAGCCGCTATACGTTGTCCAAACCCCAACAATAGGGGCATCCGGGTGAGGCGGCGGGGACACGTCGCACGCGCGGGTAACGAGGCAGTGTAGGGCAGATAACCATGACTGAGATGGTGTATGGCGCGGTCCCGGTACGGGATGGCGAACCCATTATTCCCAAATGGTGGCGAACGGTGGATCGTTGGGCATTGTCCTGCGTGATGATGCTGTTTGGTGTGGGGTTGTTGCTGGGCTTTGCGGCGTCGGTCCCGCTGGCCGAGCGTAACGGCTTTGAGCCCTTTCATTACGTGCAGCGTCAGGCGCTTTTTGGCGGTCTGGCCCTGGTGGCGATGGTGCTGACGTCGATGATGTCGCCGACGCTGGTCAGGCGGCTGGCGGTGTTGGGGTTTGCGGTGGCCTTTGTGGCGCTGGCCCTGCTGCCGTTTTTCGGCACCGATTTCGGCAAGGGCGCGATGCGGTGGTATTCGCTGGGGTTTGCATCGATCCAGCCGTCGGAATTCCTCAAACCCGGTTTCGTGGTGGTGGCGGCCTGGATGATGGCGGCGTCCCTGGAGATCAACGGGCCGCCGGGGCGGGTCTGGTCCTTTGCGCTGTGCATTGCCATCGTGCTGATGCTGGCGATGCAGCCTGATTTCGGGCAGGCCTGTCTGGTGCTGTTTGGTTGGGGCGTGATGTATTTTGTCGCCGGTGCGCCGATGGTGTTGCTGGTCGGCATGGCGGCGCTGGTGGTGATTGCGGGCACCGTGGCTTACGCGCATTCAGAGCATTTCGCGCGCCGGATTGACGGGTTTCTGAGCGTCGATGTCGATCCCACGACGCAGATTGGATATGCCACCAACGCCATTCGTGAGGGCGGCTTGTTCGGTGTGGGTGTGGGTGAGGGGCAGGTGAAATGGTCGCTGCCCGATGCGCATACCGACTTCATCATTGCCGTGGCGGCGGAGGAGTACGGGCTTGTGCTGGTGCTGTGTATCATCGCGCTTTACACCGCCGTGGTGGTGCGGTCGCTTCTGCGGCTGGTGCGCGAACGGGACCCCTTCATCCGGCTGGCGGGCACCGGGCTGGCTTGCATGTTCGGCGTGCAGGCGATGATCAACATGGGTGTTGCGGTGCGGTTGCTGCCAGCCAAGGGCATGACCTTGCCGTTTGTCAGCTATGGCGGGTCGTCGGTGATTGCGTCGGGCATTGCAATCGGCATGCTTCTGGCGTTCACACGGGCGCGCCCGCAGGGCGAGATTTCTGATATACTGGGCCGCAACGCAAGGTTGCGCTGAGGGGGAAACGATGACTGCGCCGCTTTTAATCATCGCTGCCGGAGGGACCGGGGGGCATATGTTCCCCGCGCAGGCCCTTGCGGAGGTGATGCTGGCGCGCGGCTGGCGGGTGCGGTTGAGCACGGATGCGCGTGGCGCGCGCTACACCGGCGGTTTCCCGGAGGCGGTGGAGATTGAGGAAGTCAGTTCGGCCACCTTCGCAAGGGGTGGCGTGTTGGCCAAGGCGAAGGTGCCGTTCAGGATTGCAGGCGGGGTGATGGGTGCTGCGTGGCGGATGTGGCGCGACAGGCCGGACGTGGTGGTGGGCTTTGGCGGCTATCCGTCGATCCCCGCGCTGGGGGCGGCGGTGATCCTGCGCCTGCCACGGATGCTGCATGAACAAAACGGTGTGCTGGGCCGGGTGAACGAGGTTTTCGCCAAGCGCGTGCACGGGGTGGCCTGCGGGACATGGCCCACGACACTGCCTGAAGGCATTGAAGGGTTTCACGTGGGCAACCCGGTGCGGGGTGCGGTGCTGGAACGGGCCGGTGCGGCCTACATCCCGCCGGGGGATTACCCGATGGAGGTCCTCGTGATGGGGGGATCGCAGGGGGCGCGGATCCTCAGCGATGTGGTGCCGCCTGCGTTGGCGGGCCTGCCGATGCAGATGCTGGGCAATATCCGCGTCAGCCATCAGGCCCGCGACGAGGATGCCGAACGCGTCGCCGCCTTTTATGCACAGGCCGGGATCGACGCCGATGTGCAACCTTTCTTTGACGATGTGCCGCGCCGCATGTCGGAGGCGCAATTGGTGATCAGCCGGGCGGGGGCGTCCAGCGTGGCCGATATTTCGGTCATTGGGCGGCCCGCGATCCTGATCCCCTATGCGGCGGCCACGGGCGATCATCAGACCGCCAATGCGCGTGGGCTGGTGGAGGCGGGTGCCGCGATCCTGGTGCCCGAGGAGATGGCGACGCCGGACAACCTGACAGAACAGATCGAGACTATTCTGGGCCAACCTGACGCCGCGCTGCAAATGGCGATATCGGCGCTGAAGATCGGCAAACCGGAAGCTGCCGAAGCACTCGCACAAATGGTAGAAGCCCTGGGCGACAAAGGACCAATCACATGAACGCAGCAGCAGCCACCAAACTGCCCACCGATGTGGGACCCATCCATTTTGTCGGCATTGGCGGCATCGGCATGTCGGGGATTGCCGAAGTGCTGTTGAACCATGGCTACCGGGTGCAGGGGTCGGACCTGAAGGCGTCCAAGATCACCGACCGGCTGGCGGGTCTGGGGGCCACGATCTTTGAGGGCCAGCAGGCAAAGAACATCGATGATGCCGAAGTGGTCGTGATCTCTTCCGCGATCAAGCCGGGGAATGCGGAACTGGACGCGGCGCGCGCCCGCGGCCTGCCGATTGTGCGCCGGGCGGAGATGCTGGCCGAACTGATGCGGCTGAAGTCCAACATCGCCGTGGCAGGCACGCACGGCAAGACCACGACGACCACGCTGGTGGCGGAACTGCTGGTGGCGGGGGGCATTGACCCCACGGTTGTGAACGGCGGGATCATCCACGCTTACGGCTCCAACGCGCGGATGGGGCAGGGCGAATGGATGGTGGTGGAGGCGGATGAGAGCGACGGCACCTTCAACCGGCTGCCTGCGACCATCGCCATCGTGACCAACATCGACCCAGAGCATATGGAGCATTGGGGCGACTTCGACACGCTGCGGCAGGGTTTTCTGGATTTCGTCAGCAACATTCCTTTCTATGGGGTGGCGGTGTGTTGTACGGACCATGAGGAAGTGCAGCGGCTGGTGGGCAAGATCACCGACCGGCGCGTGCTGACCTATGGCTTCAACGCGCAGGCGGATGTGCGCGCCAAGGACGTGACTTACAAGAATGGCGTCGCGCATTTCGACATTCACCTGCAGGCAGAGGATATGGTAATCGAAGGCTGCACCTTGCCGATGCCGGGGGACCACAACATTCTGAACGCGCTGTCCGCTGTCGCCGTGGCGCGCCATTTGGGCATGAAGCGCGAGGAAATTCGCGAAGCCCTTGCCGCCTTCGGTGGCGTTAACAGACGGTTCACGAAAGTGGGCGAGGTTGACGGCGTGACGATCATTGATGACTACGGCCACCACCCGGTTGAGATTGCCGCCGTCCTGAAAGCCGCGCGGCAGGCGACCGAAGGGCGCGTGATTGCCGTGCACCAGCCGCACCGCTACAGCCGGTTGCACAGCCTGTTTGACGATTTTTGCGCCTGCTTCAATGACGCCGATGTCGTCGGCATCGCGGAGGTGTACGCGGCAGGCGAGGACCCCATCGAAGGCGCGGACCGGGACGGGCTGGTGGCCGGATTGATCCGCCATGGCCACCGCCATGCGCGCAGCGTGCAGGATCTGGATGATCTGGCGCGGCTGGTCCGTGAACAGGCGGTGCCGGGCGACATGGTCGTTTGCCTTGGCGCGGGCACGATCAGCACATGGGCCAATGATCTGCCGGACCGGCTGGCCGCGCTGAAGGGGGCCGCGGCGTGATGTTGCTTTGGCTGTGCGTGGCGTGGGTCTTTGCCTCTGCCGGGGTGGCGATGCTGCCGATGCGGCACCAGTATTTTCCCGGTGTCGCCTTGCTGATTGCGGCCCCGGTGTTGATCTTCATGATCGGTCTGCAGGTCGGCTGGCTTGCGGCATTCATTGCGGTGCTGGCCTTCGTGTCGATGTTCCGAAACCCGCTGCGCTATATCTGGGCGCGGCTGCGCGGGCAAAAGCCGGAGATCCCCAGATGAGCCTTTCGCTGACCCTTGCGTGTCTGTGGGCGCTGGTCGCAAACGTGCTGGCGATGACGCCCAGCCGGGACAACCACTGGCGCAACGCCTATATTCTGATTGCCATCGGCATCCCGATTGTCGGATATGTCACCGTTCAGCATGGTCACTGGACGGGTCTTCTGGTGTTGGCGGCGGGCTGTTCGGTGTTGCGCTGGCCGGTGATCTATCTGGGACGGTGGCTGCGCCGGGGGATGCGACAATCGAAAGGACCTGCTGAATGAGCCTGACTGTCACAAGCCTGATCGCCCTTCTGTGTGTCTGGATGCTGGCCTGCGCCTGGACCGGGTATCACAAGCGTTTCGCCCGGTTTGCGGCGTTGCTGTTGGTGGGGCTGGGCGTGAACATGCTGTGGATCGTTGCGGGGCTGAAGGCGCATCCGCTGGATCCGAATGCCCTGCTGGCCGAAGTGTCGCTGCTGCTTTACGGGGTGTTCGCCTTTGGCATGGGGTGGTTGGTCGGACGGCTGGTGCGACAATGGCAGTCCAGCCGGGTGAAGAACGGTGTTTGACGGCTGACGCGATTGCCGCTACCTCCGCGCCATGAGCGTGCTTTCCCTTGATATGATGCCCCCCGTGCGCGGCCGTCTGAGCGCGGACCGCCCGATGGCTGACCTGACATGGCTGCGCGTGGGCGGGCCTGCCGATGTGCTGTTCCAGCCTGCCGATGCCGACGATCTGTGTGATTTCCTGCGTGCCTTGCCCAAGCCCGTGCCGGTGTTTCCCGTCGGGGTCGGCAGCAACCTGATCGTGCGTGATGGCGGCCTGCGCGCGGTGGTGATCCGGCTGGGGCGCGGGTTCAACGGGATCGAGGTTGACGGCGATCACGTGACCGCCGGGGCGGCGGCACTGGATGCCCATGTGGCGCGCAAGGCGGCGGATCATGGGCTGGACCTGACCTTTCTGCGGACGATTCCGGGCAGCATCGGCGGGGCTTTGCGTATGAATGCAGGGTGTTACGGCAGCTATACGGCGGATGTTTTCGTCTCCGCGCAGGCGGTGACGCGGACGGGGGACGTGATCACGCTGGGGCCCAATGAACTCAACTTCCGCTATCGCCAGACCGATCTGCCCGAGGGGGCGGTGCTGATCTCTGCCACGTTCAAGGCACCGAAGGGCGAGCCGGACGAACTGCACGCGCGGATGGAAGCGCAACTGGCAAAACGTGATGAAACCCAACCCACTAAGGACCGAAGTGCTGGCAGCACGTTCCGCAATCCGGCGGGCTTTTCCAGCACTGGGCGGGCGGATGACGTGCATGATCTGAAGGCCTGGAAGGTGATCGAGGACGCAGGGATGCGCGGCGCGCGCCGGGGCGGGGCACAGATGTCGCCCAAGCACGCGAACTTCCTTGTGAACGCCGAAAATGCCACCGCCGCCGACCTTGAGGGATTGGGCGAAGACGTGCGGAAAAAGGTTTACGATTCAGCAGGGATCAGACTAGAATGGGAAATCATGCGCGTGGGCGAGGAATGATCCACCAGCGCGGGTAACGACAAGCCGCGAAAAGCGGCGGAGCGGCATAAAAGGGACCCGAAAAAGGGTCCGTGAAAAGGCAAATACGTTGGGTACGTCGAGCAGGACAAACCCCACAGTGGCGGTATTGATGGGTGGCCCCTCGGCTGAGCGTGAGGTGTCGCTTGACACGGGCAAGGCATGTGCCGCGGCGCTGAGGGAACGTGATTACACAGTGGTCGAGGTCGATGCGGGCCGCGACCTTGCTGCTGTTCTGTCCGATCTTTCCCCTGATGCCGTTCTGAATTGCCTACATGGGCGCTGGGGCGAAGACGGTTGTGTGCAGGGCCTGCTGGAATGGATGGGCCTGCCTTACAGTCATTCCGGTGTGCTGGCCTCCGCCCTGGCAATGGACAAGCAGCGCAGCAAGGATGTCTATCGCGGCGAGGGCCTGCCGGTGGTGGAGAGTGTCCTTGTTGATGCACGCGAGGTGCGCGCAGGCCACGTGATGCCGCCGCCTTATGTGGTGAAACCCAACAACGAAGGGTCCTCTGTCGGGGTCTATCTGGTGCGCGAAGCGGCCAACAGCCCGCCGCAGCTGGATGGTGACATGCCCGAGGTGGTGATGGTCGAGAAGTTCGTGCCGGGGCGGGAGTTGACCACGACGGTGATGGGCGACCGCGCGTTGACGGTGACGGATATCCTGACCACCGGCTGGTATGATTATGACGCCAAGTACAAGGAAGGCGGGTCGTCCCATGTGGTGCCTGCCGACATCCCGGCGGAGATTTTCGATCTGTGCATGACGTATGCCTTGCGTGCCCACAAGGCATTGGGGTGCAGGGGGGTCAGCCGCACCGATTTCCGCTGGGACGAAAGCCGCGGGGCCGCGGGCCTTATCCTGCTGGAGACAAACACCCAGCCCGGCATGACCGGCACGTCGCTGTCGCCCGAACAGGCACAGGCCTGCGGCATTTCCTTTCCTGATCTGTGTGCCTGGATGGTGGAGGATGCTTCATGCGCGCGCTGATCCGTCGCTGTGATCCCGCCGCCGCCAAGGCGGATCCCGCCCCGTCGCGCTGGTCCTGGCGCTTGCAGCGGCTGATGCTGACGCCCGGCTTCCGGTTTGCGCTGCGGGTGGGGATGCCGTTCAGCATCGCCCTGATCGCGGGCACCGTATACTTTGCCGACGAGGCGCGCCGCACCGCCATCGCAGAGACCCTTGCCGCCGCCCGCGCCAGCATCGAGGAGCGACCGGAATTCATGGTCAAGCTGATGGCGATTGACGGCGCGGATGACGCGCTTGCCGCTGAAATCCGGGCCAGTCTGCCGCTGGAATTTCCCATGACTTCCTTTGATCTGGATTTGCCCAGTCTGAAATCGCAGGTCACCGCAATCAACGGGGTGCGCGCGGCAGGCGTGCGGGTGAAGCCCGGCGGCATCCTGCATATCCAGATCACCCCGCGTATTCCGGTGGCCATCTGGCGCACCGCCCAAGGACTGAACCTGATTGACAAGGACGGCGCGCAGGTGGCCCGGATCAGCACCCGCGCCGAACATCGCGACCTGCCGCTGATCGCGGGAGAGGGTGCGGCACGCCATGTGCCCGAAGCGCTGCGCCTGATCGGTGCCGCGGCGGCGCTGGGCGACCGGGTGCACGCCCTGATGCGCGTGGGCGAACGGCGCTGGGACGTGGTGCTGGACCGGGATCAGCGGATTCTGCTGCCCGAGCAAGGCGCCCTGCAGGCGTTGGACCGGGTGATCGCGCTGGAAGGCGCCGAGGAGGTTCTGAGCCGCGATGTGTCGCGGGTCGATATGCGGCTGGGCAACCGTCCGACCGTGCGGATGACGGATGGCGCCATCGAAAGCTGGTGGCAGATGAAGGGGCTGTCGGGGCAATGACGGCAGAAGTTTTAATTAGGGCAGTACAAGAATGATGGACCTTTACGATAGCCAACGCACCATGCGGAACATGCGCCGGGTCGCGATGCAGCGGGGGGTGGTCGCCATCCTGGATGTGGGCAGCTCCAAGATCGCCTGTCTGGTGCTGCGCTTTGACGGCGCGTCCACGCTGGGCGAGGAGGGGGAGATCGGGTCCCTTGCCGGGCAATCGGGGTTCCGGGTGATTGGTGCGGCGACGACGCGGTCGCGCGGGGTCCGCTTTGGCGAGATCTGCGCGATGAGCGAGACCGAACGCGCCATCCGCACCGCCCTGCAGGCCGCGCAGAAGATGGCGGGCATCCGGGTTGATCACGTGATTGCCTGTTTTTCGGGGGCAGAACCGCGCAGCTATGGGTTGGACGCGCAGATCGAAGTGGAGGATCAGGCGGTCAGTGAACAGGACGTGGCACGGGTGCTGTCGGATTGCGATGTGCCCGAGTATGGCGAGGGCCGCGAGGTGCTGCACGCCCAGCCGGTGAACTTTGCGCTGGATCACCGGTCCGGTCTGGCCGATCCGCGCGGCCAGTTGGGCCATCAGTTGTCCGTGGACATGCACATGCTGACCGTGGACGCCGCCGCCGTGCAGCATCTGGCCCATTGCATCAAGCGGTGCGATCTGGAACTGGCCGGGATTGCATCGTCTTCTTATGTGTCCGGCATTGCCGCGCTGGTGGAGGACGAACAGGAGCTGGGCGCGGCCTGCATCGATCTGGGGGGCGGATCGACGGGCGTGTCGATCTTCATCAAGAAACACATGATCTATGCCGATGCGGTGCGGATGGGCGGGGATCATGTGACCTCCGACATCTCCAAGGGCTTGCAGGTGCCCATGCCCACGGCCGAACGGATCAAGACATTCTATGGCGGGGTGCATGCCACCGGCATGGACGACCGGGAGATGATCGAGATCGGCGGCGATACGGGCGATTACGAACACGATCGCCGCACCGTCAGCCGGGCGGAATTGATCGGCATCATGCGCCCGCGCGTCGAGGAGATACTGGAGGAAGTCCGCGTGCGGCTGGATGCGGCGGGCTTTGACCATCTGCCCAGCCAGCAGATCGTATTGACAGGCGGCGGCAGCCAGATCCCCGGTCTGGACGGGTTGGCCAGCAAGATTTTGGGCCAGCAGGTGCGGCTGGGGCGGCCCCTGCGCGTGCACGGCCTGCCGCAGGCGGCGACAGGGCCGGGGTTTTCTTCGGCGGTGGGATTGTCGCTGTTTGCGGCGCATCCGCAGGACGAATGGTGGGACTTCGACATTCCCGCTGACAGGTATCCCTCACGCAGCCTGAAACGGGCGGTGAAATGGTTCAGGGACAATTGGTGACCACAATATGCAGTAGAGGAAACGAGATGGACACGGCACCAGCAAGTTTTTGCCCATATTTAGCGGTTTTCCCGCGTTTTCTGGGTGACGTAGGGGCCCCTAATCGTTAATATTACGATAATTTTGAAAAGACGCCCAAGGAGCTTGGGCCAAAAAAACAGGCGGATTAGCAGATGACACTCAACCTTTCGATGCCAGGACAGGAAGACCTCAAGCCACGGATCACCGTTTTCGGTGTCGGTGGTGCCGGGGGAAATGCGGTCAATAATATGATCGAAAAACAACTGGATGGCGTTGATTTCGTGGTTGCGAACACCGATGCGCAGGCCCTGCAGCAGGCGAAGGCCGATAATCGCGTGCAACTGGGCATCAAGGTGACAGAGGGTCTGGGTGCGGGCGCGCGGGCTTCCGTGGGCGCTGCTGCCGCTGAAGAATCAATCGAACAGATCGTCGATCATCTGGCCGGCGCACACATGTGTTTCATCACCGCAGGGATGGGAGGCGGCACCGGGACGGGTGCGGCACCGATCATCGCGCAGGCCGCCCGCGAATTGGGTGTGCTGACAGTGGGTGTCGTGACCAAGCCTTTCCAGTTCGAAGGCGCCAAGCGCATGCGTCAGGCCGAAGAGGGTGTCGAGGCCCTGCAAAAGGTCGTTGACACGCTGATCATCATCCCCAACCAGAACCTGTTCCGGCTGGCGACGGAGAAGACAACGTTTACCGAAGCATTCTCCCTTGCGGATGACGTGCTTTATCAGGGTGTGAAGGGCGTGACCGACCTGATGGTGCGTCCGGGCCTGATCAACCTTGATTTCGCGGACGTGCGTGCCGTGATGGACGAGATGGGCAAGGCGATGATGGGCACCGGCGAGGCGGATGGCGAAGATCGCGCCATTCAGGCCGCCGAGAAGGCCATCGCCAACCCCCTGCTGGACGAGATTTCCCTACTGGGTGCGAAAGGCGTGCTGATCAACATCACCGGTGGGGACGATCTGACCCTGTTCGAACTGGACGAAGCCGCCAACCGCATCCGCGAAGAGGTGGATCCGGACGCGAACATCATCGTTGGCTCCACCCTGGATCAGGGCATGGGCGGCACGATGCGCGTCAGTGTTGTGGCCACGGGCATTGACGCCTCCGGTGTGAAAACGGAAATCCCCGTACCGCGCCGTTCCATGAGCGAGCCGCTGAAGCCGCATGTTGATGCGGAGGTCGAAGACCACGCGCCTGTCGCGGCTGCCGCCGCAGCGCCCATTGCGGCACAGGCGGCCGAAGACGAGGCCGAACAAGCCCCGCTTTTTGATGATCTGGAGGCACAGCGCGCCGTGGCAGAAGAGCGTGTCGAAGACATGTTCGCCGAACGCGCGAGCAAGGACGCCGACGATCTGCCGCCGCCCGCCTACCAGCCGCAGGTTACCGCTTTTGAACCGCGCCGCGAAGAAGACAGCATCGAGGCAGAGCCGGAGGCGTTTGTCGCCCCCCGCGCCCCTGCACCCGGCACCCCGTCGCCCGAAGCGCTTGCCCGCCTGCGTGCAGCGGCACAGAAAGCCGCGCCACAGCAGTCTCCGGCTGCGACGCCAAGACCCCGGCCCACAACGGAGCAATCCGCGCCATCGCAGAGCGGGGACAAGCCGCGTTTCGGGATCAATTCGCTGATCAACCGGATGACGGGCCACGCCGAGGGCGAAGCCCCCGCCGCGCGCCCGGTGCGCCAGCAACCCCCCGTTCAGCAAGCGCCAACTCGCGCCGCCGCTGCTGCACCGCAGCCGCAGGAAACCCCCGATCCGGATCAGGAACGGATCGAAATTCCGGCATTTCTGCGCCGTCAGGCGAACTGAAGCCAAAATACTTCGTGTAATGGGGGCTGCCTTCGGGCGGCCCTTTTTCGTTTGACTTCAGTGTGTTGCAACCCGATCAGCGTATTTCGGCCAAACTGTTACAGCCATGTTTCAGTCCGTTGCAAAGATTGAGTTGAGGGTTTTGAACCCAACGCGTACCTCAGAGTTCAACTTAGACAGTGATCTATGACCCTGAGGTAAGGCACGTGCAAAACACGATCAAATCCCCGATCAGCTTCGGTGGCAAAGGCCTGCATTCAGGTGCGCCTGCGACGGTGACAATCCGTCCGGCCGGTGCGCATCATGGTATCTGGTTTTCCCGCACGGATGTCGCCATTGGTGACCGTCTGATCCCCGCGCGCTGGGATGCGGTCAACCGCTCCCCCCTGTGCACCAAGCTTGAGAATGCGACCGGGCTTTCCGTCTCGACGGTTGAGCATCTGATGGCGGCCCTTGCGGGCTGCGGCATTCACAACGCGCTGATCGAGATCGACGGCCCCGAAGTGCCGATCCTTGACGGATCCGCGGCACCTTTCGTGCGCGGCATCATGCAGCGGGGCATTCGCCGTCTGGCAGCGCCCGTGATGGCGTTCGAAGTGCTCAAGGAAGTGTCGGTCACCGAAGGGGACGCGACCGCAAGCATCGCACCGTCCGATACGTTGCGCATTGATTTCGAGATTGATTTCGTCGACCCTGCCATCGGCCATCAGAAAAAGTCGCTGGTGATGAACAACGGATCTTTCGCACGCGAATTGTGCGACAGCCGCACGTTCTGCCGGCAGGCCGATGTGGATGAGATGCAGGCCAATGGTCTGGCACTGGGTGGCAATTCCGGCGAAAACGCCGTGGTGTTTGATGGCGACCGGGTGTTGAGCCCGGGCGGCCTGCGCCATGCGGATGAACCTGTGCGCCACAAGATGCTGGATGCGCTGGGCGATCTTGCGCTGGCCGGGGCCCCCTTGCTGGGTCACTATTCCGGCGACCGCGCGGGTCACGCGCTGACCAACACGCTGCTGCGCAAGCTTTTCGCCACGCCCGGGGCGCTGCGCATGATCACCTGTGATGAAAAGACCGCCGCCCGCTTGCCGGGACACGGCCTGATCTGGGACGAAATTCCACAAGTGGCCTGACCCTTGCGACGCCGAAACAGTGTTGTGTTTCGCGCAAGCGGCGTCGGCCCATTGAAGGCCCTGACAAAGCAGGGTATCCCCTTGAACAACAGCAGCACAAAAGCGGGCTATCGCATTTTGGTGACGCCTGCGCGGTTTCTGCGCAATCAGCGTTTTGCCAGCCAGATTAATGTGCTAGCTATCTGCAAAAGGGGGCTCTGACCCTCGTGAGAGTTGAGACGAAGGAAGCAGGCATGACGGGTTCAAAGTCGCGTCAGCGGATGATCGGTGCAATTTCTGCGCTGGCATTGCTTGCGGCCTGTGGCGCGGGCGATCGCGCCGGGCGTGTCACTTCCAATCTGTTCAACCCCGAAGAAATCCCGCTTGAGACTTATTCGGCCGAACAGATCTTCGAACGTGGTGAATATGAACTGAACCGCAACAAGCCGGATCAGGCGGCTTTCTACTTTGCTGAAATTGAACGGCTTTATCCCTATTCCGATTGGGCCAAGCGCGCGCTGATCATGCAGGCGTTTTCCTATCATCAGGACAAGGATTACCCCAACAGCCGATCTTCCGCGCAGCGGTATATCGACTTTTTCCCCGATGATGATGACGCCGCCTATGCGCAGTATCTTCTTGCGCTCAGCTATTATGACCAGATTGACGAAGTGGGCCGGGATCAGGGGCTGACCTTTCAGGCGCTACAGTCCCTGCGCGACGTGATCGAACAGTATCCCGATAGCGAATACGCCAAATCCTCCATCCTCAAGTTCGATCTGGCGTTCGACCATCTGGCGGGCAAGGAGATGGAGATCGGGCGGTATTACCTGCGCCGCGATCATCACACCGCCGCAATCAACCGTTTCCGTGTCGTGGTGGAGGAATTCCAGACCACGACCCACACCGCCGAAGCCCTGCACCGTCTTGTCGAAGCCTATCTGTCGCTTGGCCTGAAGGAAGAGGCGCAGACGGCGGGTGCCATTCTGGGCCACAACTATCGCGGATCGGAGTGGTACGAGGACAGTTATCGCCTGCTGACTGGGCAGGGGTTGCAGCCTGCGTTCTACAGGGACAACTGGCTGGGCGCGATTTATCGTCAGACGATCAAAGGCGAGTGGCTGTAACGCGCCCCGCCGCTTGGGTGGACCTCCATGCTGCGCGGACTTGATATTTCCGACATGCTGATCATCGACCGGCTGGAGCTTGGATTTCAGCCGGGGTTGAACGTATTGACCGGAGAGACCGGTGCGGGCAAGTCTATCCTGTTGGATTCGTTGGGTTTTGTGCTGGGCTGGCGGGGCCGTGCCGATCTGGTGCGGCAGGGGGCGGAACAGGGCGAAGTGACTGCGTGGTTCGATCTGTCCGCCGATCATCCGGCGCACCGCGTGCTGGAGGACGCCGGGTTGCCCCGTGGGGATGAATTGATCCTGCGGCGCATCAATACTGCAGAGGGGCGCAAGACCGCCTGGGTCAATGACCGCCGCGTGTCGGGCGACGTGCTGCGCGCCTTGTCGGAGACGCTGGTGGAGCTGCACGGCCAGCACGATGATCGGGGGTTGCTGAACCCGCGCGGCCACCGGGCCATTCTGGATGATTTCGCCGACAATGCCAAAGCGTTGCAAAAGGTGCGCGAGACATGGCGCGCCATGGGCGCGGCCCGCACGGCAGCGGCGGAGGCCGAAGCACAGCGCGCCGCCATCGCCGCAGAGGAGGATTTCCTGCGTCATGCCGTGGCAGAGCTGGAAAAGTTTTCCCCTGAAGCGGGCGAGGAAGCCGCGCTGGATACCAAGCGGCGACTGATGCAGAGCGCCGAGAAGATCCGCGCCGATGTGATCAATGCCTATGAAATCATGGGCCAGAACGGCGCGGAACGGCATCTGGGTGATGCCCTGCGCTGGCTCGACGGGGCGGCGGAACGGGCCGAAGGGGCGCTTGAGGCCCCAATGGCCGCATTGAACCGCGCCATGGTGGAGCTGGACGACGCGCTGAGCGGGGTGGCGGATGCGATTGACCAGATGTCGTTCAACCCGGTCGAATTGGAAGACGCGGAGGAACGGCTTTTCGCCATCCGCGCGCTGGCCCGCAAGCACGATGTCGCCCCGGATGATCTGGCAGGTTATGCCGCGACGTTGCGCGCCAAGCTGGATGCGTTGGACGCAGGTGAAGCGGCACAGGCGGAACTGCAGGCCGCCGTGCGCAAGGCAGAAGCGGCGTATGACGCCGCTGCAGACGCGCTGACCAAGAGGCGCATGAAGGCCGCCCAACGGCTCGACAAGGCGGTGAGCGCCGAACTTGCGCCGCTGAAGATGGAACGCGCGGTCTTTGCGACGCAGATCAGCGAAACCGCCGCGGGGCCGGAAGGCAGGGACGAGGTATCATTTACCGTGGCCACCAACCCCGGCGCGCCGGCCGGTCCGTTGGGCAAGATCGCATCAGGCGGGGAACTCAGCCGCTTTCTGCTGGCGCTCAAGGTGTGCCTGACGCGGGGCCAGACCGGTCTGACCCTGATCTTCGACGAGATTGACCGCGGTGTCGGCGGGGCCACGGCGGATGCGGTCGGGCGACGGCTGGCCACGCTTTCAGCGGAAGGTCAGGTGCTGGTCGTCACCCATTCGCCGCAGGTGGCCGCGTTGGGCGCCCATCACTGGCGGGTGGAAAAGGCCGTGCGCAAGGGCGTGACCACATCCACCGTGGTGCCGCTGGATGCGCCGGACCGGGTGGATGAAGTGGCCCGCATGCTGTCGGGCGATACGATCACCGAAGCGGCACGGGCCGCGGCCAAGGCTTTGCTGGCGGGATAGGCAATTGAGACATCTGAAGGCTCCAGAACTGGTTTTGTCTCCACATCTGCTTGACCCCGCGCGCGCGCCGTCCTGATATGCCCTTATGACCACCCCATCCCCATCCTTCCTGACCGGACAGATCGCCGCCGCCAAGGCATCATGCAAGCAAGGGTGGCGGGTGTTGAAGGAACGCGGGCCGGGCAAGATCACCTTCTGGTTCATCGCCCTGCTGATCGGGATCGCCGCAGGCTTTGCCGCGCTCTTTTTTCGTAAGGGGATCAGCTGGTTACAGACCAGCCTTTATGGAACTGAGGACGTCTATACCCTGCACAGCTTCCTGACCGGGGTGCCGTGGTACTGGGTCGTGCTGATCCCGACCTTCGGGGGCCTCACGGTCGGGTTGATCCTGCACCATTTCACCCATGATGCACGGGCGCGATCGGTGTCGGACGTGATCCTTGGCGCGGCGCTGCATGATGGCCGGGTTGAAACGCGCGCCGGGGTTGCATCGGCGCTGGCGTCGCTGATCACGTTGGGGACGGGGGGATCTTCGGGCCGGGAAGGGCCGGTGGTGCATATGGCCGGGGTGATTTCCACCTGGGTCAGCCGCCGCATCAACGCCGACGGGATCACCGGCCGCGACCTTTTGGGATGTGCGGTGGCCGCAGCGGTATCGGCCAGCTTCAACGCGCCCATCGCGGGCGCGCTTTTTGCGCTGGAGGTGGTATTGCGGCATTTCGCCGTGCATGCCTTTGCGCCGATTGTCATCGCGTCTGTCGCGGGGACCGTGATAAACCGCATCGAATTCGGCGGCGTGACCGAATTTGCCCTGCCGACCTATGGCGATTTGCAGTTCTACGTGGAATTGCCCGCCTTCCTGCTGCTGGGGCTGACCTGCGGGGTGGTGGCGGTGGCCCTGATGCGCAGCATTTTCTGGGTGGAGGATTTCGGCAGCTATCTGGAGGAGCGCACCGGTTGGCCCCGCTGGCTGCGTCCGGCGGTGGCCGGTGCCATGCTGGGGGTCATCGCGCTGTGGTTTCCGCATATCATCGGCGTCGGGTATGAGACGACGTCGCTGGCGTTGACCGGGCAGTTGGGTCTTTGGGACGTCATCGTCTTTACGGTGCTGAAAGTCGCTGCGGTCTCCATCACGCTGGGGGGGCGGATGGCGGGCGGGGTGTTTTCCCCGTCGCTGATGATCGGTGCCTTGACGGGGCTGGGGTTTGGCCTGATCGCAACAGGGATCTTCCCGGATGTGTCGGGGTCTTCGTCGATCTATGCCCTTGCGGGCATGGGCGCGGTGGCGGCGGCGGTTCTGGGCGCGCCGATCTCCACCACGTTGATCGTGTTCGAATTGACCGGTGACTGGCAGACCGGGCTAGCAGTGATGGTCGCGGTCAGCATGTCCACGGCGCTGTCATCGCGGATCGTGGACCGAAGCTTCTTCCTGACCCAGATCGAACGGCGCGGCATACGCCTTGCGGCAGGTCCGCAGGCGTACCTGCTGTCGATCTTCGTGGTCGCCCGCATCATGCGCCGCCCCGATGACGAAAACGCAGCCGATACCGAACAATGCTGGGACCTGATCAACGAAGGCACCTACATCGATGGTGCCGCGACGCTGGAGGCGGCGATGCCGATCTTCGAACAATCCGGCGCGCGGTTCATTCCCGTGGTCACGCTCAGCCCGAATGCGCCGCCTGAACTTCTGGGCGCGTTGTTCCATGTGGATGCGTTGAAAGCCTACAACCGGGCGCTGGCCGCCACGGCGGCCGAAGAACATTCCTGATCAGATCTGTTCGACGGTGATCGCCTCGACCCCATAGAAGGCGAGGTATCCCTTGATGTCATCCACGGCCGCCTTGGGCGCCTCATAGGACCACGCCGCGTCCTGCAGGGTGCGGCTTTTGGTGACCACGTTGAAATACACCGCATCGCCCTTGTGCGGGCAATGGCTGGTCGTGTCATTGGCATCCAGAAACGCCATCGCGATGTCGTTGCGCGGGAAATAGATCACCTCCGGGTAATCCCCTTCGCGCAATTCCAGCGCGGCATCGCTTTCTGCCAGCACGGCCCCGCCTGCGCGCACGGTCCATGTGCCGGGTGCCTTCCTGATGGTGATATGGTCTGCCATGCCTACTCCCTGCGACGTCTGTCGCGCCTGCGTTACAGCGGCGCTGTTGCGTCATCCAACCACAGTTTCGCGGCAGGCGATACCCGTGGCCCGATCTTTTCCGCAACCTCCGCGTGATAGGCATTGAGCCAGTCGCGCGCGGCAGGTTCCAGCATATCCGCGACGATCAGACGCCGGTCGATGGGCGCGAAGCTCAACGTGCGCCAGCACAGCATGTCGCGGTGCGCGTCGCCGCCGGGCAGGGCAGGCGCCGGACAGACCACCAGCAGGTTTTCAAGGCGGATGCCGAAAGCCCCTTCGCGGTAATATCCCGGCTCATTGGACAGTATCATGCCGGGCTTCAGTGGTACGCTGCTGATCTTGCTCAGCCGTTGCGGCCCTTCATGCACGCTCAGATAGGTGCCAACCCCATGGCCCAGCCCGTGATCGAAATCCTGCCCCGCCATCCAGAGCGGCACCCGCCCGATGGCTTCGATGTGCTGACCCGCCAGCCCTTCGGGCCAGCGCAGCCGGGTCATCGCGATCATGCCGGCCAGCACGCGGGTAAAGGCTTGGGCCGCTTCCGCGGGCGGCGCGCCGATGGCGACGGTCCGGGTGATGTCGGTTGTCCCGTCAAGGTACTGTCCACCGGAATCAAGCACCAGCAGATGACCGTCTTCCAGCGTGCTGTCGCTTTCCTCGCTCACGCGGTAATGCATGATGGCCCCGTTCGGCCCGGTGCCGGAGATGGTTTCAAAGCTGATGTCCTGCAGCGCATTGTCCTTGCGCCGTTCCGCCTCAAGCCGCTTCACCACATCGGTTTCGCGCAGGCTGCCGGGGGCCTGCGCATCGAGCCACGCCAGCAATTCACACAAGGCCGCCCCGTCGCGCAAATGCGCCTGTGCGCTGCCTTCGATCTCTGCGGCGTTCTTGCAGGCCTTGGGCAGGGCGCAGGGGTCGCTGCCCCATTGCACCTTGCCGTCCAGTGCATCGGCCACCGCAACAGGCACGCTTGATTTGTCAAGCAACACCGGGCCATCCAGCGCCGCCAGCGCATCAACCAAGGCCTCCGGGGTGCGGCAATGCACCTGCGCGCCCAGATGATCCATCACGTCAATCAGCTTCTCTCCGGCCATGAACAGATCGACGTGGCCATCGGCGTGCAGCACCGCAAATCCATGGGCCACCGGGTTGTGGGCGATGTCCGCACCGCGGATATTCAGCAGCCAGCACAGGCTATCGGGCAGGGTGATCACCGCCGCCTGAACGCCGTCATCGCGCAGGCCGCTGGCCAGCCGCTGCCGCTTGTCGTCATGGCTTTCACCTGCAAATTCAAGTGGATGCGCCTTGGCGAGGGCCATCGGCGGGGCGGGCTGATCGTCCCATATCAGGTCCACAAGGTTCGCGCATCTTTCAAAGGTGATGCCCGTGCCCGCCAATTCCTTTTCCGCCGCTTCGATCTGGCCGGGGGTGTGCAACCAGGGATCAAAGCCGACCTTGCCCCCCTCGGGCAGATGGTCCTTCAGCCAGTCCGAAAGCGATGTTTCGGGCCAGGGCACCGGGGTGAAATGATCCAGCGCCACCTGTCCCTTGACCTGCGTGCGGTACCGGCCGTCCACGAAGACACCTGCATCCTTCATCAGGGCGGCACAGAATCCGGCCGATCCGGTAAACCCCGTCAGCCAGCGTAGCCGTTCGTCCCGCGGGGCGACATATTCACCCTGATGCGCATCCGCGCGCGGGATCAGGAACCCATCCAGCCCCTGCACGCGCATCACGTCGCGCAGCGCCTGCAACCGGGGCGGCCCCTGTTCCGGCCGCGAAGCCACCTCAAATGATTGAAACATCACCGCTCCTTCCAAATGGCCAAAAATCCCGGAGGGTTGCCGATTGTGCGCCATTGGTTCAAGTCCAATGGGCGACAGGCTGGCCTCCAGTCTCGCATCCTCAGCCCGCGCGCCGTATCCCCATGACGCGCGCCCGTGCCCGGGGATCGCTGTCAAAAAGGGCGGCCAGCTGTTCGGTAATCGCCCCGGCCAGCTGATCCACATCGGTGATCGTGACCGCCCGGTCGTAATACCGCGTCACGTCGTGGCCGATGCCGATGGCCAGCAGTTCGACGGCCTTGCGCTTCTCCACCATGGCAATCACATCGCGCAGATGCTTTTCCAGATAATTGGCCGGGTTCACCGAAAGCGTGGAATCGTCCACCGGCGCGCCATCGGAAATCACCATGAGGATCTTGCGCGCCTCGTGTCGCGCCATCATGCGGCGGTGCGCCCATTCCAGCGCTTCGCCGTCGATGTTTTCCTTCAGCAGACCTTCCTTCATCATCAGCCCCAGATTGGGCCGGGTCCGCCGCCAAGGCGCGTCGGCGGATTTGTAGATGATGTGGCGCAGGTCATTCAGGCGACCGGGCTGCACCGGGCGTCCGTCGTTCAGCCAGGCCTCCCGCGCCTGTCCGCCTTTCCAAGCCCGCGTCGTAAAGCCGAGGATCTCGACCTTCACGTTGCACCGTTCCAGCGTGCGGGCCAAAACATCGGCACAGATCGCGGCGATGGAAATGGGGCGCCCGCGCATGGACCCGGAATTGTCCAGCAACAGCGTCACGACCGTGTCGCGGAAATCGGTGTCCTTTTCGACCTTGAAGCTGAGCGGTGTGGTCGGGTTCGCCACCACACGCGCCAGACGGCCCGCATCCAGCATGCCTTCTTCCAGATCAAACTCCCAGCTTCGGTTCTGCTGGGCCTGCAAGCGGCGCTGCAGCTTGTTGGC
This sequence comes from Sulfitobacter rhodophyticola, assembly GCF_041281685.2. Taxonomy (GTDB): domain Bacteria; phylum Pseudomonadota; class Alphaproteobacteria; order Rhodobacterales; family Rhodobacteraceae; genus Sulfitobacter. The sequence goes on along the minus strand of NZ_CP166251.2, from coordinate 4,006,787 downwards.
CAGACGGCTGACCGCGCCCTTCAGCGGCTCCAACTGCTGATCGAGGTAGGCGCGCAGGCGTTCCAGTTCCACGGGTTCGGCCAGATCCTCTGCGCCGATGACCTCATCATGGGTGTCCATGTAGACCAGATAATTGGGGTCGGCGTCCGACACGGGCTGGGGGGCAGGGGGTTCCATCGGGGCGTCGCCCTCTGGCATTTCCGCCTCGTCCCCCAGTTCCTGATCCGCCATATCGTCCATGGAGACCTGGGCCTCTGACGCGTCTTGCTGATCTTCCTGCGATTGCTCCGCGCTGCCTTCGGTGTCGTCCTGATCGTCGTCGTCCTGACCAGTGCTGTCGGGGTCCTGTTCCTCTTCCGCGCCTTCCTCGGCGTCGTCTTCCATGTCGTCGTCGGCCTGATCGGGGTCATCGCCCAACTGGTCGCCATAACCCAGATCAGAGATCATCTGCCGCGCGAATTTCGCGAAGGCGGATTGGTCATCCAGAATTTCATCAAGGTTCTCAAGCGTACCACCCGCCTGATCCTCGATAAAGCCGCGCCACAGCTCCATCGCGTTTTCCGCGCCTGCGGGCAGGTCGCGGCCCGTGGCCAGATGGCGCACGAGGTACCCGGCGGCGGTGGCCAGTGGCACGTCGCTGGCCTGCTTGGCCTGATCGTAGCCCTTGCGCAGCGCGTCATGCTTGATCTTGACGTCGATGTTGCCTGCCGTGCCGGGCATGTCGCGCGCGCCCATCGCCTCGCACCGCGCGGTTTCCATCGCTTCATAAAGGTCGCGGGCCATTTCGCCTTGCGGTTCGTACTTCGCATGGGTCTGGCCGTTGTGATAGCGCCGGTTCAGCGCCAGCGCATCCGCCGTGCCACGCGCCAGCAGCACTTCGTCCCGTGTCATCCGCCGCGACACCTGCGGCAGGCGCATGTTTTCACCCGACAGGCCCGACGGGTCGACGGAATAGGTCACGCTCAGTTCAGGGTCGTTCGCCATCACCTTGGAGGCTTCGGCAAGCGCCTTCTTGAACGCGTCGGCGGGATTATCGGAGGGTTTGCTCATGCGGTTTGCGCGTGCCTTTACACTGGTCCTCTACTGGTTTCGCAGGTTTTCGCAGGGGGGTCAAACGCCGGGGTGTCGCATTTTTTCTCGAAAAGGATGGAACTGTTTTCCTGCTTGCCCGTTGTGTCTGCAACGACCTGTACAAGACGTCGACGTAGGGTCGGCGGGACGGGTCAAAGCACTGGAGTAAGAGATGACACATTTCAAGAAAAACACCGCTACCGTTGCACTTATCGCCCTGATGTCCGCCGCCCCGATGGCCGCATTCGCCACCGAATCCGGCTCCCCGCAGCAGTCTGTTGATGCGGATACCGATGAAACTGTGGGCGTCAAAAAAGTGACCGGCGAAGAGAGCCTGGCAGCCGGCGCAACCGGTACCCCCGCACAGTCTGTGGATGCCGATCCGGCTGAGACCGTGGCCGCCAACGAAGAGACAGAAGGCACCATCGCGGACGAACTGCCCACGAACTCGCCTGCCGTCTCTGAGTAACACCTTTTTCGCGCTCACCCCGTGAAAAGTTAACGAGTTTGGCCCGGACAGTGATGTCTGGGCTTTTTTATTGGCATCTGTCTTGGCGCGCCTGTCTGAGGTGAAGCGTGACGCGACCGCGTGATGGATTGGAAAGCGTCATGCAGCATGTCATCTTAGAAAGAGAAACACGCAGACCATCATAGCCTGCGTGTTGATACTCGATCTCTTGTGCATAGCGCAAAGGCGCTAGCGGAAGGGCCGTTACCCCAAACTCACACTCGCCGCGCTCTCCGGCAGTTCCTCATCAAACAGCCGCTGATAGAACTCCGCAACGGTCTGGCGCTCCAGTTCGTCGCATTTGTTCAGGAACGACAGGCGGAAGGCATAGCCCACGTTGCGGAAAATCTCGGCGTTCTGGGCCCAGGCGATGACGGTCCGGGGGGACATGACCGTGGACAATTCGCCATTCATGAAGGCGGTCCGCGTCAGGTCTGCGACGGTCACCATCTGCTTGACCTTCTTGCGGCCCTCGGCGGTGTTGTAATGAGGGTTTTTGGACAGCACGATGGCGGTTTCGGCGTCAATGCTGAGATAGTTCAGCGTCGACACCAGCGACCAACGGTCCATCTGGCCCTGGTTGATCTGCTGGGTGCCATGATAAAGACCCGTCGTATCGCCCAGACCCACGGTGTTGGCGGTGGCGAAGATGCGGAAATAGGGGTGCGGTTCGATCACCTTGTTCTGGTCCAGCAGCGTCAGCTTGCCGTCCACTTCCAGCACCCGCTGGATCACGAACATCACGTCCGCACGGCCCGCGTCGTATTCATCAAACACGATGGCGGTCGGGTTGCGCAGCGCCCAGGGCAGGATGCCTTCCTGAAAATCGGTGACCTGCTTGCCGTCGCGCAGCTTGATCGCGTCCTTGCCAATGAGGTCGATCCGGCTGATGTGGCTGTCCAAGTTCACGCGCACGCAGGGCCAGTTCAGGTTGCTTGCCACCTGTTCGATGTGCGTCGATTTGCCCGTGCCGTGATAGCCCTGAATCATCACGCGGCGGTTGTGGCTGAAGCCCGCGAGGATCGCCAGGGTGGTGTCGGGATCGAACTTGTAGGTGCTGTCCAGATCCGGCACGCGGTCCGTACGGTCGGCAAATCCTTTGACCTTCATATCGGAATCAATCCCGAAGACGTCGCGCACGCTGATTTCCTGCGTGGGTTTCATATCGATATCAAGCGCGCCGTCGGCCATGTCTTTGTCCTTTTTGGAGTGTGGCCCCGGATGGGCCGTTCAACGGGGCCCGTGGTGCAACATATCTGGCCCCCGTGCAAGGTCTGCTCAGGGGGTTTCTTTAAGGCCAGATAACTCAGCCTGCTGCCATGGCAACCTGCGCACAGCCACAGGCGGCCCGCACCGGCCGGTCCGCGCGCGCTTCGGCCAGATCAAGACGCAGTTTCAGCCCCGCCGCTTCACCCGTCTTGCCCTGCGCCGTCAGGCAATCGTAAAGCCCGCGCAGCGCCCAGACGTTGTCGGGATGCACGCAGGCGCGGGGCAGGCCGGGGGCAAGGCCAAGGTCCTGACGAAAAACCTCTTCGGCTTCGGCGTGCTGACCCTGTTCAAACAGCAGCGCCCCAAGGGCGTGGCGCGTCGGCTGCATCCAGCCCCAGGGTTCATCGTAGGGCAACCCGTCATCCAGTGCCACGGCGCGCCGCAGATGCGCAAAGGCGGTGCCATACTCCCCCTTGCGGTAGGTCAGTTCACCCAGCAACATCGCCTGCGCCACCTCCAGAAGGTCGATGCCGGGCACGTTGTGCATCATCCGGCTTTCCGGGACGCGGGCGCGGGCGGCTTCAAACACCTCCAGCTGCGATTCAGCTTCTGCCACGCGGCCCAGGGCGGACAGGGCCAGACCGCGCGCGTATTCCAGCATCGCGGTGCAATAGACATAGAGGTCGGGATCATCCGGCGACGGCAGGTTGAGGATATCCTCCCACATGCCGAAGCGGATCAGCACATGCGCCTCCATGCTCAGCTTGGTTTCCAGAAAATCCGCCATCGGCGGCGAGGTGATCTTGAGCAGCGCCTCGGGCGTTGTTTCACGCAAGCCCCGCACCGCGCGCATCGCAGGCGCATACTGACCCAGAAAAAGCGCGCCGTAGATGGTGAAATGATAATCATGCTGGCGGTAGCCGGTGTAGTAATTGAAAGCACCTTCGGCCTCGTAATACTTCAGGTCCGCCTCAATGGCCTTTTCGTTCCAGCGCACCACGTTTTCGTAATGCCCGCATTGCACGTCGATATGGGTGGGCATGTGGATCAGGTGGCCCGCATCCGGTGACAGCGTGCGCAGCCTGTCCGCCGCCTTGAGCGCCTTTTCGGGATAGGGTGACATCTCCAGCAGGTGCACATAGAGGTGCAAAAGGCCCGGATGCGACATGCCGCCGGGTGCGGCCAAGTGCCGTTCCAGCACCTGTTGTGCCTCAAGCGTATGCGCGCCGGGGGCGACGGTGTTGGTCTTGATGTCCCACATCTTCCACGGGGTGAGGTTCATCATCGCATCGACAAAGACCGCCGCCACTTCGAAATCATCGGGAAAGCCTGCGTGGACGTCCCGCATGGCATCGGCGAAATCCTTGTCCCAGGGGACCATGTCAGGCACGATGTCACGCTGCGGATAACGCGCTTGCAATGCCTCGATCAGGGCTGCCTCCACCGGGGATACCTGATCCTTGACCGCCATGGCGGCCTGGGTCGCGTCATAGGCTTTCGCCAGCGCCTCTGCCCGGCTTTTGTCGTCAAACAGCGTCCACGGCATGTTGTAATTCGGTCCCGCCGCATAGCCGATGCCCCAGTGTGCCATCGCGCAACCGGGATCGGCCGCAATGGCGTTGGTGAAGCAGGCAATCGCCTCGATATGGTTGAAACCGTATGTCCAGTTGATCCCCCGATCAAACCAACGCTGCGCGGCGCTGGAGCGTGTTGTTACCGGGCGGCTGAACCCTCCCAGGTCATAGCCGTATTCCATATTCTGATATTCCTTCCCTTGCGGCGCGACATTGGCGAAAGAATGGCTGTTTGGATAGGGTTTTTTCGGGCCTGCCGCCCCCTTCTGCACACTTCCTGCGCGACTGGCCCACGGGCGCTGCACCGGTTGCCGCGTAACGTGATCCTGCATAGACAGGAGAATTCAGATGCAGATGATCACGCAGGAACAACGCGTTAGCCGGGCCATGCTGGTGGGCGCCTCAGGCGGGGCGGTGGCGATTGCCATTGCTTTGACAGACCGGGCTTTTCAGGGCGACTGGGGGTTCGTGCGCGCGGCCACCATGGGTGCGTTCATCGCGGGGTACCTGCTGGCGCGCGGTTTTGGCGGCGGCACGGCGTGGGGCTGGTTTCGCGCCGGGATGACATTTGCGGGCTGCACCGTGCTGGGTGCGGCCATCGCGGTGCCGCTTCTGGGTGTCGATGCGTGGTTGATGGAAACGGCGGCAATGCGCTGGCTTTTGGACCTGGCCGGGATGAGCCTGCTGGGCCCCGTCTATGTCCTTGGCATGCTGGCGGAGCGATACATGGTCTGGGCCGTCTGGGCGGCGGTGTTCATCGTCTGGCATGGCGCGCTGATCTGGGGGCGATAGCGCGCCACCCCGGACCGCGGGCCGTCAGGTTGCACGCCTAGTCCTTGAAATTGCGGCTGCTTTTTATTTGGTCCCAGGCCCAGACAACCTGCTGCAACTGTTCTTCCTGGCTGCGGTCGCCGCCGTTCATATCCGGGTGCAGCACCTTGATCAGCGCCTTGTAGGCCTTGCGCACCTCGGCCTTGGTGTTGTTGTCCTTCACTTCCAGAATCTCGACCGCGCGGCGTTCGGTGGGGGGCAGGCGGCGCCCGCTTGCCCCGCCACCGCGACCGGGATTCTGGGTGGCGTTCTTGCCCAGCACCTGATGCGGATCCTCGATGCCCAGCCGTGCCCATGCACGCGCTTCGGGATCGCCAAGGGGCTTTGTCTTGCGTTCCCAGACCTTGTCTTCGGACATCTGTGCGTTCATCTCGGCTTCGGTGGTGCCGTCGAAGAAATTCCACTTCAGATTGTATTCGCGCACATGCTGCTGACAGAACCAGAAATAATCATCCAGCACGTCGGGTGCCTTGGGCGCGCGGAACTTCCCCGGTTCCTCGCATCCGTCATGGTCGCAAATGCGTGTCGACGTCTCGGAGGCCCCGGACATGCCACGCCGCCCGCGCGGGTTCTTCTTTTTGGAGGTCGACACGGACATGTCGAATCCGAAGGGATCAGGCTTGGACATAGATAGGGACCTTTCCGACTCAGGCCGCTCAGTTTAGACCCTGTGTCACCAGATTGAAGGGGCTTGGCTAAAAAAATGTCGAAGACGCAAGAGATCACCGACCGGCTGCAAGCGGCCCTGTCACCGCGCGAACTTGACGTTGTCGATGACAGCGAAAGTCACCGGGGCCATGCCGGTTTTCAGGAGGGCGGAGAAAGCCACTATAACGTGCGTATCCGCGCCGATGCCTTCGCGGGGCTGAGCCGGATCGCCCGCCACAGGGCGGTGCACAACGCGCTTGGACCGGACCTGATGGGCCGCATCCACGCGCTTGCGCTGGATCTGGATACCTGAAGCGGGTTCAAGAACGCCGCTTAGGTGTCTGACTTTGATAGCTTTCTTGCTTCTGCGAGCTTGGTCAGCGATGAACTGATGGTGGACACGCTTTTTGTGTTTTCCACACTGTTGTCGGCGACAGATGGTGCGGCGGGTGTGTCCGCCTTTGCTGCCGGTTCGACGCTTGGTTCTTTACGATCTGCCGCAGCGGGTTTGGGCACAGCCGTGACTGGCGGGTCTTTCTTTGCGGGCGCTGCACTGCCATTTTGAGGCGTTTCAGGTGTCGCGGCGTCAGGGGCTGGCAGCAGTTCGGGCGTGAACGCCTCTGCGGCACTGTCACGCAGGCGGCGGAACACCAGAACGTTGCGCCATTCAGTCGTGGTGGAGGTCAGGCCGGACCGTTCCACCGATGGCAGCGTTTCGGCGCGCTGGTATTCCCAGCCCTCTGCCGCCATTTCATTCATCCTGTCCTCAAGCGTATGGGCGAAACGCGCTTCGGGCCCTTTGACACCTTTGGCCTTCAGGCCCTTCGTTGGGGCGGGGACAATCTTGTATTCGTATGATGGCATGGCGGCTCTTTCCTGTTCAGCGGGCTGTATAGCAACTCAAGTGCGGTTGGAAAAGCGGCTCAGCGCGTGATGCCGATGCGCCGCCCGATTCTGGCAGAGGCGGGCAGGGTGTCTTTGGGGACATGGTAGGTTTCCAGCGCCGCAAGGATATGCGCAGGCATCGGCGCGACCTTTGGCCCGGACTGATCAATGTGCAGCACCATGCCTTCGGCCGTGGCCGCGCACCATCCGTCCCTGTGCCATATCTCCTGATAGGTGTGCACCCGTTTTTCATCAAAATCAACGACCTGGAAGGTGACCTTCACCTCATCCCCCAGCTTCAGTTCGCGCAGATAGCAGACGTGGAATTCCGCCACATAGCTGGTGAAGCCTGTTTTTTGGTAATCCGGCCCAAAGCCGATCAGCCCGTAAACTTCATCCACCGCCGTGTCGAACAGCACGTTGTAATAGGCCATGTTCATATGGCCGTTATAGTCGATCCATTCGGGCAGGATCGGCCGCAGGGCTGAGGTGAAAGGCGCGCTCACGGCAGGGGCCTCAGCCCTTGAGCTTTTGCGCGACAAGTTGGTTGACGGCCTTGGGGTTGGCCTTGCCGCCCGTCGCCTTCATCACCTGACCTACAAACCACCCTGCCAGCTTGGGATTTTCCTGCGCCTTGGCCACCTGATCGGGGTTGGCGGCGATGATTTCATCTACTGCCGCCTCGATCGCACCGGTGTCGGTGACCTGCTTGAGGCCTTCGGTCTCCACGATTTCGGCGGGGTCGCGGCCTGTGGTGTAGGTGATCTCGAACACGTCCTTGGCGATCTTGCCGCTGATCGCGTCGGAGGCAATGAGGTCGATGATCCCGCCCAGCTGGGCAGGGGTCACCGGGCTTTCGGTGATGTCCTTGTCGTCTTTCTTCAGACGCCCGAAAAGTTCGTTGATGACCCAGTTCGCGGCCATCTTGCCATCACGGCCCTTTGCCACTGCTTCAAAATAGCCAGCGGAATCCAGATCGGCGGTCAGGACGGATGCGTCATAATCCGACAATCCGAAATCATTGATAAACCGCGCCTTCTTGGCGTCCGGCAGTTCGGGCAGGTTGGCCGCGATCTGATCGACCCACGCCTGTTCGATCTCCAGCGGTAGCAGATCGGGGTCGGGGAAATAGCGGTAATCATGCGCCTCTTCCTTGGAGCGCATGGACCGGGTTTCCTGCTTGTCGGGGTCAAACAGCCGCGTTTCCTGCACCACTTCACCGCCGCCTTCGACGATGGCGATCTGGCGACGGGCCTCAACCTCAATCGCCTGCTGGATGAAGCGCATGGAGTTCATGTTCTTGATCTCGCACCGGGTGCCGAGATGGGAGAAATCCTGCGTCTCCTGATACTTCTCATACTGACCGGGCCGACAAATCGACACGTTCACATCCGCGCGCATCGCGCCCGACTGCATGTCGCCGTTGCACGTCCCGAGATAGCGCAGGATCTGGCGCAGCTTGCCCAGATAGGCGGCGGCTTCTTCCGGGCCTCGAATATCGGGGCGGGAGACGATTTCCATCAGGCACACGCCCGTGCGATTGAGGTCCACGAAGGACATGTTGGGATCCATGTCGTGAATGGATTTGCCCGCGTCCTGTTCCATGTGGATGCGTTCGATCCGCACCAGCCGCGCCTTGCCGTCGCCGATCTCCACCAGCACCTCGCCTTCGCCCACGATGGGTTCATAAAGCTGGCTGATCTGATAGCCCTGTGGCAGGTCGGGATAGAAGTAATTCTTGCGGTCGAAGGCGGATTTCAGGTTGATTTCCGCCTTCAGGCCAAGCCCCGTGCGCACCGCCTGTTCGACGCAGTATTCGTTAATCACCGGCAACATGCCGGGCATCGCGGCATCGACGAAGGCCACGTTGCTGTTGGGTTCGGCGCCAAAGGTGGTCGACGCGCCCGAGAACAGTTTGGCGTTGGAGGACACCTGCGCGTGCACTTCCATTCCGATGACAAGCTCCCAATCGTCTTTCGCCCCCGCGATGCGCTTGGGGGTGGGGGTCTCATATGTCAGGTCAAGCATGTCCGGCTCCGCCACTGGGATAACAGTGCGGTCTTAGGCCAGCGCGCGCAGTGCTGCAAGGGGCTGCGGGTCAGCCGGTGACGGCTTCGGCCCCGGTATCGGTAAAGACGATCCGCTGGCCATCTGCGATCTCCCGGCTGAACAATCCGGTGATGATCCGCATCGCTTCATCCCGGCCGGCGGCGGCAAAGCGGGCGGGGGATTTGACCCGCAGGTTGTTGTCGAAACCACGCGCGGCATGGGCCCAGATCATCGGGTGCAGTTCGGTCATGTGCTCGCGCACGATCCAGCGGGCGCACTTGGCGATCTCGCTTCGATTTTGATCGGCAACATCATTGCCGGAGAAAGACTGCCCGATCCCGGTCGCGCAATAGGCTGCCAGCAGATTGACGGTATAGCTGTCCTTACGGCGCGCAAGAATGTCGCGCATCCCTTCGATGAAAAAGCCCAGATCAAGGTTTGCGCAGGCTTCATCGTCGCAGGAAATCGCGTCGAATTGCACCCAGGTATATCCACCCGCGCCCCATGTGTCTTGCGTGCGCGACGCCGTCCGGCGCGCTTCCAGTTCCAGTTCCGTGTAGGAGCCGTACCAGCGCGGCAGCAGGTGGTTGCCCATCGCCCGCATCGCGCGGGGGTTGGCGGGGTTGAGGTTGATCAGCGTTTCATAGCGGTCAGCGACGCGACGTTCGTGATCGTCCAGCCCGCCCAGCAACGCGCAGCTGGTTGCCGCCAGAAGGGGCGAATCAATGCTTTGTGCGCAAAAGGGCCCAAGGATATCGCCCGCACGGTCGAAATGCGCGGCAAAGGCTTCGCGGTTGCGGTCGGGCACTTCGGTGTCCCAGCCCGTCCCGCGCCAGGCCCAGCCGATGTCCATGTGGGCCTGTGCGACGATCGCGGCGACGATATGGTCATCGGCGTGTTCGGCCAGCACATGCTCAAGGGACTCGATGCCCGCCAGCAACGGTGCCCCTTCATCCGGTCTGCCCGCCAACAGCGCGTGTTCGGCTGCAAGGGTCACATCCGCGCGCCCGCCATAGGCCATCAGTTCGGCCACCGGCATGCAGCCTGGCGTCATGTCACGCGACTGGTCGGCTTTGCGGATGCGCTCCGACAGGGTTTCCCAGTTTTCCTGGCGCACCAACCGTTGAGCCGCCGCAAGGTGTTGATCTCTCAAAGCATCTTCGGCCGTCGGGTCGGGGCAGGCGATGCTGAGCATATCAGGACCCGCCGCGGAATTCGCGCTGTGCGGACGCCGCCGGATGGGCCGCAGGGGCGCTTGTTCGCTTGCTTGCGGCCATGCGGGGCCAGCAAGCTGATCCATCAGCGCTTGTTTCTGTCTGCGCAAAAAGGCCGTAAGCGGTTTCATCAATCGGGTACCTGTCTGTCTTCTGCTCATTTCGTAAATGGTCGCGCATTGGGGCGGAAGAAAGGCACCGCTGCGGAGATATCGCGGTGTTTGTTCGCCTTTTACGTGTGGGCGGATGTGCGCGCAGCGGCAGGCGCACATGCGCGGCCAATCGCGCGCAAAAAGCGACACGGGCCCCCGGACTTGCACAAACAAGCGTGAAAACGGCATACTGGCCGTCATGGAACGGATACCTGGGTGGTTTGTGCTGGTCTTGATGGCCAGCTTTTTGTGTGGATCTGCCGACGCGCAAGCGCCGGTTGAATCGACTGATCAGGCGCAGCTTGCGTCAAGTGCTCAATCACAGGTTGCGTCATTGGCGCCTGATCAGACCACTGCAGGACCACAGGCCCTGTTCAGCACCGTTGTAAGGCCCCCGGCAAGCAGGCCCGCCCTGCCGCAGACGCGTTGGCAGCACAAGTCGGGGCACGCGGTCTGGACCCGCGCGGCGCTGTCGGCCCTCAAGGCGCATGGGAAACCGCTGGTCGATCTGGTGCCTGCCGACATCGGCAACTGGTGCCCGGCCTATCCGCAGGCCACCGACAGGGACCGGCGGGCGTTCTGGGTCGGCTTTCTGTCCGCGCTGGCAAAACACGAAAGCACTTACCGGGCGACGGCTGTGGGGGGCAATGGCCGCTGGTACGGGTTGTTGCAGATCCTGCCCGGCACCGCGCGCGGATACAAATGCAACGTCGGCACGGGGCGCGCGCTCAAGAACGGGGCGGCGAACCTCAGCTGTGCCATCCGCATCATGGCGGTGACCGTGCCGCGTGACGGCGTGATCTATGGCCGCGGCGGGCGCGGGGTGGCGGCAGACTGGGGTCCGATGCGGTCTTCCAGCAAGCGCCGGGACATGGCCGGATGGCTGCGCGAGCAAAGCTATTGCCAGAACCTGTCCAGCAAGCGGCCAAAGCTGCGGCCCTAGGCGTCTTCTATTGCATCAGTTGGAAATGGAACCGTTTGACGCGCAGCCCGCGCGCCTCCAGCGCGGTTTCGAACGCGCGGTGGGGCGGGGTGGCCTCAAACGGCAACCGGATCTTGCGCCCGGACTTCAGCACAGCGGTGGCCCGGACAGAGAAATCCAGCCGCGTATCAAGGCGCATGTGCTGCACCTCTGACAGGTCAAGCGCGCCTTCATAGCGGCCCGTGTGCCACGTCAGGTCACGGTCCGTCAGGGTCAGCCCGGCAGACGGATTGCGTATCAGGTCACGCAGCGCGGGCAGGGTGAAGGCCCCAAGCAGCGCCACGATCCACAAGGCCGCTTCCATCCACAGCCATGCAGCGGCCAGAACCGCCCAGACCACACCAAGAACGAGCGCCACAAGCGACCGCCGCCCGTCCTGTTCGAAGATGAAGTCATCCGCCACCTGCATGGCTGCCTTACCGCCCGCCCGTGACATCCAGCGTGGAGCCGGTGATATAGGACGCCTCCTCCGACATCAGCCACACGATGGCCTGCGCGACTTCCTCGGCAGATCCCGTGCGCTGCATCGGCACGCCGGAAGCCAGCCGCCCCGCGCGCCCCGGATCGCCGCCCTTGGCGTGAATGTCCGTCTCTATCAGGCCGGGGGCGATGCCCATCACCCGCAGCCCCGACGCGGCGACCTCATCCGACAACCCCTTGGTGAAGATATCCATCGCCGCCTTGCTGGCGGCATAATCGACATAGGTATTGGCAGACCCCAGCCTTGCGGCGGCAGAGGTGACATTGATGATCACCCCGCGCCTGCGCGGCTCCATCCGCAGCACGGCTTCCTTTGCGACAAGGATTGCCCCGATCACGTTGACATCGAACATCCGGCGCAGGCGGTCATGGGTCAGGTCCGTCACACGCGCGGTCTGTGCCACGATCCCGGCATTGTTGATCAGCGCATCCAGTGGGCCAAAAGCGTCATCGACAGCGCGGTAAAGGGCGGTGATGGCATCCGGGTCGGCAACATCGGCCTGCACGATCAGCGTCCGCGCGCCCGCGTCTTCGGCGGCGGCGGCCACCGCCTCGGCGCCTGCGCGGTCGGTGTTGTAGCTGAGCGCGACGTCATAGCCGCGCTGCGCCGCCAGCTTGGCGGACGCCGCACCGATCCCCGCCGACGCACCGGTGATCAGGCAGACGGGGCGGGTCATGCGGTGCGCACGCGGGTCAGCATTTCGGTGGTGTCGCCGCTCAGATCGGGGGTGTCCAGAATGCGGTCCAGTTCTGCCGCGATCAGCGCCTGCCGGTCCCCATCATACCGTTTCCACGTCTGAAAGGCCGAACACAGGCGCGCGGTGGTCTGCGGGTTCACCGGGTCCAGCCGGATCAGCCAGTCCGCCAGCAGGGTGTATCCCGCGCCGCTGGCGTGGTGAAAGCCCGCGTGGTGCATGGCAAGGCTGCCCATCACGGCGCGAAAACGGTTGGGGTTCTTCCAGTTGAAGTCGCTGTGCTGCGTCAGCCTGTGCGCCGTGGCGGCCACATCTTCGGGGTCGGCCTGCATGACCTGCATCCCGAACCACTTGTCCATGACCAGCCGGTCGTCTTTCCACTGTGCCTCAAAGGCCGCCAGTTCAGCATCCCCCGCCTTGACGCGCAACAGGCAGGCCAGCGCGCCCAGTTGTTCGGTCATGTTGTCGGCCTGCTGGTATTGCGCGCGCGCCTGTGCGCCCCCGTCCAACCGGCTGAGCAACGCGAGCACACCGCCTGCAAGGCTGCGCATGCCGGATTGGCGGGCATCGGGCGCATAGGGTTCCTGCACCCGGTTTTCGGCGTAAAGCGGCGCCAGATCATCGGCAAAGTGGCTGGCCTGCGCGGCGCGCATCGCCTCCGTCGCGGCATGGATCGCCGCCGGATCGGGGGTGTGGCCCAGATTATGCAGGGTCGCGGCCAGATCGGATTGGCTGGGCAGGCCCATCATCAACGCGCGGTAGGCGGGATCAAGGCTGCGGTCGGTCAGCACCCGCTGCAACCCGTCAAGATAGGCCGTGTCGGGGTCGGCCCCCTTGCGGATCATCGCCAGCAGCGCGCCCCGCGCCAGATTGCGCCCCGCTTCCCAGCGGTTGAACGGATCGGTGTCATGGGCCAGCAGATGCGCGCGTTCCGCATCGCTTTGATCATGATCCAGCACCACGGGGGCGGAAAAGCCGCGCAGCGCCGATACGGTGGGCCGCGCGGCCAATCCGTCATAGGTCACGGTCTGCGTGGCTTCGGTCATCTCCAGCATTTCGGTGGGGCGGACTTCGGCGCCATCCGGCCCGATCAGGCCAATCGCCACCGGGATCACCTGCGGCTGCGGATTGGGCGTCGCGGAGGAGGGCGGCGTGTGCTGTGCAAGCGTCAGCGTCAGCGTGCCGTCCTGCCAGTCTTCGGTCACCTTCAGATGGGGCGTCCCCGCCTGGGAATACCAGCGCTTGAACTGGCTCAGGTCGCGGCCCGTGGTTTCCTCGAACACCGCCAGCCAGTCTTCAATTGTGCAGGCCTGCCCGTCGTGCCGCTCAAAATACAGATCGACCGCCGCGCCATAGGCATTGTCCCCCACCAGCCGCTTGAGCATGCCGATCACTTCCGCGCCTTTTTCATAGACGGTGGCGGTGTAGAAGTTGTTGATCTCCTGAAAGCTTTCGGGCCGGACGGGATGCGCCAGCGGCCCCTGATCCTCCGGGAACTGGCGCCCGCGCAAATCAATCACGTCTGAGATGCGTTTGACGGCAGCCGACCGCATGTCAGAGGTGAACTGGCTGTCGCGGAACACCGTCAGCCCTTCTTTCAGGCAAAGTTGGAACCAGTCGCGGCAGGTGATGCGGTTGCCGGTCCAGTTGTGGAAATACTCATGCGCGATGATCGCCTCGATCCGTTCGAAATTCATGTCGGTGGAGGTTTCGGGGCTGGCCAGCACCGCGGATGAGTTGAAGATGTTCAGCCCCTTGTTCTCCATCGCGCCCATGTTGAAGTCATCGACCGCCACGATGTTGAACAGGTCCAGATCGTATTCACGCCCGTAGACCTTTTCGTCCCACTTCATGCTGTCCTTGAGCGCCTGCATCCCGAAGGCGCATTTGCCCTCGTCGCCGGGACGCACGTAAAGGTTCAGCGTCACATCGCGGCCCGACATGGTGGTGAAGTCGTCGGTGTGGGCGACAAGATCGCCCGCAACCAGCGCAAAAAGATAGGCCGGTTTCGGCCAGGGATCATGCCATTCGGCGTGGTGCTTGCGCGTTTCGACCGGATTGCCATTTGACAGCAGCACCGGGTGCGGCCCGTCGATGGTCACGGTAAAGACGCTCATCACATCCGGGCGGTCGGGGTAATAGGTGATCTTGCGAAACCCTTCGGCTTCGCATTGGGTGCAATACATGCCATTCGACATGTAAAGCCCCTCAAGCGCTGTGTTGCCCGCCGGATCAATCTCCACCTCCGCTTCCCAGACAAACGGCCCGTCGGGCACCGCGCAGGTCAGCCCCTGATCCGTCACATCGGGCGTGACCGACGCGCCGTCAATCGTGGCCGCCACCAGCTTGAGCTTTTCGCCATGCAGGAAAAACGTCTTGTCGGTGGCGTCGGGGTTGGGGCGAAAGGCGATGCGGCTTTTGACGCGGGTCTGGTGCGGATCAAGGGTGAAATGCAGCGCGACGCTGTCCACCTCGTATCCGAAAGGGGTGTAGTCGGCCAGAAAGATTGTGGTCGGGGCAGCATCGCGCATCAAGGCACCTCAGGATGGGAACAAAGTTGGTTTTGCGCACGTTATGTCCGTAACGGCAGGCCCGCAACCGGGACTGTCCGGCAGGACGCCGGGGCAACCCGGTGCCACGTCACCAATTGACCAACAATCGGGGCGTATTACCTGCGGCCTCCGCCTTTGGGCGGGGGTCGTTTCTGTTTTGAAGGAGATGCGTCATGGCCAAGATGCGCAAGAAAGGCGATCTGCCCATTAAGATCTGCGCCACCTGCGGCCTGCCTTTCACCTGGCGGCGCAAATGGGCCAAGGACTGGGATGCGGTGCGTTATTGCTCTGACCGGTGCAGGAAGGCGAAGGGCTGACGCGGCCGCCGCCGCTTTTGGCTGGCGTGTGATCGTGGCCCGGTATACCGATCGGCGTTGAATGCACATTTCCGCAGGGCCCACCCCGCGCGGCATCACAACAGCACAAGGAAGGGACACATCATGACAATCTCACTCCGCAAGGCGCGCACCATCGTGCGCAAAACCCTCGAAAAAGGGCGGGAGATGGAGCTGAAACCCCTGTCGGTGATCGTGCTGGATGCAGGCGGCCACGTGCAGGCGTTCGAACGCGAGGACGGTGCCGCACCGGGACGGTTCGCCATTGCCCACGGCAAGGCCCACGGCGCGGTGATGCTGGGCATGGCCGGCACCGCGCAGATGAAACGAGCCGAGGATCAGGCCTATTTCATGGCGGCGGTGAACGGTGTCTACGGCGGGGCGGTGATCCCCGTGCCGGGCGGCGTGCTGCTGCGCGACCGCAAGGGGGCGGCGATCGGCGCGGTCGGCGTGACGGGCGATACCTCCGACAATGATGCGGCGGCTGCCCTTTTTGGCATCGAAACGGCCGGTCTGACCGGGGAAATCTGACCTTTCAACTCAGGAAAAGGGCCGCAATGGTTGAGCCACGTGGCCGCTTTGCCTATATACTGCCGCAAGTTTCAGTAAGAAGGTGACCCATGGGAAGACCTGTCGTTGGTATTATCGGCAACCACTATCTGTTGAATGACCAGTATCCCACCCATGCCGGTGGCACGATGAATTCCGAAGCGGTGGCGCAGGTGTCCGACTGCCTGCCACTGATCGTGCCGTCCGATCCGCGCTTCATGTCCGTGGAGGAGTTGCTTGAAACCTGCGATGGCTTCCTGCTGACCGGGGGGCGGCCCAACGTCCATCCCGAAGAATACGGCGAGCCGGAGACAGAGGCGCATGGCACCTTCGACCGCGCCCGCGATGCGATCGTGCTGCCGCTGGTGCGCGCCTGCGTGGAACGCGGCCAGCCCTTTCTGGGGATCTGCCGGGGCTTTCAGGAGGTCAACGTCGCCATGGGCGGAACGCTTTATCCTGAAATCCGCGAATTGCCGGGGCGCATGAACCACCGCATGCCGCCCGACGGGTCGCTGGATGAAAAGTTTGAGCTGCGCCATGACGTGACCTTTACGCCCGGCGGGATATTCAACGAACTGATGGGCGCGCCATCGGTGCGGACCAATACGCTGCACGGGCAGGGGATCAAGACCGCCGGGTCCCGGATCGTGGTCGATGGCCATGCCGAGGATGGCACGCCGGAGGCGATCTATGTCGACGGCGCACCGGGCTTCACCCTGTCGGTGCAATGGCATCCGGAATGGAACGCGGCGGGCGATCCGGTCTCAAGACCGCTGTTCAGTGCATTTGGCGACGCGGCACGGGCGTGGCGGGCACGGGGTGCCGCCCCGAGCCTCAAAGCGGTCTGACAGCGCCCCGAACCTTGACGATCCTTCAAGACTGCAGGCTTGCTTCGCGCAGCGGTGGTTGTTCGATGCCCGCCGCTTCACGCGCTTTGACGGGCTTCTCCTGCCGCGACAGGTGATCCATCGGCGCTGCCGCCGCATGCCGCAGATCCCGGTGCAGCGACACATGGGGCCAGTCCTGTGGCTGCGCGCACAATCCTGCCTCAACTGCGGCTTGATGGATTACCGTGCGGTGGCGCGCGTGCTCCAGCGTCGTTTCCAACCGGCAGATCCAATGGTCCCGGTGCCAGACGCCAGCGCCCTGCGGCACCACATCCACAGGGGCGACCAGCTGGGCAAACCTGCGCTTGAGCATCAATACCCGTGACGCGGCACTGGCGTCCCCCTCCGGCAGGACCCAGACCATATGCGCAAGCGCCGGCAGGACCGTGGCGGCATCCACCGTGAAGGGCAGGGCGGACAGGGTCGCGCGCAGGGCTTGCCGCAAACACCCCACCTCCCGCACCAGCAGATCAGACCGCCGGTCGGCAAGGCGCAGGGTGACAAAGAAGGTTTGGGGCGGACAGGCAGGTGTCTTCATCCCCCAACCCTAGCCAGATCACGGTTAACGCACCGTTAAGCGCTACATCTGTCCCCCGGCGATCTCGATCGTCTGGCCGTTGATGCTTTGCGATCCCGGTCCCACGAGCCAACCCACCGCAGCGGCGATTTCATCCGCTTCCAGCAGGCGCTTGTGGCGGTTCATACCGACCATGACATCGCGCGCCTTGTCGGTATCCATCCCGGTGCGGCGGGCGATGCTTTCGGTGTTGCGGGTGATGATCGGCGTATCGACATAGCCCGGACAGATTGCGTTGAAGGTAAAGGGCTTGCCCATGTAATCCTCCGACAGGGACCGGATCAGCCCGATCATCCCGTGCTTGGAGGCCGAATAACACGCCGCCCCCGGCAGCCCGCGCAACCCCGCGACAGACGCAATCGCGATCACCCGCCCCCAGTCAGTTTCCCGCATCGATCCAAGGCATTCCCGGATCGTCAAAAACGCACCATCCAGATTGGTGGCCATCATGTTGCGCCAGAAATCCATGTCAGTCTTGTGCAGGCCGCGCCCTTCGGCCAGCCCCGCGTTGGGAATGCAAATCTGCACAGGGCCGTTTTGCGCCACGGCCTGAGCGACCTTGGCCTGCACGTCCGCCTCTTCCCGCACATCCATCGCAAGGGGCGTCAGCGTATCGCCCGCGACTTCCTCCAGCACCTCCTGCCTGCGCCCGGTAATGGTGACGCGCGCGCCCTTGGCGGCCAGATCACGTGCAATGGCCAGCCCGATGCCGGTGCCGCCCCCGGTGATGAACGCGTGTTTTCCGTTCAGGTTCATAATATCCTCCCGCTTTGCCGTGATGCTGACCCCGCGCTGGCGGCAACGCAAGGGCCTGGGCCGCATGACGGTGCGTGAGGGCGCGTGTTTCATCGGCGCGGCAGGTGCAGGTGTCGCGCACCGCGATGCAGACCGCCCTTTTCCCGTTGCACGCCAGCCGTGCTGCGACCATTCTTGGCCCCAACGGAAGGGCAAGCCATGGCGCATTGGAGGGACACGGGCAATCTGACGATCCGACAGGCGGTGGACATGCCGCCGGTCTGGCTTCTGGGCTTCCTGATCGTGGCATATCTGGTCGGTGCGCTGCTGCCCGGTCTGGTGATCCGCAGTACGCTGCTGCGGCTGTTGGGCGGCGCGCTGGTCTGCAGCGGATTGGCCCTGATGCTCTGGTCGGTGCTGAAGTTCCGCGCGCAGGCCACCAGCGTCGTGCCACATCAAATGCCGAAAAGCATGATCACCACGGGCCCCTTCGCGTTCAGCCGCAATCCCATCTACCTGGGCGATGCGATGATACTGGCCGGTGTGATCCTGTGGTGGGGGCACTGGCCCGCACTGGTGCTGATTCCCGCGTTCATGGTGGTGATCGAGAGACGCTTTATTGCGCCTGAAGAAGCCCGTTTGAAAGAAAGTTTCGGCACCGAATTTCGCAAATATGCCGAAAAAACGCGGAAATGGGCGTGATCGGGCGACCTGCGCGACATTTCAGCGCCTTCCAGCGCTTGTAGAGCACGCTTTGCCGCGCTAGGTGCTGCGCGTGCAAAGATGTGTGACGTGCGCGCGGCGCACTTACAGATAGGGGAAAGCCTAGTGAAGATCGGAACACCAAAAGAACTCTACCCGAACGAGGCGCGCGTCGCGATGACGCCGGATTCCGCGCTGGCGCTGCAAAAGCTCGGCCACAGCTGCGTGATCGAAGCCGGTGCCGGTGTCGCCGCCGGCTTTGACGATGCCGCGTACAAGGAGGCAGGCGTTGAGGTCGTCAAGACCGCCGCCGCCCTCTGGAAAGCCGCCGATGTGGTCGCCAAGGTGCGCGCGCCCTCTGATGCAGAGATGAAGCGCCTGCGCGACGGCCAGACATTGATTTCCTTCTTCAGCCCCGTGGCGAACGAAAAAGAGATGGGTCAGGCCGCCAAGAAGGGCGCGACCGTTGTGGCGATGGAAATGATCCCGCGTATCTCTCGTGCGCAGAAGATGGATGCGCTGTCTTCCATGGCCAATATCGCGGGCTACCGCGCAGTCATTGAGGCGGGCAACAACTTTGGCCGCTTCTTTACCGGTCAGATCACGGCGGCGGGCAAGGTACCCCCGGCCAAGGTGCTGGTTGTGGGTGCCGGTGTTGCCGGTCTGGCCGCGATCGGCACCTCGACATCGCTGGGTGCGATCACCTATGCCTTTGACGTGCGTCCCGAAGTGGCCGAACAGGTCGAAAGCATGGGCGCTGAATTCGTCTACCTCGACTTTGAGGAAGAACAGACAGACGGCGCGGCAACGGGCGGATATGCCTCTGTTTCCTCACCCGAATTTCGGGAGGCGCAGCTGGCCAAGTTCCGTGAACTGGCCCCCGAAGTGGACATCGTGATCACCACCGCGCTGATCCCCAACCGCGAAGCGCCCGAGCTTTGGACCGAAGACATGGTCGCCGCGATGAAGCCGGGTTCGGTGATCGTGGACCTCGCGGCGGAGAAGGGCGGCAATTGCAAACTGACGGTCATGGACGAAAAGATCGTGACCAAGAACGGCGTCACCATCATCGGCTATACCGACTTTCCCAGCCGGATGGGCGCGCAGGCGTCAACCCTTTATGCCACCAACATCCGCCACCTGATGACGGACCTCACGCCGGAAAAAGACGGCGTGATCGTGCATGACATGGAAGACGACGTGATCCGGGGCGCGACGATTGCCCACGAAAACGAAGTGACCTTCCCGCCGCCACCCCCAAAGGTGGCCGCCATCGCGGCGCAACCCAAGAAGGAAGCGCCCAAGGAACTGACCCGCGAAGAAAAAGCCGCCGCTGAAGTTGCAGCCTTCAAGCAGCAGACCAAGAACCAGGTCACGCTGCTGGCCGTGGGCGGGGCGTTGTTGCTGGCGGTCGGCCTTGTGGCCCCGGCCAGCTTCATGCAGCATTTCATCGTCTTTGTGCTGGCGGTTTTCGTGGGCTTCCAGGTGATCTGGGGCGTGGCGCATTCGCTGCACACGCCGCTGATGGCGATCACCAATGCGGTCTCCTCGATCATCATCCTGGGCGCGCTGATGCAGATCGGGTCGGGGTCGTGGCTGGTGATGATCCTCGCGGCGGCGTCGGTCTTCATGGCCGGCATCAATATTTTCGGTGGTTTCATGGTGACACGGCGCATGCTCGCCATGTTCCAGAAGTCTTAAGAGCGGAGAAGAGCAATGGAATTCGGTTTTACAACAGCCGCCTACGTGGTCGCAGCCGTGCTGTTCATCTTCTCGCTTGGGGGGCTGTCGGGACAGGAAAGCGCGAAACGCGCGGTCTGGTACGGCATTGTCGGCATGGCGCTGGCGGTGACGGCGACGCTGATCGGGCCGGGGGCGGGGCTGTGGCTTTTGTCGCTGATCCTGATCGCGGCGGGTGGCTTCATCGGGATGCAACTGTCGCAGCGGGTGCAGATGACGCAGATGCCCGAACTTGTGGCGGCCATGCACTCCCTCGTGGGTCTGGCGGCGGTCTTCGTGGGGCTGAACGCCCACATCGAAATCGGGCGCGTGGCGGCGGCATTTGCCGAAGCCGGGCTGCCCTATCCGCAGGAAACTTACGGCTCCCTCACTGGGGCCGCGAAGGAGGTTGCCGATCAGTTCCGTGGCTTTGCGGCCATCGTGGCCAAGAAGACCAGCGTGGAAATCAACATCCTGCGGGTCGAACTGGTGCTGGGCATCTGGATCGGTGCGGTGACCTTCACCGGGTCGGTCATTGCCTACGGCAAGCTGGCGGGCCGGGTGAACACGGCAGCCGAAAAGCTGCCCGGTGGTCACATGTTGAACATCGCGGCGGCGGGCATCTCCGCGATCTGCCTGATCTGGTATCTGGCCTCCGGCGGGTTCTTCCCGCTGCTTTTGCTGACGCTGGCGGCACTTTTCATCGGGTATCACCTGATCATGGGCATCGGCGGGGCGGACATGCCTGTCGTGGTCTCCATGCTCAACAGCTATTCCGGCTGGGCGGCGGCGGCGATTGGTTTCTCCCTTGGCAACGATCTGCTGATCGTGGTCGGTGCGCTGGTGGGCTCCTCCGGTGCGATCCTGAGCTACATCATGTGCAAGGCGATGAACCGGTCGTTTGTCTCCGTGATCCTGGGCGGCTTTGGCGGCCCTGCGGGTGAACAGATGGCCGTGGAAGGCGAACAGATCGCGATTGAGGCGGACGGTGTCGCCACCGCGCTCAATGAAGCCGACAGCGTCATCATCATTCCCGGCTACGGCATGGCGGTGGCACAGGCGCAGTCGGCGGTGGCGGATCTGGTGCGCAAGCTGCGCGCCAAGGGCAAGAACGTGCGTTTCGCCATTCACCCCGTCGCGGGGCGTCTGCCGGGGCACATGAACGTGCTTCTGGCCGAAGCCAAGGTGCCCTATGACATCGTGATGGAGATGGACGAGATCAACGACGATTTCCCGTCCACCGACGTCGCCATCGTCATCGGCTCCAACGACATCGTGAACCCGGCCGCACAGGACGATCCCAACAGCCCCATTGCCGGCATGCCGGTGCTGGAATGCTGGAAGGCCAAGCAGGTGTTTGTGTCCAAGCGCGGGCAGGGCACGGGGTATTCGGGCATCGAAAACCCGCTGTTCTTCAAGGACAACACCCGGATGTTCTATGGCGATGCGAAGGCGTCGCTGGACAAGCTCCTCCCGATGATCGACTAGTCGTTTTCTTTCAAAGAGTTTCAAGGATCAACGAAGGCCCCAGTGGGGCCTTCGCCCGCAGAAACGGTCGGAAATTTCCAAAATTTCCGCGCACTGTTGAAACGAAGCGCCCCGTTGGAAACGATGGGGCGCTTTGCTTTTGTGGCCCCGGGCGCGGCCATCGACTGAAATAGTCCAACGTCTGCGCGGGGTTGGCCGTTTCCGGTATACAAATGTACACGTCCAACATGCTGAAAAATATATATTTTATCTGTTCATAAGGAAAAAATCGCCTATGTATGGCGTCAGACCTTCACAGCGGAACCTCCCCCATGGCCCCGATCAAAGACTATCCCCAGCGCTACGCCCTTACCGGAGAGTTGCACGCGCGCCCCTTTCCCTCCCTCAGGGCGCCGTCCACTGCGGTCTTTCTGGCCATCAAACAGCCCGAGGATGCCGCCAACCGGGACAAATCCGCCGATCTGGCCCATCTGATCGCGCTGCTGGATCACTACGGCGCGCCGCGCCCGGATGCGGAGGCCACGCATTACTACGGCGAGATGGGGAAATACTGGCTGAAGTGGGAACAGCACACAGAACTGGTCACCTACACGGTGTTCCGCAAGGACATGGGCGAACGGGCCTTCGCGCCCGATGAATTCGACGTCTTTCCGGACTACTGGCTGGACGATGCACCGGGGGGGCGCATCACCTCGGCGTTGTTGCGCCTCATGCCCAAGCCTGAGCAGGAGGCGGAGATCACCGAAAAGCTGTCGGACTGGTTCGTGCACGAAAGCCTTGCCGTGGCCAGCGTGCTGGACGGCGCGGCCATCGTGGCGTCGGACTTTCGCATCGACGAGGCGGGGCATCTGCGCATCGCGATCTTCACTGACAAGACCACCGGGGACCGCCGCACGGGCCGCATCGTCCAGCGCCTGTGCGAGATCGAGACCTATAAATCCGCCTCCATGCTGGGCTTTTCGATGGTGCGCTGGATGTCACCGCAGCTGAATGCGCTGGACATGAAACTGACCGACCTGATGGCCCGGATGCGCGGCCCCGCAGCCCTTGCCGAAGACACACTGCACGCCTTGCTTGATATCTCGGTCGAGCTTGAGACATTGGCGGTGAAGACCGCCTTCCGCTTTGGCGCGACGGGCGCCTATCAGGCGATTGTGAACCAGCGCATCGAAGCCCTGCGCGAAGAGCGGTTCATGAGCAGGCAGGGCTTTGCCGAATTCATGATGCGCCGGTACGAGCCTGCGATGCGCACGGTGCAATCCACCGAAAACCGTCTTAAGACCATGTCGGAGCGCGCCATCCGCGCGTCGGAACTGCTCAGGACGCGGGTGGATGTGGAACGCTCCGCCCAGAACCAAGAGATCCTGGCCAGCATGGACAAGCGCGCCGATCTGCAATTGCGCCTGCAGCGCACGGTCGAAGGGCTGTCGGTGGTGGCGATCAGCTATTACGCGGTGTCGCTGGTGGGATACCTGCTTTATCCCGTGGCGGAACTGGCGGGCATCAGCAAGGGCGTGTTGCTGGCGGCGGTCACTTTGCCTGTTGTCGGCGCGGTGTGGTGGATGGTGCGGCGGTTGCGCAGGCACATCAGCTAGGCGTTTGTGCCCTCGCCCCAGGTGTGCGCCCGGGGCAAGCCGGGCCCGGGGTATTTAAGGCCAAAAAGAGAGGTGGGCGGGGCGCCTGATCTGCGCGCCCTGCGCCTTGGGTCAGCGGCCCCTGATGCGGGGGTCAAGCGCGTCGCGCAAGCCGTCACCAAGGTAGTTCACGCTCAGCACGGTCAGCGAAATCGCGATGCCCGGCAACAGGACGCGTTCGGGGAAATCCTGCATCCGCTGCACGGCGTCGGCCAGCAGCTTGCCCCATGTCGGATAGTCCGACGGAAAACCCACGCCCAGAAAGCTGAGCGCGCTTTCGGTGATGATCGCCGTCGCAAGGCCCAGTGTCGCCGACACCATGATCGGAGAAATCACATTGGGCAGCAGGTGGCGGCGGATGATCTTGCCCGGCGTGGTTCCGATGGAGCGGGCCGCAAGGATGAATTCGCGTTCCTTCAGCGCCAGAATGTCGCCGCGCACGATCCGCGCGGTCTGCATCCATGAGGTCAGGCCGATGACCGCGACGATCAGGATGAACATGCCCCCTTCCGGTCCAAACCGCGCGTTCAGCGGTTGACGAAAAAGGGTCACGGCCAGCAACACCAAAGGCAGGATCGGCAGCGACAGCACCAGGTCGGTAAAGCGCATCAGCCAGAAGTCCATGCGCCTGAAATAGCCCGAGACGACGCCGATTGCCGTGCCGATCACCAGCGCCAGCCCCATCGCCAGCCAGCCCACCGCCATGGAGACGCGCCCGCCCGCGATCATCTGCGCGAGGATATCGCGCCCCAACTGGTCCGTGCCAAAGGGATGCGCCCAGCCTGCGTTGGCACCGCTGTCCCACAGCAGCGTATAGATCGGCCGCCAGTTCTTGTTGCGGATGTCCAGCCCCTTGGGGTCCACATCCCACAGCCACGGGCCAAAGATGACCCCCAGCGTGATGAAGATCAGGAACCCGCCGCCAAAGACCGCGCCCTTGTGCTTGCGGAACTGGTCCCACACGTCGCGCCACTGGCTGCGCGGCGGTTTCTGCGGCTCCTTGTCGGTCAGCGCGCCGAAGGTTTCGATATCCGCTTCCAGCGGTGAGGCAGGGGTTGCTTGCTCAGTCATAGCGGATCCTCGGGTCAAGCAGGCCGTAAAGCACGTCCGCGATGAGGTTGAAGAGCACGATCAGGATCGCGAAGATGAAGGTCAGCGTCATGACCATCGGCAGGTCGTTGGCGAAGAGGGCGGTCAGCAGCAACTGCCCGATGCCGTTCACCTTGAACACGTTCTCGGTGATGATGGCGCCGCCGAAGACGGCGGGCATACCAAGCGCGATCACGGTCACGACCGGGATCATCGAATTCCTGAGCACGTGCACCATCACCACGACGCTTTCGCCCAGCCCCTTGGCGCGCGCCGTGCGCACGTAATCCTGATTGAGGTTGTCCAGCATTGCGCCGCGCATGTAGCGGCTGATCTGCGCGGTGGTCTGCAGCGCCAGCACCATAACGGGCATGATCATCTGCTGGAACTGGATCTTGAAGCTGGCCCAGTCGTTGACCACATGCGTGGTGTCATAGATCGACGGCAGCCAGCCCAGGTAGACCGAAAAGATCACGATCAGCAGCGGCCCGGTAAAGAAGGGCGGGATCGAGAAGCCGATCATGGTGACGAAGGTGCCGGCCTGATCGAAGACCGAATAGTGGCGGTAGGCGGAATAGATGCCGATGGGAATGGCAATCACGATCCCCACCACATAGCTGAGTGCCACGACCCACATGGTCTGGGGCAGACGCTGGATCACGATGTCCATCACCGGTGACCGTGTCTGCCAGGAAATCACCCGCAACTCACCCTGATAGAACGTCGTGTCCGGCAGCCAGCCCAGCAGGGTGGAGCGGGTGGTCAGGTAATCGATGAACACCTTGGGTTCGATCCAGAAGAACTGGATCAGCCATTTGTAGTATTGCACGTACCACGGCTGACCAAGGCCAAGCGCTTCGCGCATCTTCTGTTTGACTTCCGGCGGCACGGTCAGCGGGACCTGCGCCATCGGATCACCCGGGGCCAGTTGTAACAGGCCGAAAATGATAAAACTGATGAACAAAAGCGTCGGGATCGACAAAAGCAGGCGTCGGATTGTGAAGGTCAGCATCGGGGGCCATCACCTTTGTTCAGCAGTCGCAGGGGAGGAGAACAGCGGAAAAGGCGCGCAGGGATCCCTGCGCGCCTGATCGGATCATTACTTCTTGCGGTACCAGTCGGCCACATTCCAAAGCTCGGAATCCCAGGTGTTCAGGATCACGCCGCCCAGTGTGTTGGAGGCCGCAGACACACGGCCACGGTCCACGAGGGGCACAATGGTCATGGTGTCCTTGGTCAGCATGTCGTTGAGCTTCTTGGAGATCTCACCGCGCTTGTCTAGTTCGCCGGTGCGGGACAATTCGTCCAGCAGCGCGTCGTACTCCGGATCGCAGAAGCGGTTGATGTTCTCACCCTGCCACTGGCTGGATGGCTTTGGCTCATTGCCGCAACGGTAGGCGGAAAGATACGCCTGCGGGTCCGTACCATCGAAGTTGTTGGCGTACATCTCAACGTCCGCATAAAACTTCTGGAAGGTGTCGGGGGAACCCGGGTCACCGCCAAAGAACACGGACGCATCAAGGTTGCGCAGTTCGGTTTCGACGCCGATCTGGCTCCACCAATCCTTGATCAGCGCCTGAAAGTCCTGACGCACGGCGTTCGTGGAGGTCTGGTAGAGGATCGACAGTTTCACGCCGTCCTTGTCACGCACACCGTCGCCATCGCTGTCGGTCCAGCCTGCTTCATCCAGCAGCGCCTTGGCGCCGTCGATGTCCTGCGTCAGACATTCGGTGTTATCGGAAGCATAAAGTGCCGGCGCTGGCACCAGGTTGCAGGTCGGACGACCGGCCTGACCATAGCCCACTTCGACCAGCAGCTCGCGGTCGATCGCCATGGAAAGCGCGCGGCGGACCTTTTCGTCGGACAGGAAGGGGTGGGGATGTGCCACGGTCGAACGCTCACCTTCCGGCAGGTCGGGCGACGGGTTGGTCAGGTTCATTTCCAGACGTTCCACCAACGTGCCGAACGCGGAGATTGGCGTGCCCTTGCCCGCTTCGGCCATCTTGGCCAGCACGTCAGGTGCCAGCTGCATGTTCCAGGCATAGTCGAATTCGCCTGTTTCCATCACGGCACGACCGGCTGCCACCGCGTCACCGCCGCCTTTGAAGGTCAGCGTGGCGAAGGCGGGCTTGCCCTCGTGGCGGAAGTTTTCGTTCGCGGCCATGGTGATCACGTCATTGGGACGGAACTCCGTGACGGTGAAAGGACCGGTGCCGATGGGATTGAAGTTGGCTTCGGTACACTCGGGCGCCTTGGCACCCAGGCAGTCCTGAAACTGTGCCTTCTGGATGATCGGGGACTGGCCGCCCATGAACGGGCCATAGGGGTTTGGCTTGGGTTCGGTGAAATGCACGGTCACGGTGCGGTCATCGACAACTTCGACTTCCTTCACGCCGTCGAACTTGGACGCCTGCGCACAACCGCCTTCGGGGTGCATGCAGTACTCGGCCGTGAACGCAAGGTCGGCAGAGGTCACGGGCGTGCCGTCGGACCATTCCATGCCTTCCGCGATCTTCCATGTGATCGATGTCAGGTCCGCGCTGACGCCGCCGTTCTCAACCGTTGGAATTTCCTCGGCCAGGTAGGCGACCAGCGCACCGGTCTCATCGTAGCGGCCCATCGGCTCCAGCACGAGCGAGGCGGATTCCAGATCCTTGGTACCGCCGGACAGATAGGGGTTCAGGATGGATGGGGCCTGCCAGTAGATGATCTTCACTTCACCATCACGGCCACGCTCGCCTTCATGGCCATCCGCGATGGCCATCGGTGCGAATGCCGTGGCGGCAACAGCACCCATCAAAAGGGTTCTCAGCTTCATAATACTCTCCGTTGTTGGACACCAATTGTGTCGCTTGTTCTTTGACGGCGGGTTTGTCCCGCCATCTGTCGGCCCCGAAAAGAATGAAGATCGCAGTCTAACGTCTTGTTCGCAAGAACAAGTCATGCCGACACGCGCAACACTCCCCAGAGCCGCATGGCGCAATCGAAACAGGTTTAGCGACAAATGCAAGACCTGAGTGACGATGCAGCGGGCAAAAATGACAGTTAGGTGTCGGCGTTGTTTGACACTGCCCTCAACTTCACCTTAGCGTCGGATGATCACGGCCTCCCAACCAAAGGTGACTGAATGCTCGACCAGACCGGCCAACCGCCCATCGCGCAAATCAAGGGGCTGCGCGTTGAATTCCAGACCAAGGATGGCCCCGTGGTGGGGGTGGAGGACGTCAGTTTCGACATCCATCCGGGCGAAACGGTCTGCGTGGTGGGGGAATCGGGATCGGGCAAATCGGTGTCTTCGCTGTCGCTGATGCGGCTGGTGGAATATGGCGGCGGTGAGATCGCCAATGGCACGATGCTGTTTGACCGCGCCGACAAGGGCAACATCGACCTGGCCAAGACGGACCCCAACCAGATGCGCTCCATCCGGGGCAACGAAATCGGGATGATCTTTCAGGAACCGATGACCGCGCTGAACCCGGTCTTCACCGTGGGCCGCCAGATGACCGAAGGCTTGCGGCTGCACAAGAACCTGAGCAAATCACAGGCGGAGGAACGCGCGCTTGCGCTTTTGCAGCAGGTGCGCATCCCCGAACCCGCCCGCCGGATGAAGCAATATCCCCATGAATTGTCCGGCGGCATGCGCCAGCGCGTGGTGATTGCCATGGCACTGGCCTGCGAACCGCGCCTGCTGATCGCGGACGAACCGACAACGGCGCTCGACGTGACCATTCAGGCGGAAATTCTGGCGCTGATGGACCGGCTCAAGCGCGAAACCGGTACGGCGGTGATGTTCATCACACATGACATGGCCGTGGTCGCCCAGATGGCCGACCGGGTCGTGGTCATGTTCCGGGGCAACAAGGTTGAGGAAGGACCGGTCGAACAGATCTTCGAGAACCCGCAACACGCCTACACCAAGGCGCTGCTCGCAGCGGTCCCCAAACTGGGGGAGATGACCGGCAAGGATTACCCCGAACCGATGAAGCTTCTGGGCAGCGAAGACAAACCGATCGTGCCCATCGTGGGCACCGATCAGACGCTGTTGACCGTCAACAATCTGACCACGCGCTTTCCCGTAACGGGTGGGCTTTTGCGCCGCCGCATCGCCAATGTGCACGCGGTCGAGGATGTGAGCTTTTCCATCAACAAGGGCCAGACGCTCAGCCTCGTGGGCGAATCGGGCTGCGGGAAATCCACTGCCGGCCGCTCCATCCTGCGGCTGGTGGAGCCGCTGACGGGCGAGATCAACCTCGATGGCACCGATATCATGGCGCTGAACCAGCGTGACCTGCGCACCGCGCGGCTGGACATGCAGATGATCTTTCAGGATCCCTTCGCCTCGCTCAACCCGCAGATGCAACTGGCCGATCAGGTGGCCGAACCCATCCACAACTTCGCTACCCTGAAAGGGGCGGCGGTGCAGGAACGGGTGGAGATGCTGTTTGACCGGGTGGAACTGCCGCGCAGCTTCATGCGCCGCTTCCCGCATGAACTTTCCGGCGGTCAGCGGCAGCGGGTCGCGATTGCCCGCGCGCTGGCGCTGAACCCCAAGCTGATCATCGCGGATGAAGCGGTGTCGGCGCTGGATGTGTCGGTGCAGGCGCAGGTGTTGAACCTGATGATGGAATTGCAGGCGGAGATGGAATTGAGCTTTCTGTTCATCAGCCACGACATGGCCGTGGTCGAACGGGTCAGTCACCATGTCGGCGTGATGTATCTGGGCCGGATCGTGGAGCTTGGCCCCCGCCGCACCGTGTTCGAGAACCCGCAACACCCCTATACGCAAGCCCTGATGAAGGCGGTCCCCATCGCCGATCCGCGCCAGCGCAAGGACGAGAAAGACCTGAATTTCAAACCGATCCCGTCGCCCATCCACCCGGTCAGCTACCATCCGGAACCCTCCGTCTACCGGGAAGTCGAGCCGGGCCACAAGGTGCTGGTGACCGACAGCGGGTATTGATCTGCTGCGGGGCAGGCACCGTGCGCGAAATCGGGCCTGTCCCCTGTTCGCACCCGCACGGGCGGGCTAATGTCTGACTGCAACCCCGTCGGAGTGATCCCCATGCCAGACCGCCTTACCCCGCTTGAGCTGATGGAAAAGCTGATCAGCTTTCCCACCGTCAGCCGGGACACCAATATTCCGCTGATCGATTGGGTCGCGGATTATCTTGCCGGTCACGGCATCGAAAGCCATCGCTACATCGACCCGGATCAGCCCAAACATGCGCTCTTTGCCCATGTCGGCCCGTGGGAGGAAGGCGCGGTTGTCCTGTCCGGGCATACCGATGTCGTGCCTGTCGATGGTCAGCCGTGGGACACCGATCCCTTCACCGTGGTCGAACGGGACGGCAAGTATTTCGGGCGCGGCACCTGCGACATGAAGGGGTTTGACGCACTTGCCCTCTGGGCGCTGGTGGAGGCGCAGTACGCGGGCGTCAAACGCCCCCTGCAAATCGCGCTCAGCTTTGACGAAGAGGTCGGATGCACCGGCGCGCCCCCGATGATTGCAGCGATGCAGCCCGTCCTGCCCAAGGGATCGGCGGTGATCGTGGGGGAACCTTCCAGCATGCAGGCGGTGACCGGGCACAAGGGCGGCATCGGCTTCATCACCGAAGTCGTCGGCCACGAGGTCCATTCCTCGATCATGCATCTGGGCGTCAACGCCATCATGGCCGGTGCGCGGCTGATTGAATGGGCCAATACCATGAACACCGAAAACATGGCCCACAAACCCGGTGACATCGCCGCGATGTTCGATCCGCCCTTCACCACCGTGCACGTGGGCACCATCGAAGGCGGCACCGCGCAGAACATCACCGCCAAACGCTGCACCTTCGATTTCGGCTTTCGCGTCGTGCCGGGCGAAGACAAGGACAAATGGGCCGCCGATTATCTCAAGCAGGTGGCCAAGGTCGAAAAGCAGATGCAGGCGGTCGTGCCGGAGACTTATATCAAGGTCACCACCCGCTTTGACGTCCCCGGCCTGAACCCCGAGGAGGACGGCGAAGCCGAAACGCTGGTCCGCCAGATCACCGGGGACAACGCCAGCCACAAGGTCAGCTACGGCACCGAAGGCGGTCAGTTTCAGGAGGCGGGCTATTCCGCCGTCATCTGCGGTCCGGGCAGCATCGATCAGGCCCACCAGCCCAATGAATTCATCGAAGTAAGCCAGTTCAATGCGGGCCATGACTTCATGAAGTCCCTTCTGGCGCGTCTCGCCACTTAAGCACGGCATGGCGCGTTTCCCGATCACTGCCGACAGCGCCGTCAGCTATCCCGGCCCGCCGCCCGCACAGACGGATGTGGTGGTCATCGGTGGCGGCGTCATCGGCGTATGCACCGCCCTCTATCTGACAGAGGCAGGCCAGCGCGTGACCCTGCTGGAAAAGGGCCGCATCGCGGGCGAACAATCATCGCGCAACTGGGGCTGGATCCGCCAGCAGGGCCGCGATCCGGCGGAACTGCCGATCATGATGCAGGCCCGGCGCGACTGGTGCGATCTGGCGCGCCGCACCAACACCGACTTCGGCCTGCGTCAGGGCGGCACGGTCTATCTTGCGCGCGACGACGCGAAACTGGCCGGCTATGCCCGCTGGCAGGCCATCGCGCAGGCGCATGATCTGGATACCGAACTCCTCAGCGCCGCGCAGACGGCCGCGCTTTTTCCCGGCCTGACCGGCACCTTCAAGGGCGCGCTGCGCACCGCGTCCGACATGCACGCGGAACCCGCACTTGCCGTGCCTGCCCTTGCCGCCATTGCCGCGCGTGCGGGCGTCACCATCGTTGAAAACTGCGCCGTGCGCGCGCTTGATATTGCCGCAGGCCGGGTCGCGGGCGTGGTGCATGAAGCCGGGCGCATCGCAGCAGACAGCGTGGTGCTGGCGGGTGGGGCGTGGTCATCGCTGTTTCTGGCCAACCACGGGGTCCACATCCCGCAACTTTCGGTGCGCGACACGGTGCTGGCCACCCAACCGCTGCCCGAGGTTACTTTGGGGACGGCCTCCAACGGGCGCGTGGCGTTCCGCCGCCGTGCGGACGGCGGCTATACCCTTGCGCCCTCCGGCGCGTCGGAGCTTTTCATCGGCCCCGATGCCTTCCGCGCCCTACCGAAATTCCTGCCGCAACTGCGTGACAGCCCCTGGGCGCAAACCTATCTGCCGATGGCCCCGAAGGGATACCCCGACGGTTGGCGCACCCCGCGCCGCTGGACCCCCGATCAGCGCACCCCGTTCGAGGACATGCGCGTATTGAACCCCGCGCCCAGCCAACGCCGCATCAAACGTGCGCTGCGTGCCTTCGCGGCGCTGTTCCCGCACCTGCCGCAACCGCAGGCCCGTCAGGCGTGGGCCGGCATGATCGACACCATGCCCGACATCGTGCCGGTGGTGGATCGCTGCGCCAGTCTGCCGGGACTGATCATCGGGACTGGGATGTCCGGGCACGGCTTCGGCATCGGTCCGGGAATGGGGCGGGAACTTGCCGCACTGGTCACCGGGGCACATTTGGGGCATGATCTGACGCGGTTCCGCGCCAGCCGTTTCACCGATGGCAGCGCGATCCGATTACCGCCCCTCTGAGGGTCCTTTCAGGAAAGCCACTGCATGCCGATCAAGAACCGTTTTGCCGAAACCCACGCCGACATCACCGGGTGGCGCAGACATCTGCATCAGCATCCTGAACTGTGCTTCGAAGAACACGCAACAGCCGCCTTCGTG
The DNA here is from genome assembly GCF_041281685.2 of Sulfitobacter rhodophyticola. Taxonomy (GTDB): domain Bacteria; phylum Pseudomonadota; class Alphaproteobacteria; order Rhodobacterales; family Rhodobacteraceae; genus Sulfitobacter. Next base: position 3,974,507 of record NZ_CP166251.2, on the reverse strand, counting down.
GTGGACCGCCTGCGCGACTTCGGCATCACCGACATCACCACCGGTATCGGAAAGACCGGCGTGGTCGCCGTGATCGAGGGCAAGCAGAACACCTCCGGCCGCACAATTGGCCTGCGTGCCGACATGGACGCGCTGCCCATCAAGGAGGCAACAGGCCTGCCCTATGCCTCCCAAAACCCAGGCAAGATGCACGCCTGCGGTCACGACGGACACACCGCGATGCTGCTGGGGGCCGCGCAATATCTGGCGGAGACACGCAATTTCGATGGCCGCTGCGTGCTGATCTTCCAACCCGCCGAAGAAAGCGGCGGCGGCGGTAACGAGATGGTCAAGGAAGGGCTGATGGAACGCTGGTCCATCGACGAGGTTTACGGCATGCACAACATGCCCGGCTATGACGTGGGCAAATTCGCCATCCGCCCCGGCGCGTTGCTGGCGGCTGCTGATCAGTTCGATATCACCATCGAAGGGCAGGGGGGCCATGCCGCCGCCCCGCACGAAGCCGTTGATACCAACCTTGCCGCCGCGCATATCGTCGTGGCGCTCCAATCCATCGCCAGCCGCAATGTGGATCCAGTGAAACAGGTCGTCGTCTCCGTCTGCACCCTGCGCAGCGATACCGTCAGCCACAACATCCTGCCGCAGACCGTGCAACTGATCGGCACCACCCGCACGCTGGACGAAGACGTGCGCGACCTGACCGAAAAACGCCTGCGGGAAATCGTTTCGCTGACCGCACAGGCGCACCAGTGCACCGCCGACATCACCTATGAACGCGGCTATCCCGTCACCGTCAACCACGACGTGGAGACCGAATACGCCGCTGATATCGCTGAAAAAGTCGTCCCCGGCGTCTGGCGCGACACCCCACCGATCATGGCGGGCGAAGATTTCTCCTACATGCTCAATACCCGCCCCGGCGCCTACATGATGCTGGGCAATGGCACGGGCCCCACGGTCCACCATCCGATGTATGACTTCAACGATGACGCCATCCCTGCGGGCTGTTCATGGTTCGCCGAAATGGTTGAGACACGGCTGCCAACGGGCTAAGACGCCCCCATATCCCCTGACACCTCTGGAGCGCCCATGCCCGTCAAGAATCGCTTTGCCGAAACCCACGCCGACATCACCGCATGGCGGCGGGATCTGCACGAACACCCCGAAATCCTGTTCGAGACGCACCGCACCTCCGCCACCGTGGCGGAGAAACTGCGCGCCTTCGGCTGTGACGAAGTCGTCGAAGGCATCGGGCGCACCGGCGTCGTGGGCGTGATCAAGGGCCGCAAGACCGACAGCGGCAAGGTCATCGGCCTGCGCGCCGACATGGACGCCCTGCCGATCCTTGAGGCGACGGGCCTCGACTATGCTTCCAAGACCCCCGGCGCGATGCATGCCTGCGGCCATGACGGCCACACCGCGATGCTGCTGGGGGCCGCGCAATACCTGTGCGAGACGCGCAATTTCGACGGCACCACGGTCGTGATCTTCCAGCCCGCCGAAGAAGGCGGCGGTGGCGGCCGGGAGATGTGCGCCGAAGGCATGATGGATCGCTGGAACATTCAGGAAGTCTACGGCATGCATAACTGGCCGGGCATTCCCTTGGGCGAATTTGCCATCCGCACCGGCCCGTTCTTTGCCGCCACGGACCTGCTGGAGATCGAGGTTGAGGGCCTTGGCGGACACGCCGCCAAACCGAACGAGACGATCGACACCACCGTCGTTTGCGCCCATATCATCACCGCCCTGCAAACCATCACCAGCCGCAACGCCGATCCCATCGGCCAGCTTGTCGTCTCCATCACCTCGTTTGAGACCGAATCCAAAGCCTTCAACGTCATCCCGCAAAAGGTCCACATGCGCGGCACCGTCCGCACCCTGTCCAATGACCTGCGCGATCTGGCCGAAAAGCGCGTGGTGGAGATTTGCGAAGGCATCGCCGCCACCTTCGGCGCAAAGGCCAGCGTGGACTACATCCGCAACTACCCGGTGATGATCAACCACCCCGAACAGACCGAATTCGCGGCCCACGTGGCGCGTGAGGTGTCAGGCGGCTGTGCCGAGGCGGAAATGACCATGGGCGGAGAGGATTTCGCCTTCATGCTCGAAGAACGCCCCGGTGCCTATATCCTTGTGGGCAACGGCGATTCAGCCGCCGTGCACCACCCGCTTTACAACTTCAACGACGATGCGATCCCGGCAGGGTGCAGCTGGTGGGCAGGGCTTGCCGAACAGCGGATGCCGATCACCCATTGAGGGGCCGTAGGGTGCGCATTCACTGCGCACCTTTTGCCCGCCATCGAGGGAGGACGGTGCGCAGTGAATGCGCACCCTACGTCGACCAGAGCGCCTGATATACCGCATCAATCCCATCCGCCTCGCGCTTGGCACTGAACTGCGCTTCCGCAACCGCGCGGGCGTTCGGCGCGATGTCCTCCGTCTGCTCCAACATCTGCCGCGCACATGCCGCAGCCCCCGCCGCATCCTCCAACGGCACCACACGCCCCACGGTGCCCTGCGCCGAAAACGCTTCAAAATACCCCGTCCGGCTGCCGACAAACGGCACGCCCGAAGCCAACCCTTCCAGCGGCACCATCCCATAGCCTTCGTAGCGCGGCAGTTGCACCACCAGCGACAGCGCGCGCATCAGCACGGGCAAACGGTCCGCCGCCACCTCTCCCACGAACAGCAACCGATCCGCCAACCCGGCGGCGGCCACCTTCGCCTTCAACCCATCCTCAAACGCCTCATGCTTGCCCCCCGCACGCCCCACAACCAATGCCGTCACATCCGGCACCTGCGGCAGCAAGCGCAACATCGCTTCCACGAAAACATCCGTGCCTTTTTCGGGCCGCACCCGGCCAATCGTCGCAATCCCCCGCGCCCCGCCATACCCCAGCGCCGCCCACGCCGCATCCCGGTCCGGGGCGGGGGCAAAGACCTGCGTATCCACCCCATGCGGCACCACCGCGCGTACATGCGGCACGAACCCCGCCGCTTCGTCCGTCGTCGCAATCACCGCGTCCATGCGGCGGATCAGCCAGCGTGGATAGGCCGAATGCAGGCGCTGCGCGGCAGAGGTAAAGACGATCCGCACCGGCGCGCGCCGCACATCGCGCAGCCACAGCGCGCTGCGCATCTCCGGATTGCGGCGCACATGCCAGATGGCAAAGGGTTTGCCGTCCGGCGCTGACCGCGACGCCGCATGCGCTTGCGCACGGCTCAGGGGCGCAGGGCATCCGGGCAACGGCTCCCCCACCAGCGCCAGATCATACCGGCCCACCTGCTGGCGCACGACATTGGCGGCGGTGGCCGACACCCCGGTGAAATTCGCATTGTAGTTGGTGACGTACAGCTCAGCCATCCGCGCGAAGCCCCAGCGCCTTGATCAGCCTGTCGGCAATGGCATCCAGCCTGTCCACCCGCGCCTCGGCAAAACCGCGCGCGGCGGTGCGGGCCGCCTCGCGCGCCGCTTCATCGCCCAGCAACCGCGCGACCTGCGCGCGCAACGTGCCGGCATCGGCCGCCTCCAGCGCGGCACCTGCGCCCTGCATCTCCGCGTAGGTCTCCGCGAAATTGGCCAAATGCGGCCCGGCAATCGTGATCCCGCCCGCCTGTGCGACCTCGAACGGGTTATGTCCGCCAATTGGCAACAGCGACCCGCCCAGAAACACCAGATCGCTCAAGCTGTACCACGTCCCCAACTCCCCCAGCGTATCGGCCAGATAGACCTGCGCGCCGGGCTGGTCTCCCGCACTGCGGCGCGTCATCTCCAGCCCCGCCTCCGCAATCAGCGCCGCCACCGCATCGCCCCGTTCAGGGTGGCGCGGCGCAAGGATCAGATGCAGGTCCGGCCAGTCCTTCAACAACGCCCGATGCGCGGCCAGCACCACTTCTTCCTCCCCCGCATGGGTCGAGGACGCCACCCACACAGGCCGATGCCCCAAAGCCGCGCGCGCCTCATAAAGCGCATCCTCATCCACAGGCAGCGGCCCCGCCATGGATTTGAGGTTCACGCCCCGCGCCACACGATCTGCGGGCGCACCGATCGCCACCATGTTCTCTGCCATCGCATCGTTCTGGGTCAGGATCAGGTCGAACACCTCCAACAGATACCGCGCCAGCGCAGGCTGCTTTCCCCACCGCGCCAGCGATGTCTCCGACAACCGCGCATTGACCATCGCCATGCCCGCCCCGCTGTCATGGGTCCGGCGCAACATCTGCGGCCACAACTCGCTTTCCACAAAAACCGCCGCATCGGGTTTCCAATGCTTCAGAAACCGTTTCATCGGCCCCCCCGCATCCAGCGGCGCGAACTGATGCACGCACCGCGGTGGTAACCGCTTGGCCACCAGCGCGGCAGAGGTCGCGGTGCCGGAGGTCATCAGAAACTGCGCGTCTGGCAGGATCACCCCCATCCGCGTGATCAGCGCCAGCACCGACAGGCTTTCCCCCACCGACGCACTATGAAACCAGATCAGCGGACCGCCCGCAGACCTGCGCACACTCGCATGACCCAGCTTCTCATGCGCCCGGTCCACCGACAGGCCGACACCGCGCAGTTTGCCCACCTCCCGGCGGGCAATGAACGGCAAGAGCAGCGCAGAAACCCCGACCCATGCACCATAGAGCAGGGGGGCAGGCATTACCCGCCCGTATGGCTCATATGGCGGGGCATCTGGCCATCAAGACGCTGGCGGGAATAGTCGAAATCATGGCCCTTGGGCTTGCGGTCGATGGCGGCTCGGATGGCGTCCTTCAGCGGTGCGTCATCATCCGGGTGCGCGCGCAACGGTGCGCGCAGGTCGGCGACGTCTTCCTGCCCCAGACACATGTAAATCTCTCCGGTGCAGGTGATCCGCACCCGGTTGCAGCTTTCGCAGAAATTATGGGACAGCGGCGTGATGAAACCGATCTTCTGCCCGGTTTCCTCCAGCCGGACATACCGCGCAGGCCCGCCTGTGTTTTCGGCAAGATCGCTCACCGTGTAATGCTCCGCATAGGTGGCGCGGACGTCCTTCAGGGACCAATACTGCTCCAACCGATCTTCATTGCCCAGATCGCCCATCGGCATTACCTCGATCCAGGTCAGGTCCATGTCGCGCTCCGCGCACCAGCGGGTGATCGCGGGCAGTTCTTCCTCGTTGAAACCCTTCAACGCCACCGCATTGATCTTCACCCGCAGCCCGGCTTTTTGGGCTGCATCCACCCCGCGCAGCACCTGCGCCAGACGACCCCAGCGGGTGATATCCGCGAATTTCTGCTCGTCCAGCGTATCAAGCGATATGTTCACCCGCCGCACGCCCGCTGCATAAAGCTGATCGGCAAAGCGTTCCAACTGGCTGCCGTTGGTGGTCAGCGTCAACTCCTTCAGCGTGCCCGCCTCCAGATGCCGCGACATGCCGTTGAAGAACGTCATGATATCGCGCCGCACCAAAGGCTCCCCCCCGGTGATCCGCAGCTTTTGCACACCCAGATCGACAAAGGTGGAACACATGCGGTCCAGTTCTTCCAGCGTCAGCAGTTCCTTCTTGGGCAGGAAGGTCATGTTCTCCGACATGCAATAGACGCAGCGAAAGTCGCAGCGGTCCGTGACGGAGACGCGCAGGTAGGTGATCGCGCGGGCGAAAGGATCAATCAAGGGAGCATTCATGCCTTATAGGTAATCTGCCGCTTGCGTCCAAGCAAGCCGCATTTGGGCAATTGTCGACAACGGCAGGGGGGGCTAGTCTGACCCCATGACACGTCTGATTTGCCTGCTTGCCCTTACGGGGTCCTTGTCCGCCTGCGCCACCGTCACCGGGATCACGGAACGGATGGGCCTCAATCGCAACGCGGGCGATGTCGCGGCACCCTCCGATCCCTTCGTGCAGGGCGCGCCAGCGGTCGGCGAAACCACCCTGCCGCCTGCCACCACCGCAGCACCGCCGCCCGCGACCGCCCGCACGGCAGAGGCGCTGGATACCACCACCCCCGAACAGCGCGCCGCCGCCACTGCTGCGCCTGCGGCCCCCACCGCGTCACTGGGCAAGACCGTGGTGTCGCTTGGCAGCCCGACCGAACCGGGGCTGTGGCTCAAGACACCGCTGGTCAGCGAAGAAACACAAGGCCGCGTCACCAATCCCGCGACCGGCAAATCCTCCGTTGTGACATTGATACCGCTGGACGGCCCCGCCACCGCAGGCAGTCGCATGTCGCTGGCCGCGCTGCGGCTGATCGAGGCATCGCTGACCGATCTGACCGAAGTCGAAGTGGCGCTTGAGGGGTAGGTGTCGCGTTTTGCGCCTGCGTGAAGGATGTTAAGGAAAAGTTAACAAAAGCAGACGGTTACCCATGGGTAACCCGGCCTGTCCGCTTGGTCTAGGCTTTGCGCAGGTGTCGCATGGCTTCCTTGACGGCAAAAGGTTTCATCTGCGCGCCGTGGCGGTCGATGAAGGCAATGGTGCGGTCGGGGTCACGCTTGGACAATTCGCGCAGCCACCATCCGATGGCCTTCTGGATGAACCACTGATGATCCGGCACCAGTTGCGCGGCCCAGCCCAGTATGCGGTCGCGGGCGGCCAGTTCGGCAGGCTTGGGGTGCTTCTGCCTGGTCCAGGGCAGGGTGATGACCAGCGCCGCACGCCGGGTCCACATGTGTTCCGAAGTGACCCACTTTTCAACCGCGTCCAGCCGCGCCGGGTCCGCCACCAGCCGCTTCTGCCCGGCCATGCAGGCGTGATCGGCAATCGCCCAACTGTCGAAATCGGGGGGCCAGCTTGCGATCAACTCCCAGGCGGCGGTGTCATCGGGGCGAATGCGCGCCTGCGTCAGCAGTTTCGCCGCCGCAAGGCGCGCCTCGTAGATATCCGTCTGCCACAGCGCATCTGCCAGCGCCACGCGCGCCGGCGTGTCCAGTTCCTGACGCCATCCCTTGGTCAGGTCATTGATCTGCGGGTTGGACAGGCCAAGGTATTCCCGGTCTACCTTGTGATACCCGCGCATTCCTTCCGCGCGCGCCGGATCCCCCAGCGCGCGCAATTGCGCAAGGTAAGGTTTATGCATCCGGATCGGCCATGATATGCGTCGGCAGCCCGTCGATGCTGTGCTGGTTGCGGGTCTCCCAATGGGTCGCGATGCCGTCCGGTCCCTTGTTGTCCGCCCAGTCGGCCAGCACATCGCGTGATCCCTGATGGCCATAGAACGGGATCGCATAGCCGCAGCTTGTCTGCACCATCTCCACCGTGACGTCATAGATCTGGCGCGCCCCGTGGGAGGGGGGGAAATCTGCGTTCAACGCTGCGAACGCTGCGTCGCGCGGATGCAGCGTGCGCGCGGTACCATAGGCGCGCAGGATCATCGGACGCTTTTCAAACCCGCACCACATCAGCGTCATGCGGTTGTGCGCGGCCAGATGCGCAGCCGTTTCATTGCCCGATCCGGTCAGGTTGCGCCAGATCAGCCTGTTCGGCCCCAACACCCGCAACGAATCCATCCCCTTGGGAGAGATGTTGACCCGCCCCGTGTCCGCCGCCGTGCCGACAAAGAACAGATGCTGCGCGGCGATGAAAGCGGTGTGATCTTCGGTGAACCCGTCAAACTGCTTGGCCATGACCGCTACTCCACCGTGACAGATTTGGCGAGGTTGCGGGGCTGGTCCACATCCGTGCCCTTGGCGACCGCCGTGTGATAGGCCAGCAACTGCGCCGGGATCGCATAAAGGATCGGGGTCAGCGCGTCGGCGACCTTGGGCATTTCGATGCTGGTCCAGACCCCTTCGCTGGCTTCTCCCAGACCTTCGGCGTCCGAGATCAGGATCACCTTGCCCTTGCGTGCCATGACCTCCTGCATGTTGCTGACGGTCTTGTCGAAAAGGGCGTCACGCGGGGCCATCACGATCACCGGAACTTCCTCATCCACCAGCGCGATGGGGCCATGCTTCAATTCGCCGGAGGCATAGGCTTCGGCGTGGATATAGCTGATTTCCTTAAGTTTCAGCGCACCCTCCAGCGCCAGCGGGTACATCTGCCCGCGCCCCAGGAACAGCACATCGCGTGCCGTGGACAGCTTGCGCGCCGCCGCGCGCATCGCGTCGTTCTTGCCGAGGGCCACGTTGATCACGCCGGGCAGGGCGCGCAGGGCGTCCAGATGCGCGGCCAGCCCCGCGTCATCCAGCGTGCCCCGGTCCCGCGCGGCCTTCAGCACCAACAGGAACAGCACCGTCAACTGGCAGGTGAACGCCTTGGTCGATGCCACGCCCACTTCGACGCCCGCATAGATCGGCAGGGCCAGATCGCTTTCCCGCGCGATGGAGCTTTCGGGCACGTTGATCACGCTCGCGATGCTGCTGGCCTTGCCGTCGCAGTACCGCAGCGCGGCGAGGGTGTCTGCAGTTTCCCCCGACTGGCTGACGAACAGCGCCAGCGTGCGGTCGGGGATGGGCGGTTCGCGGTAGCGGAATTCGGAGGCCACATCGACCTCCACGGGCAGGCGGGCGATCTGTTCGAACCAGTATTTCGCGGTCAGACAGGCATAGAAGGCGGTGCCGCAGGCGACCATGGTGATGCGGTCGATCTGGCTGAAATCCATGCCCTTGCCGGGCAGGGTGATGTCGCTGCCGGTGCCGATGTAGTGTTGCAGGGCCTGTCCGATCACGCCGGGCTGTTCGGCGATCTCCTTGGCCATGAAATGCTTGTGCCCGCCCTTGTCGATGCGCGTGGCGTCGATCTGGATGGTGCGGACCTCGCGGTTGGCGATTGTGCCATTGGCGTCGGTGATCTCCACGCTGTCGCGGGTGATGACGGCGATGTCGCCTTCCTCAAGATAGCTGATCCGGTCGGTCAGGGGCGACAGCGCGATGGCGTCACTGCCGATGTACATTTCGCCCGCGCCGTATCCCACCGCCAGTGGGGAGCCTTTGCGCGCGGCGACCATCAAGTTGTCCTGCCCGTCAAACAGGAACGCCAGCGCAAACGCCCCGTCAAGTCGCGCCACCGTCTTGCGCGCGGCCTCTACCGGGGTGTCCCCTTGTGACATGTGATGATGCGTCAGCAAGGCGACGGTTTCGGTGTCTGTTTCCGTTTCAAAGCCGACGCCGTTTTCCGCCAGTTCAGCGCGCAGGTCGCGGAAGTTTTCGATGATGCCGTTGTGGACCACGGCCACCGGTCCTGCCTTGTGCGGATGCGCATTGCCCACCGATGGCGCGCCGTGGGTGGCCCAGCGGGTGTGGCCGATCCCGGCCTTGCCTGCCAGCGGATCATGCACCAGCAAATCGGAAAGGTTCACCAGTTTGCCCACCGCGCGCCGGCGGTCCAGCGTACCGGCGTTGACCGTCGCGATCCCGGCGCTGTCATAGCCGCGGTATTCCAGCCGTTTGAGCGCCTCAACAAGGATGGGAGCGACCTCGTTGTTGCCAAGGACCCCGATAATTCCACACATTTTCAGCTGCCTCTTTGTGCTCTGGCCTTCTTGGCCTTTAACATTTCGAACAATTTGCGGGCCATGCCCGGTTTTTCGACCTGTGGTGCACGGGCAAGGGCCAGCGCGTCGGGTTCCACGTCTGAGGTGATCACCGAACCGCTGCCCGTCATTGCGCCGTCGCCCACCGAAACAGGGGCCACCAGCATGGTGTTGGAGCCGATGAAAACACGATCTCCGATGTGGGTGTGATGCTTCATCACGCCGTCATAATTGCAGGTGATCGTGCCGGCACCGATGTTGCTGTGCCGCCCGATGTGCGCATCGCCGATATAGCTGAGGTGGTTGACCTTCGCGCCTTCGGCGATCTGGGCATTCTTGACCTCGACGAAGTTGCCGATGCGCACGTCTTCGGCCAGTTCGGCACCCGGGCGCAGGCGGGCGTAGGGGCCGACAATGCCGCCGCGCGACACATGGCAGCCTTCCAGATGCGAAAACGCGCGGATCGTGGCACCACTTTCCACGGTCACGCCGGGGCCGAAGACCACGTTGGGTTCCACCACCGTGTCGCGCCCGATCACCGTATCACGGCACAGATAGACCGTATCAGGCGCGCTGAGCGTCACGCCGTCCTCCATCAGGGCGGCGCGCGCGCGGGCCTGAAAGGCGGCATCGGCCTGCGCCAAATCAGCGCGGGAATTCACGCCCATCGTTTCTTCCTCCGCACAGGTCACGGCGGTGGCGGACAGGCCCCGGTCGCGGGCGATGCCGACGATGTCCGTCAGGTAGTATTCCTGTGACGCGTTGTCGTTGCCCACGTCATCGATCAGATCGAACAGCAGGTCGGCACGGGCGGCCACGACGCCGGAATTGCACAGGGTAATGGCACGCTCCGCTTCGGTGGCGTCCTTGTATTCCACGATGCGTTCCAGCGACTGTCCCTGCAGGATCAACCGGCCATAGCGGGCGGGATCGGACGCCTCGAACCCGAGCACGACGATGTCGTTGCTGGCCAGCGCCTGCGCCATGCGGGTCAGGGTTTCAGGCTGGATGAAGGGGGTGTCGCCGTAAAGGACAACGGCCATGCCGTCGAAATCGTCAAGTGCGGGTGCGGCCTGCATGACGGCATGGGCTGTGCCCTTCTGTTCGGTCTGTTCGACCACGATGGCCGCCGGGTCATGGGCCAGCGCTGCCGCCCGCACCGCGTCGGCCCCGTGGCCTGCGACCACGACCGACCGCTCCGGGTTCAGCGCGGCACCGGAGGCCATTGCGTGCACCAGCATCGCGTCCCCGGCGATGGGATGGAGGACCTTGGGCAGGTCCGAATTCATCCGTGTGCCCTTGCCTGCGGCGAGGATGATCAATGCCGTTTTCATGTCAGTCTCTTTATGCTCTGTCTTGCTTTCTCTTTACGCGCTTCGCACAAAGGCGCAAGGCTCGTGCCCATCAAACAAGGTTGCGGGTTGCAACATCAGGCCAAAGCGTGATGGCGGGGTTCCGCCGAAGGGGTGATATGGGAAAGACGGTTGTCTTTGATCTGGACGGCACGCTGGCGGACACCAGCGGCGATCTGATTGCTGCGGCCAACGTGTGTTTCCGCGACATGGGTGTGGGCGATATGCTGGACCCAAGGCTGGATGCGGGCACTGCCTTGCGCGGGGGGCGGGCGATGCTGACGCTGGGTCTGGAGCGGCTGGACCGGGCGCGCGACACCGCGACGCTGGATGCCTATTACCCCAAGCTGCTGGAGGCCTATGCCCGCGATATCGACAGCTGCACGGTGCTCTATCCCGGTGCGATGGCGGCGGTGGAGGTGTTGAAGGCGGCGCGCTACCGGGTGGCGATCTGCACCAACAAGCCCGAGGGGCTGGCCGAACTGCTGCTGACCCGGTTGGGGGTGCGCAGTGCCTTTGATGCGATGCTGGGGGCGGATACGCTGCCGGTGCGCAAGCCTGATCCCGAGCACCTGTTCGAAACCGCGCGGCGCGCGGGCGGCGATCCTGCGTCCTGTCTGCTGGTGGGCGATACCCATACCGACCGGAATACAGCGCGGGCGGCTGGCGTGCCCTGTGTACTGGTTACTTTCGGGCCTGCGGGCGGGGACATGGCCGCGCTGGAACCGGAGGCGTTGCTGCACGACTATGCGCATCTGCCCGGTATCGTCGAGGATTTGATCGGGAGGGTCGCGTGATGCCGGAGGTCTTCAAAGGCAGTTTCACCCAGCAGGAACCCATCCCCGAGGAGGCGATTGCAGCGGCGATCGAGGTAATGCGGTCCGGCCGGTTGCATCGGTACAATACGGCCCATGGCGAGGTGGCGGAGACCGCGCTGCTGGAGCAGGAGTTTGCCGCTTATACGGGGTCGAAATACTGTGTTGCAGTGGCGTCAGGCGGGTATGCGATGGCCACCGCCCTGCGCGCGATCGGGGTCAGGCCCGGTGACCGGGTGTTGACCAATGCCTTTACGCTGGCTCCGGTGCCCGGTGCGATTGCTGCCGTGGGCGCGGTGCCGGTGTTTGTGGGCGTGACCGAGAGCCTTGTGATTGATCTGGAGGATCTCGCGGCGAAGGCGGATCAGGCAGATGTGTTGTTGTTGAGCCATATGCGGGGCCATCTGGCGGATATGGAAGCGCTGATGGCGATCTGCGACGCGGCGGGCGTGACCGTGATCGAGGATTGCGCGCATACCATGGGGGCGGCGTGGAAGGGTGTGCCATCGGGGACGCAAGGCAAGGTCGGATGTTATTCCTGCCAGACCTATAAACATGTGAATTCAGGTGAGGGCGGTTTGCTGGTCACCGATGATGCGGAGGTCGCGGCGCGCGCGGTCATGCTGTCGGGGTCTTATATGTTATATGGGCGGCATGCTGCGGCCCCGCCGCCGGAGGCTTTTGCGCAGATCAGATACGAGACGCCCAATATCTCGGGGCGGATGGACAACCTGCGCGCGGCGATCCTGCGCCCGCAGTTGCGTGATCTGCAGGCCCGGTGCGTCCGCTGGAACGCACGGTACCATGAGATTGAGAAGGGCTTGCGCGGCACGCCGGGGCTGCGGGTGATCGAGCGGCCGCAGAAGGAGACCATCGTGGGATCGTCCATCCAGTTCCTGTTGCTGGACTGGGCGGAGCATCACGTGAAGGACGTGCTGGCCCGCTGCGCGGCGCGCGGGGTGGAGTTGAAGTGGTTCGGCGGCGCGGAGCCTGTGGGCTTTACCAGCCGGTACGACAGTTGGAAGTATGTGGACGCGCCTGCGATGCCGGTGAGTGACCGGGTGTTGGCGGGGATTGTCGATATGCGGGTGCCGTTGACGTTCACCATTGAGGATTGCGCACTGATTGCGCGGATCATTCGGGCGGAGGTCAGTGCGGTCTATCAGGCGGCGGCGTGAGTTGGTTGGCGTGATCCAAAGGAGCGGCTGCGCCGCACACCATTCTTTGTTTTGGCGCTGCGGGCTCATCATCCCAGAGGGTCTGACGCTGCCCGTGCGTGATCTCGGTTCTGGCAAAACGCCATCCCCTGGACAAGTAAAATAACGGTATCCCAGCAAGCTGGGAGCCTCCGTGATTTTTCTTGTCCAAGCGCTGTCCTTTCGCCTGCTCCGTGCTCAAGCAAGGGCAGCGTCAGACCAGAGATGAGGGACGGAACGCTTGACCGGTGGCGGGGTTGGCGTTAGGTAATGAACAAGTGTTCAATAAACTGACCGGGGAGGGTTCTGCCATGTTCACCGCCAGCATGAAATTTGATTTGGGCGAAGATGTCGAAGCGATGCGTGAGATGGTGCACCGCTGGGCGCAGGAGCGCGTCAAGCCGATGGCGGCGGAGGTGGATGCCAAGAACGAGTTTCCCGCAGCGCTTTGGGGCGAGATGGGTGAATTGGGCCTGCTGGGCATGACGGTTGAGGAGGAATTCGGCGGCTCCGGCATGGGCTATGTTGCGCATACGGTCGCGGTGGAGGAGATCGCGCGGGCGTCTGCTTCGGTGTCGCTTTCCTATGGGGCGCATTCGAATCTTTGCGTGAACCAGATCCGGTTGAACGGTACGCAGGAGCAGAAGGAAAAGTACCTGCCGGGCCTGTGTTCGGGCGAACATGTCGGCGCGCTGGCCATGTCGGAAGCGGGGGCCGGCAGTGATGTGGTGTCGATGAAGCTGCATGCGGAAAAGCGCAATGATCATTACCGTCTGAACGGCAACAAGTACTGGATCACCAATGGGCCGGATGCGGATACGCTGGTGGTTTATGCAAAGACCGATCCGGATGCGGGCTCCAAGGGGATCACCGCGTTTTTGATTGAGAAGGAGATGAAGGGGTTTTCCACCTCTCCGCATTTCGACAAGCTGGGGATGCGGGGATCGAACACGGCGGAGCTGATCTTTGACGATTGTGAAGTGCCGTTCGAGAACGTGCTGGGCGAGGAAGGGCGCGGGGTGGCCGTGCTGATGTCGGGGCTGGATTATGAGCGGGTGGTGCTGGCCGGTATCGGTCTGGGCATCATGGCCGCCTGCCTGGATGAGATCATGCCCTATATGGCGGAGCGCCGTCAGTTCGGCGAACCCATTGGAAACTTTCAGCTGATGCAGGGCAAGATGGCCGATATGTACACCGCGATGAATTCCGCGCGCGGGTATGTCTATGCGGTGGCGCAGGCCTGCGACCGGGGCGATGTGACCCGCGCTGATGCCGCGGCGTGCTGCCTTTATGCCTCCGAAGAGGCGATGAAACAGGCACATCAGGCGGTGCAGGCACTGGGCGGGGCGGGATATCTTAATGACAACCCGGTGGGCCGCATCTTCCGCGATGCCAAGCTGATGGAGATCGGCGCGGGCACCTCGGAAATCCGGCGGATGCTGGTCGGGCGCGAGATGATGGCGGCGATGGGCTGAGGGCCGTGCCGCGCTGGTTGTGGTGGGCGCCTTTTGCGCTGCTGACGCTGGTGGGGGCGATCTATGTGTTTCGGTTGGGGTTCATTGCGGCGACGATCACGGAGACGGATGTGATCAACCGGTATGCCGCTGATTATGTGGCGGAAACCGGTTCCGGGGCCGCGTTGGCCGATTGTCATGCGCGCCCCGGCAGGGGCGAGCCGGGGATCTGGATTGTGGTGGTCTGTGCCGGGCCCGAGGGGGTGCGCAGTTATCATGTGAACCGGTTTGGCGGGCTGGAATACAGGGACAGAGCCAGCCCCACCCCGACCGCGCCGCAGACCTGAAACGGAGGAGGATGCGATGACACAATTGCCGGGTCTGACGCCGCAGGGGGCATGGGACGTGCCTGTGCGGCTGAACATGGCGGCGCAGTGTCTGGCGCATCCGGCGGATCAAGTTGCGGTGATTGATCTGACGGGGGAAACGCGGCGGGATGTGACGTTTGGTGCGCTGGAGGAGATGGCCGACGGGATTGCGCGGGCGCTGTTGGCGCGCGTGGCGCGGGGGGACAGGGTCGGGGTTTTGCTGAGCCAATCGCCACGGTGTGCGGCGGCCCATCTGGCGATCTGGAAAGTCGGTTGTATTTCAGTGCCTTTGTTCAAGTTGTTCAAGCGCGATGCGCTGTCATCGCGGGTGGGGGATGCGGGGTGTGGGATCGTGTTGACGGATGCGGAGGGGGCGGATTTGCTGGGGGGGCTGGCTGCGGCCGCGATCGTGGAGGAGATGGGCCGGGAGGGGGCGGAGGTGGCCTTTGCGGATACCGCCGCCGACGACCCGGCGGTGCTGATCTATACCTCCGGCACCACAGGTGCGCCCAAGGGGGCGTTGCATGGGCACCGGGTGTTGACGGGGCATTTGCCCGGCGTGGCGATGAGCCATGACCATCTGGGCCAGCCCGGTGATTGTCTGTGGACGCCTGCGGATTGGGCGTGGATTGGCGGGTTGTTCGATGTGCTGATGCCGGGGCTGGCGCTGGGGGTGCCGGTGGTGGCGGCGCGGATGGCGAAGTTTTCGATTGATGGCTGTCAGGACGTGTTGGCCGCTGGCGGGGTGCGCAACGTGTTCTTTCCGCCAACGGCCTTGCGGATGCTCAAGGCGGAAGGGGCGGTGGTGCCGGGCCTGCGGTCCGTGGCGAGCGGCGGGGAGCCGTTGGGGGCGGAGATGCTGGCTTGGGGGCGGCAGGCTTTCGGGTTGGATATCAATGAGTTCTACGGCCAGACGGAGTGCAATATGGTGGCGTCCTCCTGCGGGGTGGATTTTGCGGTGCGGCCTGGCTGCATTGGCAAGGCGGTGCCGGGGCATGAGGTGGCGGTGATTGATGCGGCGGGCGCGCCTGCGGATATGGAAGGCGATGTGGCGGTGCGGCGGGGGTCGGCGTCGATGATGCTGCGCTATTGGAACAGGGCGGAGGCGACGGCAGAGAAGTTTCGCGGGGACTGGATGGTGACCGGGGATCGGGGTGTCTGGGAAGGGGATTTCCTGCGGTTTGTGGGGCGGGAGGATGATGTGATTACCTCCGCTGGGTATCGCATTGGGCCGGCGGAGATCGAGGATTGTTTGCTGACCCATCCGGGGGTGGCGACCTGTGGGGTTGTTGGGAAGCCGGATGCGCTGCGGACGGAGGTGGTGAAGGCTTATGTGGTGTTGAAGCCGGGGGTTTCGGTTGGGGTTGAGGAGTTGCAGGGTTGGGTGAAGGAACGGTTGGCACGTTATTCATACCCAAGGGAAATTGCGTTTTTGGAGGCACTGCCGATGACGGTGACGGGGAAAGTGATACGGCGGGAGTTAAGGGCGATGGCTGTGGCTGAGGGAGATGCGGCATGAGGCGGATATTGAGCATCGTGCTGCTGGGCCTTTTCTGCGGGAGCGCCAATGCGCAAGCGGTCGATCCGGGGATGGTCGAAGGCTGCTTTGCCGCTGCCGGACCGGGGGAGGTCGCGCCAGTGTGTTTGGGCAATGCAGCGGGGGCCTGCCAGTCGCAGGGGTTTGATACCACGATTGGGATTTCCCAATGTATTCAGGCGGAAACAGCGGTCTGGGACCAGATCCTGAACCGGGAATACAAGGCGGTGCGCGGGGCGTTTCAGGGGCGGTTTGCGGGTCAGACCCCGTTGAATGACATGCTGTTGGGGGCGCAACGTGCGTGGATTGCCTACCGCGATGCGGAATGTGCGCTGGCATACGGGCGCTATGCGGATGGTACGTTGCGCAGCATTGTGGCTGCGAATTGCATGATGGTCATGACCGCGCAGCGGGCCATCGAATTGCGCGATATGAAGGAATTTTAGCATGAAACTGACTTCACAGGCCTTGCCGTCATCAGAGGCATTCAAGGCAAATGAAGCCGCACATCTGGAGGCTTTGGCCACGATCCGCGACGCGGCGGCGGCAGCGGCGCTGGGCGGTGGCGAAAAGTCCCGCGCGCGGCATGAAAGCCGGGGGAAGATGTTACCGCGGGAGCGGGTGGCGAATTTGCTGGATGCGGGGTCTCCGTTTCTTGAGGTGGGTGCTGTGGCGGGTCACGGGCTTTACGGCGGGGCGGCCCCCTGTGCGGGGGTGATTGCGGGCATTGGCTGCGTTGCGGGGCAGGACGTGATGGTGATCTGCAATGATGCCACGGTGAAGGGCGGGACGTATTACCCCATGACCGTCAAGAAGCACCTGCGAGCGCAGGAGATTGCGGCGGAGAACCATCTACCGTGCGTGTACCTCGTGGACAGTGGCGGGGCGAACCTGCCCAACCAGGATGAGGTGTTTCCGGACCGGGATCATTTTGGGCGGATTTTCTACAATCAGGCGCGGATGTCCGCGAAGCGAATCCCGCAGATTGCGGTGGTGATGGGGTCTTGTACGGCGGGCGGGGCTTACGTTCCGGCGATGTCGGATGTGACGATCATCGTAAAGGAACAGGGGACAATCTTCCTTGCCGGGCCGCCGTTGGTGAAGGCGGCGACGGGGGAAGTTGTGTCTGCGGAAGATCTTGGCGGCGGGGATGTGCACACGCGGCTGTCAGGCGTGGCGGATTATCTGGCGGAGGATGATGCCCATGCTTTGGCCTTGGCGCGGCGGGCGGTGGGGCAGTTGAACCGGGCCAAGCCTGCGACCGTGCAGTGGCAGGCGGCTGAGGAACCGGCTTTCGATCCGGCGGAGATCCTGGGCGTGGTGCCCAGCGACCTGCGCACGCCCTATGACATCCGCGAAGTGATTGCGCGGATCGTGGACGGGTCGCGCTTTGATGAGTTCAAGCCGCGGTTTGGCGAGACTCTTGTGACCGGGTTTGCCCATGTGAAGGGCTGTCCGGTCGGGTTCGTTGCCAACAATGGCGTGCTGTTCTCGGAGAGCGCACAAAAGGGCGCTCATTTTGTGGAGTTGTGTTCTCAGCGCAATATCCCGTTGGTTTTCCTCCAGAACATCACCGGGTTCATGGTCGGGCAGAAGTACGAAAACGAAGGGATCGCGCGGCACGGGGCCAAGATGGTCACGGCGGTGGCCTGTACCAACGTGCCCAAGATCACCATGCTCGTGGGCGGGTCCTTTGGCGCGGGGAACTACGGGATGGCGGGCCGTGCCTATCAGCCGCGGTTCATGTGGACCTGGCCCTCTTCGCGGATTTCGGTGATGGGAGGGCCGCAGGCGGCGGGGGTGCTGGCGACGGTGAAGCGCGACGCGATGGAGCGCGCGGGCGAGGCGTGGAGTGCCGAGGAGGAAGCCGCCTTCAAGCAGCCGACAATTGATATGTTCGAGGAGCAGAGCCATCCGCTTTATGCGTCTGCGCGGTTGTGGGACGACGGGGTGATCGATCCGCGCAAGTCACGGGATGTGCTGGCGCTGAGTTTGCGGGCGAGTTTGAATGCGCCGATTGAGGAGACGAAATTTGGGGTGTTCCGGATGTGAGACCGGCGTGCGGTTTGTTTTGCAGGCGTCGTGAATTTCGGGGCTCTGCCCCGGACCCCGGGATATTTTTGGAGAAAAGATGTTGGGGGTGACGGCCTGCATATGAAAATGGAGATTGGTGTTTGATGTTTGAGACGATCCTGATTGCGAACCGGGGCGAGATTGCGTGCCGGGTGATGGAGACGGCGCGGGGCATGGGGGTGGCGTGCGTCGCGGTCTATTCGGATGCGGATGCCGGGGCCAAGCATGTGGCGATGGCGGACCGGGCGGTGCATATTGGCGGGTCAGCGCCTGCGGAAAGCTATTTGCGGGGGGATGTGATCATTCAGGCCGCATTGGATACCGGGTGCCAGGCCATTCATCCGGGGTATGGTTTTCTGTCAGAGAATCCTGATTTCGTGGAGGCGGTCGAGAAGGCCGGGTTGGTGTTCATCGGGCCGTCGGCGGATGCGATCCGGGCGATGGGGCTGAAGGATGCCGCCAAGGCTTTGATGGTTGAGGCGGGCGTGCCGGTGGTGCCGGGGTATCATGGCAGCGACCAGTCCGATGATCTGTTGGCCGCGGAGGCGGGCAAGATCGGATATCCGGTGTTGATCAAGGCGGTGGCGGGCGGTGGCGGCAAGGGGATGCGACTGGTCGAGGATGCGGGCGGGTTTCAGGCGGCGTTGCAGTCTGCAAGGTCTGAGGCGAAAACGGCGTTCGGCAATGCGGATGTTCTGGTGGAGAAATTCGTCTCTCAGCCGCGGCATATCGAGGTTCAGGTGTTTGGCGACGGCACCCGTGCGCTGCATCTGTTTGAGCGGGATTGTTCGCTGCAACGGCGGCATCAGAAGGTGATCGAGGAAGCGCCGGCGCCCGGCATGACAGAGGCGATGCGTCAGGCGATGGGCGAGGCGGCGGTGCGCGCGGCGCAAGCCATTGGCTATAAAGGGGCCGGGACGGTTGAGTTTATCGTTGATGGCTCGGATGGATTGCGCGCCGACGGGTTCTTTTTCATGGAGATGAACACGCGGTTGCAGGTGGAGCATCCGGTGACCGAAGCGATCACGGGTGTGGATCTGGTCGAGTGGCAGTTGCGCGTGGCAGCGGGGGAGGCGCTGCCTTGCGCGCAGGAGGATTTGTCCATCGATGGGCATGCCTTTGAGGCGCGGCTTTATGCGGAGGATGTGTCGGCGGGGTTCCTGCCCGCGACCGGGACATTGAGCCATCTGGAATTCACCCCGCAGACTCGGGCGGATTCGGGTGTGCGGGCGGGCGATACCATCAGTCCGTTCTATGATCCGATGATTGCGAAGGTGACCGTGCATGGGCCCACGCGGGACGCGGCACTGGCGCGGTTGCGCGCGGCGCTGGCGGGGTGTCAGGTGGGCGGGACGGTGACGAACCTGGCGTTTCTGGGGGCGCTGGCAGGCCACGCAGGGTTCGGGCGCGGAGAGGTCGACACCGGGTTGATCGCACGCGACATCGACGCGCTGACGATGGTGCCCGAGACACAGGCGCGGCATGTGGCGCGGGCGGGCATGGCGGCGCTGGGCCTGGAGGCGGTTTCGGCGGAGGGGGGATTTACGCTTTGGGCGCCCTTGCTGCGGCAGGTGACGCTGGGCTGGGGCGATCAGGTGCAGGTCGTGAAAGTTGCCGTTGAGGGGCCGGACCTGCAGGTCTGGCATGTCGCGGACACGCAGGTCGAGGCACGGCGCGGCGCGGCGGGGTGGACGCTGGACGGTGTGCCGGTGCCGGATGTTTCGGTCGCGGGCGGGCAGGTCACGGTCTTTGATGGTTATGGCATGGTCTTTGATGTGGTCGATCCGCTGGACCGCGCTGGTGGTGCGGCGGGTGATGGAAACCTGATCGAAGCGCCGATGCCGGGGCTGGTACGCGCGGTGGATGCGCAGGTAGGGCAGGCGGTGGTCAAGGGCGACCGGTTGGCGGTGCTGGAGGCGATGAAGATGGAGCACAGCCTGCTGGCGGCGCGCGATGGTGTGGTCGCCGAAGTGCTGGCCACCGAAGGCGATCAGGTCGAAGCGGGGGCCGCGCTGGTGCGGCTTGAGCCGCAAGAGGAGGTCGCGGCATGATCGTCTTGCATCACTGTCCGCAGACCCGGTCGATGCGGACGCTTTGGTTGCTGCAGGAGTTGGACATTGAATTTCAGGTCCATCTGCATGCCTTCGACCGTTCGCTCCGGGACCCGCAGTATCTGAGCCTGTCGCCTGCGGGCCGTGTGCCCGCGCTTGAGATCGAGGGAGAGCGGATGTTCGAGACAGGCGCGATCACGCAATATCTGTGCGAGCGGTTCAGTCCCGACCGGATGGGGCGGTCGGCGGGCAGCCCGGACCGGATGGCCTGGCTGGTCTGGGTGCATTTTGCCGAAACCCTCAGCCAGCACACGGCGGCCCTGACCCAGCAGCATGTGGCGCTACGCGAGGATGCGATGCGCAGCCCCATCGTGATGAAACTGGAGGCCGCAAGGGTCGGCAAATGCTATGACGCGATCGAGGCACGGTTGAGCACGCCGGTGGAGAACCGGGACTATCTGCTGACCTCGGGATATTCGGCGGCGGATATTTCCGTGGGACAGGCGGTTTACATGTCGCGGTTTTTCGTCACTCTGGATCAGCACCCTGCGCTGGCTGAATGGTACGCGCGGATCACGGAGCGGGAGAGCTTTGTCAAAAGCCTGCCAACGGAAGGGGGGATCTATGACAAGGACTTTTATCCGCCATGGCCGGTTGAGTGAGACCCTGGTGCGATCAGACATTCCAGAAAAGGGGCGGCAATGAGCTTGGGCGCATGTGAGATTTTTGAGGTTGGCCCGCGCGACGGGTTGCAGAACGAGGCGCGCGAGATCCCGGTGGCGGAGAAGATCGCGCTGGTCGACAAGCTGTCCGATGCGGGGTTCCGGCGGATTGAATGTGCGTCCTTCGTCAGCCCCAAATGGGTGCCGCAGATGGCCGGATCGGCGGAGGTTCTGGCGGGGATCAAGCGGGCCGACGGCGTGCGATACGCAGCCTTGACGCCGAACATGCGCGGCTACGACGATGCGCAGGCGGCCGGGGCGGATGAGGTTGCGGTTTTCGGATCCGCTTCCGAAGGGTTCAGCCAGAAGAACATCAATGCCTCGATTGCGGAATCGCTGGCGCGGTTTGAACCGATGCTGGAAGCCGCGCGGCATCTGGATATTCCGGTGCGCGGTTATGTGTCCTGCGTGATCGAGTGTCCCTATGACGGGGCGGTCGCACCGTCGGCAGTCGCGGAAGTCGCGGACAAGCTGTTCGCGATGGGGTGCTATGAGGTTTCGCTGGGCGATACCATCGGGGCGGGCACGCCTGACAGCATCGCGCGGATGTTGCTGGCGGTGCGCGATGTGGTGCCGGTGGGGCGTCTGGCGGGGCATTACCATGACACCCACGGACGGGCGATGGCCAACATCGATGCCTCGCTCAGCATGGGGGTGCGGGTGTTTGATGCGGCTGTGGGGGGCTTGGGCGGCTGTCCCTTTGCGCCAGGAGCGGCGGGGAACGTGGCAACGGAGGCGGTGAACGCGCATCTGACGGCGCTGACCTATCAGACCGGGCTGGATCAGGCGGTGCTGGAAGAGGCGGCCGAGATGGCGCGGGCGATGCGGGGGTAGAATGAAACTGGCGCAGCAGGCGGAGCGGTTGATGGGAATGTCGGATGCCGTCTGGTTGCGTCATGCGAATCCGTGGTCCGGTTGGACCCGTGTGCCGATCCTGCCGATGCTGGCCCTCGCGGTGTGGAGCCGGGTGTGGATCGGGGTCTGGGCGTGGCTGGCGGTTGCCGTTGTGTTGGTCTGGATCTGGCTGAACCCGCGTGTCTTTGCGGTGCCCGTGCGGTTTGACAACTGGATGACGCGGGGGGTGTTGGGGGAGCGGGTGTTCCTCAAGCATTTTGACGCGCTGCCGGCGCATCACCAGCGGGCCTCCAGGCTGCTGGCTTACGCGAGCTTTCCGGGGCTGGTGGTGATGCTTTGGGGGCTTTGGGCGTTGAACGCGCAGGCGGCGGTTTACGGCACGATCCTGTGCATGGTGCCGAAGCTTTGGTTTATCGACCGGATGGTATGGATTTTGCAGGATTGGAGGCGGGACGGGCGCGTTGTGCCCGGAATGCCGGAAGGAATGGGCGATGTTTGAGACGATTTCCATCGACGTGGACGCGCGCGGGGTGGCCACGCTGACGCTGGACCGGGCGGAAAAGCACAATGCCATGTCGGCGCAGATGCTGGCGGAGTTGACGCAGGCCGCTGCTGATCTGGGTGCGGATGATGTGGTGCGGGTCGTGGTGCTGGCTGCGGCGGGGCGGACGTTTTGCGCCGGAGGCGATCTGGGCTGGATGCGGGATCAAATGGGGATGGATGCGCCCACGCGGGCGGCGGAGGCGGGGAAACTCGCCACCATGCTGGGCGCGCTGAACCGCCTGCCCAAGCCGCTGATCGGGCGGTTGCAGGGCAATGCCTTCGGCGGCGGTGTCGGCATGGCGAGCGTGTGTGACGTGGCCATCGGGGTGGACAGCCTGAAGATGGCGCTGACGGAGACGAAGCTGGGCATCATCCCGGCCACCATCGGCCCGTATGTGATTGCCCGCATGGGCGAGGGGCGCGCGCGGCGGGTGTTCATGTCGGGCCGGGTGTTCGGGGCGACGGAAGCGGTGGATCTGGGCCTGTTGGCCCGCGCGGTTGCGGCAGAGGAACTGGACGCGGCGGTAGAGGCCGAAGTGGTGCCCTATCTGGCCTGTGCGCCGGGGGCTGTGGCGGCGGCCAAGAAGCTGGCGCAGGATCTGGGCGGGATGGCCAGTGAGGACGCGGTGGCGATGTCGATTGCAGCGCTGGCCGCACGCTGGGAAACGGACGAAGCCGCCGAGGGAATCGGGGCGTTTTTCGAAAAACGCACGCCTGAGTGGAACAGGTGACGGGAGTGTGGCATGCAGCGTGCATGCGGCGCCTGATTCTGTGCGGCAGGTGTGAAGGGCGCGGCAAGGCGGCTTGACCGGAAAAGAAGGTCCCGCGTCGGACCTGCTGGGTAGGGGGTAAGGCATTGGCGCATTTCGATGACGACATTCGCAGACATTTCGCATTTGTCGTCCGGTTGATGAACGCGCAGGACCTGAACGGCTTGACCTCACACCTTGCGGTTCCGTTCATCGCTTACGTTCTGGAAGAGATCGTCGTGATGGAAACCTGGCCAGACGTGGTGAAGGCCACGCGGCTGCGGATGGAGAACGTCATGGCGGACCCCTGCAAGGAGGCGGTTGGCCGGATCGTGGAAATCACGCATGACGCCGAAGATCGCGCAACGGTTCTGTTTCAGTGGGATTTCCTGAGGGACACCGGCGCCGTGCACCATTCGGATCTGATCCGTTACATGGTGACGCGGTCGGGCAGGCCATCGGGGTTGACGGTGGAGATGGTCGAATACCTTTGGATCAGCGACCGCACCGTGTCCGACGACGTGCTAGACACGCTGCGCAGGAAGGAACCTGCGTGGAAAGGCATTCACTGACCTTGCGATGGGGAGCGGCACCCCGCAGCACCCTGCGGTGCCGTGGCAAAATGCGCAGGCATCCGGGCCCGGCTCCGGTTGACCCTGCCATGTCACGGGAGTAGACCGAACACAGCCGTTTCAGTCGGACGGCATCCGGGGCCGCGCGCCCGCTGGCAGACGATAGGAGCTTCCTCTTGGACGACATGTTGCGGGAATACCTGCCCATCCTCGTTTTTCTGGCCGTGGCCATCGGTTTTGGCCTGATCCTGATTCTGGCTGCCGTTGTGGTTGCCGTGCGCAATCCCGACCCTGAAAAGGTGTCGGCCTATGAGTGCGGGTTCAACGCCTTTGACGATGCGCGGATGAAGTTTGACGTGCGGTTTTACCTGGTGTCGATCCTGTTCATCATCTTCGATCTTGAGATCGCGTTCCTGTTCCCCTGGGCGGTGGCCTTCAAGGACATTTCAATGGTCGGGTTCTGGTCGATGATGGTGTTCCTCGCCGTGCTGACGGCCGGTTTTGCCTATGAGTGGAAAAAGGGCGCGCTTGAGTGGCAATAGCCCCGCGTTGACGCCTTGACCTGCCAAAGCCGCCCCGGATCGGGGGCGGCTTTTTTCATGGCATTGGGCCGCCCCGGCGCAGGTTTGTCTGGCGTATCATGGTCTTGCACAAGAGCTTTGGACGAACGCAGGCGGCGTGGCATGATACGTTCATTGAAATTGGGAAAGGTGGGACAATGACGGATGCACGTGCTGTGGCACAGATGGCCAAGGATTACACGGCGGCCTGGAATTCCAAATCTGCCGAAGCGGTCGCTTCTTTCTATGCGGAGGACGGCGAGATCATCATCAACAACGGCGACCCATGGACCGGGCGGGGCCGGGTGCAGGACATGGCGGCGGGGTTCTACGCAGATGTGCCTGACCTCACGCTGAGTTGTGACGATGTGCGGTGCGCGGGATCGCATGTGGTTTTCGCCTGGACCTTCACGGGGCATGACGCAGCCAGCGGGCACCCGCTGAAGGTGCGCGGCTGGGAGGAATGGGAAGTGGGCGACGACCTGAAGGTCAAAGCATCGCGCGGCTGGTTCGACGCCGAGGATTATGCGCGGCAGGCCGAAGGCCGCTGAGCTTGTAATCGCGCGCAGAAGGCACATTTTGGAAGCGTGTTCGAAGCGCTTTTGGCGCCATGCCATCCTGCCGTCAAAAAGCCCGCAGATAAGCGCGCGCCTGCAATGTTGTCGCGTTGACCCTCCGGCGGGGCTGAGATACACCCGACCCAACGCAGGGCCGTCGCATTGGTGGGCCTTGCTGATGACAAAAACCTTGGAGCCAAGGCACATATGTCCGTAGCCACTTCCCCCAATGCTGCTGGTGCCGACCGCGATGTCGCCACTCAGGAGCTGAACGCGGCCCTGCAGGACAAGGGTTTCCTTGTCACGTCGACCGCTGACATCATCAACTGGGCCCGTACGGGGTCCTTGCACTGGATGACCTTCGGGTTGGCCTGTTGTGCGGTTGAGATGATGCACACCTCCATGCCGCGCTATGACCTTGAGCGGTTCGGGACAGCGCCGCGTGCGTCCCCGCGCCAGTCCGATCTGATGATCGTGGCCGGCACGCTGACCAACAAGATGGCGCCTGCGCTGCGCAAGGTCTACGACCAGATGCCGGAGCCACGGTATGTGATCTCAATGGGGTCCTGTGCGAATGGCGGTGGCTATTACCACTACAGCTATTCCGTGGTGCGCGGCTGTGACCGGATCGTGCCGGTGGACGTCTATGTGCCCGGCTGCCCGCCAACGGCGGAGGCGCTGCTGTACGGGATTTTGCAGCTTCAGCGCAAGATGCGGCGGACCGGGACGATTGTGCGATGAAGGACGCGGTGATCCGCAAGTGGTGTGCGACCGTGCGCCGCGCTGATCTGGACAGCTGGATCGAGACCTATCGCACGCGTGTTCTGGATAATGTGAAACGGATCGACGGATTCCGCAGCGTCACGTTCCTGGCGGAGCGCGAGACCGAACCTTGCCCGGTGACCGTGTTGATGGAATGGGAAGACATGGAAGCGATCACGCGGTTTGCCGGGGATGATCCGGCCCGCGCCGTGATCCCGGATTTCATGGCGCAATTCTTTGTGAATGCCGATGCGCATGCTGGCTTTCACGACGTCATTTTGCAGGAGGCCCGCGCATGAGCGACGCACTAAACGAACTCGGCGGCTACATCGAAGCCAAACGCCCGGATTGCGTGCTGGGCTGGGATGTGAGCCGTGATGAGCTGAACGTAGACGTCACGCTGGGCAACATCGCGGGGCTGGTGGAGTTTCTGAAAGGCGATCCGACCTGCCGTTTCTCCACATTGGTGGATATCACGGCGGTGGATCATGCGGGCCGCGCCAAGCGGTTCGATGTCGTCTATCACCTGCTGAGCATGTATCAGAACCACCGCATCCGCTTGCGGGTCGCGGTGCGTGAAAAGGATATGGTGCCGTCGCTGGTGGATGTGCACCCCAGCGCCAACTGGTTCGAGCGGGAGGTGTTCGACATGTTCGGCATCCTGTTCAGCGGCCATCCGGACCTGCGGCGCATCCTGACGGATTATGGCTTTCGCGGGTATCCGCTGCGCAAGGATTTCCCGACCACGGGGTATACCGAAGTGCGCTATGACGAGGCGCAGAAGCGCGTGGTTTATGAACCCGTCAGCCTTGTGCAGGAATACCGTCAGTTTGATTTCATGTCGCCGTGGGAGGGTGCGGAATACATCCTGCCGGGGGACGACAAGGCCGAGGAGGCGAAGGGCTGATGGGCGGCGTGTGGTGGCTTATCCTGTCAGCACTGACGGCTATTCCGATGGTCAAGCTGCTGCCGTTTTTTGGCATCAACAAATACTGGGCCGCCGCCTGTCTGGTCCCATTCGGCACAATTGCCCTGCTGTGGTGGATGGGCCTGAAGCTGCAAGAGTTGGAGAAACTGTGATGATTGGGTTTCTGGAAGAATTGATTGCGGGTCTGTTCGGCAAGCGTCAGGAACAGCCCATCCGCGTTCCCGTGGATGAGGACGACAAGAGAAACCCGTTTGGGGGGCGTAAATGATGGACGGCGATATTCGCACCAACACCTATGATGACGGCTCCACCGATGCGGTGACGGGCGAGCAGAAGATCCGCAATTTCAACATCAACTTCGGCCCGCAACACCCTGCGGCGCATGGTGTTTTGCGTCTGGTGCTTGAGCTGGACGGAGAGATCGTCGAACGCTGCGATCCGCATATCGGCTTGCTGCACCGGGGCACCGAAAAGCTGATGGAGAGCCGGACATACTTGCAGAACCTGCCGTATTTCGACCGTCTGGATTACGTGGCCCCGATGAATCAGGAACACGCCTGGTGTCTGGCGATTGAAAAGCTGACGGGCACCGAAGTGCCGCGCCGCGCGAGCCTGATCCGGGTGCTTTATTGCGAGATCGGCAGGGTGCTGAACCACCTGCTGAACGTGACCACGCAGGCGCTGGATGTGGGCGCCCTGACCCCGCCGCTGTGGGGGTTTGAAGAGCGTGAAAAGCTGATGGTCTTTTATGAACGCGCCTGCGGGGCGCGCCTGCACGCGGCCTATTTCCGGCCCGGCGGGGTGCATCAGGACCTGCCCGACGACCTGATCGACGATATCGAGACTTGGGCGAACGAATTCCCAGAAACGCTGGATGATATCGACGGGTTGCTGACCGAAAACCGGATTTTCAAACAGCGCAACGTCGACATCGGCGTGGTGAACGAGCAGGAAATCCTGGACTATGGGTTTTCCGGCGTGATGGTGCGCGGATCGGGCATGGCTTGGGACCTGCGGCGCGCGCAACCCTATGAACTATATGACGAATTTGAGTTTCAGGTGCCTGTGGGCAAGAACGGCGACTGCTTTGATCGCTACCTCTGCCGGATGGAAGAAATGCGCCAGTCGGTGCACATCATCCATCAGGCCATTGCCAAGCTGAGGGCGCCGGAAGGGAAGGGTGATATTCTGGCGCGGGGCAAGATCACGCCGCCCAGCCGCACCGCGATGAAGACCGACATGGAAAGCCTGATCCACCACTTCAAGCTTTATACCGAAGGGTTCCACGTGCCTGCGGGTGAGGTCTATTGCGCGGTGGAAGCGCCCAAGGGGGAGTTCGGCGTATATCTGGTGGCCGATGGGACCAACAAACCCTACCGCGCCAAGCTGCGCGCGCCGGGGTTCCTGCATTTGCAGGCGATGGATCATATCTCCAAGGGTCACCAGTTGGCGGATGTGGCGGCGATCATCGGCACCATGGATGTGGTGTTTGGGGAGATTGATCGGTGAAATCCGGAGCAATCGCATTTGGTCTCGCGGTTGGTTTTTCTGCACCGTGCTGGGCAGAAACAAGCGCGCCACCGGCAGAATGGAGCAATGCCCACAAGCTGGCGGTCATTTTGGAAGGCCAGGGCTGTTCGATGTCGCGAGACGAGGCTGAAAAGGTCTTTTCCGCATCTCATCCGGGCCTGGACTTTGAAACTGCAGAAAAAGCGCTCTTTGATGGGTGTGATAGCTTCCGGGCCCTTGGCAACACGCTGCTGGGGCTGAAAAATTTTGGGAATTGCGCGTAATGCTCCGTAGACTACATCCAGAACAACCAGAAGCCTTTGCCTTCACGCCCGCCAACCAAGCTTGGGCCGAAGCGCAGATGACCAAATACCCTGAAGGCCGTCAGGCCAGCGCCATTATCCCGCTCCTATGGCGTGCGCAGGAGCAGGAGGGGTGGCTTTCGCGTCCGGCGATTGAGCATGTCTCCGAAATGCTCGGCCTTGCCTATATTCGCGGGCTGGAAGTGGCGACGTTCTACTTCATGTTTCAGTTGCAACCCGTTGGTTCTGTTGCACACATCCAGATTTGTGGCACCACGACCTGCATGATCTGCGGCGCGGAAGACCTTGTGTCGGTCTGCAAGGAGCGTATTGCGCCCAACCCGCACCAGATCAGCGCGGATGGGAAGTTTTCGTGGGAAGAGGTTGAGTGTCTTGGCGCGTGCGCCAATGCGCCCATGGCCCAGATTGGCAAGGATTATTACGAGGACCTGACGGCAGAGAACTTCGCCAAGCTGTTGGACGCGATGGCCAAGGGTGATGTGCCGGTGCCGGGGCCTCAGCAGGGGCGGTATGCGGCGGAACCTGCGTCGGGGCTGACCAGCCTGAAAGAGCACGACAGCGGCAAGACCCAGTATAATGCCAGCGCGCAACTGGCGGTGGATATTGGCGATACGGTCAAGCGCATCGATGGGACCGAGGTGCCGTTGCTGACGCCGTGGCAGGGCAAGCCGCGCAAGGCTGCGAATACCGCGGCGAAACCGAAGGTGGAAAAGCCGATCAAGGGGGCGCCGGCGGACAAGACCGGGGTGACCAAGCAGCAGGCGTCCGCGACCTCCAAGGCGAAACCGCCGTCCAAGGCCGACCCGGTCGGATCGTCCAAGGATGCGATGAAATCGACGGGCAAATCGGCGGCCGCATCTGCGGGTAAAAAAACCCCGCACGATGAAGGCGCCGCGCAAATCCGGCGCGGATGATCTCAAGCTGATCAAGGGTGTTGGGCCGAAACTGGAAACCATGCTACAGGGGATGGGCTTTTTCCATTTCGACCAGATCGCCAAGTGGGGCGCTGCGGAAGTGGCGTGGGTGGATGAAAATCTCGAAGGCTTCAAGGGCCGGGTATCCCGCGACAATTGGGTGGAACAGGCGCAAAGACTTGCAGCGGGCGAAGAAACCGCATTTGCTGCGAAAGCCCGGAAAGACGGGCGCTACGACGGCGGGTCCTGACGGGCGCGCTGCACCACCAGAGGGGATATGAAGAGTTATGTCGGACAATCAAAACAGCCTTGAGTGCAACACGATCTGCTGGGGCATTGCGGCCGGTGTAGGCGTCGTGGCGATGGTCATGTTGTACATGGTTGCGGATTTTTCCGCGCTGCAGGCGATCTTTACCGGGGGCCTGATCGGCTTTTTGCTGGGCATCGTGCTGAGCCTGTTCATCTGCCGGGGGCAGAAGGCGGCGAGTGATCTGCATTCGGATGAAAAACCTGCGCAGCGCTATGCGCGCGAGGCGGCGGAGGACAAGGCACGGCGGACCGGGTCGGGCGGTGCATCGGCACCTGCGGCAGGCGGTTCCGCGACGGCTGCGGCGGCGTCTGCGGCGGGTGGCGCTGCTGCGACGGCATCGACCACGCCGTCTTCGGCCTTCCAGATGCAGGATTCCGCACCGCTGGCCGGTCAGAAGGATCTGTCAGACCGCAAGGGCGACTGGAAGTACGACTCCGGTCAGGACGCGTCCCCGGCCAAGGCGGCTGCAAAACCCGCGGCCAAATCGGCCGCGAAACCGGCTGCGAAAGCCAAGCCCGCCAAGGAGGCCAAGACCAAGCGCGCCCCGGCCGCCGCCGACGGCAAGCCGGAGTTGTTCACCAGCCCCAGCGAGGGGGCGGCGGACGACCTCAAGCTGATCAGCGGCGTCGGTCCCAAGCTTGAGCAGACGCTGAACGAGATGGGCATCTGGTATTTCAAGCAGGTCGCGGGATGGCGCAAGAAGGAGATCGCCTGGGTCGATGACCGTCTGCGCTTCAAGGGCCGGATCGAACGGGACGACTGGATCAGCCAGGCCAAGATCCTTGCCAAGGGCGGGGAGACCGAATTCTCCAAACGCAAGAAGAAGTAAGCGATGAGCGAGGATCGACAACGCGCCATCGCCCGCAAGGGTCAGACCGTGGGTCTGGTGATTGCAGGCACGATGGTGTTGTGGATCCTTGCCAACCTGGCGGGGCCTGCGCTGGGGTTGCCGGGCCGCTATGCCCTGCTTTTTGATTTTGCCGCTTTGGCTGCGATGATTTGGGCCATGGTCAACATTTATCAGATATGGCAAGCGCGTCAGGAAGATAAGTAACGGCAGACACCGGGGGTGCCGCCCCGGCGAGACGAGACAGGCGCGGATGCGCACAAGAGACAGGCAGGGTTTACGGCCCTGCCGGAACGCAAGAGGGATGCAGCAATGCTTGCAGATCAGGATCGCATTTTCACCAACATCTACGGGATGCATGACCGCACCCTGAAGGGCGCGAAGCAGCGCGGCCATTGGGACGGTACGGCGGGGATCCTCAAAAAGGGGCGCGACTGGATTGTGGACCAGATGAAGGCCTCTGGCCTGCGTGGCCGTGGCGGTGCAGGATTTCCGACGGGGCTGAAGTGGTCCTTCATGCCCAAGGAAAGCGACGGGCGGCCTGCCTATCTGGTGATCAACGCCGACGAATCCGAACCCGGCACCTGCAAGGACCGGGAGATCATGCGGCACGATCCGCATACGCTGATCGAGGGTTGCCTGATCGCCAGCTTCGCGATGGGGGCGCATGCTTGCTACATCTACATTCGCGGGGAATATATCCGCGAGAAAGAGGCGCTTCAGGCCGCGATTGACGAGGCGTATGACGCCGGTCTGATCGGCAAGAACGCCTGCAAGTCGGGCTGGGATTTCGACCTTTATCTGCATCACGGGGCAGGGGCCTATATTTGTGGTGAGGAAACAGCGTTGCTGGAATCGCTGGAAGGCAAGAAGGGGATGCCGCGCATGAAGCCGCCGTTCCCGGCGGGCGCGGGCTTGTACGGTTGTCCGACGACGGTGAACAACGTGGAATCCATTGCCGTGGTGCCGACCATCCTGCGGCGGGGCCCTGAGTGGTTCGCGGGCTTTGGCCGGGCGAACAATGCGGGCACGAAGCTGTTCGCGGTGTCGGGCCATGTGAACAACCCGTGTGTCGTCGAAGAGGCGATGTCGATCACCTTCGAGGAGTTGATCGAGACCCATTGCGGCGGGATCAGGGGCGGTTGGGATAACCTCAAGGCGGTGATCCCCGGCGGGTCGTCGGTGCCGATGATCCCCGGCAAGGACATGAAAGACGCGATCATGGATTTCGATTACCTGCGCGAGCAGCGGTCGGGTCTGGGCACGGCGGCGGTGATCGTGATGGACAATTCGACGGACGTGATCAAGGCGATCTGGCGGTTGTCGAAGTTTTACAAGCACGAGTCCTGTGGGCAGTGCACGCCCTGCCGCGAAGGCACGGGATGGATGATGCGCGTGATGGACCGTCTGGTGACAGGCGATGCGGAACCCGAAGAGATCGACATGCTGCTGGATGTGACCAAGCAGGTGGAGGGGCATACGATTTGCGCCCTTGGCGATGCGGCGGCGTGGCCGATCCAAGGGCTTATTCGCCACTTCCGGGATGAGATCGAGGATCGGATCAAACACAAGCGCACAGGCCGGGTGAGTGCGGTCGCGGCGGAGTGAGGATTGCCTTTGCACGGTTGCTTGTCACCGGATGTCTCCTTGCAGGGTGCAGCGCGGGTGTTCAGTCCCGCGATACAAGTGCAGCAGAGCTTGAACGGGCGCTGGTTGAGCGTCCGGTCCCTGAGATCATGGCGGCTCGGGCGCTCGTCAGGGACGTGGCACGCGGCTGTGAAGGTGTGGCGTTGCATCCGGTGCTGGAACCCCGGATCGATGTCATTCGCCGGACCCGCAAGCCAGAATTTGACGCGATCACGTCGGGGTCAGTCATCGGCGCTGCCCGGCCTTTTTCGGCAGCGTTCGACCGCAGGCATGGGCAGGCGTTCAAACTGTTGACCCGCCGCGGACCACCACCGCCTGATCTGTGCCGCGCTGCGCGTGCGGAAGCGGGCGAACCGGGACTGATGGGTTTGATGTTGGTCAGGACCTAGGGCATACCCGTCTTGAGCATCGTATTTGTCAGACAAGGATCCACCATGGAAATATTCGCCCCCTACGGCCACGCCATCGCTGCGCTCGCGCTCTGGGCGTTGGTCATGGTTATCCTTTCGATGCTGTCCATTGTCGGACGCACACCGGAGAACCGATGCGATTGTGGCAAGCCCAAGCGCGACTACAGCGACCCGGTCTATCGGCGCGAGCGGGCCTTTGCGAATGCGATTGAAACCTCGCCTGCGTTCATGGCGGCGACGATGGCGGCGATACTGGCGGGTGGGTCCCCTTTGTGGGTGAATATTCTGGCGTCGGTTTTCCTGTTGGCGCGGCTTGCGATGGCCTTCGTTCATATCAGGACGGAAAACCAGTCCCTGCGGTCGGCGACTTTTACAGTTGGATGGCTCTGCGTCGTCTTGCTTGCCCTGACGGCGCTGGTGGCGGTGTTTTTCTGACGTGGCCGGGACTACAACGCATCACCTCGCCGAACTCAACCTCGGCATCCTCAAATACGATTGGGACGACCCGCGGGTGCAGGATTTCGTCAACGGTCTGGATCTGGTCAACAGCGCTGCCATGCGCAGCCCTGGTTTTGTCTGGATGATGCCGGAGGAGGACATGGAGGCCGTTCAGAATGATCCCACGGGTCCGATGGGGGGCAATTCGCGTACGGCATCGACGTTAAGCGTCTGGGAAGACGTGGAAAGCCTTGAGCATTTCGTCTGGAACACGGTGCACAAGCGGTTCTATGACCGCAAGAACGAATGGTACGACATGGGGGCGGTGCTGCGGCTGGCAATGTGGTGGGTGCCTGCGGGTCATATCCCTGATATGACGGAGGCGATGGCGCGGTTTCGGCATCTGGAAGCGCATGGCGACAGTGATCATGCCTTTGGCTGGGGCCATCTGGCTGAGGCGAAGCTGTGGCGGCAAAAGCAATGCGGGTAAGGGACCAGTGATGAAGTTTGGTGTTTTGGTTGTGATCGGCGCATTGGTGCTGGCGGGTTGTACGGAACCGGTATCGACCAGCCTCAAGGCCCGCGAAGGGCAGACGGCGCAGCAGGCGGTTGATACGGTGCTGCAGGTGCGCGCGATCTCATTGGTGGTGGGCGTGGCTTGCCGGGGGCAGGGGATCACCTTGCGGGATGCAGACTATCGCGCGGCTGTCGCGCGGGATGTGCGCAATCTGGCCGCGCAGGGATATGCGCTGGCCGATCTGGAGCGGGCCAGCAAGCGCGCCAATCTGAACGACCGTCTGACCAAGAACGCGA
The DNA here is from genome assembly GCF_041281685.2 of Sulfitobacter rhodophyticola. Taxonomy (GTDB): domain Bacteria; phylum Pseudomonadota; class Alphaproteobacteria; order Rhodobacterales; family Rhodobacteraceae; genus Sulfitobacter. Next base: position 3,940,764 of record NZ_CP166251.2, on the reverse strand, counting down.
TCCGCTATCTCGAAGCGCGCGGCGTGCGCAAGGATGACCCCGAGACGCTTTGTGCCTATGGACGGCGCGAGATGGCGGCGGGCACGGCGGTTGGTCGCTTGCTGAAGACGACCTGAGAGGACGGCTGTGGGGTTTTTCAAGAATCTTTGGGATGGCATTCTGAGCCTGCTGGCCGCGCTGGCGACGCTGGTGGTTTTCGGGTTGCCGATCTGGGCCACCCATCAGGCGATCACCTATGGGCTTGTGCCGATCTGGGTTTATGTGGCCGTGGCCGGGTTGGTTTTCATTGGCGGCAATCTTGGCATTGCGTTCCTGCGCAAGGCGTTGGATGGTGTGGCCCCCTTGCGCGAAAGGAAGCGGCGATGAAGGATATGCATCTGGCGGAGTTGAATGTCGGGCGATTGATTGCGCCCACGGATGATCCGCGCGTGGCGGACTTCATGGACAATCTGGACCGCATCAACGGGCTGGCCAAGCGCATGCCGGGGTTCCAGTGGATGATGGAAGGCGACGCGGAGGGGGAGGGGAATACTGACGCCAAGATCGAAGGCGATGACCTTTATATCCCGAACCTGAGCGTCTGGGCCGACGTGCCCAGTCTGGAAAAATTCGTATGGGGCACCATCCACAAACGATTCTACGAGCGCCGCGCGGAATGGTTTGAGGTGCTGGGATCCATGCATTTCGTGATGTGGTGGGTGCCACAGGGGCACCGCCCGACCCTGGACGAAGCGCTGGCACGTCTTGACCATTTGCGCGACAATGGCGATAGCGAACATGCCTTTGGCTGGGCGTGGCTGAAAGAAGCGCAGATGTGGCGCAGCCACGGGTGCAGCCCTCAAGCGGCGGAGTGAGAGAATGAAATTCGGTGCAATGGCTCTTTTGGGCGCGGTGGTGATGCTGGCAGGGTGCAAGGACCCGGCGGACCAGATCCGGTTCGACGGCAAGTATTTCCCCACCAAGGTCAGTAAGGTCGACGGCCAGCGCGATCAGATCGTGGTCACCGTCAAGGAGGTTGCGCAATCGCCCGAGGGGGCGTTGTCCGCCGGGCGCTATGCGGCGGTGGCCTATTGCGTGGGGCTGTACGGGAATTCGGACATTGATTGGGTCGTCGGGCCGGACACCGATCCCAGCCAGATCCGCATTCAGGGCAACACCATGACCTTTCGCGGCACCTGCCCACAGTGACCTTGCGTTGCGCGACATATCGCGCACGGGTCACCCGCTGCGCGCCATGTTATTGTATAGCAACGCCCGACATCTTTCCTTCTGGGTATGAGGCAGAGACCTCGTCTGATTGAGGAAAAAGAGTATGCGACCGATCACAAGACCCCTTGCCGTCCTTGCGCTGACCCTTGTGCCGCTGATGGCCGTGCAGGCCGAGGCAAAGCCGCCCCTGCGCGAGGTGGCCGTGATTGATGATGCGCTTTTCGATCTGGGGCTGGCGGACCGGATCCGCAAGAACTGCCCGACGATCAACGCGCGGATGTTCAAGGCCATCGGCTTTGTGCGCGGATTGGAGAAAAAAGCGCGCGATATGGGGTATACCCAGGCCGAGATTGACGCTTATACCGACAGCGACGCCGACAAGGACCGTTTGAGGGCCAGGGCAGCCAAATATTTCGCCGCACGGGGGGTCGATCCCACGATCCCGGAAAGCTATTGTGCGGTCGGGTTGGAAGAGATTCAAAAATCGAGCCGGATCGGCTCGTTACTGAGAGCGAAGTGAGCATATGAGCGACAACCGCAAGATCGTTATCGATGGTAATGAAGTGGAAGTGGACGGGGCGATGACCCTGATCCAGGCCTGTGAGCAGGCAGGCGTGGAAATTCCGCGTTTCTGCTATCACGAGCGGCTGTCGATTGCCGGGAACTGCCGGATGTGCCTGGTCGAGGTTGTGGGCGGCCCGCCGAAGCCTGCGGCCTCCTGCGCGATGCAGGTGCGCGATCTGCGGCCCGGTCCGGAAGGGCAGCCGCCTGTGGTCAAAACCAACTCGCCCATGGTGAAGAAGGCCCGCGAGGGGGTGATGGAGTTTCTGTTGATCAACCACCCGCTGGATTGTCCGATCTGTGATCAGGGGGGCGAATGTGATTTGCAGGATCAGGCGATGGCTTACGGCGTGGATTTCTCCCGCTACCGCGAACCCAAGCGGGCGACCGAAGATCTGGATCTGGGGCCGCTGGTTGAAACGCATATGACACGGTGCATTTCCTGCACGCGGTGTGTGCGGTTCACCACGGAGGTCGCCGGCATTCACAAGATGGGCCAGACGGGCCGGGGTGAGGATGCTGAGATTACCTCCTATCTGGGGGAGACGCTGGATTCGAACTTGCAGGGCAACATCATTGATCTGTGCCCGGTGGGTGCGTTGGTGTCCAAGCCCTATGCGTTCACGGCGCGCCCGTGGGAACTGACCAAGACCGAATCCATCGACGTGATGGATGCGCTGGGATCGAACATCCGTGTCGACACCAAAGGCCGCGAAGTGATGCGGTTCCTGCCGCGCAACCATGACGGCGTGAACGAGGAATGGATTTCCGACAAGACGCGCTTTGTCTGGGACGGTCTGCGGCGGCAGCGGCTGGACACGCCGTACATCCGCGAGAATGGCAAGCTGCGCAAAGCCGACTGGCCGGAGGCGCTTGCGGCGGCGGCGGCGGCGATGAAAGGCAAAAAGGTTGGCGGGTTGATCGGTGATCTGGTCCCGGTCGAGGCGGCCTATGCGCTCAAGCAGATGATCGAAGGGCAGGGCGGGTCTGTTGAATGTCGCACGGATGGTGCGAAGCTGCCTGCGGGGAACCGGTCCGGCTATGTCGGGACGGCCACGGTTGAGGAACTGGATACGGCGCAGGCGATCATGCTGATCGGCGCGAACCCAGCGGTGGAAGCGCCGGTGCTAAACGCACGCATCCGCAAGGCGTGGACGCGCGGCGCGAATGTGGGTGTGATCGGACAGAAGGTCGACCTGACCTATGAATATGATCACATCGGTGACAGCCCGGCAGTGATGGCGGATTTGTTGAAGCGTGATCATGCGGACGTGGGTGAGAAACCTTCGGTGGTCATCATCGGACAGGCGGCGCTTTGTCGTGAAGATGGTGCGGCGGTGCTCGCCGACGCGATGGCGCTGGCCGAAAGCACGAAGTCCAGCTTCATGGTGCTGCACACGGCAGCGGGACGCGTGGGCGCGATCGACATCGGCGCGGTGTCCGAGAACGGCATCAGTGACGTGTTGGCGGCTGACGTGATCTACAACCTTGGTGCGGACGAAGGCGATATTCCGGCGGGCCCGTTCGTCATCTATCAGGGCAGCCATGGTGACCGGGGTGCGCACCGTGCGGATATCATCCTGCCCGGTGCTGCCTATACTGAAGAACCAGGTTTGTTTGTGAACACCGAAGGGCGTCCGCAGGTTGCCGCGCGCGCCAGCTTTGCGCCCGGTCGGGCCAAGGAAAACTGGGCCATCCTGCGCGCATTGAGTGCGGAGGTGGGTGCAACCCTGCCGTTCGATTCCATCGCCGCCCTGCGCCGCGCGATGATTTCCGAGGTGCCGTATCTGGGCAGTGTCGATCAGGTGGCGCAGAATGACTGGCAGCCTTTGCCGCGCGGCAAGGTCAAGGATGCGCCGTTTGGTGTGGCCATTGCAGATTTCTACCTGTCGAACCCGATTGCACGGGCAAGCCAGTTGATGGCGGAATTGTCGGCCAATGCGGCCGCCCGACGCGCCGAACCCATGGCTGCTGAGTGAGGGGCATGATCGGCGTGGCCCTCCTGGCGCTTGCAGCCTGCGGGCCACAGGTGCCCGTGGCGGAGGATTTCATCCCTGAATACAAAGGGGTAGAGACCAAATTGCTGGATGGTGATCTGGTCCAATTCAACGTGGCCATGACCAAGGCGCTGAGCACGCAGGACGTGGAAGATTACGCCGAATGTGCTGCAGCGCAGTATGCGCTGATCCGGGGGTACGGATTTGCGCGACATCTACGCACAAATGTGAGCCAAGAGGGTGGCATCTGGCGGGCAGATGCTGTTTACACGATCTCGCCAAGCTTGCCACGTGGCATAAAGACGATTGATGCCGAAGTGACCGCGCTGGAATGCGTGGAACGCGGCATACCGACGGTCTGAAAAGGGCTGTTTGAAATGGACGGTGTGAGGGACAATGTCTGATTTCTTTACCAATACCGGACTGGGCATCGGCCTGCTGACCGTGGGCCAGGTTCTGCTGATCATGTTGCCCTTGCTGCTGTGCCTTGCATTCCTGATGTACGCCGACCGCAAGATCTGGGCCGCTGTTCAGATGCGTCGCGGCCCCAACGTGGTTGGTGTTTTTGGCCTGTTGCAGTCCTTTGCGGACCTTTTGAAATACGTCGTCAAAGAGGTGGTGATCCCGGCGGGCGCGGACCGCACGGTTTTCCTGCTGGCCCCGATGGTCAGCCTTGTCATGGCGCTGGTGGCCTGGGCGGTGATTCCGTTCAACGAAGGCTGGGTGCTGGCCGATATCAACGTGGCGATCCTTTATGTCTTCGCGATCTCCTCGCTTGAGGTTTACGGCGTGATCATGGGCGGCTGGGCGTCGAACTCCAAATACCCGTTCCTGGGGTCGTTGCGGTCTGCGGCGCAGATGATTTCCTATGAGGTGTCGATCGGCCTGATCATCATCGGTGTGATCATCTCCACCGGGTCGATGAACTTTTCCTCGATCGTGCATGCGCAGGATGGGGCGGGGGGCATTTTCAACTGGAACTGGTTGATCCACTTCCCGATGCTGATCCTGTTCTTCATCAGTGCGCTGGCCGAAACCAACCGTCCCCCGTTCGATTTGCCGGAGGCGGAATCGGAACTGGTGGCGGGGTACCAGGTTGAGTATTCTTCCACGCCGTTCCTGCTGTTCATGATCGGCGAACTGGTCGCCGTGGTGCTGATGTGCGCGCTGGTGTCGCTGCTGTTCCTGGGCGGCTGGCTGTCGCCCATTCCGTTCCTGCCCGATGGCTTCCTGTGGATGTTCATCAAGATGCTGTTCGTCTTCTTCATGTTCTCCATGGTGAAGGCGATCACGCCACGCTACCGCTATGACCAGCTGATGCGGCTGGGCTGGAAAGTGTTCCTGCCGATGTCGCTGGGCTGGGTCGTGTTCGTGGCATTCGCCGCGAAGTTTGAGTGGTTCTGGGGCGTCTACGCCCGCTGGCCGATGTAAGGGAGTTCGAAATGACCCAGATCGACTATACCCGCGCCGCAAAGTATTTCCTGCTGGCGGATTTTGCCAAAGGTTTTGCCCTTGGCTTCAAGCACATGTTCCGCCCCAAGGCGACGGTGAACTACCCACACGAGAAGGGGTATCTGTCCCCCCGTTTTCGCGGTGAACATGCGCTGCGCCGGTATCCCAATGGCGAGGAACGCTGCATCGCGTGCAAGCTGTGCGAAGCGGTCTGCCCCGCGCAGGCGATCACCATCGATGCGGAACCCCGCGAAGACGGATCGCGCCGCACCACGCGCTATGACATCGACATGACCAAGTGCATCTACTGCGGTTTCTGTCAGGAAGCCTGCCCGGTGGATGCGATTGTCGAAGGGCCGAATTTCGAGTTCTCCACGGAAACGCGCGAAGAACTGTATTACGACAAGGCCAAGCTTCTGGACAACGGCGAACGCTGGGAAGCGGAGATTGCGCGGAACCTTGAGCTGGATGCGCCGTACAGATGAGTGATTCAGCCAACCCCTTTGAGGCGCTGTTCAAGCAAGCGCAGGAAATGACCAAGGCCATCCCGATGGCCGACGCTTTCTCGCCCAAGGTATTTGAGGCGATGATGGGCACGATGCCCAAGGACATGATGGAATTGATGTTCGGCAACGCCGTCAACAAGGACGGGCTGGATGCCAAGACGCGGCTTTTGCTGACCATTGCGGGCATGACCACGCAGGGGGCACAGGTTGATACGGTCTTTCGCCAGACGGTGCGTCATGCGCTTGAGGCGGGGGCGACAGAGCAGCACATCAAGGAAACCATCGCGCAGACGTCCGTGTTTGCAGGCTTGCCGTCCATGACTCGCGCGCTGGAACTGGCGCAGCAGGTGTTCGACCAGAAGGAAGACAATTCATGATCGTTTTCTCTTTCTACCTATTTGCCACATGTGTGATCGCGGCTGGCCTGTTCACCGTGATCAGCCGCAACCCGGTGCATTCGGTGCTTTGGCTGATCCTTGCATTCTTGTCCTCGGCGGGGCTGTTCGTGCTGTTGGGGGCGGAGTTCGTGGCGATGCTGTTGATCATTGTCTACGTGGGTGCGGTCGCGGTGCTGTTCCTGTTCGTGGTGATGATGCTGGATGTGGATTTCGCGGAATTGAAGGCGGAAATGGCGCGCTACATGCCGCTGGCTTTGCTGATCGCGCTGGTGATCCTGATGCAGTTCGTGATGGCCTTTGGGGCATGGGAAAGCAATGCGGCGGCAGAGGGGCTGCGCACGCAGGTGACCGATCCGGGGGTGAGCAACACGGCAGCGCTGGGTCTGATCCTTTATGACGAATACATCCTGCTGTTCCAGCTTGCGGGGCTGATCCTGCTGGTGGCGATGATCGGGGCGATTGTACTGACGCTGCGCCACCGGGTGGACGTCAAACGCCAGAACGTGATTGACCAGATGATGCGGGATCCGGCGACGGCGATGGAATTGAAAGATATCAAGCCGGGGCAGGGGTTGTAAGCACCGGAAATTTTCAAAATTTCCGGCCGTTTTCTTTGAAAGAAAACGAGACTTGAAAAAACGGCCAGCGTGCCAAAAGTCCGGTGGAAACCCGGGCTGACACAGACTAGAAGCCCGGACATACGGGCACAAGCCAGACGCCTTTGCCGGGCGCAGCAAGACCGCCCCCAAGGGGTGAGAACCGAGGGACGACATGATCGGACTTGAACACTACCTGACAGTCGCGGCGACGCTGTTTGTCATTGGCATCTTCGGGCTTTTCTTGAACCGCAAGAACGTCATCATCCTGCTGATGAGCATCGAATTGATGCTTCTGGCGGTGAACATCAATTTCGTCGCCTTCTCCAGCTTCCTGGGCGATCTGGTCGGGCAGGTCTACACGCTGTTTGTCTTGACCGTTGCCGCCGCAGAGGCCGCGATCGGCCTTGCGATCCTTGTCTGCTTCTTCCGCAACCGTGGCACCATCGCGGTTGAAGATGTCAACGTGATGAAGGGGTAGGGACATGGAAACCACAATCCTCTTTGCCCCACTGGTGGGTGCGATCATCGCAGGCTTCGGTTGGAAACTGATCGGGGAGACGGCCGCGCAGTGGGTGTCGACCGGCCTGCTGTTTCTGGCCGCCGTGCTGAGCTGGGTCGTTTTCCTGACCTTCGAAAGCCCGACCGAACACATTCAGATCATGCGCTTTATCGAAAGCGGCAGCCTGAGCACGGATTGGTCGATCCGCATGGATCGGTTGACGGCGATCATGTTGATCGTGGTCACGACGGTGTCCGCGCTCGTGCATCTGTATTCCTTCGGCTACATGGCGCATGACGAGAACTTCAAGGAAGACGAGAACTACAAGGCGCGTTTCTTCGCGTATCTGTCGTTCTTCACTTTTGCGATGCTGATGCTGGTGACGGCCGACAACCTTGTGCAGATGTTTTTTGGCTGGGAAGGTGTCGGTGTCGCGTCCTATCTGCTGATCGGGTTTTATTACCGCAAACCCAGCGCCAATGCGGCGGCGATCAAGGCGTTTGTGGTCAACCGGGTGGGTGATTTCGGCTTTGCGCTGGGTATCTTTGCGCTGTTCTACATGACCGACAGCATCCGGTTCGATGACATCTTCGCCGCGGCGCCCGATCTGGCCGAGCAGACCATCGGCTTTTTGTGGACCGAATGGAATGCGGCCAACCTAATTGCCTTCCTCCTGTTCGTTGGCGCGATGGGGAAATCGGCGCAATTGTTCCTGCACACCTGGCTGCCCGACGCGATGGAGGGTCCGACCCCGGTGTCGGCGCTGATTCATGCGGCGACGATGGTGACGGCGGGTGTGTTCCTTGTCTGCCGCATGTCGCCGATCATGGAGTTTGCACCCGAAGCGATGACATTCGTCACCGTGCTGGGTGCCTCGACCGCGTTCTTTGCGGCGACCGTGGGTCTGGTGCAGAACGATATCAAGCGCGTCATCGCCTATTCCACCTGTTCGCAGCTTGGCTACATGTTCGTGGCCGCGGGCGTGGGCATGTATTCGGCGGCGATGTTCCACCTGTTCACGCATGCGTTCTTCAAGGCGATGCTGTTTCTGGGGGCGGGGTCGGTGATCCACGCGATGCACCATGAGCAGGACATGCGGAACTATGGCGGGTTGCGCAAGAAGATCCCCTATACCTTCTGGGCGATGATGATCGGGACGCTGGCCATCACCGGGGTCGGCATTCCGCTGACGCATTATGGTTTTGCCGGGTTCCTGAGCAAGGACGCCATCGTGGAAAGCGCCTGGGCCGGTGGGTCGATGTACGGGTTCTGGCTTTTGGTGATTGCCGCCGCGATGACGAGTTTCTACAGTTGGCGGCTGATCTTCATGACGTTTTACGGCACGCCGCGCGGGGACAAGCACACACACGAGCATGCCCACGAAAGCCCCTTCGTGATGCTGGTGCCGCTGGGCGTGCTGGCGCTGGGGGCGATCTTTGCCGGGATGATCTGGTTCAAGCCGTTCTTTGGCGATGCGAAATACGTCGCGGCTTTCTATGACATTCCGCTGGCGCAGGCGGCCTCAGACGGGGAAACCCACACGGACGGTGCCGAGGAGAGCCACGGCCAGGACAAGGCAGACGATGGTCACGGTGCCGCGCATCACGACGCTTTCGGCGGCGCACCGGGGGAGGGCGCGATTTACTTCGGGCCGGAAAACACCGTGCTGGAGGATGCGCATGGCGCGCCCAAGTGGGTCAAGGTCAGCCCCTTTATCGCGATGCTGGCAGGCTTTATCATGGCGATGTGGTTCTATATCTGGAACCCGTCGTTGCCGGGCCGTCTGGCCGCAAACCAGCAGCCGCTCTACGCCTTCCTGCTCAACAAGTGGTACTTTGACGAGATCTACGATTTCATCTTCGTGCGGCCTGCGAAGGCGATTGGCCGGTTCCTGTGGAAGCGGGGCGATGGCAACGTGATTGACGGCACGCTGAACGGCGTGTCGATGGGGATCATTCCGTTCTTTACCCGCCTCGCCGGCAAGGCGCAGTCCGGTTATATCTTCACCTATGCCTTCGCGATGGTGATCGGGATTGCCGTGCTGATCACCTGGATGACGATGACCGGGGGGGCGAACTGATGGATACGCATCTGCTTTCCATGATCACCTTCCTGCCTGCGATGGCTGCGCTGATCCTGGCCATTTTCCTGCGTGGTGACGATGAAGCGGCGGCGCGCAATGCCAAGTATCTGGCGATGTTCGCCACGACCGCGACTTTCATCGGCTCGCTGATCGTGCTGTTTCAGTTTGACCGCAACGACACCGGGTTCCAGTTCGTCAGTCAGGGCGAATGGATCATGGGCCTGCAATACAAGATGGGCGTGGACGGGATTTCGATCCTGTTCGTGATGTTGACCACCTTCATGATGCCGCTGGTCATCGCCGCGTCTTGGGGCGTGGAAAGCCGCGTGAAGGAATACATGATCGCCTTCCTGGTGCTGGAGACGATGATGCTGGGCGTCTTCATGGCGCTGGACCTGTTCCTGTTCTACCTGTTCTTTGAGGCGGGTCTGATCCCGATGTTCCTGATCATCGGCATCTGGGGCGGTGCCAACCGCATCTACGCCAGCTTCAAGTTCTTCCTTTATACCTTCCTTGGCTCCGTGCTGATGCTGGTGGCGATGGTGGCGATGTATGCGGACGCGGGCACCGCCGACATCCCGACGCTGATGAACCACAGTTTCGGGTCCGAGACGTTCTCCCTGCTGGGGATACAGATCGTGGGGGGTGCGCAGACGCTGATGTTCCTGGCGTTCTTTGCCAGCTTCGCGGTCAAGATGCCGATGTGGCCGGTGCATACCTGGCTGCCGGATGCGCACGTGCAGGCGCCGACGGCGGGGTCCGTGGTGCTGGCCGCGATTCTGTTGAAATTGGGTGGTTATGGGTTCCTGCGGTTCTCCCTGCCGATGTTCCCGGTGGGCGCGGACGTGATGACGCCGCTGGTTCTTTGGATGAGCGCGATTGCGATCGTCTACACCAGCCTCGTGGCGCTGGTGCAGGAGGACATGAAAAAGCTGATCGCCTATTCGTCTGTCGCGCACATGGGGTTCGTGACCATGGGCATTTTTGCCGCCAACCAGCAGGGCATTGACGGCGCGATTTTCCAGATGATCAGCCACGGCTTCATCTCGGGCGCCCTGTTCCTTTGCGTGGGCGTGATCTATGACCGGATGCACACGCGGGAAATTGACGCCTATGGCGGTCTGGTGAACCGGATGCCGGTCTATGCGCTGATCTTCATGCTGTTCACGATGGCCAACGTGGGCCTGCCGGGCACCAGTGGTTTCGTGGGTGAATTCCTGACATTGATGGCGGCGTTCCAGGTCAACACCTGGGTGGCTGCGGTGGCGACGACGGGCGTGATTTTCTCCGCCGCCTATGCGCTGTGGCTGTACCGGCGGGTGGTGATGGGCGACCTGATCAAGGAAAGCCTGAAAGCGATCACCGACATGACCCCGCGCGAAAAGTGGATCTTTGCGCCACTGGTGGCGATGACGCTGCTGCTGGGGGTCTATCCCGCACTGGTGCTCGATATCATCGGGCCGTCGGTGTCGGTATTGGTTGAGAATTATGCAAGCGCGGTGGATGCGGCAGAGACCGCAACCCAGACCGCGCAAGCAGCGAACTGAGAGGACGGGACATGATTTCCTCAGACATTAACGTGGTCCTGCCCGAGGTCGTGCTGGCGGTTTATGCGATGGTGGCGCTGCTGGTGGCTGTCTATACCACCAAGGACAAGATGGGTGGCCTGCTGGTCTGGATGACGGCGGCGGTGATGGTGGTGCTGGCGTTCTGGATCGGCACCAGCGGCGACGGTGCCACGCGCACCGCCTTCAACGGGATGATCATCGAAGACAGTTTTGCCCGGTTTGCCAAGGTGGCGATCCTGCTGTCGGCGGCGGCCATTCTGGTGATGTCCGAAGGGTACATGCAGGCGCGGGGATTGCTGCGGTTTGAATACCCGATGCTGGTGGCGTTGAGTGCTGTGGGCATGATGATCATGGTCAGCGCGGGCGACCTCATGGCGCTTTACATGGGGTTGGAGCTGCAATCGCTGGCGCTTTATGTCGTGGCGTCGCTGCGGCGTGATTCCGTGCGGTCGACGGAAGCGGGCCTGAAGTACTTCTTCCTGGGTGCGCTGTCTTCCGGCTTGCTGCTTTATGGCGCATCGCTGGTGTATGGATACGCGGGCACGACGCTGTTCTCGGGCATCATTTCGGTGGCGCAGGCGGGGCAGACATCGCTGGGCCTGCTGTTTGGTATCGTCTTCCTGATCTCCGGTCTGGCGTTCAAGGTTTCGGCGGTGCCGTTCCACATGTGGACACCGGATGTCTACGAAGGGTCTCCGACACCGATCACGGCGTTTTTTGCGACGGCCCCCAAGATGGCGGCGATGGCGCTTTTCGCACGCGTGCTGCATGACGCCTTCGGCAACGCGGTCAGCGACTGGCAGCAGATCATCGCGCTTTTGTCGGTGCTGTCGATGTTCCTGGGCGCGATTGCGGCCATTGGCCAGACCAACATCAAGCGACTGATGGCGTTCTCCTCCATCGCGCATATGGGGTATGCCCTGATGGGGTTGGCGGCGGGCACGGCGCTGGGTGTGCAGGCGATGCTGGTCTATATGGCGATCTACGTCACGATGAACGTGGGTACCTTTGCCTTCATCCTGCTGATGCAAAAGGACGGCGCCCCGGTTACGGATATCGGTGCGCTGAAGATGTATTCGCGCAACAACCCGGCCCGCGCGCTGGCGATGCTGGTGCTGCTTTTCAGTCTGGCGGGCGTGCCACCGATGCTGGGGTTCTTCGGCAAGCTTTATGTCCTGCAGGCCGCCTATGATGCGGGCCTTGTGTGGCTTGTGGTGGCGGGCATGATCGCATCGGTCATCGGCGCGTATTATTATCTGCGGATCGTGTTCTACATGTACTTCGGCGATGACAACAGCGACCAGATCGACCGCTCCGGCGGCGGCGGGGTGCTGGCAGGCTTCCTGATGGCGTCGGCCCTGATCATGGTGCTGGGCATTGCCAACATGTTCGGTGTCGAAGGGGCTGCGGCGGCAGCGGCGGGTGCGCTTGTCAACTGATCCTGCACGTGGTGCGGGGACGGTGATGGGTATTTTCAAAAGGATGAAGACGTGACCGGGTGGCCGGAAGGCTACGGGCGGCATGTGTTCGATAGCGTGGGATCGACGCTGGTTGAAGCGCAGCGCATGGCGCCGACGCTTGCGGGCCCTGCGTGGTTGCTGGCCCATGAGCAGACGGCGGCACGGGGCAGGCGGGGACGGCCCTGGGCGACGCCGCGGGGTAACTTCGCGGGAACCCTGGTGCTGCCGACGGATGATCCGCCGCAGACGGCTGCGCTGCGGTCTTTCGTAGCCTCACTGGCGCTTTTCGAAGCCTTTGTCGCAGTCACGGGCACACCGCAGGCCTTTGCGCTGAAGTGGCCCAATGACGTGCTGCTGCGGGGAGAGAAGGTGGCGGGGATCCTGCTGGAGACGGCGGGCAGGCACCTGATCATCGGGATCGGTGTGAATCTGATTGCGGCCCCCGGCGTGGAAGAGGTCGAAGCCGGGGCGGTGCGCCCTGTCAGCCTCAAATCCGCGCTGGGCCTCACGATTTCGCCGGAAGCGTTCCTTGATGCGCTGGCGGCGGCCTATGCCCCGTTGGAGGCGCGGTTTCGGCAGAGCGGCTTTGCGCCGATCCGGCGCGACTGGCTGCACCATGCCGCCCGCCTTGGAGAGGTGATCACGGCCCGCACCATGCGCGACAGCTGGCGGGGCCGGTTCGAGGATGTGGACGAGAACGGCAATCTGGTGCTGAGCACCGCGGACGGTCGGCTGGCCATTGCCGCAGCGGATGTGTATTTCGACGAGACCTGAAGGAGACACGACATGCTTCTGGCGATTGATTGCGGCAACACCAACACGGTTTTCTCCATCTACGACGGGGATGAACAGCTGATCTCCATGCGGACCTCGACCCACCATGCGCGCACGTCGGATGCCTATTTCACGTGGTTCTCCACCCTGCTGAACCACCACAAGATCGACCCGGCGATCACGGATGTAATCATCTCCTCCACGGTGCCGCGCGTTGTTTTCAACCTTCGGGTTTTCTCTGACCAGTATTTCGGGTGCCGCCCGATTGTGGTGGGCAAGCCCGATTGCCTGCTGCCTGCCAACCCGCGTGTGGATGAGGGTACTATCGTGGGTCCCGACAGGCTGGTGAACACCGCAGGGGCGTTTGACCGTCATGGCGGCAACCTGATCGTGGTGGATTTCGGCACCGCCACCACATTCGACGTTGCAGGCAAGGACGGCGCCTATGTCGGTGGCGTGATCGCCCCCGGTGTCAATCTGAGCCTTGAGGCGCTACACATGGCCGCTGCTGCACTGCCGCATGTGGACATTACCAAGCCGCAGGGTGTAGTAGGCACCAACACGGTCGCCTGCATCCAGTCCGGTATCTTCTGGGGCTATGTCGGGTTGATCAAGGAAATCTGCGCCCGCATCAAGGCGGAGCGCGATCAGGACATGAAAATCATCGCAACAGGGGGATTGGCCCCACTGTTTGCGCAAACCGAAAACCTCTTCGATGTGATCGAAGATGACCTGACGATGCACGGGCTGACCGTGATCCACAGGTTCAACAAGGAAAATGCATAACTCATATGAGTAACGAACGACTTATTTATCTGCCCCTCGGTGGGGCGGGCGAAATTGGCATGAACGCCTATGTCTATGGCTACGGGAAACCCGGCAAGGAGCGGCTGATCGTCGTCGACCTTGGTGTGGCCTTCCCGGACATGGACGGCAGCCCCGGTGTGGATCTGATCCTGCCGGATATCTCATGGCTGGTGGAACGGCGCGACCAGATCGACGCGATCTTCATCACCCATGCGCACGAAGACCACGTGGGCGCGGTGGCCCATACCTATGAACAGCTGCAAAAGCCGATCTACGCGCGCCGCTTCACCGCCAACATCGCGCAGCGCAAAATGGCGGAGCACCATCACCCGGACGACGCCGTGCAAGTGGTCAGTGCTTGGCCGCAGCAGACGACCGCTGGCCCGTTCAGCGTGGGCTTCCTGCCGATCAGCCATTCGATCCCGGAATCTTCCGCCCTGGTGATCGACACGCCCGAAGGCCGGGTGATCCATTCGGGTGACTTCAAGATCGACCTGACACCGGGAGTGGGTGAGCCTTATGATCCGGACCTGTGGGCAGATGTCTGCAAGGATGGGGTGAAAGCGCTGGTCTGTGACAGCACGAACGTCTTTTCGCCGGATCCCGGCCGGTCAGAGGCGAGCCTTGCGCAGCCGATCGAGGATCTGGTGCGAGGGGCCGAAGGCATGGTCGTGGCGACGACCTTTGCCTCCAACGTCGCGCGGGTGCAGACGCTGGCAATGGCCGCCGACAAGGCGGGCCGTTCGGTTGTCCTGTTGGGGCGTGCGATGAAACGCATGGTCGAAGCGTCGCTGGAAACCGGCGTGATGACCGATTTTCCGAAAACCGTCAGCCCCGAAGACGCCCGCGGTATCCCGCGTGAAAACCTGATGCTGCTGGTCACCGGCAGCCAGGGCGAACGCCGCGCGGCATCGGCCCAGTTGAGTCGGGGCAAATATCAGGGGATCGAGTTGAAGGAAGGGGATCTGTTCCTGTTTTCCTCCAAGACCATCCCGGGCAATGAAAAATCCGTGATCCACATCATCAACAACCTGTCCGAGATGGGGGTGGATGTGGTCGATGACAGTTCCGGCCGCTATCACGTATCGGGCCACGCCAACCGCCCCGATCTGGAGGTGCTGCATGACGTGGTCAAGCCGCAGGTGGTGATCCCGATGCACGGCGAACACCGGCATCTGCGCGCGCATGTCAAACTGGCCGAAGCCCGTGGCAGGGCCGGGGTGTTGGCCGTCAACGGCATGATGATCGATCTTTCGGGCAACGCGCCCAAGGTGGCCGAATACGTGGAGACCGGGCGCACCTATCTGGATGGCGCGGTGCAGATCGGTGCATTGGACGGGATCGTGCGCGACCGTATCCGTATGGCGCTGAATGGCCATGTGACAGTCACGGTGATCCTTGATGATCAGGACGAACCGCTGGGCGAGCCGTGGGTCGATGCGATGGGGCTGTCGGAGACAGGCCGGTCAAACGCACCGCTGGTGGATGTTCTGGAGGCGGACCTGAGCCAATGGCTGGGCCGTGCGAAGGCCGCGACGTTGCGGGATGATGACAAGCTGAACGACGGCTTGAAGAAGGTCGTGCGGCAGTCGGCGCAGGATGAGATCGGGAAGAAACCCGAGGTGACGGTGGTTGTCAGTCGGTTGAGTTGAGGGGGATGGATGGTGGCTTTGCGGGTCTTAACTGCCGTTCGATGGTGCAAATTGAGTGTCCGCTTAGGTCCCTGCTGGATGCCCATCATTCTGCGGGGCATCGTCACAGATGTTATACCATGAAGGCTTTTCGCCAACGAATTCATGCGACTGGTTCGTAAGGCCGGTATCTCCATCAAGCGCATTTGCCGCGATTGGAAAGCTGTCTTCGGAGGATAGTATCTCGCCGAATGATGTACCGCAGATTTCGCAGAAACACCGCCCGTAAACATAAGGCGCAGTCGGTTCGAAAACGCGAACTCTGTCCTTACCTGCAATCCATCTGAGGTCTTCTTTTTTCACAAATGCGATGGTGCTTGCACCAACCTTACGACATCTTGAGCAGTGACACGTACCAACAAATGACGGCTCACGCGTCAACTCAAACTGCACAGCTTTGCAGCAGCAGCTTCCCTTTATCATTCTTTTCTCCAATGTATTTTGTTGGCTCTACTCGCACGTTTGCTTGGCAACATAAATATGGCATGCTGACAGCATCATGGCAGCATACAACATGAGGACCTTTTTTGCGCAAAGCGGAGCGATTATTCGAAATTGTCCAGCTTCTGCGCCGTGCGCGGGAACCAATTTCGGCACAGCACGTCGCGGATGAGTTGGGATCGTCCAAACGTTCCGTTTATCGCGACATAGCTGCATTAAAGGCGCAAGACGTCCCAATCCGAGGGGAAGCTGGCATCGGCTACGTCCTTGGAAAGGGATTTGACATGCCGCCTTTGATGTTGACCTCCGATGAACTGGATGCAGCCGTTTTGGGAGCGCATTGGGTTGCGAGTAGGGGCGAACCAGATTTGGCGAAAGCCGCTCTTAACTTTCTTGCGAAGATTGAAGTGATAGTTCCAGAGCGCTTGCGGGGACATGTATTAGAACCCGCTACGAGTATCGCGCCTGTCGTTCCGACACCTGAAGCGGTCAATTCCTCACTTCTTAGGAATGCCATCCGCACGCACCGTAAGATAACGTTGGTATACGAAGGCGGTTCTGAAGCGCACACGGAGCGCGTGGTTTGGCCAATACTTCTTGGTTATCGGGACGCGGGCCGAATTCTTGCTGCTTGGTGTGAACTTCGAAGCGGCTTTCGATATTTTCGCACTGATCGTATGATTACAGCGAATATTCTTGAGCAACGAATACCAGAAAATGCACTGGCCTTACGTGCACGCTGGCGTTCGGCGATGGATCAAGAACGGGCAAGCTACGCGAAACCACCCCATGAGGATGGATGATGGTCTTCACAGCATACCAGCCTCATTAAAGCCGACGCTCGTGAAAGTCGCAGCATCGCGTAGTTTGGGCTGAGAAGCGGACCTTCGCCGCGTTCCGCATCAAGGACTGATCTTGCCCATGACGCAGATTCATCGCCAGCGGCTCGATTTCTTCCGTTGATCGGCATTCTTGCACGAAACAGTCCGCGATCTGTTCACATACGGTCCGACACGCAGAAGGCAACGCCACCCCAACCCCTGACCCATATCCCATCCATGCGTATCCCCGTTGTGTGGTGATTTGTTACCGGATTGCGGGCCACGTTAAACAATCTGCTAAAAGGTCAGGATGAAAGCCCCCTTTCGCTTGACCGCGTTTGGGGTTTTTTTTTGTGGCTCGGGGGCAGGGCCGTTGGAATGGAACAATGAGCAAAGACTGGCAAAAAGGCACCCGCGCGGTGCATGCGGGCACCCGGCGCAGCCAATATGGCGAGGTGTCCGAGGCGATCTTCATGACGCAGGGCTTCGTATACGACACCGCCGAACAGGCCGAGGCCCGGTTCGAGGCCTGCGGCAATGATGAATTCATCTATGCCCGCTATGGCAATCCGACCGTCAAGATGTTCGAGGACCGCATCGCCGCACTCGAAGGCACCGAAGACGCTTTTGCCACCGCATCCGGCATGGCGGCGGTCAATGGTGCGCTGATGTCGCTGTTGAAAGCGGGCGATCACGTGGTGTCTTCGCGCGCGCTTTTCGGGTCGTGCCTGTATATCGCGGAGGAAATCCTGCCGCGCTTCGGGGTCGAGGTGACCTTTGTCGATGGCAGTGATCTGGCCCAATGGGAGGCGGCGATCCGTCCGGATACCCGCGCGGTGTTCTTTGAATCCCTGTCCAACCCCGCGCTGGAACTGGTTGATATCGAAGCGGTTTGCGCGCTGGCCCATGCCAAGGGCGCAGTAGCGGTGTGTGACAATGTCTTTGCCACGCCGGTCTACTCCAACGCCGTCGCGCAAGGCGCTGATATCGTGATCTATTCCACCACCAAGCACATCGACGGGCAAGGCCGCGCACTGGGTGGGGTGATCCTTGGGACGCGGGAGATGATCCGCAAGACGGTTGAGCCTTTGATTGGGTATACTTAAGTAGATAGCGCAGTCCGCTATCTCGGCGTGGCGCTTGAAGATGCGTTGGGCAGCTCAGATGCAAATCGACTTTTGAGGATAGGGCGAGCGATTCCTGCCGTTCGCCTTTGCGAAGCAAGACTGCGCAGCGACTGAAAAATGGGGCAGACGATTGGCAGACGCAGATGATCGGCCCTATCAGCGCGTCTTGCCCCTTTTCCGGTTGCCTGCGCCAGTTAGATGCCCCGCACCTCAGCGATGGAAGTCTCGCTCAGTCTCCGGACCAAGTTCTCCTCGATCTCTTCGAGGACGCTGGAGACACGTTTATGCAATGCATGCTCAATGGAACAAGCCGATGCCTCGCTCGTTTCGTCCGTGGCAACCATCCGCTCATCAAGTGCAAGATAGACATCTGCCAGAGTGATCTTTTGTGGCTGTCGCGCCAAACGCCATCCACCGGCGTGACCTTTTTCCGACGTGAGCAGGCCCGCCTCCCTGAGCTTTCCTAAGACTCGGCGCACGACAACAGGATTGGTGCCCGCATGCTCAGCGATGTCGCCGGATGTACGCACCTGATCGGGGCTCCCGGCCATATGGCTGAGCGTGTGCAGAGCAAGGGACAGACGAGAGTTGCGCTTCATGTGCGGTTTTTCTCCAAACGGGCGACATCCGTAACTTTAGCGGTTGCATAACTAAAGTAACTGCGTAAGTTGCGTGATCTAACAGATCAGATTTGGAGCGATGTATGCCAGATGCCCGCCTTCCCGTCACGGTCCTTTCCGGTTTTCTTGGGGCCGGAAAGACGACGCTATTGAATCGCGTGCTGAACAACCGCGAGGGCCGACGTGTCGCTGTGATTGTGAACGATATGTCCGAAGTCAACATCGACGCCGATCTTGTGCGCGCCGATACGGAGCTCAGCCGGACAGACGAAACACTCGTCGAAATGTCAAATGGGTGCATCTGTTGCACGTTGCGCGATGACCTTCTGGACGAAGTGCGTCGCTTAGCGGCGGAAGGTCGCTTTGACTATCTGCTGATTGAATCCACAGGCATCTCTGAGCCATTGCCTGTCGCTGCCACCTTTGATTTCCGCGACGAGTTTGGCGACAGCCTGTCGGACGTGTCTCGGCTCGACACAATGGTGACGGTTGTCGACGCGGTGAACCTCCTGAACGACTACTCCAGCCACGATTTCCTTCGTGATCGTGGAGAGACGCTTGGTGAAGAGGATGATCGGACACTGGTTGACCTGCTCGTTGAACAGATCGAGTTTGCCGATGTGGTCATTCTGAACAAGGTCACCGATGCAGGCACGGAGCGCACAGATGCCGCACGCAAGATCATCCGCAGTCTGAATGCCGATGCCAAGATCATTGAGACAGATCATTCAGATGTTGCTGCCGCCGCGATCCTGGACACAGGTATGTTCGATTTCGAGAAGGCGCATGAGCATCCAATGTGGGCGAAGGAGCTTTACGGTTTTGCTGACCATGTGCCGGAGATAGAAGAATATGGCGTGGCGTCCTTTGTTTATCGCGCGCGCCTGCCGTTCATTCCTGAGAAGATCCTCAGCGTTCTGAATGGCGACCTGCCCGGCGTCATCCGCGCCAAGGGGCATTTCTGGATCTCAACGCGTCCCGGCTGGGTGGCGGAATTCTCGCTTGCGGGCGCGCTATCCAGCGTCAAGCCGCTTGGGACATGGTGGGCCTCAGTGCCCGAGGAGCGTTGGCCAGAGCACGAGAGCGCACGTGCCTATATAAAGCAGCATTGGCAGGAGCCCTGGGGAGACAGACGCCAGGAGATCGTGTTCATCGGCGCGGGCATCGACTGGCCCGATCTGAAGGCGCGGCTTGATAGCTGCCTGGTGCCTGCAACTGCAGCCAGTGGGCCGGATGATCTGCCTCACTACCCTGATCCCTTTCCGATCTGGCGCCGACAGGAGGAAGCTGCATGACGCTTGCGCGTGCGCTGGTCAAGAATGCCGCCATCGGCGTTGCCGTTGCTGACAAGCCCGATGACCTGAAGACATTTCTGCAACCTGGCTGCGCGGCTGCAGTCTGGCGCAGGCAGCCCATACCAGAGTTTCAAAGCTGGGTAGATGCGCTTGACCCATCAACTCTGCCACAAGGGCGAATCGAATTGCGCCCCGAAGCGGTGCAATCTGCGGTGATGGCCCTATGCCATGCCGCGCAAACACCTCGCTGCCACGAACGCGATACCCTTGCCGGTGACATCAGTGCCTTGGCTGAGATCTTCTCTGATTTGATGCAAACACCCTTCCTGCGCCTGCGTCTCCAGTCGGTCACAACAAACGCCTGCCGGAAGTTTCATATCGATGCGATAACGGCGCGTCTTATCTGCACCTACCGTGGCCAGGGTACTCAATATGGGATTTCACCCGACGGCCAAGACCCCGCGCGGGTGTTCTCGGTGGCCACGGGTGCGCCGATCCTCCTGCGCGGGACGCTATGGCCCTCGCGGCCCGCGTCAGGCCTGGTGCATCGCTCACCACCTATTGAGGGGACGGGCGAAACACGTCTCGTCCTGGTGTTGGATGCAGTCGACAGTCCGGAGGATGAGAATTGACTCGCAACCTTGGTGCGACCTCCCTGCATCGCAAGCGTCGCGCCGCTGATCCCATGGGCAGCTACGATGCTTTGCCAGCGCCACTACGGAACTGGCTGGCGCAAGCAACGCTGCCCTGGTCACCCTCTTCAGCGCGCCGTGTGTGGAACCGTGCTTGCGCAACAGGCCGAAGCACTGAAGACACGCTTTCGCTCTTGTCCCAAGCAGAAGCCCGCACTCTAGCGCGCGACCGCTGTTCGATCTCCAACCAAATGCCAACGAAGACCTGAAGGAACCCAGTATGTCTTTATTTGCCCGCTTTGCCGCTGCTGCCGTGATCGCATGTAACGTCAGCCTGCCCGCCGCAGCGCAAGATGATACGCTTGCCATTTCTGTCACATTCGGCCCAACCGCCGAAGTGCCTGACCCGCGCGCAGGTTACAACGGTTGGATGTCCAACCAGACAGGTGTGACGGAAACGCTGATGGGCATTGATTATGACCTCAATCTCTTCCCTCGATTGGCCGAGAGCATCGAGCAGACGGCACCGACGACGTGGCGTGTGACGTTGCGGACAGGCCTTGTCTTTCACGATGGCTCCCCGGTGACCGCGCAGGCCGTCATCGACGCGATTGCGCCGATTTCGGATGAAAACGATCCGGCGTTCAACAAGCGCATTGCGGGTGTGCTTGATCTGGCGGGGATGTCTGCTGACGGCGACAGCGTTGTGGTGTTCGAGACAAACAGCCCCAATGCGGCGTTCCAATGGAGCCTGTCCGATCCGGGTGTGGCCATTCTCGGCGCGCCCTCAGAGGCCTTCCCGATCAATGCAACTGGGCCATATATTTTCCGTGAAGCTGTGCCTGAACAGCTTTACCGTGTTGAGGCGAACGCGGATTACCGGCTGGGCGAACCAGGCTTTGATGAAGTGCGCGTCGTTGCGTCCCCGGACCCCGCTACGGCGTCGCTGGCCTTTGAGGCTGGCGATGTTGATATGGTAATCAACTATCCCGAGACAGATTTTGCGCGTATTCAGGAAACCGGCGCTCAAGGCTTTACGGCCCCCACGGCGCGGCTTTATTTTTATTCGATGAACACGGCATCGGGTCCACTGGCAAACCCGCTGATCCGTCAGGCCGTGTCTTTGGCCATCGACCGTGACGGCATTGTCGAGGCTGTGTTGTCCGGCGTGGGCGGCGTGCCCGCGGGCACCATCTATCCGGCAGGCAAAAGCTGGGCTGCCGATATCGCACCCACATATGACCCTGCGCGCGCCGAAGAACTGCTGGCAGAGGCCGGTGCGGTCAAGCAGGGCGGGGTCTGGATGCTGGATGGTGCACCCATCGAGATCGATATCCTGACCTATTCCTCGCGGGCAGCCCTGCCGCCGACAGCGGAGATCACGCAAGCCTTTCTGCAGCAGATTGGCATTACGGCACAGGTGAAAGTCGGCGAATACGGTGCCAGCAACGAGGCGATGTTGGCGGGTGACGGCGACATGTTCCTGCAGGCTTGGGTGATGCTGCCGCAAGGTGATCCCGGATCGATCCTCGGGTTCCTCTTGGCCAGTGATGGTGGATCAAACGCGGGCCGCTATGCGAACCCCGCGATGGATGCCCTTCTGGTGAGCGGTCAAACCACGTTCGAACAAGCAGAGCGTGAAAGGATTTACGACGAGGTTCAGCAGATCATCGCGACAGACGTACCGCTCCTCCCGGTGTTTCATGTCAGCCAGGCTGTGGTCGCCAAGGCAGGTCTGACTGGCTACCGTGTGCATCCGACCGAAACCTATTGGATCACGCACGAGACACGCTTCGCCGAATGACAATCGCCGCACGTGGCCTGAGCGCAGAGCGCTCGGGCCGTACCATTCTATTTCCCACGAATTTGGACCTCAAGCCCGGCGAGCGTGTCGGGCTTGTCGGTGCTTCGGGGTCCGGAAAATCGACCCTCGGGCATGTGCTTATCGATACCCTGCGCGCGCAAGGTTCCAGCGTGGCCCATGTGCCGCAAAGCCCGGATGAGGCACTTGATCCCTTGCGATCCATGGCCTTTCATTGGCGCGAGGCAGAGCGGGCTTTAAGCCTTGTCCCGGACGATGCGCGCCGCGAAGTCCTGTTCAGTGCTCTTCACATCGAACGAGGCGATCTGCGCAAACGTCCCTGGGGCTGGAGCCGGGGCATGCAGCAACGCTTTGTCATTGCCATGGCATTGATCGGGACGCCGGATTTGCTGGTCATGGACGAACCCACATCTGCGCTGGACCCGGTGGTGGCGGCAGGGACGATGGACCTGCTTGAGGCTTACCTTAGGGATCGGCAGACCGCGCTTTTGCTTATCACACATGATCTGGGGCTTGCCGCGCGGCGGGTGTCCCGACTGATGGTGATGGAGGCGGGGCGGATCGTGGAGGATGCCCCGACAACACGGTTTCTATCCGCACCAGAAACGCAGGCGGCGAAAGCCCTGTGCGCGCATCGCAACTGGCTGAAACTGCCGTGCTCAAGGTTGATGACATCTCGGTCAGGCGTGGTGTAACGACCACGCTGCAAGACGTTTCCTTTTCGCTCGCATCGGGGCGTGCATTGGCCGTGGTCGGGGAAAGCGGTGCGGGCAAGTCGACGTTGATCAGTGCGATCCTCGGGCTGGTCCGGTGCGCTTCTGGCCGAGTGGCCTGGAAAGACGCGCCCGTCTCACGGTGCTGTCCCGCCCTGGTCATGCAAGAACCACGCGCGGCCTTCAACCCGCGTCTATCTCTGCGGCGTTCCGTGATGGAACCCGTTGTGGCACAGAAGCTGGCGGTGGATGCGACCCGTCTGGACAGGCTGTGCGAAGCACTCGAAGTGCAACCAGAACTACTGGATCGCCGCCCTCATCAAATCTCCATCGGTCAGGCACAACGCGTAGGTATCCTTCGCGCATTGATTGCTGCCCCGCCACTGGTGCTATTTGACGAGCCGCTGTCGGCTCTGGACGCCGTCACGCAAAAACACACCGCGCGCTTGATTGCCGACGTGCAGGCGCAGGAAGGGTTCGCGGCGCTGATCGTGACACATGATCTGGGCTATGCCGCGTCCTTTGCGGACGAGATAGCTGTGCTGCGCGCAGGTCAGATTGAGGAATTTGCGGCAGCGCAGGCTTTTGTCCAAGCACCTCAGACTGCTTATGGACGCGCGCTGCGCGATGCGGCATTTGCTCTTGGCGCGCTGGAGCGGGTCGCGTGATCGGTTTTCTGGGTGGGCTGCTTCTGCGCGCGGTCGTGGTGTTGACTGGAACGGCGCTCGCGACCTTTGCACTTTTGTGGCACGCGCCGGGCGATCCTGCGCTTTCAATTGCGGAGGCCCGCTATGGAACCGTCGTGTCAAAAGAAGTGCTGGATTTTATTCGTGCAGAGACAGGATTTGATGATGGTTTCTGGACGGCTTTCTGGGCGTGGCTTGCGCCACTCGTCCAGGGTGATTTTGGTCAGTCTTCCGTCAATGGCCGAGACGTCTGGCCGGATCTTGTCACGGCAATGTCCTATACCTTTCCGCTTGCTCTCGTCAGCTTGGGTATAGGTCTGGCTGTTTCGGTCCCGCTGGCGCTTATCGCCACACGTAGACCTGGCAGTTGGATGGATCGTGGAGCTGTTGCCCTTGCGTCTATTGGGGTGGCCATCCCGGCTTTCTGGCTTGGCTTGCTGCTGATCCTGCTCTTCGCCGTTCAGTTGGGGTGGCTGCCTGCAATGGGTGCCGAGACCATAGCGCACAGCATTTTGCCTGCTATGACACTGGGGTTTGGCGTGGCGGCGTCGCTTACGCGCATTATCCGCTCTGGAATTCTGGAGGCCCGTGGACAGCCTTTCTTGCCCGCGTTTCACCGGCGTGGGGTAGCAAGACGTGACATCGCACGCGACCACGTGGCTCCACACGCTGCTGTGCCGGTTGTCACGGTCCTTGGGTTGGAGCTTGCCTTCTTGCTGGAGGGGTTGGTCGTTGTCGAAGTGATTTTCGCGCGGCCCGGTCTTGGGAGCTTTCTGGTCAGCGCGATCTTTGCGCGCGATTTTCCAAAGGTGCAGGCGGTGGTGATCCTGGCTGCCGTGATCTTTGTGGTCGTAACCCTGGCGATCGATCTGATTTACCGCAGCCTCGATCCAAGAATGGACGGGCGCGATGCGTAGTGTCGGCGTTCTGATTGTCGTGTTGGTGTGTCTGGCGGTCTTCGGCCCTCTGCTCGCGCCCCATGATCCGACGGCGATTGACATTCCGGGCAGGCTCAGCCCGCCTGGCGGCGAATGGCTGCTGGGAACAGATGCGCTTGGCCGTGATATCCTGTCGAGACTTCTTCATGGCGCGCGCTGGTCCCTTGGGCTGGCCTTTCTGGTATCCCTCTTGGGTCTGATCATCGGGACGATCATCGGCTTGATTGCGGCTCAGGGCGGCAAGCTGGCAGACTGGATCGCCATGCGCACAACGGACACGTTTCTGGCTTTCCCCGAACTCATTGCCGCCGTTGTCATCGCCGGTGTCCTAGGTGCTGGCACCGGAACACTGATCTTTGCGCTGACGGTGACGGGTTGGATGCGCTATGCCCGCGTTGCGCGCGGCATTGGTCTTTCGGTCAGCAGCAGGGGATACGTGGTGCAAGCCCGGCTTGCAGGACTTTCACCACTGGCCATTGCGCGCTGGCATTACCTACCGTCGCTCCTGCCATCGTTGACGGTGGTCTGGACCGGCATGCTGGCCCGCGCGATCCTGGGCATTTCCACGCTTGGTTTTCTGGGCTTCGGCGTCCAACCCCCGATGCCGGAATGGGGCACAATGCTGCTGGACGCCCGCATTCACATGCGCTCCACCCCGTTGCAAATGATTTGGCCCGGACTGGCGGTCGTCATCTCCGTCCTGGCGATCAACCTCGCAGGCGATGCCCTGCGCGACGCGCTCGCCGAACAGGACGTCAAGGCGTGACCCGCACTGACAATCCAACACTTGGGATCGGACTACGCATCCTGTCGGGTGTCCTGTTCACCGGAATGGTTGTCTGCGTCAAAGCGCTGAGCGACGCTGCACCGCTTGGACAGATCGTATTCTTCCGATCTTTCTTTGCGCTCATCCCACTTGTGATTTTTCTGATGGTGCGCCACGAGTTTCCTGCAGGCCTGCGCACAACAAGACCTGTAGGACACTTGATACGCTCCTTCTTTGGGGCCGCGGCGATGTTCACGTCATTCGCGTCTGTGGCACTTCTTCCCCTTGCCGAAGCCGTTCTCTTGGCCCAACTCGCACCGGTTCTGACCGCGATCATCGCCGTGGTGGTCTTGTCAGAGCGGTTGACCCGTTGGCGTGTGATGGGGCTTGCCTTTGGCGTTGCAGGTGTACTGGTCCTTGTCTGGCCCGACATCGGCGGCGGCGTGGTCGACGCACGCCGGTTTCTTGGGATCGGTCTGGGGCTTCTTACAGCGCTCTTGACCGCTTTTGCGCTAATCATGGTGCGCAGCCTTACACGGACTGAAAGCCCCGGCGCTATCGCTTTGTACTTTGTGGTTGCCTCCATGGCGGGTGGAATTTTGACACTTCCATGGGGCTGGGCATTACCTGATACGCAGACTTTGATGTTGCTTGTGCTTGCAGGGTTCTTCGGTGGTTTTGCACATATCGCGATGACGTTGTCCTTCAGTTATGCGGAGGCATCCAGGCTTGCGCCGTTTGAATACATCACACTTCTCTGGCCCGTTCTGGCGGACCTCTTGATTTTCCGCCTGCCGCTTGCAACGAGTTTTGTGTTTGCGATGCCTCTCGTCTTGACGGGCGCTGCAATTGCAGCTTTTGAGAAGAGGCGAAGCTGAAACTAATTCGGTTAACGCGCTTCGGCTGAGCCCTTTTCCTTATGGCACTTGTGCTAGCTCATCATTGAAAATTCTACGACCTTTCTTTGCCTTCGCATAAATTGGTCGATCGGTGCCTCCGGAAAACAGGCTGGCGCGTGCTGGAGACATCACATCTCGCTTAAACAGCGTCCCCATCCTGTGACGGGATCGACCGAACGTGGCTCGTCTGCTGGTACTTCGCCGCACTTGGCACGAACGGCAGCTATTTCTGCTGCGGTTCACCAAGAACAATCACTTCATGAGGGAAATTCTACGCTGCGAGCGCACGTAGCATCAATTGCGAATTCACGGGTTGGGCTGGCAGCAGTCATCTGGCGTTTACGATATGGCTTGGTCGTCGTTGTGCGGCGTCCAGGTGCGGCTATGCGGGACAGAACTGCCGTTTGTGGCCGAAGTAGCAATGGCAGCTTTCGCCAGCCAATTCTTACGTGTGACCTCCTATCTGGATTAGAACTGCCTTTTTGGCTAACCTTTCAGTTGAATTAGGGAGGTTAGGCTTTGGAACGACGCCTCACCGCGATAATGGCTGCAGACGTAGTGGGCTACAGTCGGCTCATTCGGGAGAATGAAGCGGGTACTCTGGCCTCCATCAAGGAACATCGTGAAGAGCTGATAGAGCCTGTCGTTTCAGCCCGAAACGGCCGCATCGTCAAATTGATGGGCGATGGTCTGTTGATCGAATTTGCCAGCGCCGTTGAAGCGGTGCAATGCGCGATAGAGTTTCAATACTTCATCGGGTTGAAAAGCGAAGATACTACGAAAAACAACCAGATACACTACCGCATTGGGATTAACATCGGCGACATCGTGGTTGAGAACGATGACATCTACGGGGACGGTGTAAACGTCGCTTCGCGGCTGGAAGGTCTGGCGGTGCCCGGTGGTATCTATATGGCGGCCAACGTATTTGATCAGGTCAAAGACAAACTCGACCTCACCATCGAAGACCTTGGACCGCACGACGTCAAGAACATCGACGAACCCATTAATGTTTTCAGCCTGTTGCTTGACGAAAAAGCAAAGGCTCTCGTGTCCACCATGCCCCAGCCCATTGCACCAGCACGTCGGTCATGGTTGGTCGGTGCCATCGTCGCTCTTGCAGTTGCGATCGGGGGGATGGTCTTGTGGCAAATTTGGGATCCTTCGAGCCAATCCCCCGATACGGTCGACCTTGCCGCGGTTCCGTCGGTTGGCAAACCATCAATCGCCGTTCTTGCATTCGACAATTTGAACAGTGATCCGGAACATGACTACCTGAGCGACAGCTTCAGCGAGAATATCATCACTGCGCTGTCGCGTTTTGTCGACTTCTTCGTCATCTCCCGCAATTCGACATTTACCTACAAGGACCAGCCGGTAAAGGTCCAACAGGTGGCCGAGGAACTGGGTGTTCGCTATGTCGTGGAGGGCAGCATCCAAATATCGGGAGACAAGTTGCGTGTCACAGCGCAATTGGTCGACGCAACCAACGGCAAGCACCTATGGGCAGAAAGCTACGACCGCAACCTGGAGGACATTTTCTCCGTTCAAGACGAGGTCACCCGAACGATCGCGCTCACCCTCAATGAAAACATCGACCTGGCGGAGTATGACCGGCTCAAACACCAACCCACTGACAATCTAGGTGCATACGAACTTTTTAAGCGTGCGCAGGAACAGTCGTTCACCTTCACGAAAGGAGGCAACATTCGTGCGATGGAATTGAGCAGGAAGGCAATCGATCTCGATCCTGACTTTGCAAGCGCATATATCGAACTCGCCTGGACCCATAACTTCGGCTACCGCTGGGGGTGGACTGAAATCACGCCAAGGGAGGAATCTTTGGCGCTCGCATTTGAAATGGCCAGGAAAGCGATAAAGCTGGAGCCATACAATTTCAAAGCGCACCAGGTTTTGGCAAGTATTACGGTACAAACCGGCGACCTTGAAAAGGCCGCATCCATTTTCGAGAAGGCGATATCGTTAAACCCGAACTCTGCTCAGGTACTCGCCGATTCCATTGATCCGCTGGTCTACGGGGGAAGGGCCGGAGAAGCCGTGGAAAGGATGCAGGCCGCAATACGCCTCAATCCGCATCACCCGGACTGGTATCTATGGAACCTTGGTTGGGCCCAATACTTTGCGCAAGACTACGAAGGCGCGCTCGCCTCGATAGAGAAGATGAACGGGATCCCCGATCGCCTCAGACGTACCCTTGCACCGATTTTGCTGCGGCTGGGCCGGGAAGAAGAGGCGCGCACCATGATGGATGAATTCCTGAGAGACAATCCCGGCTACGATATTGAAGAAGCGCAATCTGCTCCGTTCACCGACGAGGAATACCACAATCGCTGGCTGGACGATTTGCGAACGTTGGGGGTTCCGTAAGTCGCGTCTTGGTGGCGGCTGCTCGTGAAGGCAAGAATAATCAGTGAGGGCTTCGCAATGATTTCACCTTTTGGTTTAATCCCGAGGTAGGTGAGGTGCCCGGCCCGGAACATGCGCTTATCGCGCGTTTTGGTATGCGTTTGGCTGCCCTCGCTCATCTGGCGCGCCAAACGGATATTGGCATTCTTGATCCGACGAACTCCAGCAAAGCTCCAGAAACAAAAAAGGGAGCGGCACCGCTCCCTTTCTCATTCTCTTGTTGGGCTTATGCGCCAACATCAGCGCACCGCCAAGCAACTCTTCAACTGGGCCGCTCCGCAAAGCTCAGCCCGATGAACTCCGGCGTGTGATCGCCCAGACCGACAACCTTGTTGTCCCGTCCGCTACCACCGTCACGCCCGCGGCCACGACCCCCGCGCGACCGGCGCTTGTCTTCGCCACGGGGCTTGTCGGCCTGCTCCACTGGCGCGTCGGCTTGTTGCGCGTCAGCCTCGACAGCAGGGGCGTCGTCTTTCTTGCGGCTGCGGCGGCGGGATTTGGGCTTGTCCTCTTGCGGTGCTGCCTCCTCGCCCGGGGCAGTCTCCGCCGCTGGGTCCTCATCGGTTTTCACCTTGCGGGACCGGCTGCGCGACTTGGGCTTTTCGTCAGCCTGCATCGGCGCGTCTTCGGTTTTGTTCCCGCCCAGCGGGTTATCCAGGCGCGGGATCGCGTTTTGCACCAACCGCTCCACGTCTTCCAAATTCCGCTCATCGCGCGGCACGCAGATCATGATGGCGGTGCCATCGCGGCCGGCGCGGCCCGTGCGGCCAATCCGGTGCACGTAGTCTTCGGCGTGGCTTGGCACATCGAAGTTGAAGACGTGGGATACCGCAGGGACATCAAGTCCGCGCGCGGCCACATCAGAGGCGACGAGAAAGCGCAGGTCACCGCCCCGGAAACCGTCCAAGGTCCGTGTTCGCTGGCTCTGATCCAGATCGCCATGGATCGGGGCGGCGTCATAACCGTATTTCTTGAGCGATTTGGCCACCACGTCCACATCCGTCTTGCGGTTGCAGAAAATGATGGCATTCGTGCATTTTTCGCCCTCGGCATCGATGATCGCGCGCAGCACCTTGCGCTTTTCCGACCCTTCGCGGTCCTTGCGAGAGGCTTTGAACATCACCACGCCCTGGGTGATGTTTTCGCTTGTGGTGGCCTGACGTGCAACTTCCACGCGGGCGGGATTACTGAGGAAGGTATTGGTGATCCGTTCAATCTCTGGCGCCATGGTGGCGGAGAAGAACAACGTCTGGCGGGTAAACGGCGTGAGGCCGAAAATGCGTTCGATATCAGGGATGAAGCCCATGTCGAGCATCCGGTCGGCTTCGTCCACCACCATGACTTTCACGTCATTGAGGATCAGCTTGCCCCGCTCGAAATGGTCAAGCAGGCGGCCCGGTGTGGCGATCAGCACGTCGACGCCCTTGTCGATAAGCGTGTCCTGTTCCTTGAACGACACGCCGCCAATCAGCAGCGCCTTGGTCAGCTTCACGTGCTTGGAATAGGTGTCGAAATTCTCTGCCACCTGCGCGGCGAGTTCCCGCGTCGGGCAAAGCACCAAAGACCGCGGCATGCGCGCGCGCGCCCGGCCACGCGCAAGCTGCGTGATCATGGGCAGCGTGAAGCTGGCGGTCTTGCCGGTGCCGGTCTGGGCGATGCCCAGAACGTCACGGCCTTCCAGCGCCGGGGGGATGGCACCCGCCTGGATGGGGGTGGGGGATTCGTACCCGGCCTCTTGAACGGCTTTGAGTACTTTGGGATTCAGTTTCAGATCGGTAAATTTGGTCATATATGTCCGGTACATGCGGACACATCTTGGCCCGCGGCAGCTTTGCGTGGGGGCCCGCATGGCCCAAGGCGATGCCACGCACCGCTCCACAATGGCGCGACATAGCAAGATTGTGCAGTGTGGTCAAACGGATGCGCTGTCAGTCGGTCCAATTGGGAAAATGTGTGAACAGTGTTGCATCCAAATCCAGATTGATGTGCCTGAGCAGCCCTTTTTCGTCCAATTTCGCCCGTAATGCGGGCGTGTCGGCGCAAACTTCGTCAAAGAACGCCCGCAGCCCGGGCGTCCCGTCTTCGGCTTCGATCGCCGCGAAAAGCTCGTGCATGCTTATCCCGCCCTTGTCGCGGGGGCGGTTGGGGC
This sequence comes from Sulfitobacter rhodophyticola, assembly GCF_041281685.2. Taxonomy (GTDB): domain Bacteria; phylum Pseudomonadota; class Alphaproteobacteria; order Rhodobacterales; family Rhodobacteraceae; genus Sulfitobacter. The sequence goes on along the minus strand of NZ_CP166251.2, from coordinate 3,909,824 downwards.
CAAGTTCGGCACGGTAGGAGCCCTTTTCCAGCCGGTAGCGGTAGGCGGCGTGCCAGTCGTCCCATGTTTTCGCGTGGCAATGGGCCAGATCGAGGCCCGGCAGGTGATCCGCGCCTTTCAGTTCTTCACCATCCTGAAAGGCGTTGTGGATCTTGATCTTCACCCCCGCCATGCCGGTGCGGACGAAAGCCTTGCCCGCCAGATGGCTGAGGAAACCGCCCTTCACGTAATCCCCGTATTGAGGATAAAGCGCGCGCACGATCCGCTCCCGATCCCGGCCCGGCGGAATGAATGCCTTGAACGCGGTGCCATCCCCGGAAAGCTGTTCCATCGGGCGGATACGTAGGATGGGCATATCTGTGCCGATATGTGTCAGGTGATCGGTAACAGGGCGGTCGGACACCACAAATTCGTCCACATCCATGTGGATCAGCCAATCCACCTCGGGCCGGCGGTTGTAGGCATGGGTGGCGTTCAGCGTCTGGCGCAACTGGTGTTTCGCGGGCCGTCCGCCGTTCACCTTGTCCCAATGCGCCTGATCGCAGACCGTGACGCGCACTTTCGGATGCGCCTGCAGATGAGGCATCGCCGGTGCACAGGGCGCGTCGAGATAGAGGTAGAGCCGATGCGCGCCCGCCTCCAGATGGTAGGCGGCAAAGGCAAGGATGTCGCGGGCCGGAGCGAGGATCGTGGCGCTGATACCCCAGGTCGCGGTCATGCCTTGCCGTCCCGCGCGCGGCGCAGCTTTTTCAGTTCCTGCACACGGGCAAAGATGCTGCGCGGATCGGTCATCACCATGTTCAGCATGGCCATGCCGAGGGGGCGAATGGTGCTGTCGCGTTCACACAACTGCCAGATGCGGGCCAGCATGATCTGGTCCAGATCACCGCCCTTGTAGGAATAGGGCGGCATGCCGAAGGCCACGGGAAACCGCTTGCGCGCCTTCATGGCCCGGAACGGACGGCGGCCCGGTTGGCCGGACAGGCGGCGTTCGCTGTCGTGCAGTTTGATGCTGTCAAACAGGATCGACAGCGCCATGCCACAGGCGCGCTGATCCCCGGTACGGCCGATGTCGGAGAAGGTGGTGGCGGTGGAGATCATCCAGCGGACGGTCAGCATCGGGGCCAGCCTGTCACCGTGTTCGTCCCAGATGCGGAAAAACAGCGTCAACGCATCGGCGGGCGGATCGTCGCGGCGGGAGATGGCAATCAGCATCGCATGCAGGTGCAGGATCCGGGGCTGGCCTTCGAAGGTGCCCTGCAGTTGGGCCCATTTGCGCGCAGCGGTGTATCGCGTGATGTCCTTGTAGGGCTGGGCAGGGGCGGCGGTTGGCTGGTTGAACATTGGGGCCAGATCGACATCGGGCGGCGGCAGGACAGCTTCAATACCGTCAAATCGCCGCTGGCGCGTTTCAAGCGCTTTCATCAGCTTGGCAAAGCCGCCCGGATAGAGGTCGGGCGTGTCGCTCACACCATCATTTCCTTGGTCGCGGTCAGGCGGACATCCGGATAATCGCGTTCCACCCGGTCGATATCCCATTGCAGACGGGTGAGGTAAACGATGTCGCCGTCGTGATCACGGGCGATATGCTGCTTGTTGCTTTCGGTAAATTTATCAACTGCTTGGCGGTCACCGTTCACCCAACGTGCGGAGGTGAACTGCGACGCTTCAAACCGCACGGGCAGGCCGTATTCCAGCTCAATCCGGGAGGCGAGCACTTCGAACTGCAACTGCCCGACGACGCCCACGACAAAACCTGACCCGATGGAGGGTTTGAAGACCTTTGCCGCCCCTTCCTCTGCAAATTGCATCAGGGCCTTTTCAAGGTGCTTGGACTTCAGCGGATCGCCCGCGCGCACCCCTTGCAGTAGTTCAGGCGCAAAGGACGGAATGCCGGTCACGCGCAACGCTTCGCCTTCGGTCAGGGTATCGCCGATGCGGAGTTGCCCGTGGTTCGGGATGCCGATGATATCGCCTGCCCATGCCTCTTCTGCCAGTTCGCGGTCAGAGGCGAGGAACATCACCGGGTTGCTGATCGTCATCGGTTTCTTGGATCGGACATGGGTCATCTTCATGCCGCGCTGGAAATGGCCCGAGGCAAGGCGCACGAACGCCACCCGGTCGCGGTGCTTGGGATCCATGTTCGCCTGCACCTTGAAGACAAAACCGGAAACCTTTGTTTCTTCCGGCAGGATCTGGCGCGGCTCCGCAGTCTGGATCTGTGGTTCGGGACCAAAACGGGCGATCCCTTCCATCAGTTCCTTCACCCCGAAGGAGTTGATGGCAGAACCGAACCAGATCGGCGTCAGGGAGCCTTCGGCCATCAGATCGGCATCGAGTGGCGGCATGAGTTCGCGCACCATCTCAAGGTCTTCGCGCAGCTTTTCCAACAATGCCTGCGGCACATGTTCGGCCAGTTTTGGGTCGTCCAGCCCGTTGATTTCAATGCTTTCGGCGACCTTGTTGCGATCCGCGCGGTCCATCAGTTCCAACCGGTCGCGCAGGATGTCGTAACACCCGATGAAGTCGCGCCCGATGCCGATGGGCCAGCTTGCCGGGGTCACGTCAATGGCAAGGTTTTCCTGAATTTCGTCAATGATCTCGAACACATCCCGGCTTTCGCGGTCCATCTTGTTACAGAAGGTCAGGATCGGCAGGTCGCGCATGCGGCAGACCTCAAAGAGTTTCTGCGTCTGGCTTTCCACGCCTTTCGCCCCGTCGATCACCATCACGGCAGCATCCACCGCCGTAAGCGTGCGGTAGGTGTCTTCAGAGAAATCGGAGTGGCCGGGTGTGTCCACCAGATTGAAGCGGAAGTTCTTGTCCCCGCTCAGAAAATCGAACGACATGGCAGAAGCGGAGACGGAAATGCCCCGGTCCTTTTCCATGGCCATGAAGTCGGACCGCGTGCGCCGCGCTTCGCCCTTGGCACGGACCTGTCCAGCCATCTGGATCGCCCCGCCGAACAGCAGGAACTTTTCGGTCAGCGTGGTCTTGCCCGCGTCCGGGTGGCTGATGATCGCAAAGGTGCGACGGCGCGCAATCTCGGGCGGCAAGGGGGGGCGGTTGTGTGAGGTATCCAGCATGGGGGGCGTATATCTTTTGGCCGGGGTCGCAGCAAGCGGGCTTAGCGCGCGCTGGCCTTGCGCAGCAGTTCCGCGGCATCAGGGCGCTTCAGCAGATTTTCGGACACGTCAAGGCCCGCGTGCGGCAGGTCGGAATGACCGGGAATGACTTCACCCATCGCGGCCGACATATCCTGCGGCAGAACGGCGCGCGTGCGCGTGTCGATCAGCATGGATTCCGCCGCAATGCCTTCGGCATAGATGATCTGGTGGCTGTCAAACAGGAGTTGGAAGTAGTCGACAAAGCCACCGTCCTGAACCCGCACGGTATCACCGTTCAATAGATGGCTGGCCTGCACCAGCAATTCGGACCGGCCCGCGCCGACTTCATCACTGCGTTGATAGATGAACAGGCGGTGTGTGGGGCTGACGATCAGGTCATGCGCGTTGTTGAGCGTGCCTGCGGCGATCAGAATGGGGGCGAAGGCCCCGACTGCGCGCAGGGTGCTTTGCCCGATCCAGCGGATCTGCTGCACGCCATCATCGCGGGTCAGGATGCGGTCGCCGACGACAAGATCCTCGATCAGCCGCTGTTCGCCAGAGGCCAGCGTGATGTGGGTACCGCGCGTGAAGGACACGCAGGCGACCTGCCCGAATTTCTGTTCCGCGGCGTCGGTGTCCACACCGACAAGTCGGTATTCTGTCTGCGCATCCAATCCGGCAAGAGGCAGCAGGAAAACCTGTGCCACCGCGCCGTCATCGTCCACTTCGACCATCAGCAGCGCTTCTTGCGTCTGGCCATCGGGGGACATGAACATCAGCGCACAATCAAGATGGATTTCCGCACCCGGTGTCCCGATGCGCGTGTCGTCGGCGACCCGGAACCGGGTCGGCCCCAAAGGCAGCAATGACAGGCGGTGCTGGGCTGCGTCGCGCTGCACCTCGTAGATGTCGTCAAGCACCAGTTCAGCCGCAAACGACAGGACATCGCCCATATTGGCCCCATCCGTTGCGCGAATGTCATCCGCCCGGTAAACCGGCACGCTTTGAGCGGGAGCAGGGCGGGTATGGGCCATGGGCTGTCCTGAAAAGATATCTGCAAGCAGAGACGTAGCGTAGGAATATGGCCCCTGTCGGTCAATACTGCGGCCTTGTGCTGGCATATGCCGGGGGGCGTGTTACCAATTGGCAAACAGCAAAGGGAATCGTGCGATGGATCTGGGGATCAAAGGAAAAAAGGCGCTGGTCTGCGCGGGCTCCAAGGGCCTTGGCTTGGGCTGTGCGGAGGCTTTGGCGGCGGCAGGCGTGGATCTTGTCCTGAACGCGCGGGGCGCCGAAGCGCTGGAGGCATCGGCAGAACGGCTGCGGCAGGATCACGGGGTCAGCGTGACAGCCATCGCGGCGGATATCGCCGCGCAGGAGGGCCAGGAATTAGTGCTGAAGGGGGCCGAAGGCGTTGATATTCTTGTCAATAACGCAGGCGGACCACCTCCGGGCATGTGGCACGATTGGGATCGGTCAGACTTCATCGCGGCGCTGGACGCCAACATGCTGGCACCGATCGCGATGATCAAGGGTCTGGTGCCTGCGATGATGGATCGCGGCTGGGGCCGAGTGGTGAACATCACCTCGCAGTCCGTGCGCGCGCCGATTGGCGTGCTGGGTCTGTCCAATGCCGCACGGACCGGGCTGACGGGCTATGTCGCGGGCACGTCGCGGCAGGTGGCGGGCAAGGGTGTGACCATCAACAACCTGCTGCCGGGCATCCATGCCACCGACCGCGCCGATGCGCTGGACGGGGCGGTGGTGCGGGACAAGGGCATCACGCTGGATGAGGCGCGCGCGGCACGACAGGCGACGATCCCCGCGGGCCGTTATGGCACCCGTGAGGAGTTCGGCCAGGCCTGCGCCTTCCTGTGTTCGGTGTATGCGGGGTTCATCGTGGGGCAGAACATCCTGCTGGATGGGGGCGGTACCAACATCACGATGTAGCGGCAAGGTGCTGTCATGGCTGAGAAATTCCTGCTTAAGGATCATCTGTTCAATGCACAAAGCATCGGGCAACTCGCGGCGGAATATGCCGCCGGTCTGCCGGGGTTTGACGCCGACCGGTTTGTCACGGAAACGCTTGACGGTTTTCCCGAACGCGAATTGCTGGCGCGGCTGGAATGGATTGCCGATTGTCTGGAGCCGCACCTGGCACCGGATTTTCCAACCATGGCGGACCAGCTGGAAGCCTGCATGCCGCCGCCGCTTGACCCGGCACTGCGGGATGATGATTTTGGTCAGTTCATCCATGCGGTTCCCGGCATCCTTGCGGTGCGGCATGGGCTTGAGGACCACTGCGCGCGGGCGCTGGACCTGATATACGCCGCCACGCAGCGGTTCTCCATGGAGTTCTACATCCGTCCCTTCCTGAACCGCTGGCCGGAAGAGACGCTGGCGCGGTTGGCGGTCTGGGCGGAAGACGAGAATTATCACGTCCGGCGACTGGTCAGCGAAGGCACGCGTCCGCGATTGCCATGGGCAAAGGCGGTCACGCTTGACACCGCGCAGCGGGTGCCCTTGCTGTCGGCCTTGCATGCGGATCCGACCCGGTTTGTCACGCGGTCCGTGGCCAACCACCTGAACGATATTACAAAAACCGATCCTGAACTGGTGCTGGGCCTGTTGAAGGACTGGGCGAAACAGGGGCGGCAAGATGCGAAAGAACTGGAGTGGATGACCCGCCACGCGCTGCGCACCTTGGTCAAGGCGGGCCACGCGGGGGCGCTTGCCCATCTTGGATATCGCGGCGACGTGGCCGTCAGGGCCAGCCTTGATCTGGGGCCGTCTGCCATTCCAATCGGAGCAGTCCTGCCGGTGCAATGCACCTTGAGCGCCGACGTCGATCTGCCGGTTCTTGTGGATTACCGCATCCGTTTTGTCCGTCCCGGGGGCAAAAGGGCGGAAAAGGTGTTCAAGCTGAAACAGGCAAGGATCACGGCCGGGAAACCGCTGACGCTGGGAAAGTCCCACAGGCTGAAGGGGGATGCGACGACCTTCACCCTGCATCCGGGCGTGCATCGGGTCTTCCTGCAGGTCAACGGGGTTGATGTGGCAGAGGCGTCCTTCACCCTGACGGCCTAATGCTTGCGGGGATGCGGCGGGGCTGATAGCTGCATCCCTGACTAAATCCATCGGATACCCATGCAGACCCTCACACCCCGTCTTCAGATCAAGGATTTGCGCCGCAGCTTTTCGGGCCGCACGGTCGTTGATGGGGTGTCGCTTGAGATCATGCCGGGGCAGGTCACCTGCCTGCTGGGGCCATCGGGGTGCGGCAAATCCACGACGCTTCGGATGATCGCAGGGGTGGAGATGCAGGACAGCGGCACGATCCACGTCGATGGCAAGCTGGTGTGCGATACCATCTTTCGCCTGCCGCCGGAACAGCGCGAAATCGGGCTGATGTTTCAGGATTTCGCCCTTTTTCCGCATCTGAGCGTGGCCGACAACGTGGGCTTTGGCCTGCGCGAAGGCAGCAGGGCGCAAAAGCGTGAGCGCGTCGCAGAGCTGCTGGACCGGGTGGACCTGTTGCGGTTCATAGACGGGTTCCCACATGAATTGTCGGGCGGAGAGCAACAGCGCGTGGCGCTGACCCGCGCGCTGGCCCCGCGCCCGCGCATCATGCTGATGGACGAGCCTTTCTCCGGCCTTGATAACCGCCTGCGGGACGGGATCCGCGATGACACGCTGGCGATCCTGAAGGAAGAGGACACCGCCGTTCTGCTGGTCACCCATGAACCTGAAGAGGCGATGCGCATGGCGGATGAAATCGCGTTGATGCGCGACGGCAGGATCGTGCAACAGGGAGCGCCTTATAACGTCTACACCCGGCCCATTGACCGCGCGGCTATTTCGTTCTTTTCGGATGCGAATGTGCTGAAGGCGACCGTGCAGGGCGCTTTGGCCCCGACCATTTTCGGGGATTTCCTGGCCCCCGGTGTGCCGGACGGGACGGAAGTTGATATTGTCTTTCGCCCGCAGCATCTGCGCATCGATTTCGACCGCGCCGGGCAGGGGCCGCGCCCCACGGCGACCGATGGCACCCCGGCGCGTGCGGTGGTGGCGCGGTCACGGTTTCTGGGGAATGAAAGCCTTGTGGAATTCGTGCTGGATCAGGACAGCACCACGTTGAAAGCCACGGTGCCGAACGTGTTCCTGCCGCAACCGGGGGCGGTGATGTGGCTGACGGTTCGGCGGGACCGGTGTTTTGTGTTTCCCAAAAACTGAGGAGAGCTCGATGGCCAAGCCATTACTGGTGGAATTCGGGATGGGCACGTCCCTGCGGCGGGGTGATTACACGCAGGCTGCGGAACGGGCCGTGCGCGACGCGCTTTGGCACAACTCGATCAACCTGGCGGAGCTGTTCGGGTTCGACAAGACCGACATGCGGATCACACTGGATGTGGGGGTGCAGCAGCCCGACAAGGTCGATGTGGAAGTGCTGAAAGCGGTTTTTCCTTACGGGCAGGTGACTGTCCGGATCAGCAAGGGTGGGCTGGACACGCCCCGTCCGGAGGGGGATGGCAACCCGACGATCATGGCCAATGCCGCCCTGTCCGTGGGTTTCGAGATGGAGCGTGTCAATGACTGAACAGGTACACGAACAGCGCGTTATCATCGAAATGGGCATGGGCAACGACCTGCATGGCATGGACTATACCAAGGCCGCCGCCCGCGCGATCGAGGATGCGTTGCGCCATTCCTCCCTGCCGCTGTTTGCGGTCACGGGGCTGGATCACGACCAGATGCGCGTGCAGGTGACCGTGGGTGTGCAGGAGCCGGACAAGGTGGATACCGACACGCTGGTGGCTAAGCTGCCGCGCGGGCAGGCCGAAGTGCGCGTCGTGCAGGGTGGGCTGAACGTGCCGACCGGTGGCGATACCATCGTGATTGCGCAGGCCAGCGTGGAGGCGTTTGTGCCGCGTCAGTCGGGCTGGCGTCTGACCTCCTGAGCGGGGGCGGCACCGGACAGCAACGTGTCCGGGTCTTCCACAAACAATTCCGGCAGGGCGTCAGCGCTTTCGATCAGGTCCAGCCGGAATTCGCGCAGGCCTTCGCGAAGTTCGCACCATGCCGTCAGCGTCCAGCTGCGCGCGACATAAGCTGTGCGCAGGGGCCGGATCACCCGGCGGGTGACAGTGCCATCCGCGCCCGTATAGGTCAGCACCACCTTCTGCCGCACCTTGATGGCGGAGCGCAGCAGCGGCAGGTGCGACAGCGTGCGTGAGGCATCGGCGAAGGGAGAGAAGGTGGTTTTCCAGGCGTCTGCATCGCTCAGCGCTTCGGTGGGGAGGGCTGCATCCAGCTTGGCCGACAGGCTGGTTGCGGCTGTGCGCAGGTCGTCGTCCGCAGCCTCGGCCAACACCGCAAGGCTCAGGTTCAGCGCTTCGATTTCTGCCGCGGTCAGGGTCAGGGGCGGCAGGGTGATATCCTGGGCCAGAACATAACCGGTGCCGCGCGTGCCCGTCACCGGCACGCCGCTGGCCGCCAAGCGTTCCACATCGCGGTAGATCGTGCGGGTCGAAACCCCCAGCCGCGCCGCCAGATCTCCGGCCCTTTGTACACCGCCACCGCGCAGCAGACGCAACAGGTCATAAAGCCGGTCGGCGCGGTCGTGGATGCTCTTTTTAGCCATGACTACTGACATAAACCTGTCAGTATCTCGTATCAAGCGTCAGAGGCGCGCTGAAATCTGCGTTTCGCGACACTGCAACACCGCAACACCCCTTTTCGATGTATGCTGTTTCGCGCAAGGCTGTGCAAAATTCAGGACGCCTTGCGGCGGCCATACCTTACGGGAGACTAAAACATGCTGAACAATATCGGACTGCCGGGCCTTCTGCTGATTGCGATTGTCGTGCTGGTGCTTTTCGGCCGGGGCAAGATTTCCTCGCTGATGGGCGAAGTAGGCAAGGGCATCACCAGCTTCAAGAAGGGCATCAACGAGGGTGAGGAAGAGATCAAGAACGTCGAGAATGTCGATGGTGCGGACCTGCCCAAGCACACCGACCTTGGTACCCATCCCGAGACAGACAAGACCGCTGACAAGGGCGCGAGCTAAGCACCTATGTTCGATCTGGGTTGGACAGAGCTTCTGGTCATTGGCGTTGTCGCGCTGATCGTGGTGGGGCCCAAGGACCTGCCGGTCCTGTTCCGCAGGGTCGGGCAGTTTGTGGGCAAGGCCAAGGGCATGGCACGCGAATTCAGTACCGCGATGAACCAGGCCGCAGATGACAGCGGCATGAAGGAAGTATCCTCGACGCTGAATTCATCGCTGAAGGCGGCGACCAATCCGCTGGGTACGGCCATGGACGGCGTGAAATCCGCGGCAAGTTCGCTGACTGACATTGATCCTGAAAGTGAGACAGGCAAGCTGTCGGCGGAACGCGCGGCGAATGCCAAGAAGATACAGGCCGCAGGCGCCCGCGCCGCAGCAGAGCGCAAGCAGCGCGAAGCGGCGGAAGCGGTGGCAAAGGCGGAAGAGATGGAAGCGGCCCTTCCCAAGACTGCGGCCCCCAAACCGGCCGCAAAGAAGGCGGCGCCCAAAAAGGCGGCGCCAAAGAAAACTGCGCCAAAGAAGGCGGCTTCTGCCAAATCGACACCCGACAAAGCGGCCCCTCAATAAAGAGTAAGTGAATGAGCGCCACCGACGACATCGACGACAGCGCAGCACCGCTGATCGAACATCTGGCCGAGTTGCGTACGCGGCTTATTCATTCGGTGATCGCCTTCATCATCGGGATGATCATCTGCTTTACGGTCTGGAACCCGATCTTCAATTTCCTGACCAATCCGTTGTGTTCGGCCATGGCCGAACGCGGGCAGGAGGATTGCGGCCTGATCCTGATCAAGTTGCAGGAAGGTTTCTTTGTCGCCATCTCCATCTCGCTTCTGGGCGGCTTGGTTCTGGGATTTCCCTATATCAGCTACCAGTTGTGGCGGTTCGTGGCTCCGGGGCTTTACAAGAACGAGAAGGGCGCGTTTCTGCCGTTCCTGATTTCGTCGCCAATCATGTTTTTTCTTGGCGCGTCTTTTGCTTTCTACGTGGTCACACCGCTGGCCTTTGATTTCTTTCTGGGCTTCCAGCAGGCAGGCACGCTTGTGGGTGAGGGCGAGGACGGTGCAAGCGGGATTGCCGCCATCGCCTTTCAGGGCTCCGCACAGGAATACCTGTCGCTGACGATCAAGTTCATCGTGGCCTTCGGCCTGTGTTTCCAACTGCCCGTGCTGCTGACGCTGATGGGCAAGGCCGGCCTTGTGAGCGCTGAGGGCTTGGGCAATGTGCGCAAATACGCGGTGGTCGCCATTCTGGTGCTGGCCGCGCTGGTGACGCCGCCCGATGTGATCACCCAGGTGATCCTTTTTGTCGTGGTCTACGGCCTCTATGAGGTGTCTATCCAACTGGTGAAACGGGTGGAGAAAAAGCGCGAGGCGAAATTGCGCGCCGAAGGGTACTATGATGACGAAGACGACCTGCTGGCCGAATTCGATGAGGATGAGGACCTTCAGAAGTGACCGATGCGCCTGACACGGCGGCGTTGGAGCGCATTGCGGCGGCGTTGGAGCGGATGGCACCCGCACCGCTGGGTGCGCCGGACCTGAGCGCGGCGACCGCCTTTGTCTGGCACACCGGGCCGGATCGGCTGACCCCGGTGGCAGAGGTGTCGCGCGTGGATATCGACCTGCTGATCGGCGTGGACCGCGCCCGCGATACGCTGCTGGCAAATACGCGTCAGTTCGCGGCGGGTCTGCCTGCGAACAACGCGCTGCTTTGGGGGGCGCGGGGCATGGGGAAATCCAGCCTTGTCAAGGCCGTGCACGCGACAGTTCAAGTGGATTATCCGGAATTATGCATGGTGGAGTTGCAACGCGAGGACTTGCCGTCGGTGGGTCGGCTGCTGAACCATCTTCGCGGTGTGCCGCAGCGGTTCATCCTGTTCTGCGACGATCTCAGCTTTGGTCATGACGATGCGCATTACAAATCCCTCAAGGCGGTGCTGGATGGTGGGATCGAAGGGCGGCCCGACAATGTCGTGCTTTATGCCACGTCCAACCGGCGGCACCTGATGCCCCGCGACATGATCGAGAACGAGCGGGGATCGGCCATCAACCCCGCCGAGGCCGTCGAGGAAAAGGTGTCGCTGTCGGATCGGTTCGGGCTGTGGCTGGGCTTTCATGCCTGCGATCAGGCGCAATACCTTGATATGATTGCAGGATATTGCGCGGCCTACGGGGTCAGGGTGGATGCTGCCACGCTGCGCGCCGAGGCGATTGAATGGCAGGCCACGCGCGGTTCCCGGTCGGGCCGCGTGGCATGGCAGTTCTTTGTCGATCTGGCAGGGCGCAAGGGGGTCGCCTTGACCTAGCGACGGGTCAGACCGCCTGCAGGCACCGCGCCTCAAATGACCGAATGCACGGCACTGCCTTGGGGCCATAGGCCGCAAGATCCGGAAACAGCCGTGCAATCTCGTCTCGGGCGGAAGGATTGACGCTTTGCAGGGTCATCTCTCCGGGATAGAGGCTTTCGGTCCATGTGCCTTCGGAAAACACCAGTTGATGCGCATCAAACAGAAGGTGGCAATACGTCACCACGCCACCCGGCCTGCGATGGACGCCCTCATGCGCCAACAGATCGCAGGCGCGCACCAGCACTTCGTCCTGGCCAAAGAACATCTCTGCCCGCCAGTCGTCCAACAGAACCGCATGCTGGGGAGAGACGACCAGATCACGGGTGTTGCCGAATGTGCCAGCGGAAATGACGATCGGCGCCAGATCGCCCTGTGCGGCGACCAGGGTCTGCCCGACCCAGCGCAGCGGTTGTAACCCGCCATCGCGGGTCTGCACCAGATCACCGGGGGTGAGTGTTTCGACAGCGCGGGAGCCCTTGGAGGTCTCTATCATTGTCCCGGCTGCGAAACACACCACCGTGCCGCCAGCGTCTGCATGCAGGAAACTGTTGCTGTTGTCGCTGATCCCCCCTGCTGTGAGATCGGTATCGGCGGGCGGCATTCCATCGGGAAAGATCAGGTAATACCCGTCTTCGCCCGCATCGCTGAGGTCGTCGTCGTTGTTGAGGTCCACATCGATGACCGACACGCGCCATGTGGTCGTGCCATCGGTCACGGTGAAGGTGTAGTCATAGATGATCTGCTGTGCCGTCCCCAACACATCCACAGTCTGTTCCCAGGTCCCGCCGATCTGTTCCTGCGCGCTGACCTGTTCGTTCGTGGGGTCGCCGTTGAAGTTCGTCGCCCCGTCGTTTTCCTCGACCACAAACCAGGTATCGGGCCCGGTATAGCGCCAGGTGGTGCCGGAACCGGGTGCGAAATTGTAATCGAACGCAGAGCCGTCAACGGTGCTCTGCGTGCCGAAAATCGCATTTGTATAGCCGTAGAAAACCGCCATAGCTCAATCCAATCGCAGGGTTTGCGTAGGATTGTTGCTAAATTGAGAACAAGGCCTCAGTACGCCGCGACCCCCTCAATTTGTGGCAAATTCGAGGTAAAAGCGTGATTTCGACCGGATTGTTCTCGTTTATGGGGAAATCAGCGCCTGAACGCTGATTTCCGCCTTGTCACATCATTGGATGTAGGGGGCCGGATCCACGCTGTCGAAGCCCTTGCGGACTTCGAAGTGCACGTAGGCGTCTGTCCCGGTGCGCAGTTTGGCAATCTGCGTGCCGCGCTTGACCTGATCGCCTTTCTTGACGCCCACATCCGTTACATTGGCGTAGACCGTCAGCAGGTTGCCCTCGTGGCGCAGCACGACAATGGGCACCCCTTCGGCGCTTTTGGTGATGGCGGCAACGGTCCCGTCATCGGCGGCTTTCACTGGCGCGCCATCATCCGCCTTGATGTTGATGCCTTCGTTCTTCCCCTTGGAATAGCCGCGAATGATGCTGCCCTGCACGGGTGTGAGCATCTTGGTGATCTTCGACGGCTTGGTGACCTGTCCCACATCGGCCACCGGTTTGGCGGGCTTTTGCGCCACCGCTTGGGGCTTTGCGGCCTCGTCCTGCGGCAGGGGTTTCGCGGCCGAAGGCGGGGTCGGCGTGGGGCTGCCTGCACCCGGCAGGGTGGTGGGCGGCTCAAGTGCGGCGGTGCGTTTTGGCGGGGCCTGTTGGGGAACCGGGATCAGCAGGAACTGACCTTCGCGCACTGCGAAATCCGCGCCAAGCCCGTTCCATTCCGCCAGTGCCTTGACCGGAACATTATAAAGCCGCGCGACGGTATAGGCGGTTTCGCCCCGCTCAATCCGGTGGCGCACGGGTTCCTTGCCGGTCTGGGCGGGTTTCGGCGTCGCCGCCCCTGTTGCAGGCGGCAGGCTCGCGGTCTGCACCCCCGGAGAGGCCGGTGCGCGGTCAATCGCACCCCCGGCCAGCGATGAAATATCGACCGGTTGGATCGGCCCGGTGCCTGCAGCCCCCGTCGCGGGCGACGGTTCCGCCACGCGGCTGGGCAGGGCAATGATCTCGTCCTTGCGCAGCGGCACGGTCGGATCGATGCCGTTGTAGCGGGCCAGTTGCGCGGTGTTGGCCCCCACGCGGTTTGCCACATCGGCAAGCGTGTCGCCCCGGCGCGCAACGGCGACCTGATAATTGGGATAGGAGATCACCCCCCGGCTGTCCGGGCGCGGCCTGTCGGCGAGCGGCGCAGTGGCCGCCTGTGCGGTGGAAAAGCTGCCCAATCCGCCCCGCAGGTCCAGATCAAGGGGCTGGTTTTCACACGCGGCCAACGTCAGGGCGCTGCCGCCTGCCAACAGCATCAGCCGGGCGCGGCGGGGCAGGCGAAAAGAGCGTGCGATGAAAGGGCGCGTAATGGAATGGCGCATCTGCATGTCCTCATGTGTCGTCCCCGTGTGTCCGGGGTTCGGGCGTCTTATACCCTATTATCCGTCCTTGCCCAAGCCTTCCAGCAACGGCACGAAGCGCACTGCGCGCATTTCGTCATACTCCAGCCCTTCTGCCGTCTTTCTGACCCGAATGAGGTGCTGCACGGCATCCGACTGGCCCACGGGCAGAACCATGATCCCGCCCTCCTTGAGTTGTGCCAACAGGGGCCCGGGCGGGTCTTCGGCAGCCGCCGTGACGATGATCCGGTCAAAGGGCGCCTGTTCGGCCAGACCAAAGCTGCCATCGGCCACAAGTGCCGTGATGTTGGTCATCTTAAGCTCATCGAAAACTGCGCGCGCCTCGACCACCAGCCGCCGATGCCGGTCGATGGTGTAGACCCGACGCGCCAGCTTGCTGAGGATCGCGGCCTGATAGCCTGACCCGGTTCCGATCTCCAGCACCTTGTCGCGCGGGCTGATTTCCAGCGCCTGCGTCATCAGCCCCACCACCGAAGGCTGGCTGATCGTCTGGCCGCAGACGATGGGCAGGGGCATGTCTTCATAGGCCCGCTGGGCAAAGATGCCTTTCACGAACGGGCCCCGGTCCACCTTTTCCATCGCCCCCAACACCCGCGCGTCCGTCACCCCCTTGGAGCGCAGGGCATAGAGAAACTGCATCTTGCGTTCCGCCTCGGAGAGGGCAGGTTCGGTCATGTGTTAATGCCATCCAGCGTGGTCATCACGTCATGCGCGGTCAGATCCGCGCGCATCGGTGTGACAGAGATATAGCCATCCAGATTGACCGCCGCATCACTGCCCGCTTCGGTGCCGACCTGCTGGTTGCCCCCCTTGATCCACAAGAACCGCCGACCCGAAGGCGACAGATGCGGTTCGGTGGAAAAGACGGTGCCGGGACGGCGTCCTTGCGTAGCCAGCCGGATGCCCCTGACATCGGCACCCGCGACGGGGGGAAAGTTGACGTTGTAGAACAGCGAATATCCGCCGGTTTCCGTAGGCGTGTTGGTCAGAATGCGCCGTACGACGTCGGCGCCGTGCTGGGCGGAGGCTTCAAACGGGTCAGTCAGGTCGCGATTGGCGGGGCCATAATACTGGGACAGGGCAATGGCGGGGCACCCCTGCAAGGCAGCTTCCATCGCGCCGCCGATGGTGCCCGAATAAAGCGTGTTCTCGGCCGAATTGTTGCCACGGTTCACGCCCGAAAGCACCAGATCGGGCGGGTCATCCTTCATCACGTCATGCACGGCGACCATCACGCAATCGGCGGGTGACCCTTCGGTGGCGAACCGGCGCGGGGCCAGTTCGCTGACCATCATCGGGTGGGTATAGCTGATGCAATGACCTACGCCTGATTGCTCGAACGCCGGGGCCACGGTCCAGACCTCGCCGTCTGGTCCTGCAAGTTCATGGGCGATCCGGTCCAGTATCTTGAGACCGGGCGCGGAAATACCATCGTCGTTCGTGATCAGAATTCGCATTTTGCCGCCTTTTTGGCCTTGATAGGTCAGCATGACAGACCCGGCAAGGCGTGCCTTTGCCCCTGCGCCGCTGCGAAGGTCAGAGTTGCGCCAAAACCTCAGCCGCCTGCGCGTGGGTATCGTTCAGCGTGCTGCGGTCTTCGCCGGGAAAGAATCGCGCGCGCGTGGCTGTGGGCATGGGCGCAGGGGTCAGGACCTGCACGCGGGGCCCGGTGTTCACGGTTTCCGCTGCCCAAGACTTGGCCAGTGCCATCTGCGCGGCCTTGGTGGACCCGTAAGCCCCGAAAAACTTGGTGCCTGCGCGCGGATCCTCAAAGAAAACCGCCTGGCCCTCAAGCCCCAGCAGGGGGGCCACATAGGCGATCAATGTTGCCGTTGCGGTCACGTTGCAAGCCACGGATTTGGCCATGTCCTTGGCGTCGATATGTCCAGCGGGGGCCATAGGGGCCGCGTGCACTGCCGTGTGCAGCCACAGATCAAGTTTGCCCCAACGGTCATGGATCCCCCGGCAAAGCACGGCCATCGCCTCCGGTGTGGTGATGTCCATCGGCGCAAGCGTCGCCTGTCCGCCCTTGGCCTGAATACGGTCGTCCAGTTCTTCCAGCGCACCGGTGGTGCGGGCAACGGCGATGATATGATGGCTGGGCGCAAGCGCCTCTGCCAGGGCGGCGCCAAGGCCGCGTGACGCACCGGTGATGAGGGCTGTTTTTGTCATGCACGCCCTTTGCCCGCTGGCGCGCGGCGGGTCAAGACCCGCTTAACCCTTGGGCAGGCGCAGGACCTTCTGCCCTGTCGCGCGGCTGAGCACGAGGCGATCTTCGCCTATCGCGGTGACCGTGCCACCTGCCACCCTGTCGCCGACGCTGACCCGCTGGATGTCACCATTGGCCTCCCGCACAAGTGCGGCGGGCGCAACTTGGGTGCCGAACACACCCAGCAGCGCAAGCCGCTCCAGACGCACTCTTTGCGTCGCCAATTGCGCCACACCCTTTGGGGTTGGCTCTGTCGAAGTCGTTGCCATTTCCAGATGTCTTTGTGTTGATGATTCTCTTGGTCAGCGGTGCAGGTACCAACGCGTCCGCGGCTGTAAAAGAGGCGACGTGACGGCACGGCCAAAGCCTGCCACAGGACCGGCAGGAATCAGCTTACCGGCCTTTCAACAGCCGCCAGAAAACGCCCTTTGATCAAAGATACGCGCCCTTTCTTCCTGCTTCCAAATGGTTCAAAAAAACCCGGGAGTATGAGGGCTGGCCCTCATGAAATCTGTTTTGGTGCAACGCTGCCCGAAGCCCGACAGGAGGTATTCGTTTGCCTCCCGGCAATCAGGCTCTCTGCCGCTTGGCGCGGTGATAGCCAAAGGTCATTTCCGCCAGATGGGCAAGGGCCTGTTCCGGCACAGGAGCCGCCACATCAAGCATGATCTGCCGTCGGCCATCATTGCCGGGCAAATCCGGATACATGTCGCGCATCCGTTCCGCCAGATCGGTCTTGCAGTCCACATAAATCGCCAGTCGGTCGGGCTGGGCGGCATCCCATCCCATCCGCAGGGTAGAGCCGGTGCGCGGGCGTGCCGGACGCCACGCAGGCTGGCCCCACTTCAGGCTTTCCTCAAGCGGTCCCACATCCGCGTCCTGCGCCACCCGCAAAAACAGCGCACGACAGGCTCGTGCCATCTGTTCCGCCTGCGCGGGCCATGTCCAGAAAACGTCATTGAGAGGGGTGGGTAGGTCCTGCATGAACCTACCTTAGCACCGAATGCTGACAGGTGTCGTCAGCAGCCTATTCGGCTGCGGGTTTCATCACGAAACCCTCTTCGATCTTGTCGGCCGGGGCGACAGGGTATTCGCCCGAGAAACAGGCGTCGCAATACTGCGGGCAGGACGCATCGCGGCCCTTTGTCTCGCCCACGGCGCGGTACAGCCCGTCAAGCGAGATGAATTTCAGACTGTCGACTGCCAGATGATCGCGCATTTCCTCTTCGGACATGGTGGCGGCCAGCAGTTTCTCGCGCTGGGGCGTATCTACGCCGTAAAAGCAGGGCCACGCGGTCGGAGGAGAGGCGATGCGGAAATGCACTTCCGCTGCCCCCGCATCGAGGATCATTTCCTTGATCTTGCGGCTGGTGGTGCCGCGCACCACGCTGTCGTCCACAAGGATGACCCGCTTGCCTTTGATCAGCGCGCGGTTCACGTTCAGCTTCAGGCGCACGCCCATGTTGCGGATCTGCTCCGTCGGCTCAATGAAGGTGCGGCCCATGTATTGATTGCGGATGATCCCCATGGCGTAGGGGATTCCGGATTCGAGGCTGAAACCAATGGCCGCCGGGGTGCCTGAATCGGGCACGGGGCAGACCAGATCAGCGTCTACGGGGCTTTCCTTGGCCAGTTCCCGGCCGATGTTTTCGCGGGTTTCATAGACACTGCGTCCGCCAAGGATACTGTCGGGCCGCGAGAAATAGACGTGCTCGAAAATGCAGAACCGCGACGGCTGCGGGCGGAAAGGGAAATGCGTCTGGATGCCTTCGGGGGTGATCACCACCATTTCGCCGGGGCGGATTTCGCGGACGAACTCCGCGCCGATGATATCCAGCGCGCAGGTTTCCGAACTCAGCGCGTAGCCGTCACCGACCTTGCCCAGCACCAATGGCCGCACACCCAGCGGATCGCGCACGCCAATCAGCTTGGTGCGTGTCATGGCCACGACGGAAAACGCCCCATCCACCCGGCGCAGCGCGTCTTCCATCCGCTCGGGGATCGTGCGCTGCATGGAGCGGGCCATCAGGTGAATGATGCATTCACTGTCCGAAGACGACTGGAAGATCGAACCGCGTTCGATCAATTCGCGGCGCAACGCGTTGGCGTTGGTGATGTTGCCGTTATGCGCGATCGCCGCGCCGCCCATGGCGAATTCGCCGAAGAACGGCTGCACGTCCCGGATGGCTGTCGGACCCTTGTCGCCCGCCGTGGAATAGCGCACGTGGCCGATGGCCAATTCCCCCGGCAGATGCTTCATCACGTCCTGAGAGGTGAAATTGTCGCGCACATATCCGAAACGGCGGGCGGACTGAAAGCCCGCGGTCGTCTCATAGCTGACGATCCCGCCCGCTTCCTGGCCGCGATGTTGCAGGGCATGCAGGCCAAGCGCCACGAAATTGGCCGCATCGGCCACGCCGACAACGCCGAAGACACCGCATTCTTCCTTCAGTTTGTCACCATCGACGTCGTCAACAAAGCTGGTGTCGAACGGATGGGCAGGGGGCATGAGCGGGGTGCGAGGGGCAGGGTGCTTCGGCAAAGGGCAGCTCTCCGAATCCGGCAAGAAGGATTAGGGGTTTCTTACGGTCTCTGGGCGGCTGTGTCACCCCATGGGCTGCAGCCTTACGCAGGGGCAGGTATCAGGATGCGCCGCAGGGCCCCACCAGTTCCACGAAACGCGCTTCGATCCATCCCAGCGCCTCTTCTGGGTTCTGCTCTTCGATCTGGGAGGTGAACTGGCCAAAGACCTTGGCGGAGCGGCTGTCATCCACGATGGTAATCTCCCCCGGGGTGACGACGATGGAGTAGACAAAGAACCCCACCGCCACCAGAAGAATGCCGCGCACCACGCCGAAAAGAAACCCAAGGCCCTGATCAAGTCCGCCCAGCACGGACCGCTGCACGAGGGAGGAAAAAAGCGGCGTGAAAAGCGAAGCGATCACCAGCACCACTGCGACAACGATGAAGAAGGCCAGTACAATCGACATTTCGCAGTTCTGCGCCAGATATTCGCCAACCACCGGGATTTCGCGAACCAGCGGTTCAAGTCGGGGCGCAAACAGGAAGGCCAGAACGGCGGCAGCGATCCAGCCGACGATGGCCATCAGTTCGCGTACCAGACCCCGGCCATAGGCCAGCAATGCAGACAACACGATGACCAGTGCCACCACACCGTCAATGATCGTAAAACCTTCCATCTGCCCTGCTTTCTTGCTCGAACTCTTGTTGTCAGCTGCCGTTACCCGGCGCCAAATATTTCACCCACGAATCCGGTCAGATCTGCCATCGTATTCAGTTTCAGACCGGAGGTGCCCACGGTTTTCCCACCTGCGGGCGCAATGGCGGAGGTAAAACCAAGTTTTTGGGCTTCTTTCAACCTATTTTCCGTCTGGGTGGCGGGGCGCAGCGCACCGGAAAGGCTAATCTCTCCGAAAACAACGGTTTCTGCGGGCAGGGCCACGTCTTCCCGCGCGCTCAAAAGGGCGGCGGCGACGGCCAGATCGGCGGCGGGTTCGGTGACTTTCATCCCACCCGCGACGTTGAGATAGACATCGAGACCCGCAAAGGGGATGCCACAGCGCGCCTCCAGAACCGCCAGAATCATCGCCAGACGTCCCCCGTCCCACCCCACGACGGTCCTGCGCGCCTGACTGTGCGGGGAGGGCGCAACGAGCGCCTGAAGCTCCACCAGAACGGGTCGGGTGCCTTCGATGCCCGCGAACACCACGGACCCCGCAGCGGGCGCGCCGCGTTCGGACAGAAACAGCGCGGAGGGGTTGGTGACTTCGGCCAACCCGCTGCCGGTCATCTCGAACACGCCGATTTCATCGGCGGGACCAAAGCGGTTCTTCACGCTGCGCAGGATGCGGAACTGGTGCCCGCGTTCTCCTTCGAAATAGAGCACGGTATCGACCATGTGTTCGACCACGCGCGGACCGGCGATCTGGCCTTCCTTGGTGACATGCCCGACAAGGATCACCGACACGCCGCGCCGCTTGGCAAAGGCGGTCAGTTCATGCGCCGCTGCCCGCACCTGAGAGACGGAGCCGGGTGCGCTTTCGACGTTGTCGGCCCACATGGTCTGTATGGAATCGATGATGGCCAGCTGGGGTTTTTCGGCTTCAAGCGTGGTAAGGATGTCGCGCAGGTTCGTTTCTGCCGCCAACTTCACGGGGGCATCTTCCAGCCCCAGCCGCTGCGCGCGCATGCGTACCTGCGCGCTGGCTTCTTCCCCGCTTACGTAGATCGTGCCGAGGCCCTTTTTCGCAAAATGCGCTGCGGCCTGCAGGAGCAGGGTGGATTTGCCGATGCCCGGATCCCCACCCACAAGAATGGCCGAAGCAGGCACCAGCCCGCCGCCCAGCACCCGGTCTAGTTCCGCAATCCCTGACATCTTGCGCGGCGGCGGGACTTCTTGCGTGGCAAGGTCGGTCAGCTGCACCGATGATCCGCGTTTGGCCCCCAACGATTTGCTGGGAGGGCCTGCGGAGATGCCCTTGTCCTCAACGATGGAATTCCATTCCCCGCAGCCGTCACAGCGCCCGGACCATTTGTTGAACGACGCGCCACAGGCAGAGCAGGAAAAGGATTTGGTTGATTTCGCCATGGCGTCTTGTGGCGGAGCCCCTCGCCAGCGTCAATGATCAGATTCCTTGAAAGAATCTGATCGGAAATTTTCAAAATTTCCGATCCATCCTCAGCTGTCGGTCTGTTTGTCCAACCGCTCCGTTGCCCATGAAATCCAAAGCGAGACCAGAATGCACGCCGTAAACAGATAGAGCCCCCAGGCCGTCTCGATCCGGCCCACACCGATGCCCTTGGCCAGCGTGATATAAAGCGCAATCAGGAAGATATCCGCCATCGCCAGCTTGCCCAACAAGTGCAGCGCTGGCAGGGCGCGCCCGCTCAACAGATTGAAATGCACCAGCGCCAGACCGATCGTCTTGAGATAGGGTGCAAACAGCGCAAACGCCGTCACGACCAGCGCCAGAAAGATGTCCGACCCCCAAAGCGACTGCAGTCCGGTCAGGACGGAGATTTCATTCAGCGAAAACAACGGCAGCAACCCCGCCTTCATCAACGGCGCCCACCACGCCAGCGGATAGAGCACCAAAAGCGCGAGATTGCAAAGTTTGAGCGTCAGCGCCATTACGTCACATACGTCCGGTCATAACGTGCCCCCAGTGACGTCAGCACCTCGTAGCCGATGGTCCCGGCGTATTCCGCCACGGTATCGACGGACTGGTGCACCCCGAGCATTTGCAACGATTGGGGGTCTCCGTCGATATCAGTGATGTCAACGGTCAGCATATCCATCGACACGCGCCCGATGACCGGCGCCTTGACCCCGTCGGCAGTCACCACCGCACGCGGGCCCATCGCCCGGATCAATCCGTCTGCATAACCCGCCGCAATCGTGGCCACCCGCGTCAGGCGGTTCGCGACGAAGGCATTGCCATAGCCCACGCTCTCACCGATCTGCACCTCGCGGGTCTGGATCACCGGAATGTCGAGCGTTACGACAGGCTTGGCATCCACGAAGGGCAATCCGCCATAAAGGCCCACACCGGGGCGGGTCAGTTCGAAATGATAGGCCGACCCCAGCAGGATACCGCCCGTCGCCGCAAGCGATCGTGGCACGTCCAGACCCTCGGTCATCTCGGAAAATGTCTTGAGCTGCTGCATGTTCATGGTGTGCTTGGGTTCATCCGCACAGGCCAGATGCGACATGATCAGTTCCGGCTTCTGCGCCAGCGCCAGATCGCGCAGCGCGGACCATTCGGCAGGTTCCATGCCCAGACGGTTCATGCCGCTGTCCAACTGGATGCCGAAGGGATGGCCGGGCAGGGATTCGACGTGCAGCAGCAGCTGGTCGACCGAGTTGATCAGCGGCACCAGAGCGCCCGCGCGTATCAGATCGGCATCACCCGGCACATGCCCGGAAAACACATAGATCACCGGACCCGGTCCCAGGATGCGACGTAGCTGTCGGCCTTCCTTGGCGGCGGCCACAAAGAAATGCCGCGCGCCGGCGGTTGCCAAGGCGGGGCCGACGCGGTCCATGCCAAGACCATAGGCATTTGCCTTGAGCACGGCGCCTGTTTCCGCCTGACCCGCTGCATCCAGCGCGCGCCAATTGGCCACAATCGCTGGCAGATCAATTGTTAGTTGTGCAACACTCATGGCGCGTGCTTCGGGCAAATTGCGCGCAGGGTCAAGCACCGCAACACAATCGTGGGTCACCTTGCGTCATTCGGGCTTGCTCCGCGCCCTGCAGCCGTTACCGTACCCCCCAACCTGAGGAGGAAAATCATGACATCTGCAAAACTGACAACCCTGCCGCTTGCCTTGACCATTGGCGTGATGGGCAGCGCGCTTGTGGCTGAAAACCGCATCGACACGCAATTGCCATCGGCCCCCGCGCTGGCGGCTTACGGCGAAATGCCAGTCGGCGTGCGGCAGATCGAGATGACGAACCCCGATCAGATCAACATCCTCGCCATCGATCCTGCCGCCGACAAGCCAGAGACGATGCCCCGCTATGATCGCCCGCTGACGGTGGAGCTTTGGTATCCGGCAGCCGATGGTGCGACGGGCGACACCACGTTCAAGGCCTTCCTGCGCGATGGCACCACGGAGGTCGATATCGCAGGCCGCGCCATGCGCGATGCCGCCCCCGCCACGCCCGACGCTGCCTTTCCACTGGTGATCATCAGCCACGGCTATCCGGGCAACCGGTTCCTGCTGTCGCATCTGGCGGAGAACCTTGCGTCCAAGGGGTATGTCGTCGCTTCTATCGACCATACCGACAGCACCTACCGCACGCAGGCGGCGTTTGGGTCCACATTGGTGAACCGGTCGCTGGACCAGTTGTTCGTGCTGGAAGAAATGGCGCAGATGGCGTCGGAGGGCGGTGATTTCGCCGGGCTTTACGATGCGGATAACACCGGGCTGATCGGCTATTCGATGGGCGGTTACGGTGCGGTGATCACGGCAGGGGGCGGGGTGACCGAAGCCTCCGTCGCCTATCCCTGGGGCGGCCCGCACGGCACGCTGGGCATCCACCTTGCAGGCAGCGACACGCACAACGCGCTGCCCGATGACCGCATCAAGACCGCGGTGGCCTTTGGGCCCTGGGGGATGAATACGGGTTTCTGGGACAACGATGGGCTGGCGGGCGTGCAGATCCCGATGCTGTTCATCGCGGGATCACAGGATGATGTGTCGCTTTACGAAAACGGTGTGCGCGCGCTGTGGGACGGGGTCAGCAACGTCGAAGCGGCACTGCTGACCTATGACAACGGCGGCCACAACTCCGGCGCGCCGATGCCTGCGCCCGTGGAAAGCTACTATTACAACGACGAAAAGGGCTTTGATATCTCGGAGCATTACACCGATCCGGTCTGGGACACGGCGCGCATGAACAACGTCGCGCAGCACTTCGTCACGGCCTGGATGGACCGCCACCTGAAGACCGACGCCGACGCGGCAAGCTATCTTGAACTGGTGGAGAATTCCAACGATGGCGTCTGGTCCAAGGAAGACGACGGGACCGAGAAGGAAGACCACAGCTATTGGAAGGGCTTCGCGCAAGGCACCGCCAAGGGGCTGCGCTACGAGGTCAAGACGCCTGAATGATAAAGCGGCTGCGCATCCTTACGTCTCACGCGGCGGTCAATGTGATGGCCGCTGCGTGCATATGCGGGATCCTCGCGCTGTCGCTTGGCGCACCTGGCTGGGTCTGGGCCTTGGTGCCGCTGGGCGTGCTGGCGCAGATGCTGAACGAATACAATCTGCACCGCTTCATCTTTCATCTGCCGCCCCCACAAGCACAGTGGGCGTTCAACCTGCTGTATCGGGCGCATTACGGACACCACGATTTTCCGACGAATGAGAAGCTGTTTTTCGTGCCGATCTGGGTGGCCTTGCCGATGCTGGTCGTCAATTTCACCGCACTTTGGGGCGTGCTGGCCCTGTTGGGTGTGACGCAGGCGATGTGGATCGCCGTGGCGGTTGTGCCCGTGGGCGGGGTGCTGACGTTTCTGGGGTACGAATGGTTTCACATGACTGCCCATCTGAACGTACGCAAGACGAAGGTGGAGCGGTACGTGAGCACGCTACACAACCAGCATCATTTCCGCGATTTCAGCAAATGGTTCCACGTCAGCCCGGGCGGGGCGGTGATTGATCGGGTGATGGGCACGGCCATTGATCGCGACACGCTGAAGACGCAGCAGCGGCTTGAATTCATCCGCACGCTTGGCATGCGCCCGGACGATCCACGGCTGGTTTCCGCGCGGGAACGCTTTGCGGGTCACTATGGGTTGAGCAATGCGGAAATTGACAGGGCTGCAATGGGTTAGTGGGCGTTCTTGATGTTCGCCGCCTCGGCAGCCGTCAGAATTCCTGCTCGTCCCCGCCTTGCTGCCAGGGTTTGACAAGGTTGCCGAACCGGGTGAAGCGTCCCTCGAAACTCAGATCGACCGTGCCGATGGGGCCGTGGCGCTGCTTGCCGATGACAACCTCGGCGCGGCCGTGCAGGCGCTCCATCTCTTCCTGCCAGAGGGCCATCGCTTCGAGATCGTGATCGCCGGGTTTTTCGCGTTCCTTGTAGTATTCCTCGCGGAAGACGAACATCACCACGTCGGCATCCTGTTCGATGGAGCCGGATTCGCGCAGATCGGAAAGCTGCGGGCGCTTGTCCTCGCGATTTTCCACCTGCCGCGACAGTTGGGACAGCGCGATGACGGGGATATCGAGTTCCTTGGCGATGGCCTTGAGCCCCATGGTGATTTCGGAGATTTCGTTCACCCGGTTTTCGTTCTTGCCAGTGCCGCGCACCAGTTGCAGGTAGTCCACGATCAAAACGTCCAGCCCATGTGTCCGTTTGAGACGGCGGGCACGGGCGGCCAACTGGCTGATCGGCAAGGCGGGCGTGTCGTCGATATAAAGCGGGCAGGCCTCCAGCGCCTTGGCGGCATCCACGAAGCGGCGGAATTCGGCTTCGGTCATGTCGCCGGAACGGATCTGCTGCGACGGTATTTCGGCGGCCTCGGACAGAATGCGTGCGGCAAGCTGTTCGGCGCTCATCTCGAGGCTGTAGAAACCGACGACACCGCCATCTACCGCGCCTTCGCTGCCGTCGGCGGTGGTGCCGCGCTTGTAGGCCTTGGCGACGTTGAAGGCGATGTTGGTGGCGAGCGATGTTTTCCCCATGGACGGACGCCCGGCGAGGATCAGCAGGTCAGAGCGGTGCAACCCGCCCAGCTTCTTGTCCATGTCAATGAGGCCGGTGGAAACACCGGAGAGGCCACCATCGCGCTGGTAGGCAGCATTTGCGACATTAACGGCGTCCGTTACGGCTTTGAGAAAGCTTTGAAATCCGCTTTCGACCTGTCCCTGTTCCGCCAGCTTGTAAAGCTGCTGCTCGGCTTCGACGATCTGTTCGCGCGGTTCTGATTCGACGTCAACCGTGGCGGCCTTGGCTGAAATGTCGCGGCCCAGTTGGATCAGGTCCCGGCGCACAGCCAGGTCATAGATCATCTGCGCATAATCGCGCACCGCAAAGGCACTGATCGCCGCCCCGGCAAGGCGGGCAAGGTAGGCGGGCCCGCCCAGTTCCTTGAGACCTTCGTCCTCTTCCATGAAGGCCTTCAACGTGACCGGGGAGGCCAGGTTGTTCTTGGCAATGCGGGAAGCCGCGATTTCGAAAATGCGCGCGTGCACGGGATCATAGAAGTGTTTTGGCCCGATGATGGACGCCACACGGTCATAGATGTCGTTGTTGGTCAGGATCGCACCCAGAAGCTGTTGTTCAGCCTCAATGGAATGCGGCATGGTTTCTGCTGCCTGCACAGCGATATTGCTCGCGTTCAGCGATGAAATCTCGTTCATTTTCTCACCCGTTCTTGCCCTGTAGGGGTCTTAACCTGCGGGGGGCCGTGGCGCAAAATGTATAACCTGTGGATAAGGCAGTTTTTCTTGCGCGCACCACATCTTGCGCCTATCGGAGGTGTTTAGTCAAGATTTTGAGGTTTGTCAGCGCTTTCTTGCGTCCTGCCATTCCTTGGGCGCACGCAGGAACTTTTCAACTTCCGCGAGGGTCGCGTCATTGAACGCACCTTGCGCCTTCGCTTCTGCCAGAACGTCCCACCAGGTGCACAGATGGTGCAGCGTAACGCCATGATCACCCAGCGTTTTTTCAGTCTCGGGAAAGATATCGTAGTAAAAGATCACCGCCGTATGCCCGCAGGTTGCCCCGGTTTCGCGGATCGCGTCCACGAAGCTGAGCTTGGAACCGCCGTCGGTGGTCAGATCCTCGACCAGAAGCACACGCTGTCCTTCGGTCATCACCCCTTCGATGCGGGCGTTGCGGCCGTATCCCTTGGGCTTTTTGCGCACGTAGGTCATGGGCAAGGCCATGCGTTCGGCCACCAGCGCGCCGAAGGGGATGCCTGCGGTCTCTCCGCCTGCGACGTTGTCAAAGGCTTCAAAGCCTGCGCGCCGCATGACGGTCACCGTCAGGAAATCCATCAGGGTGGCGCGGATGCGGGGATAGGAGATCAGCTTGCGACAGTCGATGTAGGTCGGGCTGGGCAGGCCGGAGGCGAGGGTGAAAGGGTCTTCCGCGTTGAAATGCACGGCTTCGATTTCCAGCAGCATGCGCGCGGTGAGGCGGGCCATTTCGGGGGCGTCGGGGTAGCTGGTGGGAATCATTGCGGGGGCGTCCTTTGTGGTGGGGCTGCACCAGAAGAGATTTCAGGCCTCTGGCAGGGTTTTTTGAACCATTTGGAAGATCAGGTGACGCGCCAGTGCAGCGGCATGTCCGGGTCGAAGATGGTCACGGGGCCATCCAGTGTGTCGATGTTGCGCGGGTATGAGGGGGCTTGGCGGGTCAGGGTGATTGTGTCTTCGTTCACGGGCAGGCCGTAGAATGCGGGACCATTGCGCGAGGTGAAGGCTTCGAGCTGTTCAAGCGCGCCTTCCTGTTCGAACACCTCCGCGAGAATGGACAGCGTGTTGGGCGCGGTGAAACAGCCCGCACAACCGCAGGCTTGCAGTTTGCCCGCGTCCGTGTGCGGGGCGCTGTCGGTGCCGAGGAAAAAGCGCGTGTCGCCGGAGGTGGCCGCGGCGCGCAGGGCGAGGCGGTGGCTTTCGCGTTTGGCGACGGGCAGGCAGTAATAGTGTGGTTTGACGCCGCCCGCGAGGATGTGGTTGCGGTTGATCACGAGGTGATGCGTGGTGATCGTGGCCGCAATATTGGTATCGTTGGCGTGGATGTAATCGACAGCGTTCGATGTGGTGATGTGTTCCATGACCACCCGAAGGTCGGGGTGTTGGCGGCGGATAGGGTCCAGCACCCGGTCGATGAAGACCGCTTCACGGTCAAAAATGTCGACATCTGCGTCGGTGACCTCGCCATGGGTGCAGAGCGGCAGGCCGATGGCGGCCATACGGTCGAACACGGGGGCAACTTTTTCGAAATTGGTGACACCGCTCGCGGAGTTCGTGGTGGCGCCCGCCGGGTAGAGTTTGACGGCGTGCACGAGGCCGGAGGCATGGGCGGCCTCCACATCATCGGGGTCGGTGTCTTCGGTCAGGTAGAGCGTCATCAGCGGGGTGAAAGCGGCCCCTTCGGGCAGGGCGGCGATGATGCGGGCGTGATAGGCTTGCGCATCTGAAAGTGTGACCACGGGTGGTACCAGGTTGGGCATGATGATCGCGCGGGCGAAGTGGGCCGCGGTATGGGGCAGCACGGCGCGCAGCATGTCGCCATCGCGCAGGTGCAGGTGCCAGTCATCGGGGCGGCGCAGGGTCAGTGTATCGGTCATGGCACGTGGGCTAGCACGGGCCGGGGGACGATACCAGAGGCGGCGGAATCAGGCGTGTTCGGCCAGGCGGGCCTCAATTTCGGCCAGTCGTTTGGTGAATTTCGGAGCATTCATCCGGGTGGTCACGTTCCGGCACAAACTGGCAGCCAGACGGTCCCGGCCTTCGGCTTCCAGAACGCTTAACAGTCCGCGCAGGTAGGTGTAGTGATCGCGCCGTGTGCGGTAGAGCCGGGCGAAGGTAAGGGGGGTCAGCCCTTCGTCGGCAACAGCCAGCAACAGGTTGGCCCATTCGTTCATTTCCAGCAGGTCGGTCTGCAGGGCATCGCCCATGAACCGCATGCGGTGCTTGGTGACATTGGACCGGGTAAAGAGTGCGGCATGCATCGCATCAAGCTGTTCGCGCGGATCATAGAGCACATGAGCCGAAGCCGCCGCATCCAGCATGTCAGGTGCATAGCCGTAGCGGGAGGTGAAATCCGCCGCGCGCATCGGCATGAAGCGTGGATCCCATTCGGTCATGCGCGGGTCGAGGGTTGCCTGTGGCTGGATCGCCACCACGTGCGCGCCCGGGGCGGTGACCGAAAAGGCCGCAGCCGCATAGGCGCAGGGGCCCGCGCCATAGAAGATCACGGTGTCGAATTCATCAAAGAAGCCATCGTCCACCAGCCGGTCAAAGAAGGCATAGACCGCTTCATCGCGGAACCACGTGTCCCCATCGCTGCCGACACATAAGTGGGACCAATGATGGGCCTTGAGCATCTCCCATCCCAGCGGCTGCGCGAGGTCGGACAGGGCGTGGATGCCCTGCATCGTCTCGAAGGTCACCAAAAGGGTGCTGGTGTCTTCGGCGAAGGCAGCGAAATGGTTGGGGCCGAGGGTTTGAAAGAACCCGTCTTCTTCCGCAACGCTGGCAACCGCGCTGAGCCATTTCGTCCGAGGCATATCGGCGAAAGACGTGTCAAGCGTCGGGGTCTGATCTTTCATCACTCGGTCCTCGGTCGATGTCGCCTGCTTCTGCGCGCCTGCTGACGCGGTATGAATAGTAATACATTACGGCAGGAATAGGGAGGGGATGGTGCATGTGCAGGTTATTTGCGGGCGACCTGGCGGCCCAGATTGGCGTGATGGGTCAGAAAGCGGGCGGCCTGAAGGGGCAGCGGCTGTGACGGTGGGGCCATCATCAACCTGCCGAACAGCGCGCGGAACGGTTCATCCTGCAGCAGTTCCAGAAACCGGTTCTTGCGCCATTCCACTGCGTTTTCATGGAGTTGCGCGAGCGTCTTGTCGGCTTTCAGCGTGGCGAGTTCAGCGTCGCGCCGCGGTGCGAGGGCAGCAATGGAGGTATCGGTTTCGGTGTTGAAATTCCGCTCCACCCAGTAATCGAGGCCGAGCGTATCACCGTCGTGCACCGCGCGCCCGCGGGCCGCCTTGAGCACATAGGATTCGGCAGCTCCAAGCGGATAGTGGTTCAACTGTGCCAAGCCATAGTTGTCGCGCCCATATGTCGAGAAAATGCGTGCCGTGCGGAATTGCGGGGGCAGGGCGCGACCATGGCCATCAAACCATTGCGACGCGGGCAGGTGTTCCTCCACCGGATCACGGGGGCGGTGGACGCCGGGTTTGCGGTAGGTCCCGTCGTTTGCATAAAGCGTCTTGAACATCGCAGCGCGCCAGGGCCAGTGCATGACGCGGGGTGCGCAGCGGGTGAAGGTATCCGTGACCGGACTGTCCTGATAGCGGCCCTGCCCGGATGACCCGAAGAGCCGCCATGTCAGCGTGATCGCCGTCGCCTCTGGCAGGGCGTCATGCAGGGCGGTGAGCGTGTGATCGCCTGCGTGGATGTTCACGAATTCATCGATGTCGAGCGGCAGGATCCAATCGGCTTGCTTGAGCACGGGATGCTTGGCGGCGGAATTCAGCGCGGTGAACTGGATGCCGCCCTTGGCGTAGGGTCCGTCGTTGCGCACGTGGGTCAGCCAGCCCATTTCGGCCAGGCGGTCCAGCATCGTATCGGTACCATCCTGGCAATCGTTTGAAAATACGAGGAAATCGTCAAATCCCACAGCGCGATGGTGGGCCAGCCATTCCAGCACGAAGGCCGCTTCGTTGCGCAGGCAGAGGATGGCGAGGTGGCGCATTCCTACCAATCGCTTCGCATGCAGATGACCTTACCCGCAGAGCCGCGATGGTAGTAGGCAAGGCCCGCATCCATCAACGCGCGGAAGACGGTGTTCATCGCGTCGCGGCTGCTGCGGTTCGGTGTGAAGGCGATGATCGCGGCGCGCAGGCCCTGAAGCGGAAGCTGCGGGATCAGCGTGGCTTCTTCGCCCTTCATGTTGCAATAAAGCACGGTCGGTCTGACCTCTTTGAAGACGCTGTTCGCGTTGTGCACGGGGATGCGGGTTTTGGGCAGGTCGGCCTCGTCCTCTTCCAGATGGAGTGAGGATAGCAGCAGATCGGGCCGCAGGTGGAAATCGACCTCTGCCTTGCGGGGGCCAAGGATGCCGTTGGTCACGGACATGTCGGTCAGCCCGTTGGCGGCATGTACCGTATGGATATAGGGGATCAGGTGCGGGTTGGGTTCATAGGAATGAACGGCGGCAACCTTGCGTTTCATGGCCATCAGCGTCGACATGAAGCCCAGACCCGCGCCCAGTTCCAGCACCACATCGCCGGGGCGGACGGTGCGCAGGGCGGCTTCTGCCTCGTTCGCTTCGAACACGCCGCGGCGCAGGCGGGCGCGGGTGCGCCCCTGGATGAAATCCGCGTGCTGTGGAAAGTTCATGCCGCGGGAGACGACGAAATAATTCGGGGGGATTGCGGTTTCGGTCGCCATGGTCAGCTTTCCATGTCGAGCGACAGCGCATAGGCCACGCGCTCCGTCTCGTTCAGTTTGACCTGCAGGGCCTGATCGTAAAGATCCTGGAATTCCGGCTGGCTGCGCAGTTCGGCGGCCTTGGCCTTGTGCCAGGCAAAGCCCGCGTCATGGGCGGCGCGCAAAGTGTCGTCGGCCATCAGGGCGTCATATTCGGCGCGCAGGCGGGGCAGGTTGCGTTTGATCGTGATGTCGCGGAAGTCGGACCAATCCATGCGGATCCAGTAGTTGATCCCGATGGAGCGGTCCACGTGCAATGCGCGCCCCCGCTGGCGCTTGATCAGGAAGGATTCAGCCGACCGCAGCGCATAGTGGTTCAGTTGCAGCAGGTCGTACCCGATTGTTTTCTTTGAAGATCGCCAGCCATTGTTGACTGCGTCCCGGGTCATGTCCTGGCCCGAGCCGTTCACCCATTTGACCTTCTTCCTGAAGCTGGGGTCAAGCTTGTTGGGGCGGTGGCAGCTGATCTTGGCGTAGGCGCCGATGTTTCGGAACATGGTCTTGAAACCCCAGACGGTGTGGGGTTTCGGGCAATAGGCGGGCGCGCAGGCGTCAAACTGGTCGATCACGAAATCGTCCTTCAATTCCGTCACGCCGTTGTGCCCGAACAGCCGCCATGTCATCGCGAAATTGGTGGCGTCGGGGACGGCCTTGAACAAATCCTCCAAAGTGCCGTTGCCGGTGCGGACGTTCATGAATTCGTCGACGTCGATGTGGATGATCCAATCGGCGTTTTTGATCAATGGCTCTTTGAGGGACTGGTTCAGCGCGTGTTGCTGGGGCGAATTGCCTTTCCAGTTGTCGTTGTTGCGATGCTGGAGGATGCCCATTTCCTGCAACCGGCCCAGCACCTCGTCCGTGCCGTCGCTGCAGTCGTTGGTGTAGATCAGGAAGTTGTCGACCCCCATCGCACGGTGATAGGCGACCCATTCCACGATATACGGCGCTTCGTTCTTCATGCAGCCGACGATGACATTGCCGGTGGCGCCTTTCTTGAGGGGGCGTTGTTTGATCGGTGTGTAAGCGGCGGCGAGTTGTTCCTCGTCCACCGCGCCAAGGTTGTTGTGCGGGCGGAACTGCGTGCCAAGCACCATCTGATGGTTGACCTTGACGCGTGTCAGCAATTGCTTCTTCCCCGCCTGTTCGTCCGGTTCAGCGGCCTCAGGGTCCAGCAGGGCGGTGAATTTCCGCGCGGCCGTCCTGGTTTCGGCCTCTTCCGCGAGGCGTTCGGCCAGCGGCGTCGACGCGCGGTTGATGCCAAAGGCGAAGGCAGCCAGATACTGGGTGGCGCGGTAACCCATCGTCGGGTCTGCCTCGACATAATCCGCGGTCTTGGCGGGACCTTGCAAGGCGTCGGCCAGCGCCGGGAACCGCTTAATCAACCTCTTGTTCTTGTTGGCGAAATGCGTGGTGATGGCGTGCAGGCTTCCTGGATCGATCGGGGGGGCGTCCACCCGGACATTCATGCGCAATTGTTGCCAGACATCCCGCGGGCAGATGATTTCACGTTTCTGCATGAAGCGGATCAGCACGTCGTTGAATTGGCGCACGCGGGTCAGGGCGGCGGCAGGCTCCGGCGCGGGGGCGCGTTCCGGGCGGGCCGGGTCCAGCGGGACATCAAGCACATCCGACAAAATGCCTGACCCCTCAATGCCATATAACCGATCCATATCAAGAGGATGCAAGGCGACCTTACCCTTGCCGAACGTCCCTTCCCACAATTTCTGCAAAGCGGAGAAGTCGAGCCAGGGGGGCGGATGCTGAATATCATCAAAAAGGCCGAAATAGGGGGCGTTTTCGCCGCGTTGGGCCAATGCGGACTTGCCCCAGTCCTTGCCCTTGGCCAGCGCCAGTTCCGCCTCCAGCCCTGTGCGGCGGCCTTCCATCACGGCATAGGCGTAGTGATCCAGTGCCATGCGCGCCTGCGCCTGCACGTGAAGTGCAATCCGGATGTCATCAAAGTGCGGCGCCAAAAGCGCGTGCAGTCGTTTCAATTCGGCCGGTGTGGTCAGGTAGGCACCCAACTGCGCGGCAGAGATCACCACGTGGTCGCCTGCCAGTTCCGGCATCTCCCGGCGCAGCTTGTTTTCAAATTCCGTGATCAGGGTTTCACCCACAAGCGGGCCATCCAGGCCACGCTTGTACCGCAGGACGCTGACCGCCTCCGGATCGGCGCAGGCGGCATAAAGGCGGACGTGGTTCCAATCAGGCGTGGTGATTCCATGGCGCTCTAACGCTTCCGCCTGTTCGGCAAAAAGCATGCGAAACCGGGCACATGCCCGTTCCACCGGGCCAATCAGCAAGGTGATGCGACGGGCCATGCTTCAGCCGTCCTGCCGCTGGGTGGCGAGCCATTCTTCGGTGGTATTGCTTTTGCCCCACCACGGCAGGTCAACCCCCAGAAAGCCCGAGATCTTCTCTGCCGCGGCAGGATCTTCGGGATCGACGGCCATAAAATGATCGCGGCCTTCGAAGATGCGGTCACAAAACGCGTAATGCGAGGTAATCCACCGCACGAGGTGATCCTTGTGATCCCCGTATGGCCGGGGCAGCCCCGGCACGTTGTTGCGCGGCAGGCGTTCCTTGGCCAGATTGTTCCATCGCATCATGCTGTTGGCGGTCTTTTCCGGATCGCGCCGCGACAGCAGGAACCGGACATTCGGATAAAGCCTTTCGATCGCGGTCAGCAGGCCCACATCCATCTGCGGCCAGAAACAGACGTTCTTGTTGACGGCGTTCATCTCCGTGATGGCATCAAATTCGCCGAAACGGTGCAGGGGATCACCGCTGTCGAAATAATCCTCGTACATCAGTTCGGCGACCAGACGGTCGTGCAGGTGCTCGCTGTCGGTCTCATGCCGCCGGATGCGCCAGTCGGCCACCTTCAGTCCTGCCTGACGCAGCGCATCGGCCAGCGTCGTGGTGCCGGATTTGGGCAGGGACAGTGAAATGATGGGTCGGCTCACGTGATCTCAAGCTCCTTGCGCAGGGCGTCTTCCACGGGCGGAAAGGGGGAGGCGGCGCGCAACTGGTCGCGCATCTGCCGATAACCCTCCTGCGCCAGCAGCGCGTCGCGTTTCGCACGGTGCAGTGCGACGGCCTCCTGATGTAGGTCGGCCACGCCGGGCATGGATTTCAGGCGATCCATTTCCGCCTTTAGTGGCTCCGCATATCGCAGGATCGACGGGTCATGGAACCCGCCATCGTTGCGTTCGCGCCAATAGCTGTCGTCGAAAGCCCGATGTTCGCGGTTCACATCGCCCCTGTCGTTCTTCACCAGATAGCTGTCCAGACTGCGCAGCGCATAATGATTGAGCGTGGCATGCCCGCGTGCATGGCGGGCGGGAAACGCCCGGATACGTCGCTTGTTGGCGCGCTTGCGGAACCGGGGCGGAACCGGGCGGCCCGATCCGTCCGTCCATTGGGGTGCCGGGTGTTTTTCCTCGTCGTGAAAGGGGCGGTGGGCCCCGTAATAGCTCAAGGGAAAGTCCCGCCGCACAAGGCTTTTCACTTCGATGGCAGTCTGATCGCACCAGATGTCGGGGTTATGGCTGTGCTGGAATTGTTCGATCACGGGCCGATCCTCAAAGGCCTCAACCCCGTTATTGGCAAAGAACTGAAACGTGACGGAGATCGCCTGCGGATCGCCGCAGGCCGCAATCAGCGCGGGGATCGTATGATCGCCCACGTGGATGTTCAGGAACTCGTCCACGTCCGCCACCCAGACCCAATCGGCCTGTTTCACGACCTTCTGCTTCTTGGCGTCTTTCAGGGCCTGCATCTGGTAATTGCGATTGGTCGCCGGGTTAGGCAGATGCGCAAGGATGCCATGGGTGGCCAACTGATCCAGAAGGCGGTCAGTGGCATCGGTGCAATCGTTGGAATAGAACAGGAAATCGGTCACCCCGATCACCCGCTGGAAGGCAATCCATTCCAGCAGGAAAGGCCCTTCGTTCTTGACGCATGTGACGGCCGTGATACGCATGTCAGCCGGTCCTGCGGGGGCAGTGGTCTGGGTTGTGCTGTCTCATGTCCGCCTCTGGGTCGGGTACGCAGGCGCCCCGGTCCTCATGTTTGTGCCAAAGGTATGCCATCGGGGCCGAATCACGTCAACATTCCGGCGGCCATGGTCAGGGCGCGTGGTAAATTGGCACTGGCGCGGCCCTTGACCCCGCAAGGCCAAGATGCACCTTGGGGCAAAGAGAGGAAGAACCTACATGAACAAGCCAACCTCGATCGACGCCGTGCAGGAGATGCTGGGCGCCCAGGGCTATATTTGCGGCCGTGCCCTTGGCACGGTGGTGTACCTGAGCCTGACACTGGGCCGACCGCTGTTTCTGGAAGGGGAGGCAGGCGTCGGCAAGACCGAGATCGCCAAGGCGCTTGCCGCATCGCTGGGCCGCAGGCTGATCCGTTTGCAATGCTACGAGGGGCTGGATGCGTCTTCGGCGGTGTATGAATGGAATTTTCCGGCCCAGATGGTGGCGATCCGCACGGCCGAAGCCACCGGCGGAGCGGACCGCGATGCCCTGACAACGGAGCTGTTCAGCGATGAATTCCTGATCGAACGGCCGCTGCTCGAAGCGATGCGACCCGATGAAAACGGCGCGCCGATCCTTCTGATTGACGAATTGGACCGCACAGATGCGCCGTTTGAGGCGTTCCTGCTTGAAGCGCTCAGCGACTTTCAGGTGACCATCCCCGAAATGGGGACGATCAAGGCGCCTGAGCCGCCCATCGTGATCCTGACGTCAAACCGCACACGCGAAGTGCATGACGCGCTCAAGCGACGGTGCCTGTATCACTGGGTCGATTACCCCGATTTCGACCGGGAAATGGAAATCCTTGCCGCCCGCGCACCCGAAGCTTCCGAAAACCTCAGCCGCGAAGTCGTGGCCTTCGTGCAGCATTTGCGCACGGAGGATCTTTTCAAGAAGCCCGGGGTCGCCGAAACCATCGACTGGGCCAAATGCCTGCTGGCACTGGATGTCATCACCCTGAGCCCGGAGGTCATTGCCGATACCCTTGGCGCGATCCTGAAATATCAGGACGACATCGCCAAACTGCATGGATCGGAAGCCAAACGCATCCTCGATCAGGCCAAGGCATCGCTGGAGCTCGCATGATCCTTCCAAATGGTTCAAAAAACCTGGGAGGTCTGGAGGGTAAAACCCTCCAGTCAGGCATCCTTGCCTGAATATGTCCCTCTCGAATTACCTGATGACCCGAAACTGGCGGGCAACATCACCCACTTCGCGCGTGCCCTGCGTCGGGCGGGCCTGCCGATCGGGCCGGGCCGGGTGATCGATGCGATCCGCGCGGTCGAAGTGGCCGGTTTCACCGACAAACGTGATTTCTATTGGACGCTGCATGCGTGCTTCGTGAACAAACCCGAACACCGTCGCGTCTTTGCACAGCTTTTCCGGCTCTACTGGCGCGATCCGCGGTACATGGAACATATGATGGCGGCGATGCTGCCCGCCATCCGGGGTGTGCAGGAAGAACGCACCGCACAGGCGGCAGAGAAACGCGCGGCGGAAGCCTTGCTGGATGGGGCGGAGGCGCCGCACCGGGATGAAGAGGCGCAAGGCTCTGATGAGGAAACGCTGGTGGAGATCGACGCCAGCCTGACCATGTCGTCGCAGGAGCGCCTGCGCACCCTCGATTTCGAACAGATGAGCCTTGCGGAAATGGCGGAGGCCAAGCGGATGCTGGCGCGGTTATCCTTGCCGGTGAAACCCTTGCCCTCAAGGCGGGCGCAATCGGCACATCTGGGGCGGATTGATGCGATGCGCACCTTGCGAAACGCGCTCCGCCGCGGCGGAGAGATGCATGACCTTGCGCTGAAAACCCCACGCCCACGCTATCCCAACCTCGTTGTGCTCTGCGATATTTCCGGCTCCATGAGCCAGTATTCCCGGATCATCCTGCATTTCCTGCATGCGGTCAGCAATGCGAAGGGGGCGGGTTGGGCCAAGGTGCATGCGTTCACCTTCGGCACCCGATTGACCAATATCACCCGCCATCTGGCCACGCGGGATGTGGATGCCGCGCTGGCCGCCGCCGGGGCAGAGGCGCAGGATTGGGAAGGTGGCACGCGGATCGGTGCCTGTCTTGAGGCCTTCAACCGGGACTGGTCACGTCGCGTGATGGGTCAGGGCGCGGTAGTGCTTTTGATCACGGACGGACTGGACCGGGACGATCCGGACGCATTGGCGCGTCAGACCCAGCGGCTTGCCCTGACGGCGCGCCGGTTGATCTGGTTGAACCCCTTGTTGCGATGGGATGGGTTCGCGCCGAAGGCTGCGGGCATTCGCGCGATGCTGCCGCATGTGGACAGCTTCCGCGCAGGCCATTCCATCGCGTCGCTGGAGGCGCTGGCGGAGGTGATATCGAGGCCCGATGACATGGGCGAGAAGGGC
The DNA here is from genome assembly GCF_041281685.2 of Sulfitobacter rhodophyticola. Taxonomy (GTDB): domain Bacteria; phylum Pseudomonadota; class Alphaproteobacteria; order Rhodobacterales; family Rhodobacteraceae; genus Sulfitobacter. The sequence continues at coordinate 3,872,502 of NZ_CP166251.2, read as the reverse complement.
CGGCTGTTGGCGGCGCTGGAGGGCGCGTGATCTGATTGAGCGCTGGCGCGCACGATAGTCTTGATTCTGGCTTCGGGATCCACCAAAACCAAAGGATCCCGGAGCCGCCCTTGCATGATCATCGGTCTGGCACCCGGAGTTCTGCCCCGCAAGCAAAATAGCCGTCTCCCGCAAGCGGGTCCCTCGGCGATTTTGCTTGCGTGCCAGCCCTCCGCGCGCCTGCCCATGCTCAAGCAACGGCGGCTCCGAAACCAAAGGTTCAGGCGAAAGTATCCGCAAACGCGCTGCGGTAGATCTGCGACAGGTCTGAAAGCCGCGCGGAGGTGGCGCCGAAGGTGACATCCTGCCCGCCGAATTTGCCGACCGTGGTCAGCGGCACACCCGCTTGACCCGCAGCGATCATCAGCGCCTCGGCCTGATCGAAGTTGCAGGCGATCAGATACCGACCCTGGTCTTCGCCAAAAAGCTGCGCGGTGTCGTCTGTGTCGAGGGTGACGCCGACGCCTGCGGCTTCTGCCAATTCGAACGCGGCCAGCGCGAGGCCCCCATCGCTGAGGTCGGTGCAGGCCTTGATCATCTCGCGGTTGGCGCGGATGAAATCGCCGTGGGCCTTTTCCCGCGTCAGATCGACCGGCGGGGCGTCGCCTTCGACGCGCCCGTGCACGGCGGCGAGGAGGGCGGACTGGCCGAGATGGCCGATGGTCTCACCCAGCAAGAGCGCCACATGGCCTTCGCGGACCTCATGTCCGATGATGTGATCGGGGTGATCGATGAGACCCACCGCGCCGATTGTCGGCGTGGGCAGGATCGCGGCACCGTCGGTTTCATTGTAGAGCGACACGTTGCCGGAAACGATGGGCATGTCGAGCGCGGCGACGGCCTGGCCGATGCCTTTGATCGCGCCGACGAACTGACCCATGATTTCGGGTTTCTCCGGATTGCCGAAGTTCATGTTGTCTGTAGTGGCCAGTGGGGTTGCCCCAACGGCAGTGAGATTGCGATAGGCTTCGGCAACGGCCTGTTTGCCGCCTTCGAGGGGGTTGGCTTTGACATAGCGCGGGGTCACGTCAGAGGTGAAGGCGATGGACTTGTCGGTGCCGTGGATGCGGATGATGCCCGCGCCAATGCCGGGGGTGCGCGCGCTGTCGGCCATCACCATGGTGTCATATTGTTCGAAGACCCAGTTTTTCGCGGCGTAGTTCGGATCGGAGATTAGCGCCCTGAGGCCGTCGATGGGATCGACACCGGCGACATCGCCCAAGGGGTCGGCGCGCGGTGTTTCGACCCATGGTCGGTCATATTCCGGCGCTGTGGACGCCAGTTTGCTCAGCGGAAGATCGGCTTTGACGTCGCCGTTCAGGGTGATGAGAAAGCGGTCTTCGGCGATGGTTTCGCCGACAATCGCGAAATCGAGATCCCATTTTTCGAAGACCGCGCGCGCTTCGGCCTCAAGTTCCGGCTTGAGCACCATCAGCATGCGTTCCTGAGATTCCGACAGCATCATTTCATAGGCGGTCATGTTCTCTTCCCGCTGGGGGACGGCCTCCAGATTGAGCTTCACGCCCAAACCACCTTTATCGCCCATCTCCACGGCGGAGCAGGTAAGGCCCGCAGCCCCCATATCCTGGATGGAGATCACTGCCCCCGTGGCCATCAGTTCCAGCGTTGCTTCCATCAGGCGCTTTTCGGTAAAGGGGTCACCGACCTGGACGGTAGGGCGTTTTTCCTCGATCGTATCGTCGAATTCGGCGCTGGCCATGGTTGCCCCGCCGACGCCGTCGCGACCTGTCTTCGCACCCAGGTAGACAACCGGCATGCCCACGCCGGAAGCGGCGGAGTAGAAAATCCTGTCGGCGTCTGCCAGACCTGCCGCGAAGGCGTTCACGAGGCAATTGCCATCGTAGGCGCTGTCGAAGCGGACTTCGCCGCCCGCGCAGGGCACGCCGAAGCAATTGCCGTAACCGCCGATGCCCGCCACCACGCCGTGCACCAATTGGCGCGTCTTGGGATGATCGGGCCGCCCGAAGCTGAGGGAGTTCATGGAGGCGATGGGCCGCGCGCCCATGGTGAAGACATCGCGCAGGATGCCACCCACGCCCGTCGCGGCACCCTGGTAGGGTTCGATGTAGGAGGGATGGTTGTGGCTTTCCATCTTGAAGACCAACGCCTGCCCATCGCCGATATCAACGACGCCCGCGTTTTCACCGGGGCCACAGATCACCTGGGGCCCGGTCGTGGGCAGGGTGCGCAGCCATTTCTTTGAAGACTTGTACGAACAATGCTCGTTCCACATGGCGGAAAATATGCCCATTTCCGTATAATTGGGATCACGGTTCAGGATGCGCTTGACCTCGGCGTATTCCTCCAGGGTGAAGCCATGGGCCGCAATCAGGTCATCGGTGATGGCAGGTTCTGTCATGATGGCTGCGGCCCCCTCAAGCTTTATCGCCCGTCTCTTAGTGGATGGGGCTGCAAGGGGGAAGGTGCCACGCACAAAAAAGACGGCCCCGTCGGGGGGCCGCCCTTATGTTGGTTGATCCCGGGCCATTGGTATCCCGGATCATCCAATTTGTGGTTACATGATGTTGACGTTGACGGTCCGCACTTCGCGGGCTGTCGACGTGCTTGCAGCGAGATACAGATCGTCTGCGGTTTCATCGATGATGATCTGGTTGCCGCTCAACTTCACGCTTTCGGGCAGCAGGGTCAGAATCAGGTTTTCCGCGTCGAACCTGGTATCTTCCAGAAGCGCGATGGAAAGCTCCGGATTGCCCTGTGCGTCAAAGTCGATCGCTGTCACCTTACCCAAGAGCATGCCATCGGAGGTGGCAAAGTCACCGCCCACTGCGGTCATCAGCGCCATATACTCTTCTTCCGGCATGGTCATGCGTGTCGGGTCGTATTCCGCGATCCCCACACCGAAACGGGTGCCGAGCTGCTCCTTGTCGCTGTTGGTGAGGGAGCCCACGTCTGTCTTTGTGCCATAGTCAGTAATGGCGGGGCTGTTGCCGGGCAGTTCGGATTCGATGCTGCCGTCGGCATGCGCCAGCGGCGCGGCGACGAGGGCTGCAATGGTGGATGTGGTCATCAGAATCTTGCGTGTCATGATCGTTACTCCAATCGTTCGGGTACATTAATTCCGCAGTGATGCGGTGCTCGGATACCCAACGGCGCCACGCGGATATGGTTCCAGACCAATTTTCGGGATCTCAACAAAACTGGAGTTAAATTGCTGTTTCAACAGCCTTTAATGGATCAACTTCTTTCTCAAGAGGCGCTTCGCACTTTAGGGGTAACGGGCTTACCGGTCGTCCTTGGCAGTGTCCTCAAGCTGTGTCTGGGCGGCCTGCGTGGCGGCGGCGGAAATCGCGGCCGTGTCTTCCGGTGTCAGGTCGTGCGCCGTTTCCATGGAGGGCAAGGCGACACGCACTTCGCGGCGGGCGAACTCCAGGCCGTTTTCCTCGAACGCCGCATTGACGCGGTTGAAGATTTCCTTGCGGATCATGAACTGCGTGCCGGGTTTGCACATGAACTTGCCCCGGATCACCATGCCTACATCGTCAACCTCCAGCACCCCTTGGGACTTGAAGGGCTGCAGGAAGTCGTCCTTGAATTCCTCCATTTCCAGCATTTCCTGCCCGATGCGTTTGAAGATTTTCTTGACCTTGTTGGGGTCCGTCCCGAATGGAACGGTAAAGCGTAGTTTCATGATCACCCAGTCGCGGGAGAAATTCGTGATCTTGGGGATCTCGCCGTAGGGAATGGTGTGAACCGGGCCTTTGTGGTGGCGCAATTGCATGGAGCGGATGGAGATCTTCTCGACCGTGCCCATTGTACCCTCGACTTCGACGTATTCGCCGGTGCGAAAGGCGTCATCAATCAGGAAGAACACGCCAGAGACGACGTCAGTGACCAGTTTCTGCGCGCCAAAGCCGATGGCCAGACCGACGATGGAGGCACCAGCCAGCAGTGGGGTCGTGTCCACGCCGATGTTGCTGAGCCCCAGAAGAAGGAACAGCACAACGATAAAGCTGCGCGCGACCAGCAAGATCAGCGGCAGCACCGTGGACAGGCGCGAGCCGCCCGCGCCGCCGCCGTCACCCCCCACATCCGCCGTGTCGGGGTCAATGCCGCTGGCCGTCATTTCTGCTGCGAGCTTTCTGTTGATCAGCAGGGAAACGGCTTCATACAGCAGATACCCGATGGACATGATGATCAGGAATTCAATGATTGAGGCTGCAAAGCGCGCGCCGACACCTGCCGTTGCAATTGCCGTCGCGCTCATCCCCCAGAATTCCGCGATCGACAGCACCACAACAGCAAAGATTACTACGCGGCCAATGCGGATATAGGCGCGTTTGGTGGCATAGTAGGCGCGTTCAGCAACGGGGCCTTCGCCCGTCATGGCGGGGGTCAGGTGCCGGACCAGCCCACGGATGGCGGTGTCCATCGCAGGGGCGAACATCAGCAGGATCATGGTCTTGTAATGCGGCGCGCTGGCAAGGAGTTCGAAGTTGCCATAGCTGACCACGATGTTGATCACCCACCAGACCGCGACGAAAATGAAGATGTTCGCATAGGGGTAGGAACGCGCAACGAAATCCTCCGCCGGGGTCACATCCGGGTCCGATCCGCGCATCATCGCGGCACCGTCCGACCTGTAGCGCCAGAAAATGACGATAAGATATATATGCAGTGCAAGGTTGAGCCAGAACCCAAGGCGGGTTTCGCCGGGAGGGACGCCGTTGTTTGCGTTAAAGATCGTGATCGCGCCGGAAAAGCCAATCAGGGAGGCGATCCAGAACTGGTGAAAACAAAAGGCCCGCGCCGCGCGGGTATTGACACTGAGCAGGCGGTATTCCGGGTTCATCGGCGCAAAGAAGAAGAACGCAATCGCCAGCATGAAACGCGGAAAACCGATCAGATAGATGCCCACCATTTGCACGACAGGGAAAAACGTCTCCGGCAGGATTGCCTTGCCGAAGGTGCGCGCGGTCAGAACAAAGACGACCACCGCCACCACTTGCGTGGTCAGACGCTGGACGAGCAGTTGAATGGTCTCGCGCAGGGTTATGTTCTCTGGGTCTGCGGGCGGCAGAATGCGCCAGTCACGGGTCAATCGGCGAAAGATCAACTCCGCCACCGCAGCCACACCAAAAACGACAATCATATAACCAAGCAGACTGAGAAGGCCCGTCGCCCCGCCGACACTCGCAAAGAAGTTCGAAAATGCTCGACCTTGTTCGCTAAAGAGCAACGGCAGCCTTTCGATGGGCACTGTGATGGATTGGGTCGCACCGGTAGTGGCATGATAGACGAAGTCGTTTACCGCCGTCTCATCATTCACAAGGGTCGCCGCCGCCTGTGCGTTGAGCTGCTGAAGCAGCAACGCGCGCACATCTGCGTCCGACAGGCGCGACAGCAGGGCATTCGCGGTCTCCGGCGTCAACGGATCGGGCAGCGTGACGGGGGCTTGTTCAGTATCGGACGGGGCCAGTAACTGCGTCTGGGAGGCCGCAGGGTGTGCCAGAAACGAGGCAAACAGCACACACAGCACAAGTGCGAAAAACGTCATGCATCTCAGGCGCAGCATATGGGGCCACCTTACTTACTTATTTGCCCCAAGAGATGCGGAAATCCCCACAATTACAAGAAATGGATGGCATGCGGCAGGATCCCCGCCTGCGTCGCGCCAAAAAAAAGGCCGAGCATTACGCTCGGCCAAGTCCAACAGGGAGGTATGAAGCGGCGCACCCGAAGGGCTGCCGTTTTCATAAAGCTAAATTAGGTGGCAGGGCTGCCTCCTTCAAGGCAGATGCGCATTTCTTGGGGCAAACCCGCTATGCGCTTTTTGCATACCTTATCAAGATTGTCTTTGTTTCAACGTCTTGCGGTACGCAATGATCTCGTCCTGAACAAAGTCGCGAAACGCGGCGACACGCTTTGATTGCCGCAGTTCCTCTGGATAAGCCAGAAACACGGGAACCTCGGCCGACTCGGTTTCAGGAAGAACCTGAACAAGATCGGAAAACTCTTCCACCAGGTAGTCGGGCAGGACTCCGATGCCAAGGTGGTGCAGCACCCCTTGAAGCACGCCGAAGTAGTTGTTGACCGTCAGCATGGAGCGGACGTCATTCACCAGCAGGGTCTGGATCAGGTTCAGACCCGCGCCCACCTGATCGCTGTCGGTGTTCTGGCAGATCAGACGGTGTTCGCTCAGGTCCTCGACCGAGGCGGGCGTGCCATTTGCATTCAGGTATTCCTGAGTGGCGTAAAGGCACATGCGCACGGTCATCAGGCGTTTGCGGATCAGATCGGCCTGGCTGGGTTCCTTGAACCGGATGGCGACATCCGCTTCGCGCATGGGCAAGTCCAGAACCCGTTCTTCCAGCATCAGATCGACCTTCAAGTCGGGATACTGGTCATAGAGCTTGGACAGGCGCGGTGCCAGCCAAAGGGTGCCAAAGCCCGTCGTGGTCGTCACGCGGAGTTCGCCGAACACTTCTTCCTCGCTGTCGCGGATGCGGGCGGCGGCGGCGTCAAGGCGCTTGGTCATGGCTGACGTCGCATCAAACAGCAACTCACCCTGTTCCGTCAGGATCAGCCCCCGGGCATGCCGGTGGAACAGGTTCGTGTTCAACTGTTCTTCCAGCCCGCGTATCTGGCGGGAGACCGCCGATTGCGACAGGTTCAGTTTGTCGCCGGCATGTGTGAGCGACCCCGCATCGGCCACCGCATGAAAAATGCGCAGCTTGTCCCAATCCATGTCAGGTCCTCCAACTTGGGGGACTCCTATCTTATATTGAAGATGAGAACAGGGGGCGGCGTTCGATTTATCGGATCCGTCCGACGAAAAGTCGCTATACAGGTCAGTAATTGTGACCTATAATGGCGGAAAATCCGGCGACGCCACGTGACCGAGGAGGGTCATCATGACCACGCAGAAGATTTCACTGAACGACCGTTTCGATGTTGAGAAATCTCCGGTGCTGCTGAACGGCACCCAGGCTTTGGTGCGGTTGATGTTGATGCAATTCGCAAGGGACACCGCCGCGGGGCTGAACACGGCCGGACTTGTGACCGGTTATCGTGGCAGCCCGCTGGGTGCGGTCGATCTGCAAATGATGCGTGCGGAAAAGCAACTGACACAAAGCAACATCCTCTTTCAGCCTGGCCTGAACGAAGATCTTGCCGCAACGGCGCTTTGGGGCAGTCAGCAAGCCGAACTGCGCGGCGAGGGCAAGTATGACGGGGTGTTCGGCCTGTGGTACGGCAAGGGACCGGGTGTGGACCGGTCATGCGATGTCATGCGCCATGCCAATATGGCAGGGACCTCCGCCAACGGGGGTGTGTTGATGGCGATGGGCGATGATCACACCGGTGAATCATCTACCGTGTTGCACCAGTCCGAATTCGCGATGGTGGATACCTACATGCCGGTCGTCTCTCCGGCAGGGGTGCAGGAGATACTGGATTACGGCCTTTATGGGTGGGCGATGTCGCGGTATTCCGGGCTTTGGGTCGGCCTCAAGACCATGAAGGACACGGTTGAGGTGACATCCGTTGTCAATGGCGATCCGCACCGGCTGCAATTCGTGACACCAGATTTCCCCATGCCAAAGGACGGATTGAACATCCGGCTGGTGGACGAACGCATCGCACAGGAAGCACGCCTGATCGATCACAAGCGCCACGCCGCCGAAGCGTTCAGCCATGCCAACAAGATGGACAAGCGCATGTGGGGCAAGCCCGGTGCGAAGATCGGCCTGGTTGCGGCGGGCAAGAACTGGCTTGATCTGGTCCATGCGCTGAGCCTGCTCAATATCGATGAGAACGAGGCCGAGCGGCTGGGTATCTCCACCTACAAGGTCGGTCAGACATGGCCGCTGGACATGAAGGGCTTCCACGACTGGGCCGAAGGTCTGGACCTGATCGTGGTGGTTGAGGAAAAGCGCAAGCTGATCGAGGTGCAGATCAAGGAAGCCATCTTTGATGACCGGCGCGGGCGGCGCGTCTACGGCGGCACCAGAAACGGCAAGGAGTTCTTTTCCGCGCGCTGGGCACTTGATCCGATTGATATTGCACAGAAACTTGGTGACGTCCTGTGCGAAGAGGGGCGCGAAACGGACGGGATCAAGGCCGGGCTGGCAAAGCTGGATGAAGCGCGCCGGGCCGACAATGCCGAAGACCTTGCCGCGCGCTTGCCCTATTTCTGTTCGGGCTGTCCGCACAATACATCCACCAAGGTGCCTGAGGGCAGCCGCGCCTATGCGGGCATCGGTTGTCACTTCATGGCGCAGTGGATGGACCGCGAAACGCTGGGCTATACCCACATGGGCGGCGAAGGGGCCAACTGGATCGGGGAGGCGCCGTTTTCCAACACGCCGCATGTCTTCCAGAACCTTGGTGACGGCACCTACAACCACTCCGGCGTGCAGGCCATCCGCGCGGCTTTGGCGGCGGGAACCAATATCACCTACAAGATCCTTTTCAACGATGCGGTCGCCATGACCGGCGGGCAGCATAACGAAGGCGATCTGGACGCGCCGCGCATCGTGGCAGAGTTGAAAGCGATGGGGGTCAAGACCCTTGCCGTGGTCTATGATGAGAAGGAAGACGTCGATTTCAGCGCTTTCAAAGGGGTGGAGACCTTTGAACGGGCGGAATTGATGAACGTGCAAAGGCGTTTTGCCGCCACCGAAGGTGTCAGCGCGATCGTCTATATTCAGACCTGTGCGGCCGAAAAGCGCCGCCGCCGCAAGCGGGGCTTGTTCCCGGACCCGGACAAGCGTGTGTTCATCAATACCGATGTCTGCGAAGGCTGCGGCGATTGCGGGGTGCAGTCGAATTGCGTGTCCATCGTGCCGAAAGAGACGGAACTGGGACGCAAACGCGCGATTGACCAATCGTCCTGCAACAAGGATTTCTCCTGCGTGAAAGGGTTCTGCCCGTCTTTCGTGACCATTGAAGGCGCAAAAATCCGCAAGGAGCCGACGACGGAAGTCACCATCCCTGATCTGCCTTTGCCCGATCTCCCAACGATCAATGGCACCTATAACGTGGTGATCACCGGGGTGGGCGGCACGGGTGTCGTGACCATCGGGGCGGTGCTGGCGCAGGCGGCGCAGATTGACGGCAAGGGTGCCGGCATGATGGAAATGGCCGGTCTGGCGCAAAAGGGCGGTGCGGTGAACATCCATTGCCGCCTGGCGGAACGGCCTGAAGACATCAGTGCCATTCGCGTGGCTACAGGCGAATGCGACGCGCTGATTGGCGGGGATCTGGTAACCTCGGCGGGGAACAAGACGCTGGGGCTGACCGCTGCCGGGCGTACTGGGGCGGTGGTGAACGCGCATCAGATCATCACGGGCGATTTCACCCGTGATACCGAATTCCAGATGCCGTACGACCGGATGGAACTGGCCTTGCAGGCACGTCTGAAAGACGATGTGGCGCTGTTTGATGCCTCCGATCTGGCCAAGGCAACACTGGGGGATTCGATCTATTCCAACATGATGATCTTTGGTGGCGCGTGGCAGCGCGGGCTGATCCCGCTGACGCTGGAGGCCGTTCAGGACGCCATCCGCCTGAACGGTGCCGCGGTGGAGCGGAACCTCAAGGCGTTTGAGCTGGGGCGCTGGGCGGTTCTGTTCCCTGCAGAGGCAGAAGCGGTGCTGACGCCGAATGTCGTACACCTGCCCAAAACGCTTGATGAAAAAATCGCCTTCCGCAAGGATCATCTGGTGGCCTATCAGGGCAAGCGTCTGGCAAAACGCTATGGCAGGATGCTGGAACGGATCACGGATGCCGATGTGCGCTCGGCGGTGGCCGAAGGATATCACAAGCTATTGACCTATAAGGACGAATACGAAGTTGCGCGTCTGCTGTTGAGCAGCCGGGAAAAGGCGCAGGCGGAATTCGAGGGCGATCTGAAGCTGACCTTCAACCTGGCGCCCCCGATGCTGTCGAAGAAAGGCCCCGATGGTCGGCCAATGAAGCGGGAATTCGGCGCATGGCTGGAACGGCCCCTGCGCCTGATGGCGCGCCTCAAGGGGCTGCGCGGCACGCCGCTGGATGTCTTCGGCTACACGGCGGAACGCAAGATGGAACGTGCGCTGATCAGGCAGTATGAGGCGGACATGAAAGCGGTGCTGCCCAAGCTGACAGATGCAACGCACGACGCGATCGTGGCCCTTGCGCGGTTGCCGTTGGACATTCGTGGGTTCGGCCCCGTCAAGCAGGCCAACGAGGCCAAGGCCGCCAAGCGCCGCGAAGAATTGCTCAGCGTCATCCATGCAGGCGGGCCACAGGTGGCAAAGGCCGCGGAGTGATGGTTCACGTAAGTGTTGCAATGATGCGGTAATTTGCGGCACCAAAAGACAGGCGCACAGCAAAAAGACGAGGATACCATGCCTCTGAAACACCGCACCTCCGATAACGTACCGGTCCGCAAGGCCGTTGGCGATATCAGCTATGCCTGGTCGGCGCAGACGCGCGGCGGGCGCGCGGTGATCCGGCTGATGGAGAATGCGACGGGCCGGGTGGGACTGATCAAACGCGCGCGGGGGTATGAGGATGATATCCGGGCGGGCCAGACCCTTTATTCGGTGATGGCGGAGCGGTATGGGCTGACCCTTGATGTAGTCAGCGGCAGTCTGGACATGATCCCGCGTGACGGGCCGGTGATCCTGATTGCCAACCATCCCTACGGTATCCTTGATGGGTTGATGCTGGGGCAGATACTGTCGCAATCGCGGGGGGATTTCCGGATATTGGCGAACGCGGTCTTCAACCGCGCGCCGGACCTGAACCGCACCCTGCTGCCGATCAGCTTTGAAACGACAAAGGAGGCGCTGGCGCTGAACCTCAAAACCCGGCGCACGGCGCTGGATTATCTGGCCGAGGGCGGTGCGGTTGGCGTGTTTCCCGGTGGCACCGTCAGCACGGGTGCGCGTCCTTTTTCAAGGCCCCTCGATCCGGTCTGGCGCAGCTTCACGGCGCGCATGATCGCGAAAAGCCGCGCAACGGTCGTGCCGGTCTGTTTTCACGGCCATACCAGCCGGTTGTTCCAGATCGCCAGCCATCTGCATTCGACCTTGCGGATGGGGTTGTTGATCAAGGAATTCCACCGACGTGTCGATACGCCCGTGCAGGTGTCCATCGGCGCGCCGCTGGGCAGGGACGTTCTGGATCCGCTGGCGCGCGACAGCAAAGCGATGATGGATTTCCTCCGAAAAGCCACGTATGAGTTGGCGCCATACCCGGTTGGCCCTGCCGATCTGGGGTTCGAATTCGAAGAACGGCATCGCGGCATCAGGTAACGCACACATGGCAGTAGGAATTTTCGACAGCGGCCTTGGCGGGCTGACCGTGCTGAGCGCCGTGCAAAAGCGCCTGCCGGAGGTGGATTTCGTCTATCTCGCGGACAGTGCGCATGCCCCATACGGCGTGCGCACCCCCGATGATATCTACAATCTGACGACCGCAGCCGTGCAGCGGCTGTTCGATGCGGGTTGTGATCTGGTCATTCTGGCCTGCAATACCGCGTCGGCCGCTGCATTGCGCCGCATGCAGGAAAGCTGGGTGCCTTCGGACAAGCGGGTGCTGGGTGTCTTCGTGCCGATGATCGAGGCGCTGACCGAACGGCAATGGGGCGACAATTCCCCGCCACGGGAGGTATCGGTCAATCACGTGGCGCTGTTCGCCACACCTGCCACGGTGTCCAGCCGCGCGTTTCAGCGCGAACTGGCCTTCCGCGCGATTGGTGTCGATGTTGAGGCGCAGGCCTGCGGTGGTGTCGTGGATGCCATTGAAGACGGCGACATGATCCTTGCCGAAGCCCTGGTGCAAAGCCACGTCGATGCGCTCAAGCGCAAGATGCCCGATCCGCAGGCGGCGATACTGGGCTGTACCCATTACCCGCTGATGCAGGAGGCCTTTCAAAAGGCGCTGGGCACGCAGGTGAAGGTGTTTTCACAAGCGGATCTGGTGGCGGAAAGCCTGGCCGATTACCTCAAGCGGCACCCCGAGATGCACGGCAAGGGGCAGGCGGCGTGCCTGACCACCGGCGATCCGAACCGTGTGAGCAACCGCGCGACACAATTCATGCGACGGGCATTGACCTTTACCGCCGCCTGAACATGACAAACGACCACCCTTGAAGGGATTCCACCATGACACATTCCATCGCCATTCTTGGCGCCTCCGGATACACCGGAGCAGAGCTGATCCGGCTTATCGCGGGTCATTCCTCCATGCAGATCAAGGCATTGGGGGCAAATTCAAAGGCGGGCCTGACGCTGGCCGAAGTGTTTCCGCACCTACGCCACATGGACCTGCCCGCCCTTCAGAAGATCGAGGATATCGACTTTGACGGCATTGGCCTGTGCTTTTGCGCGCTACCACACAAAACCTCTCAGGAGGTCATTGCGGCGCTGCCGAAAACGCTCAAGATCGTGGATTTGTCCGCCGATTTCCGGCTGCGTGACCCGGACGCTTACGAGAAATGGTATGGCAACCGCCACGCTGCAATGGCGGAGCAAGGCGAAGCGGTCTACGGCCTGACTGAATTCTACCGCGATGATATCCGCGGCGCGCGGCTGGTGGCGGGCACGGGCTGCAATGCGGCAACCGGGCAATTCGCACTGCGGCCATTGATCGCAGCAGGGGTGATCGGGCTCGATGACATCATCCTTGATATGAAGTGCGCCGTGTCCGGCGCGGGGCGTGCCTTGAAGGAAAACCTGCTGCATGCGGAGTTGTCAGAAGGCTATCACGCCTACGCACTGGGCGGCACGCACCGGCATCTGGGCGAGTTCGATCAGGAGTTTTCCCGCGTTGCAGGGCGGCCTGTTCAGGTGCAGTTCACACCGCATTTAATCCCTGCAAACAGGGGGATACTGGCCACTTGTTATGTCACGGGGGACGCGGAAGCGATCCATGAGACCCTGCGCGCGGCCTACGCGGATGAACCCTTTATCGAGGTCCTGCCGTTTGGCGAAGCCCCCAGCACGCACCACGTGCGGGGATCGAACTTTTGTCATATCGGAGTGACCGGGGACCGGATTTCGGGCCGTGCAATCGTTGTGGCGGCGCTCGATAACCTGACCAAGGGATCAAGCGGGCAGGCGTTGCAGAACGCCAACCTGATGCTTAATATAGCGGAAGGTGAGGGGCTGATGATGGCCCCGTTGTTCCCGTGAGACCATGAAGAACCTCAAGAAACAACGACGCATCCAGATTATCGCAGTGGCGGTGGTGGCGCTGATCGGGTCGACCGCGCTGATCGGCTATGCGATGCGCGACGGGATCAATTTCTTTCGTGCGCCCAGTCAGGTCGTTGCCGAACCCCCAAGCGCATCGGAGGTGTTCCGCATCGGTGGTCTTGTCGAAGAAGGGTCCTTGGTGCGGGGCGAAAGCAAGACGGTGCGGTTTTCCGTCACTGACGGTGGTGCTTCCGTCCCGGTGACATTCACGGGTGTCCTGCCGGACCTGTTTGAGGAAAATCAGGGCATGGTCGGCACGGGAAGTTACGTCAACGGTGTCTTTGAAGCCACTGAAATACTTGCCAAACATGATGAAACTTACATGCCGTCCGAAGTGGTGGATGCGCTGAAGGAACAAGGCGTCTTCGTCGATCCCGACGCCTGAAAGCGCCCCGGGCGCACGGTGCCCGTGCAACTTGTTAACAGCCTTTGAAGCAGCCTAGCCCCGTCATGCAAGACGAGGAGCGCTGCCATGCCGACAGTCCGGGAAATCGCGACCGAAATCGTCACCCGAGAGGGGGGATACGTGAATGATCCCGACGATCCGGGCGGTGCCACCAAATACGGTGTGACCATCCATACCATGCGGCGTCTGGGCCTTGATCTGACCGGCGACGGCCGCGTCGACGGGCGCGATGTCAGAAAGCTGAGCCGCGCGCAGGCCATCGACATCTTCATCAGGCACTACTTCGAGAAACCCGGCATTGCGACCCTGCCAAAGGCGCTGCAAGCCAGCGTTTTCGACATGTACGTCAACGCCGGGGCCAATGCCGTCAAGATCCTGCAACGCCTGCTGACCGATATGGGATTCACCCTCAAGGCGGACGGCAAGCTGGGTCCGCAGACAGCAAAAGCGGCGGATGACGCGATGCAGACGGAACCGGCGCTTGTGGTTGACGCCTACGGCATTGCGCGGCGCAATTACTACTTCCGGCTGGCCGACAAACGAAAGGCCAGCCGCAAATACGCGCGCAGCCGCGCCGGGGGCAAGGGCGGCTGGATAACACGGGCAGAGGCGTTCATCTCCGTCCGGTTTCATCTCAGCAACAGCGAATTCAGCAAACGGGTGGCATCATGGGGTTGATGGAACGGATATTGAGCCTTGTTTTCGGCGGCGGTCAAAACGTTGTGCGGGACACGGTCGAGGTCTTTCGCGAGAATGCCGAAGGCGGTGCGGTGCGCGCGTCGGAACTGCAGGGCAAGGCCCTGGCGCAGTTCGGGGCGGAGTTTGCCGTGGCGCGGCGCGGGCGGTTTGACCGTTTCATGGACGGGCTGAACCGCCTGCCGCGTCCGGCGCTGGCGCTGGGGACGCTGGGCCTGTTCATCTCTGCCATGGTCGAACCCTTGTGGTTCTCGGAGCGGATGCAGGGTATCGCACTGGTTCCAGAGCCGATGTGGTGGCTGTTGGGGGTGATCGTGTCGTTCTATTTCGGGGCGCGTCACCAATTGAAGGCGCAGGAATTCCAGCGTGATCTGGTCGGCTCCATCGGTTTTGTGCCGGAGGTGCTCAAGAATATCGAGGCGATCCGGGCGCTGGATACCGGGCATGATGCGGATGCCGACACCGCGCCAGCTGCCGCCGTGTTCAGTCGGGTTTCCCTTAGTCGCGACGTCGCCCTGCCTGCGGCGTCGCATCCAGATGCGAACGCGGCATTGGCGGAATGGAAGGCGGCGCGCGGGTGACTGCGACGCTTTGCGCACCAACGGTTGCGTGAGGTCTATGGCGCGGTGCTGATTCCGGCCCTATAACTGGGGCATGATTACAGAGCTTGGACATTTTGCCCTCATCCTGGCCTTTCTGGTCGCCATTGTTCAGATGATCGTGCCCATGATTGGCGCCCAGAAACGCTGGGGCGCCTGGATGGCCGTGGCAGAGCCTGCGGCGAACGCACAATTCGCGCTGACGCTGCTGTCTTTCGGGGCGCTGATGTACGCCTTCATCGTATCCGATTTCAGTCTGCAACTGGTCGTCGCAAACAGCCATTCCGCCAAGCCGATGCTTTACAAGATCAGCGGCACGTGGGGGAACCACGAAGGGTCGATGCTGCTTTGGGTGCTGATCCTGACGCTGTTCGGCGCGATGGCGGCATGGTTTGGCGGCAACCTGCCGCCGGGTCTGAAGGCGCGTGTCCTGTCGGTGCAATCCGCCGTCGCAGTTGCCTTCTTTGCCTTCATCCTTTTCACGTCCAACCCATTCACCCGACTGGCGACGCCGCCGTTTGACGGGCAGGATCTGAACCCGCTGCTGCAAGACCCCGGTTTGGCGTTTCACCCGCCGTTTCTGTACCTCGGCTATGTCGGGCTGAGCATGGCGTTCAGCTTTGCCGTGGCGGCATTGATCGAAGGGCGCGTGGACGCCGCATGGGGCCGCTGGGTGCGGCCGTGGACGCTGGCGGCATGGGTTTTCCTGACCATTGGCATCGCACTGGGGTCCTGGTGGGCCTATTACGAACTGGGCTGGGGCGGCTTCTGGTTCTGGGACCCGGTTGAAAATGCGTCTTTCATGCCTTGGTTGCTGGCTGCGGCCCTGCTGCATTCGGCCATCGTGGTGGAGAAACGTGAAGCGCTGAAAAGCTGGACGATCCTGTTGGCGATCCTCGCCTTCGGTTTTTCGCTGATCGGGACGTTCATCGTGCGGTCGGGCCTTTTGACCTCTGTCCATGCTTTCGCCAATGATCCTGAACGCGGCATCTGGATCCTGCTGATCATGGGCTTTTTCATGGGCGGCGCGCTGGTGCTGTTCTCCATCCGTGCGGGCGCGATGGAAGCAAAGGGCGTCTTTAGCCTGTCGAGCCGCGAAAGCGCGCTGGTGCTGAATAACCTGCTGTTGGCGGTGTCCTGTTTCGTGGTGTTTGTCGGCACCATGTGGCCGCTGGTGGCAGAGATGTTCTTTGACCGCAAGCTGAGCGTGGGACCGCCGTTCTTCAACGCGGCCTTCACGCCGTTCATGGTGGCGCTGGGGCTGATCCTGCCTGTCGGGTCTGTGCTGCCGTGGAAACGGGCGCGGCTGATCCGGGCGATGAAACCGCTGCGCTATGTCTTCGTGCTGGCGATTGCAGTTGGCGGGCTGGCCTTCGCCATGCAGACCGGGCGCAGCCTGATCGGGCCGATCGGCATGTTCCTGGCGGCCTGGATCCTGATGGGTGTGGTGATGGAACTGATCCAGCGCACCGGGCGAGGTGATAACCGCTGGGGCCGTCTGACGCGCCTGCCACGCGCCGATTGGGGCAAGGCGGTGGCGCATGGGGGTCTGGGCATCACCATGGCGGGTGTGGCCGGGCTGACGGCCTGGACCGTTGATGACATCCGCGTGGCGCAAATTGATCAGCCGTTCAGCGTGGGTAGGTACGAATTGACTCTGCAATCGGTGGAAGAAGTGCGCGGCCCGAACTATCTGGCGACGCGCGCTGAGATTCTGCTGACCCAGGGCGGGGACGTGGTGGCGCAACTGGTACCGGAAAAACGGTTCTACCCGGTGGCGCAAATGCCAACGACAGAAGCTGCCATCGACTATGATCTGGCGCGCGACGTTTACGTGGTGATCGGGGATCAGCAATCCGGGGGCGGCTGGACCGTGCGGACCTACATCAAACCGATGACGAACTGGATCTGGATCGGATCGGCGCTGATGGCTCTGGGCGGATTGCTCAGCCTCAGTGACCGGCGTTTCCGCGTGGCGGCCGGGGCGCGCAAGTCTTCGGCCACGCCGGTGCCCGCGGAATGAGACGTTTTGCGCTTATCCTGATGTTGCTGGCCACGCCCTTGGTCGCGGTGCAGCCGGACGAAATCCTTGAAGATCCGGTACTGGAGCAACGGGCGCGGGAATTGTCCAAGGGTCTGCGCTGTCTGGTGTGCCAGAACGAGAGCATTGATGAGAGCGACGCAAGCCTGGCGCGCGATCTGCGCCTGCTGGTGCGTGAACGGCTGGTGGCGGGGGATACCGATGAAGAGGCGGTGGATTTCATCGTTGCGCGATATGGGGAGTTCGTGCTTCTGAACCCGACCGTGACCGGGGCCAACTGGCTTTTGTGGGCGGCGGGGCCGCTGATGCTGCTGCTGGCGGGCGCTGGCGGGCTGATCTACGTGCGCGGGCGTGCGCGGGCCACCACACCCACCGAAACCCCGCTGAGCGCGGCGGAGCAGGCCCGGCTGGATGACATCCTAAAGCAATAGACGCGCGGCACATGACGTTCGGTTTCGCTGGTCCCGCGCGCGCCATTTGCTATCAAGGGGCAACCAACAAAGGATGCCTGACCCATGCAATACCAGACCATCACCTATGAGGTCTCTCAGGACGTCGCGGTCCTGACCCTGAATCGCCCGGACAAGATGAACGCCCTGACAACCCAGATGCGGGCAGAGATCCAGCATGCGGCCACCCAGGCCGGGTCGGATGCGCGGGTGCTGGTCATCACCGGCGCGGGCAAGGCGTTTTGTTCCGGGCAGGATCTGGGCGACCGGGCGAATGCGGCCTCCGTCGATTTGGAGCGGACCTTGCGCGACGAATATGTGCCGATGCTGCATGCGATCATCAACTGCCCGGTGCCGACCATCGCGGCGGTGAACGGCCCGGCGGCGGGGGCGGGGGCGAACCTTGCGCTGGCGGCTGACGTGGTTTTTGCAAGCGAGAGCGCTTACTTCATGCAGGCCTTCACCCGCATCGGTTTGATACCGGATGCAGGTGGCACCTATGCGCTGCCGCGCCAGATGGGCACCGCCAAGGCAATGGGGGCCGCGCTTTTTGCCGACAAGATCAGCGCGCGGCAAGCCGATGATTGGGGCATGATCTGGGAAGCGGTGCCTGACGCGGGTTTTGACGCCCATTG
Organism: Sulfitobacter rhodophyticola; assembly: GCF_041281685.2. Classification (GTDB taxonomy): domain Bacteria; phylum Pseudomonadota; class Alphaproteobacteria; order Rhodobacterales; family Rhodobacteraceae; genus Sulfitobacter. Next base: position 3,854,411 of record NZ_CP166251.2, on the reverse strand, counting down.
GAAGGCCAAGGCGGCGCATTTGGCCTCCGGCCCCACCGCCGCCTACCGCGCAGCCAAGGAAGCCATTCGCGGCTCCTGGGACAATACGCTGGAAGAACAACTGGCGCTGGAAGCGCGCGCGCAGGGCAAATGCGGCGCGTCACGGGATTTCAAGGAAGGTGTGATGGCGTTCACGCAGAAACGCCCCGCCCAGTTTGAAGGCCGCTGATCCGGTCGCCTCAGACGTAACGTTCGACCAGCAGCACGTCTTCGGCAGAGGGCGCAGGGCCTGCGGCCCGCGCCACGACAGCCACCGCGATGCCGTCCGCAAGCACGGTATGCACCGACCCTGAGATTTCCTTGATGGTGATTTCCGGCGGCGCTTGGCCCTTGTCAAAGACAACGGCCACACGGTCACATTTTTCCGTGGTGTCGGGCACCAACAGCCCCTGTGGATAGGGCGCGCGGCTGTCGTTCATCGGGTAGATCGCCGTGGCCGTGTCCCAGCGCAGGCCCGGCGCGATTTCTGGCTTGCTCATCGTCATGACCCCGGGCGGGACGGCCGCGTCCTTGCGGCCATACGGGCCTTTGCGGCCTGCCTCGTTTGTCGCACCAGAAGCAGCGCCACCCCAATCAGTCCCCCGGCAAAAATCCCGGTCCCATCCAATCCCAACATGATAAAAACCCCCAAACCAATGCTTAATGACTAGCGCTTGATGTTGGACCCGGTCAAGCATCGCAGGGCCATTGTCAGAGCCAGAGAAACAATGACATAATTTGGCCCCTTTTCCGTGCTCCGTGTTTCGGAGGACGAAAAGGAACTGTCAACAATAGGGGCGTCCAGCAATGATTGTTGAACGCTTGATCCGGGTTCTAATTCATTGATTCGGAACAGATGTTGTCAGGGAAGGGCAGGGCATGCAAACGCCCCGTGCATCACACGGGGCGGCAGCAGGGCGTCAGATCAAAGCCGCCGGATCAGCGGTTTTCGATATCCACGTAATCACGGGTTGTCTGCCCCAGATAGAGCTGGCGGGGACGGCCGATCTTGTTCTGCGGATCGGCGATCATTTCCTTCCACTGGGAAATCCAGCCCACTGTGCGCGACAGCGCGAAGATCGGCGTGAACATCGACGTCGGGAAGCCCATCGCCTCAAGAATGATGCCGGAATAGAAGTCCACATTCGGGAAAAGCTTCTTCTCCGCGAAATACGGGTCTTCCAACGCGGCTTTTTCAAGCTCCTTGGCGACCTGGAGGACCGGATTGTTGTCCACGCCCAGAAGTTCAAGCACCTCGTCAGCGCTTTCTTTCATGACAGTCGCGCGGGGATCGAAGTTCTTGTAAACCCGGTGGCCAAAGCCCATCAGGCGGAAGGGATCTTCCTTGTCCTTGGCGCGGGCGATGAATTCGGGGATGCGGTCGGGGCTGCCGATTTCCTTGAGCATCTCAAGGCAGGCCTGGTTCGCACCGCCATGGGCAGGCCCCCACAGACAGGCAATGCCCGCCGCGATGCAGGCAAAGGGGTTCGCGCCCGAAGACGACGCCAGACGCACGGTAGAGGTCGACGCGTTCTGTTCATGGTCGGCATGCAGGGTAAAGATGCGGTCCATCGCCCGGCTCAGGATCGGATTAACCACGTAATCCTCGGCTGGCACGGCAAAGCACATGCGCAGGAAGTTTGACGCGTAATCCAGATCGTTGCGCGGATAAACGAAGGGCTGACCGATGGTGTACTTGTATGCCATGGCGGCAATCGTGGGCATCTTGGCGATCAGCCGGATGGAGGCAACTTCGCGCTGCCAGGGATCGTTGATGTCGGTGGAATCGTGATAGAACGCGGACATCGCACCGACCACACCGACCATGACGGCCATGGGGTGCGCATCGCGACGGAAACCGCGGAAGAAATTCATCATCTGCTCATGCAGCATTGTGTGGTTCGTGACCCGGCTTTCGAAATCCTCTAGCTCCGCAGGGGAGGGCAATTCGCCGTAAAGCATCAGATAGCAAACTTCGAGGTAGTGGGACTTGCTGGCCAGCTGGTCGATCGGATAGCCGCGGTGCAGCAGGGTGCCTTCGATGCCATCGATATAGGTGATGGTACTGTCGCAGGACGCGGTCGAGGTGAAACCGGGGTCATAGGTAAACACATTCGCCTGCGCATAGAGCTTGCGGATGTCGACCACATCCGGCCCGGCGGTGGGCGAGAATATGGGCAGGTCATAGTCCTTGCCATCAATGGTCAGCGTTGCGGATTTCTTGCTCTCAGTCATGCGGTTCCTTCCCGTTGGTTGGATGCGGTGGCAGTGTGGCCGCCGCACCGGGTGGGTGGCCCTTGCGATGGGCCGCCCCGCGTCTTTGTCGTCTCCAGCGTTAACAGGCAGTGAACCAGACCTCAGTCTGCTGCTGCATCGCTCAGCCGGGCCAGTGTTTCGGTTTGTCCCAACACAAGCATCATGTCAAAAACCGATGGGGTCACAGCGCGCCCGGCAAGGGCCGCGCGAAGCGGCCCTGCAAGTTTGCCGAATTTGGTGTCATGGGCGGCCGCAAAGCCGTTCATCACCTCCTCCAGCGTCTCACGGTTCCAGCTAGCATTCTGCAACTGCGACGTCAATTCGTTCAGTATACCACGGGATACCGGATCAAGGTTCTTCGCAGCTTTCTCTTCCACCTCAATCGGGCGCGACGTCAGGATAAAGTGCGCCTTTTCAATAAGTTCCGGCAGCGTCTTGGCCCGCTCCTTGAGGCAGTACATCGCCCGTTCCAGCCCGTCCGCCTGGGCTGACGTAAGTGCAGGCTGGCCGCTGGCTTTCAAATATTCCTCACATTCTTGCCGCAATGCAGCGTCATCCGCGGCGGCGATATGCTGTCCGCAGATGTTTTCCAGCTTCTTGAGATCGAATTGCGCAGGGCTCTTGCGGATACCGTCCAGATCGAACCATTCCTGTGCCTGCGCATCGGTGAAGAATTCGTCGTCCCCATGGCTCCACCCCAGGCGCGCGAGATAATTGCGCATGCCTGCTGCGGGATAGCCCATCGCCTGATATTCCTGCGCGCCCAAGGCGCCGTGGCGTTTGGACAGCTTCTTGCCATCCGGCCCGTGGATCAGCGGGATATGCGCCCAGACCGGCACGTCCCAGCTCATCGCGGTATAGATCATCATCTGCCGGGCGGCATTGTTGAGGTGATCATCCCCCCGGATCACATGGGTCACGCCCATGTCGTGATCATCTACCACCACCGCCAGCATGTAGACTGGTGTGCCATCGGAGCGTAGCAGAACCATGTCATCCAGTTGCGAATTCTGGATGGTCACATCGCCCTGTACGGCGTCGCGGATCACGGTTGTGCCGTCAAGCGGTGCCTTGATGCGGATCACATAGGGCGCGTCCGGGTGGCTGTCCGGTGCGGCGTCGCGCCACGGAGAGCGGTAAAGCGTGCTGCGCCCCTCGGCCTTGGCTGCTTCGCGAAATGCGGTGATCTCTTCCTGCGTGGCAAAGCACTTGTAAGCCTTGCCGTGCGCCAGAAGGTCGCGTGCGACCTCTGCATGACGGGGGGCATTCTCGAACTGGCTGACAATGTCGCCGTCATGATCCAGCCCCAGCCACGCCATCCCTTGCAGGATCGCTGCCGTTGCCTCCGGCGTTGAACGGGCGCGGTCCGTGTCTTCGATCCGCAACAGGAATTTCCCACTCCGTCCGCGTGCATACAACCAATTGAAAAGCGCCGTGCGCGCCCCGCCGATGTGCAGGAAACCGGTGGGAGAAGGGGCAAAACGGGTCACGACGGGGGAAGACATCAGCGCAGGGTTCCTTGAGCAGAGGCAATGGGGCGGTGGCGTTTACCATTTGATAACCATGGTCCGCCTAGAGTTTGCGCCTGTCTATCCAGTGCAGGGAACGGGGGCAAGCATGGCCACGCAAGAGGTCATTATTGGCGGCGGCCTGCGCGGGCTGGCCGGTGTGATGCTGGCGCAGCGCGGTCATCTGATTGGCTGGGTGCCTGTGTGCCTTGCCGTCGGGATCGGCGGGTATTTCGGGCTTCGGGCCGAACCTGGGATGGCGCAATTCGCGGCGATTGCGCTGGGTGCCGTGGCCCTGTTGCTGGCGGCACGTCGGCTGGCGGAGCCTGTCTCCCCCCTGGCGGTGGGTACGGCGCTGTGCCTGATCGGATTCGTGATTGCAGGTGCGCGCACACACAGCCTGTCCGCACCGGTGCTTGGCTGGCGGTACTACGGTGCGGTGGAGGGGCGGATCGTGGCGATGGACCGCAGCGGGTCGGATGCGCTGCGGATCACGCTGGATCAGGTCCGGCTGGACCGTGTGCCGCCTGTCAAAACGCCTGCGCGGGTGCGCCTTTCCCTGCATGGCCCGGAGGGCATTACACCGGAGCCGGGATTGCGGGTCATGACCACCGGACACCTGTCGCCGCCGGGCGGACCGGTGGAACCCGGTGGCTTCGATTTTCAGCGCCACGCCTGGTTCGCGCGACTTGGGGCCGTGGGATACACCCGCGTGCCGCTGATGGGTGCGGCACCGGCAGAGGACGGGCAGGCCGGTCTGGCGGTGTTCCGCCTTCGCATGGCCGCATCGGCCCGCGTACAGGCCGCGCTGCCGGGTGACGTGGGCGGCTTTGCGGCGGCCATCACCACCGGGGACCGCAGCGCCATCAGTCAGCCCGCGCTGGACGCGCTGCGGGCCAGCAACCTTGCGCATCTGCTGGCCATTTCAGGCCTGCACATGGGCTTGCTCAGCGCGTTTGTCTTCGGGGCCTTGCGCCTGATGCTCGCCGCCATCCCGCACAGCGCGCTGCATTGGCCGACCAAGGGTATCGCGGCCGCAGGCGCGTTGATCGCCGCCACGGGGTATCTTGCGCTGTCAGGCGGCAATGTCGCGACGGAGCGGGCTTTCATCATGGTCGCCGTGGCCCTTGGTGCGCTGATGCTGGGGCGGCGGGCCTTGTCCCTGCGCGCGGTTGCGGTGGCGGCCACCATTGTGCTGGTTCTGCGGCCCGAGGCGTTGACGGGGCCGGGTTTCCAGATGTCATTTGCCGCAACCACTGCGCTGGTCGCGGTCTTCGGATGGTTGCGGGATTTCGAGGTAGCGGGCCTGCCGCGCTGGCTGCGGCCGGTGTTCGGGGTTTTCATGTCGTCGCTGGTCGCCGGATTGGCGACGGCACCGATTGCGGCGGCGCATTTCAATGCCATTGCCCACTACGGCCTGATTGCCAACCTCGTTTCCGTGCCGCTGATGGGGGTGCTCGTGATCCCGGCGGCGGTGGCGGCGGTTGTGTTGGCGCCCTTCGGGCTGGAAGTGCTGGGGCTTTGGATGATGGGCCTTGGCCTGCGTTGGATCCTGTGGGTCGCGCAAGGCGTGGCTGCATGGGATGGCGCGCGCGGCTATGTGGTCTCTCCGGGGCCCTGGGTCTTGCCGCTGCTGGTGCTGGGTTTCCTGCTGCTGGTGCTGTGGCAGGGACGCGGGCGGTGGGCCGGGGTGCCCTTGATGGGGCTTTCCTTTCTGCTTTGGCAGGGCGCGGAACGGCCGGATGTGCTGATCGCGGAGAACGGCACCTTGGTGGGCGTCATGACGGCGCAGGGGCGCGCGCTGAGCAAGCAGAAGGGGGCGGGTTTCGTGGCGCGCAACTGGCTGGAGAATGACGGCGACGGCAGCAGTCAGAAATGGGCCGCCGGGCGATGGTCAGACGGCTCGGTGGTCCATATTTCCGGCAAACGTGCGCTGGCAAAGGTGACGGGGTGCCGCAAGGATCAGATCATTGTCGTCAGCGTGCCTGCCGAAGTGTTGAAGACGCAAGGGTGCAACGTCTATGATCCGGAAAGGCTGCGCGACACCGGTGCGGTTGCGCTGCGCCGTGGGAAAGAGGGGTGGCAGATCACGACGGCGCGCCAAATGGCGGGTACACGCCCCTGGACCCATTGGCACGACGGGCCACGCAAATAGGGGCGGCGGGCCACCATCTGTGCGGGGGTTCGCGCGTCCGGGTTGATCAGTAGGTCCGGATCAGCCCAACCAGACGGCCCTGTACCTTCACCTTCTCTGACGGCAGCACACGGGTTTCATACGCGGGGTTAGCCGCCTCAAGCGCGATGGAGGCCCCGTTGCGGCGGAAGCGTTTCAGCGTCGCTTCGTGATCTTCGACAAGTGCGACGACAATGTCGCCATCGTCGGCCACAGACGTCTCCCGGATCACCACGACGTCGCCGTCGTTGATGCCCGCATCGATCATCGAATCACCTTTGACTTCAAGCGCATAGTGGCTGCCGGAACCTGCAAGCATGCCGTTTGGCACGGAAATCGCCTGCGCGGCATCGCTGATCGCCTCGATCGGGACACCGGCGGCAATCCGGCCCATCAGGGGCAGGTCCGTGGCACTGCCCGTTGAAACAGTCTGCGCCGCAGCGGGGGGCGCGGCATCGGGCTTGTCGCCTTCGATCACGCGGGGTGTGAACCCGGAAGGCCCGCCAAGGCTTTCCGGCAGCTTGACCACCTCGATGGCCCGCGCGCGGTGCGCCAGACGCCGAATGAACCCCCGTTCCTCCAGCGCGGTGATCAGGCGGTGGATGCCGGATTTGGACCGCAGGTCCAGCGCAAGCTTCATCTCATCAAAGCTGGGCGGCACGCCATCCCGCTGAACACGCTTATGAATAAAGGCGAGCAGGTCGAGTTGTTTCTTGGTCAGCACGGGCGGTCCTTCCGAACATGGTTTTGCTTTGTTCTATGGATGTTCCCGTTTTGTGTCAAGTCCGATCAAATGCTGAGGTATGCGACTGTGTCACCGATGCTGCGCGCGGGGTCATTGACCGGGCGCACCAGAAGCGCGTTGGCCTGTGACAGGATCCCCAGAAGGGAGCTGTCCTGGCTGTCTGCCGGGATGATGCGCCCCTCCGACACTTGCGCGCGCATGTAATGCGTACGCGGCCCATTCGCGGGCATGTCGCAGCCCAGCTCTGCGGCATGCGTCCTTGCGTGCACATCCGACAGGCCCAGCATGCGGCGCACCACCGGCAGGACAAAGATCACCCCGCAGACCATGGCCGACACCGGGTTGCCGGGCAGGCCGATCATCGCCGCATCGCCCATGCGTCCTGCCATCAGCGGTTTGCCCGGGCGCATGGCCACCTTGTAGAATGCCTGTTCCATGCCGCTTTCGGCCGCCACATCCGCCACCAGATCGTGATCGCCCACCGACGCGCCCCCGATGGTCAGGACCAGGTCAACACCGCGCGCCAGCCGGAATGCTTCCTTCAGGGAAGCCGCTGTATCGCGGGCGATCGGCAACATGCGCACCTCGGCACCCGCCGCGTCCAGCAGGGTGGCAAGGCCAAAGCTGTTGGAGGCGACGATCTGATCCGGGCCGGGGTCCTCGCCCGGCTGCACCAGTTCATCGCCGGTCGCCAGAATGGCGATGACGGGCTTGCGCGTCACCGGCACGCTGGCGTGGTTCATCGCGGCAAGCAGCGCGACATCGACGGGCCGCAACAGGCGCGGGCTGCTCAGGATGTCACCTTGCGAAAAATCGCCACCTGCGGGGCGGATGTTGTCCTTGGCCCCAACGGAAGGACCAAGCGTTATCAGGTCCCCGCGCCGGGTCACATCTTCCTGAATGACAACGAAATCCGCACCCTTCGGCACCGGCGCACCGGTGAAGATGCGCACCGCTTGCCCCGCGCGCACCTCGCCATCAAATCCGTGGCCGGCCGCGGCTTCGCCGATCACCTTGAACAGCGCGTCCGGTTCCACCTCATCCCCCCGCAGGGCATAGCCATCCATCGATGAGGCGGCAAAGGGCGGTTGGGTACGCCTTGCCGCCAGATCGCGTGCCAGCACCCGACCAGCCGCCGCGCGCAGCGGCACATCTTCGGCGGGCAGGGGCGTGACAAGCGCAAGAACTTTCTCAAGCGCCTCCTCGACGGGGATCATGGCGCCTCGTACCGGCCGGATTTGCCGCCATCCTTGAGCACCACGCGCGTGCCGCCGATCTCCATTCCCTTGTCGACCGCCTTGGCCATGTCATAGACCGTCAGCGCCGCCAGTGACGCGGCGGTCAGCGCCTCCATCTCCACCCCGGTCTGACCTGTCGTCTTGACGGTGGCCGTGATGCGCAAGCCGGGCAGATCGGCGTCAGGCTCCAGATCAACCGTGACCTTGCTGAGCGGCAGCGGATGGCACAGCGGAATAAGGCGCGATGTTTCCTTGGCGGCCATGATGCCCGCAAGTCGCGCAACGCCCATCACATCGCCCTTCTTGGCACGCCCTTCGGTAATGATATCAAAGGTTTCACGCTTCATCTTGATGTGGCTTTCGGCTACCGCGACACGTGCGGTTACCTCCTTGTCCGAGACATCGACCATATGCGCGTCGCCCTTGGCGTCAAAATGCGTCAGCATTACATGCCCCCCGGTGTCAGTGGCGCGCTCAGCAGGCTGCGCGTTGCCCTTTCGACATCCGCCTGCCGCATCAGGCTTTCCCCGATCAGGAAAGTGCGCGCGCCGTACATCGCCATATCCGCAAGGTCCTGCGCGGTGTTCAGACCGGATTCGCACACGATCATGCGTTCGGCAGGCACAAGCTTGGACAGTTGCCGCGTGGTGTCCAGCGTCGTTTCAAAGGTATTGAGGTTGCGGTTGTTGATGCCGATCAGGCGGCTGTCGAGCAGGGTCGCGCGCTCCAACTCTGCCGCGTCGTGCACCTCGATCAGCGCGTCCATGCCCCATTCGGTCGCCGCCGCTTCAAGCTCCTGCGCTTGCGCGTCTGAAACGGAGGCCATGATGATCAGGATGCAATCGGCCCCCAGCGCGCGCGCCTCGGCCACCTGATAGGTGTCATACATGAAATCCTTGCGTAGCGCGGGCAGGGCGCAGGCGTCACGCGCCTGTGTCAGAAACGCCTTGGCGCCTTGAAAGCTGGGCGTGTCGGTCAGCACCGAAAGACAGGTCGCACCGCCCTGTGCATAGGCTTCAGCCAGCGCGGCAGGATCAAAGTCTTCCCGGATCAAGCCCTTGGACGGGCTGGCTTTCTTGATCTCGGCGATCAGCCCGTACCCTTCGCGGGACGCTTGATGCAGCGCTTCGGCAAAGGGGCGCACGGGGCTCGCGGCACGCGCTTCGGCCTCGACCGTTTCAAGTGGCTTTTCGGCCTTGTCAGCGGCGATTTCCTCAAGCTTGTAGGCTTTGATCTTGTCTAGGATGGTCTGGGTCATGGTGCCTCCGGGTCGCCCCAGTTTATGCCGGGGTGGCCATGGGCCTGCAACCATGCATTCGTCTGGCTGAACGGGCGGCTGCCGAAAAACCCGCGATGCACCGAAAGCGGGGAAGGATGGGCGCTGGCCAGCTTGAGATTGCGGGTGCCATCGACCTGTGCCGCGGCCTTTTGCGCCGGGCCGCCCCACAACAGATAGACGCGCGGTGCGTCTGCCAGCCGTTCCAGCACCTGCTGGACCAACGCCGACCAGCCGATCTTTGCATGCGCCTTGGCCGCACCCTGCGGCACGCTGAGCGCGGTATTAAGCAACAAGACACCCTGATCGGCCCAGTCGCCCAGATCAGTGCGGCTGCGCTTGATCTCCAGATCGCTTTCGATTTCCTTGAAGATATTGCCCAGACTGTCCAGCCGCCCGCCAAACCCCTGCGGGATCGAAAACGCCAGCCCATCCGCCTTGCCTGGGGTGTGGTATGGATCCTGACCCAGGATGACGACGCGGGTCGCGTCCGGCTGGCAGCGTTCCAGCGCATGGAACATCGCCGTGCTTGGTGGAAAGATGGGGCGCGTCTCAGACTCAAGCGTCGCCGCAATACCGGGCCAGTCCTGCGTGAAGAACGGCAGGTCGCCCCATGCGCCCAGTCCAGCGGGGATCATTTGACGTGGGAGGCTTCGGCCACCTTGGTCAGGCATTCCCGCGCCGCACCTGAATCGATGCTTTCCCGCGCAATCTCCACCCCGGCCTTGAGGCTGCCCGTGGCGTCCGCCACAACCAGTGCTGCGGCGGCGTTCAGCAGCACCGCATCGCGATAGGCGGAGGTTTCGCCGTCCAGCAGGGCATTGAAATCGCGTGCGTTTTCTTCCGGTGTGCCGCCGACGATATCCTCGAAGGGATGCACGGGCAGTCCTGCTTCTTCGGGATGCAGTTCGAAATCGCGCACTTTGCCATCTTCCAATGCACTGACCCAGCTGATGCCGGTGATGGTCAGCTCATCCGTGCCGTCCGAGCCGTGAACCAGCCATGCTTTCTCTGATCCGAGGGCCTGCAACGTCTCCGCCATCGGGCGGATGAGGTCGCGCAGATAGGCCCCCGTCAATTGCCGTTTCACCCCCGCCGGGTTGGTCAACGGTCCGAGGATGTTGAAGATCGTGCGGGTGCCCAGTTCCGACCGGGTGGGCATTACATGCGCGATGGCCGGGTGGTGCATGGGGGCCATCATGAACCCAATCCCGGCTTCGGCCAGTTCCCGCTCCACCACCTTGGGGCCGACCATGACATTGATCCCCATCTGTCCCAGCGCATCCGCCGCGCCGGATTTGGAAGACAGGTTGCGGTTGCCGTGCTTGGCCACCGGCACGCCTGCGCCGGCAACCACAAAGGCCGTCGCGGTGGAGATGTTCAGCGTGCCCTTGCCGTCGCCGCCCGTGCCCACGATGTCCATCGCCCCCTCGGGTGCCTGCACAGCGTGGCATTTGGCGCGCATGACACTGGCAGCGGCGGCATATTCATCCACCGTTTCGCCGCGCGTGCGCAGCGCCATCAGGAACCCGCCGATCTGGCTGGGCGTCGCTTCGCCCTCGAACAGGATCTCGAACGCCTGTGCGGCCTGTGCGCGCGTCAGGGGCCCATTGGCCGCCGCATCGATCAGCGGTTTGAGGGTATCGCTCATGCGGGCACCTGCATCATGTCGGTGAAGTTCTTCAGCATCGCGTGGCCGTGTTCGGACCGGATGGATTCGGGATGAAACTGCACGCCGTGCAGGGGCAGGGTGCGGTGTTGCAGGCCCATGATCGTGCCGTCTTCAAGTTCTGCGGTAATCTCAAGGCAATCGGGCAGGGAGGCGCGTTCCACCATCAGCGAATGATACCGCGTCGCGGCAAAGGGGGAGGGCAGACCTGCGAAGACGCCCTTGCCGGTATGCTGCATCTGGCCCAGCTTGCCATGCACGATATCGCCCGCGCGCACGACCTTGCCGCCAAAGGCCTGCCCCAGCGTCTGGTGGCCCAGACAGACCCCCATCAGGGGGATGCGTGCCTGCGCCGCCGCGAGGGTCAGATCAAGGCAGATCCCCGCCTGATCGGGGTCGCAGGGCCCCGGAGACAGCAGGATACCGGCGGGCCGCATGTCAATCGCATCGGCAACGCTTAGCTGATCGTTGCGGCGCACGGTGACATCGGTGCCCAATTCGCCCAGATAATGGACAAGGTTGTAGGTAAAGCTGTCGTAGTTATCTATCAGGAGCAACACGTTCGAATTCTTTGGTCCGGGACGGCCTTTAAGGGTGGAGCAACTGCGCCTTGGCGCGCTATATCGCCTTACATGTTCAGGCTTGTCCGTCCGCGTCAAGGGCGCGGGCAATTGCAGGCCAAGATAAGGACAATAGGCCGCCAACGCGCGGCAGATGAGCAGGAGTGGATCGGATGGCACGCGGATTTCTGGCCGGTGTTCTTGGTGGTGGAGTGGTTTCGACATTCGTTTTGGGCGTGGTGTCAGCATTGGCCCCGCCCCTGACCCCGCCCGAAGTCGGCGATGCCGCCCCCGGCACGGTGCAAGCCCCGCAGCGGGTGACAGAGCCGGGCAGCGGCAAGACCCCCAGCACGCCTGATCGTGCGCCCGTCACACCAAGCGTCGCCCAGCAGGCGCTTGCCCCTGATCCTGATAACGTGGCAATGATCGACGAAAGCGCGCAGACACCTGCGGCGGTACCGACCACAGGCGGCGCAGAAAGCCTTGATCCCCCGGCAGACAGCACAGAGATCGCAAGCGCCCCGGACGCGGATGCGCCGGTGTTGCCAACACCGCAGGCCAATGCCCCTGTAGAGCCTGCGCCCGATACCGGGGCGACCATTCTGACAGAACCTGCCACGCCGCCCGCACCCCCGGCAGAAACCGATCAGACGGCGCTGACCGAAGACACCCAAGGCGAGACGCAGGCCACGGACGCAGCGGATGAACCGGTGACGGCAACCGCCGAAGGGGAGACAGACGCACCGACACCGGCACCACAAGCTGACGTCGCGCCCGTCACGGAGGCGGAGGCCCCTGATCCGGCGGCACAGACCGAAACTGCCGAAGCTCCGGCTCAACCGGCCGTCACGCCAGCGCCTGCCAAGGTGCCACAGATCGCCGAAGCAACGGACCCCGAGCCTGATACCGACACACCCGTGGAGGCCGAAGCAACGGCGCCCGCCGACGACACCGAGGTCGCAGTGGCGCGACCCGCCGTCGGGACCCCGGCGGCCTCCCTGCTGAACCGCGACACCGGGGTGACCATCAATCGCCCCCAGACAACCGACACCATTGACGGGACCGAACCATCGCAGGCGGATCCGGCGACGCCGGAGGGGCAAGCCACAGACAGCGCGCGTCCCGTCGATGTTTTCGCACAGCCTTTCGAAGTGGCCGAAGAACGGCCCTTGATGAGCATTGTGCTCATCGACGATGGCACGACACCCACGGCCGGGTCTGCCGGCATCGCCGCCCTGCGCAGCTTTCCCTATCCGCTCAGCTTTGCGGTGGACAGCAGCATGGACGACGCGGCAGAGCGGATGGCACTTTATCGTGCCGAGGGTTTCGAAGTGCTGGCGATGATCGACCTGCCGCCCGGCGCACAGCCGGTGGATGCGGAGACCACGCTCGGTGTGATCCTGCCGGCGCTGCCGGAGGTCGTAGGCGTGCTGGAGGGGACGGGCACCGGCTTTCAGGAAAGCCGCGATTTGGCCGATCAGGTCAGCGCCATCCTTGCCCAGACGGGCCACGGCTTGCTGACCCAGTCACGCGGGCTGAACACGATGGCAAAACTTGCACGCAAGCAAAACGTGCCCGCCGCACCGGTCTTCCGCGATTTCGACAATAATGATCAATCCGCCACCGTGATCCGGCGTTTCCTTGATCAGGCCGCGTTCAAGGCCGGACAGGAAGGGGCGGTGGTCATGCTGGGCCGCATGCGCCCCGATACGATCTCCGCGCTGTTGCTGTGGGGACTGCAGGACCGGGCCAGTTCGGTGGCGCTGGCACCTGTATCAGCGGTGCTGAAGCGGGAGCCCTGAGAACCGGCAGCCGTCGATGCGGTTAATGAACGGGTAGAAGCGCGCTTCATCCCGTCTTTGATCAGAATACATCTGTGCCATTTGCCGGTGCCGGGCAGTATTTTGGGTATGAGCAATGTCCTGCATGATGCAGCGCGTGGCGCTTTGCTCCTCTGCAGCCTCATTGAGGAACGACCATGATCGGCGTTACGGCATGCGAATGATCTGGCCGCCGTCCAGACCGATTGCCTGACCGGTCAGGAAGGCGGCAGCGCCCGACGCAAGATACCGCACCAATGCGGAAACCTCCGAGAATTCGCCAAGTCGCCCTGCGGGGATACGCGCTTGAGCGGAAGCGATCTGTTCTTTGGTGAATACGGCGCGGGCAAGGGGGCTGTTCATGAAACCCAGCACGATCGCATTGACGGTGATCCCTGGCCCCAACTCCACCGCAAGTGCCCGTGTCAGCGCGTCGAGCCCGCCCTTGGAGGCACAGAAGTTCGCAGCGTTCTCGCGACCGACATGGCTCGTGATGGCCGAAATGCTGATGATCCTTCCGCCGTCGATCTTTTCGGATTGCATCAATCGCACGGCTGATCGGCAACACAGGAATGCACCCTTGAGATTGGTCGCGATGACGGTATCCCAATCCTCTTCGGTCATTTCCGCAATTGGCGCGTCGCGGTTGATGCCCGCGTTGTTCACAAGGATATCCATTCCGCCCATTCGGACCTCGATGTCGTCAAACATGCCCTGAACCTGCTGGCCCACTCCCACATCCGCCTGAACGGCGAAGGCATTGCCCCCCGCAGCAGTAATCCCGGTCACCACTTCATCCGCCAAATCGGCTGAGCGTTGAAAGTTCACTGCAACACGCGCGCCCCGGGCCGCGAAATCCTCGGCAAGGGTGCGGCCTATCCCACGGGACGCACCTGTAACAAGCACGCGCTTTCCAGAGAAATCCTGTATCATGTCGACCTCATTCGATGGTTTGTGATCGCCGCGATCATACCACGAATTGCCAAACCCGGCCCGCTGACCCAGCAGTCGCTACGATGTGCAAGCATCCAGCGGCACCGTCGCCCGTGCGGTCGCATCCATCACGCCGCTTTGCATCCCGCCGCCCAACGCCACGCGCAGGCTGGCCCCGGCGATCTCCGACCCGGTCACGGTGATCTCGCGCCCGCCTCCGGTGTCGTCCACATCGACGGTAAAGGCGACATCGGCCCCTGCCGCCAACCCGCTCAGGCGCAAACGCACCGCGGTGTCACCGTCAAGCACGCGGGGCACTTCGATCAGCGCATCGGCACCAGCGACCACCTCGAACGGCTGGAACACCTGCACACCCGCCCCCGCGCCCGTGACGTCGAAGATCAACCCGGCTGGGGCGGTGCCCAGATCAAGCGTGACCACCATCGCGGGCAGCGCGCAATCGCCGGTGTTTGTCAAGGTAAAGCGGTCCTTGGGCGCGCCTTCCTCAAAGCGGACGGTCAGGTCGGCAGCGGCGGCGGTGGCGCTCAGCATCAAGGTACAAAGGGTCAGGCGGATCATCAGGGCTCTCCTTGGTTGTCACAAGGGTAGCCCGCAGGCGTGATCCAGCAAGCCTCAGATGATTTCGTCCTCGTCAAACATCGGGTCGCTTTCCAGCTGGCTGGCCAGATCATCCACCGTTGCCTCATCCGCGCGCGGCGAAAGCCGCGCCAGATGAAAAACCGCATCACCCTCGTTGACCACGGGCAGGATCGCCCGGCCGATCAGAATACCATCAGTGTCCGCCAGCAGATCGGTCTCGGCCGCGCCGAAGGGATCGGAAACGCTGGCCAGCAGATCGCCTTTGCCAACCATTTCGCCCTCCGCCCGAAAGGTGCGCAGCAGGCCACCCGCAGGGGCGCGCAGCCAGTGGGAGTTGGTGCAAAGATGTGGTGCCGACTTGGCCTTCGCGATGCCCTTTGCAGGCAACATGTCTTGCCCGCGCATCACCCGCAGGATGCCCGCCACGCCCGCGCGCACCGCCATCTCGTCAAACCGCAAGCCTTCACCGGCTTCATACAGCACAACCGGCACGCCATTGCGTGCGGCAACGGCCCTCAAGGACCCATCGCGCAGGGGGGATGTCAGCACCACAGGCGCGCCAAAATCCATCGCCATCTTACCGGTGATCACATCACCCGGAGACACCCGCACCTGCGGCAGGTTCGTCCGGTGGATCGCGGCGGAATGCAGATCCACGCCGAAATCACAGCGCAGCACCACGTCATTGAGAAAGATATGTGCCAGCCGGGAGCCAAGCGAACCGGAGGGATGCCCCGGAAAACAGCGGTTCAGATCCCGCCGGTCCGGCAGGTACCGCGAGCGGCTGAGAAACCCATAGGAATTCACGACCGGGATCACCATCAAGGTGCCCCTGAGCGCGCTGAGTTGCGGGGAGCGCAGCAAGCGGCGCACGATCTCCACCCCGATCACCTCGTCGCCGTGCACCGCCGCACTGACGAACATCGTGGGGCC
Source organism: Sulfitobacter rhodophyticola (assembly GCF_041281685.2). Lineage (GTDB taxonomy): Bacteria > Pseudomonadota > Alphaproteobacteria > Rhodobacterales > Rhodobacteraceae > Sulfitobacter. The sequence continues at coordinate 3,838,682 of NZ_CP166251.2, read as the reverse complement.
CGCGCGTTTGCCGTGCAGCACTTCGATAGACAGGCCAACTGGCGTATGGTCGGGCAGGGTGGACACGGGCAGGGTGACGGAGGCGCGGGTACCGGGGGCAATGATCTGGCCGTTGATTTCAAAGGACTTCTGCGTCGGCACGCTTAGTTCCGCCCCGACCCGTCAAACCGCGCCGCATCCGCTGCCGCGCGCCGGATCGCGCCGGATTTGTGCACGGTTTCCATGTATTCGGCTTCCGCGTCGCTGTCATAGACCACGCCGCCGCCCGCCTGAATATAAAGCGTGTCATCCTTGATCACGGCGGTGCGCAGAGCGATGCACATGTCCATGTCGCCGCCCGCGCTGAAATACCCGACGCCGCCGCCATAGACGCCACGTTTTTCCGGCTCCAATTCGTCGATGATTTCCATCGCGCGGACCTTGGGCGCGCCAGAGACGGTGCCGGCAGGCATGCCCGCAAAGAAGGCATCAAGCGCATCCTTGTCCTCGTGCAATTCCCCCACGACGTTGGAGACGATGTGCATCACGTGGCTGTAGCGTTCGACGATGAATTCCTCGGTCGGGCGCACGGTGCCGATCTTGGCCACCCGGCCCACGTCATTGCGGCCGAGATCCAGCAACATCAGATGCTCCGCCAGTTCCTTTTCATCTGCCAGCAATTCCGCTTCCAGCGCGCGGTCTTCTTCAGGCGTTGCCCCGCGTCGACGGGTGCCGGCGATGGGGCGAATGGTGACTTCCCTGCCGAACACCCGGACAAGGATTTCAGGCGATGCACCAACCACATGGAAGCCGCCGAAGTTGAAATAGAACATGAACGGCGACGGGTTTGTGCGCCTGAGCGAGCGATAAAGCGCAAACGGGGGCTGGGTGAACCCCTGCGCCCAGCGTTGGCTTGGCACCACCTGAAAGATATCGCCCGCCACGATGTAGTCGCGCGCTTTTTCCACCGCCGCCTTGTACCCCTTGCGGGTGAAGTTCGACACAGGTTCTGCTGCCTCGCCCTCATCGCCAAGGCTGCGGGTTGCGGCGGGCATGGCGCGTTCCAGATCACGCACCGCGTCCATCACCCGTTCGGCGGCCTGAGCATAGGCCGCGCGTGCGGACTGACCGTCCGTGACCCATGCAGGCGACACCACGGTAACCTCGCCCTTCACCCCGTCCAGCACCGCCACCACGGAGGGCCGCAGCATCAGCGCATCGGGCAGGCCCAGCGGATCGGGGTTCACATCCGGCAGATGCTCTACCAACCGGATCATGTCGTAACCAAGGTATCCAAACAGCCCTGCCGCGGCTTGCGGCAAGTCCTCCGGCAGGTCCACGCGGCTTTCGGCAATCAGGTCGCGCAGCACATCCAGCGGATTGCCCGGCACATCCTCGAACGCATCCGCATCAAAGCGGGCGGCGCGGTTGATGGCGGATGTCTCTCCCCGGCAGCGCCAGATCAGATCAGGTTTCATCCCGATGATCGAATAGCGCCCGCGGACGTCCCCCCCGGTCACACTCTCCAGCACAAAGGCATTCTCTGCCGCCCCCGTCAGCTTGAGCATCAGCGACACGGGTGTGTCCAGATCTGCGGCCAGACGGGTATAGACGACCTGATGCTTGCCTGCGGCATAAGCCGCCTCGAAGGTTTCGAATTCAGGGGTCAGTGCCATGATGCGTCAGGGGAAATTGACGTGCACGGCTTGCAGCGCACGCTGGTCAATTTGCGGTACGGCGCGGGTGACGACGTCATTTGCGTAGATGTTGAAGATGTCCTGCGCCAGGTTCTGGCTGATCTGATCCGACACCTGTTCCAGCAATGCATTGCTCTCGTCGTCTTCGCTGGCGCGGGTGATCGCATCAAGCCGGACAATCGCGACCTGTCCGTCACCGGGCAGGACGGTGACATCGCCCTCTGCCATCGCGAAAACCTGTTCCATGAAGCCTTCCGGCGCGTCCGCGACGAAGGCATTTCGCAGCATCTCTGTCTCCACCACCGCATCCAGACCGGCGGCCTGAAAGGCGACAGCACCGTCAAGCCCGGACACAAGCGCCGTGGCCTGCGCCGTCAGGTTGGCAACGATCTGTTCGGCCTTCCATGCGGCGGCCACATCGGCGCGGGCCTCTTCGAAAGGGTTTGGACGGGCGTCGAGCGATTCCTCCAGGCGCATGGCAAAAATGCCGCCATCCTCAAGCTGTTCGATCTTGGGGAAGTCCCCTGCACTCAAGGCGGCAGCCGCTTCGCGAAAATTGCCGTAGGCGGCAATGCCTTCGCTGCTGTTTTCATCCCATGACAGCGTGCCAAGGGTCATCTCTGTCTCTTCGGCCAGCGCCTCCAACGTGATGCCCCCGGCCAGCTGGTCATCGAGGTCCTGTGCACGGGCCTCGACCGCGCGCACGGCGCGCACGGAGGCAAGCTCCTGCTGTAGGGTCGGGCGCGCATCTTCAAAGCTGGTGCTTTGCGCAGGCAGCACTCCGTTGACGCGGAACAGGGCCGGGCCAAGGCTGCTGGGCAGGGGGCCGACAACATCGCCGACCTCGGCGGCAAAGACCGCTTCGCCCGCCGCGTCCAGTTCCAGCCGACTTACATCGCCCAGATCAACGTCCTGCAAGGCCAGCCCGCGTGCCTCGACCAGGCTGTCAAAGGTGGCACCCTCCACTTCCAGTGCGGCCGCACCGCGATCGGCGGCGTCTTCATCCGCAAAGACCAGCCGCTCCACCAATCGCCGCTCCGGCTGGTTGTACTGATCGGCACGGGCGTCATATTCCGCGCGCAGCTCATCTTCGGGCACGTCGATCTCATCCAGCAGCGCATCGGGCCTGAGCCAGGCATAGGTGATCACTTTGGTGGGCGGCAACATGAAGGCGTCGGCATTGTCGTCATAATAGCGCTGCAATTCTTCGGTCGTCGGGGCCGCGATGGGGGTCGTAAGGTCAGCTTCGCCCAACAACGACCAGGTGAAACTGCGCTCCTCGCCGACGTAGGACACCAGCGTCTGCGCAAAGGTGTCGGGCATCTTGACGCCACCGACAATGGCACCCTGCAACAAGCTGCGCGCCGCTTCCTCGCGCAGCGAAGTCTCGAACTCCGCCTCGGTCACGCCGCCCTGCTGCAAGGCAAAACGATAACTTTCACGGTCAAAATCCCCGTTCACCCCCTGAAAGGCCGGGATCTGCAGGATTTCCTCCCGCAGGGCCTCATCCCCGATGGACAGTCCCATCTGCGTCGTCTCATGATCCAGCGCACGGTTCTGCACCAGCCGTTGCAACACGGCGCGGTCCAGCCCGATGGCCTGCGCTTGGGCAAAGGGCAGCGGTTCGCGCGTCTGCGCCTCGATCGCGCGGATTTCGTTCTGCAATTGCCGGGCATAGGCATCCACCATCACGGGCTTGTCGCCGACGGTGCCGATGGTCCGCAGGTTACCGCTGAGGTTGGTCGCGCCAAAGCCTGCAAGACCGACGAACAGAAGTCCCATCAGAACCCACATCGCGCCGCGTGAAATGCTGTTGCCCTTGGCCATGCTGGCCTCCCCGATTGCCTTGTTTTGCAGTGTCTAGGCGGTCTGCTGCGTGGCGGCAAGAGGGTTAGGTCGCGGGCAGGGCGGCCAGCCGGTCAAAAAGCAGCGAGATGCCCGCAGCATCGAGGTTCGCAAAGGCGATCCGCATCTGTCGCGCCCCGCTTTCAGCACCTTCGGGGTGGAACATGGTGCCCGGCAGACAGAGTATACCCGCGGTCCGCACCAGATCCGGTGCCAGATCAGCCGAGGACGTCGAAAAGGGATGCTCAAGATAGGCAAAATACCCTCCCAACCCCAGCAGGCTCCAACCCTGCGCCTCCAGCTTTGGCATGTTCGCGGCAATGGCCGCGCGCCGGGCGAGGATTTCGTCCCGTTCCCCGGCGAGCCATTGACCAAGGTTCTGCAAGCCCCAAAGCGCGGCGTGCTGGCCCAGTTGGCCGGGACAGATGGCGACGGTATCCAGAAACTTCTCCACCTCCGCCAACAATGCCGGACTGGCGATCATGGCGCCCACGCGGTGCCCGGTCAGCCTGTAGGCCTTTGAAAACGAATACAGATGGACCAGCGTGTCGCGCCAGTCGGGGTTCTGGAACAGATCATGCGGCGGACCGGAGCGGCTGTGAAAATCGCGGTAGGTTTCATCGACGATCAGCGCGATATCATGCTCCGCAGCGAGGGCGGCAAAAGCCATCACCATATCGGCCGGGTATTCCACGCCCGCAGGGTTGTTCGGTGTCACCAGCGCAATCGCGCGGGTGCGGTCGGTGATCAACGCAGCAGCGGCATCCGGGGTCGGCAACAGGTCTGCGCCCGTCGTCAGCGGCACTGATTCAACCCCTGCCATGTCCAGCCACATCTTGTGATTGAAGTACCAGGGCGTGGGCAGGATCACCTCATCCCCCTCACCGCAAAGTGCTGCTATGGCTGCCGCGAACGCCTGATTGCAGCCCGAGGTAATGGCCACATCATTGGCGCGCACGTCGCCCCCGTAGATCTTGCACGTTGTATCGGCAAGCGCCTCTCTCAGGTCCGGCATCCCCAGAACCGGGCCATATACGTGTGCTGCGTCGCGGGTCAGGGCGGCCTCCGCAATGGCCTGGCGCAGGGCGGTCGGGGGCGGATCAACCGGCGCGGCCTGGCTTACGTTGATCAACGGGCGCTCTGCCGGAAATGTCACACCATCCAGCCAGCGACGCGCCTCCATCACCGGGGGCGGAAAGGTGGCGGCGGTGCGGGTCAGGGTCATATCGGGGCTCCATGCGGCACGGAAAGTAGGATTTCAGGCCTTCGGCGAGGTTTCTTGAACCATTTGGAAGGGGCGGGACGGTGCCACATAACTTCCAAATGGCCCTAAAAACCCTGCCAGAGGCATTGGACTCTTTTGGCGGATCAGTCCTTCCCGCGGTAGGGTTCGACGTATTGCAGCGCCATGTCCCACGGAAAGAAGATCCATGTATCCTGTGATACGCCGGTGATGAAAGTGTCGACCTGGGGTTCGCCTTCCGGTTTTGCATAGACGGTCGCGAAATGCGCCTGCGGGTATAGTTCGCGCACCAGTTCCAGCGTTTTCCCACTGTCCACAAGGTCATCGACGATCAGGATGCCCGTGCCGTCGCCCATCATCTCGGCGTCCGGCGATTTGAGCACTTTTGCCTCGCGGCGCTGGTCAGCCTTGCCGCCGCCGGAATGATAGGAGATTACCGAGATCGTATCGACCGTGCGAATGTCGAGTTCCCGTGCCACGATCATCGCCGGGGCCATGCCGCCGCGCGTGATCGCCACCACCGCACGCCATCCGCCCTTGTCGGGGCCCTTGCCATCAAGCCGCCACGCCAGCGCCCGGCTGTCGCGGTGGATCTGGTCCCAGCTGATGTGGAACCCTTTTTCATGGGGAAGCCTGTTGTCGGACATGAGGGTTACCTTTCGATCATGAGCTTCAGACCGAAGCCCCCCAGAAGGGTGGCCGCGATCCGGTCGAACACGGGTTTGAGCCGCAGATACCCCCGCCGCGCGGCGGGCAGGCTCAGCATTGTCGCAAAGACAGTGTAGAACAGGATTTCAAGGACGAGGTGATTGGCCACGACAAGGGCGATCTGGTGCCAGTCCAGCGGCGCTGGAAAAACCACGAGGATCACGGCGGCGGCAAACAGCATGGACTTGGGATTACCGAAGTTGACCAGCATCCCGGCGATGACGCTGCGCGCCTTTGGGGTGGGCGCGTCGGCGGGCAGGGCGCGCGCGTGCCGCCAGGTCTGCACTGCGATCCAGATCAGGTAAAGCGCGCCGCCGATCTTGAGCAAGGTATAGGCCCAGGGAAACAGGGCAAAAAGGCTTTCCAGCCCCAGAAACGCCGCAAGCGTCCAACAGGCTGCTGCCGTGCCAAGACCCAGCCCGGTCAGAATGCCAGCCAGACGCCCCGCAGAAACGGTGGTCTTGATTACGTAAAGCATCGCCGCACCGGGGCTGGCCAGCGCGGCCAGCAGAACGAGGTTGAAGGCGATGAGGCTTTGGAGGTCCATCAGCGCAGGCTCATCCCTTGGCCATGTCGGGCGCATCGACCGCTTTCATGCCCACCACATGATAGCCTGCGTCCACGTGCAGGTTCTCGCCCGTTGTTCCTGACCCCAGATCGGACAACAGGAACAGCGCGGCCTTTCCGACATCTTCGGTTGTCACATTGCGGCGCAGCGGGGAATTGTATTCGTTCCACTTCATGATGTAGCGGAAATCGCCGATGCCGGAAGCGGCCAGCGTCTTGATCGGCCCCGCGCTGATCGCGTTGACGCGGATGCCGTCCTTGCCCAGATCCTCCGCGAGGTATTTGACGCTTGCTTCCAGCGCGGCCTTGGCCACGCCCATCACGTTGTAATGCGGCATCACTTTTTCCGCGCCATAGTAGGTCAGCGTCAGCGCGCTGGCCCCCGCTGACATCATCTTCTCAGCACGCTGCATAATCGCGGTGAAGGAATAGACGGAGATGTCCATCGACATCGCGAAGTTGCTGCGGCTGGTATCGACATAGCGGCCGCGCAATTCGTTCTTGTCAGAAAAACCAATGGCATGCACGACGAAGTCAATGTTGTCCCAGCGCGCCTTCAGCCCGTCGAAAAGCGCGTCCATCGATGCCTCGTCTCCGACGTCGCAGGGCAGGACCAGATCGCTGCCAAGCTGGGCGGCCAGCGGATCGACCCGCTTTTTCAGCGCCTCCCCCTGATATGAGAATGCCAGTTCCGCGCCCGCGTCCGCCAGCGCCTGTGCAACGCCCCATGCGATTGACTTGTCATTGGCCAGCCCCATGATCAATCCGCGCTTGCCCTGCATAAGGTTGTTTGCCATTCCGCCGCCCCTGCCCATATGGAAAAACTCCCCGTGGTCTATGCCATTGCGCCTGCGCCATCAAGAGAGCGGAACCGCAGGGGCTGAACGGCGGCGTACCCGGCAAAACCGGCGACAAGTCGGACTTGTCAAGGTAACCTTACATGTCAGCTTTGGGTTGTTGGACAGGCCAAATTGGTTTAGCGCTAGAAGAGAAGTGATTTGACTCTCAAAGACGATTAGTGACCAGGACGGTAAGCGAAGATGGCAGAGCGCGCTGAAGCGTTTTCAGGCGATGATCCGTTTGTGATCGCACAGCAGTGGCTTGAAGAAGCCGCGCAAAGCGAACCAAACGATCCGAACGCGGCTGCTTTGGCAACCGTGGACAAGGATGGCATGCCCAACACGCGGGTGGTGCTGATCAAGGAGATCGAGGCAGACGCCTTCGTCTTCTACACCAATTACACCAGCCCCAAGGCACAGGAAATGGATCAGGCGGGCAAGGCGGCAATCGGGATACACTGGAAATCCCTGCGGCGGCAGATTCGCGCGCGCGGCCTGATATCGCGGGAAGACGGGCCGCAGGCGGATGCCTATTACAACAGCCGTCCGCTTAACAGCCGGATCGGGGCCTGGGCGTCGCGCCAGTCGCAACCGCTGGGCAGCCGCGAGGATTTGATGGACGAAGTGCAGAGGCTGACGGGTGAATTGGGCGAACGCCCTGCGCGACCAGACTTCTGGGGTGGCTACAGGCTGGTGCCCCTAGAGATGGAATTCTGGTCAGATGGCGAAGCGCGCTTGCATGATCGGTTCCGATGGTGCAGGCAGTCTGCCGGCACGCCGTGGGAGGTGACCCGCCTGAACCCGTAACATCACCGGGTAAGACAAAATGAAGAACCGATCCTTGTCCATTGGCAGACCGGCAAGGAACATCGGCAATAAGAAAAAAAAGGACTGACGTGGCTGAGAATGAAAACAATCCGATTGATGATGACGCAGACGACGTGCGCGCCGTCAGTGGGATGGTCAAGTGGTTCGACCCGGTAAAGGGGTTCGGCTTTGTCGTCGCCGACGAAGGCGGGCCCGACATTTTGCTGCACGTCAATGTCTTGCGCAACTTCGGTCAAAGCTCCGTCGCGGACGGTGCCCGGATCGAGCTTTTGGCGCAGCGTACCGAACGCGGGGTGCAGGCCACGTCGGTGACCTCCATCCAGCCGCCCGAAGGGTCGCAGGCCGCAGCGCTGGCGGATATCGTTGGGATGGACGCCGAACAGGTACTAGCGGCGCCGCTTGAACCGGCACGGGTCAAATGGTTCGACAAATCCAAGGGGTTCGGTTTCGCCAATGTCTTTGGCAAGCGCGAGGATGTCTTTCTGCACATCGAGGTTTTGCGCCAGTCCGGCCTGTCGGACCTGCAACCCGGCGAAGCGCTGGCGATGCGGGTGATTGAAGGCAAGCGAGGGTCCATGGCGGCCGAAGTGCAGGCATGGGAAACGGTCCTCGTTCAGGATCAAGACGACGACGCATGATCAGAATGCTGCGCGGTATTGCGATGTGCTGCGCGGTTTTGCCGTCAGCGCTCTGGGCGGCCTGTCGCGAGGACGTGGTTGAACTGCGCGGTGACTGGGGGCAGGCCCGTTTCACGGTCGAGATTGCCGATGACCCGCAGGAACAGGCGCAGGGCCTGATGCACCGTCAAAGCATGGCAAGCTCCGCCGGGATGCTGTTTGTCTATCCGCAGCCGCAGCCGGCGTCTTTCTGGATGCGCAACACGCTGATCTCTCTGGACATGTTGTTCGTGGATGCACGCGGCATTGTGCAGCACATCCATCATCAGGCAAAACCGCTGGATGAAACCCCCATTTTTGGCGGCGACAGCATACTTGCGGTGCTTGAGGTCAACGGCGGGCTGGCACGGCGGATGGGGATTGTTCCGGGCAGCCAGATGCGCCATCCCGCCTTTACCGGCCCCGATGCGGTGTGGGCCTGCGACGGTTGAAAACCGCGCCAGCTATGGGCAAGCGCATGAACTTGTACGCTTGGTCCAATCTGGGGCTTTTCAATTCCTGCAACCCTCGCTATTGAGGCCCCTGTCGGAGCGTGGCGCAGCCTGGTAGCGCACCTGTTTTGGGTACAGGGGGTCGGAGGTTCGAATCCTCTCGCTCCGACCACTTTCAACCATCATTGACAATCGTCTACATATTGTGGGGATGTGCGAATTTGGCGCAGTTCTTCCCCCTATATAGTGTGTCGCGTGCCTTCCCTTGCGGCAATATTGCCACGTTCCCACCTGTCATCCGGGGCACCCGAAAAAAATTTCGTTGGTCCGGAAATAGTTTTTTCAGACGCTGATTGGGGGCGAAAAAGGGTTAATGAATTGCCCTGACGGCAACTGCCGTCTCGCTAAGGCCCCTCATACGTTTGAAAAATCGCTGCCGGTCTCAATAATGGGCCTGTGTGCAAGTCTGGGGACGGGCGGTGGTTGAATCAGTTCGCGATCGGATGACCCAAGAAACCTTTGCCGGGTCAACACAAAGAATGCGCCAATTTGAAAAAAATGGCGTTGACCGAATAGGGTCGGATACGCCAGATTGTGCAAACCAAGGGCGAGGCCACAACATCTAGTCTTAATGGATGGCGGCCTGTCTGGGGGCAGGGACGACTCATACCGGCGAAATTGGCCCGCAAGGGTCAGTCCGCGCGATCAGCGCGGACAGGTGTGTCACGTATCCTGACCTCAAGGTGAGCAACGGGCGACCGCGCAATGACGTGGCGCTTCAGGATAATTATTTGGACATGAGGCACGTGCCATGAAAATTGAACGCAGATTTACCAACCCGGGTCAGGACGCCTACGCAGAGCTGGATTTCGTGAAAACCGTTTCCGAGATCCGGAACCCGGACGGATCAATCGTGTTCAAACTGGATGACGTCGAAGTCCCCTCCGGCTGGAGCCAAGTCGCCAGCGACGTCATCGCGCAGAAGTACTTCCGCAAGGCGGGCGTGCCCTCCAAACTCAAGCGCGTGAAGGAAAAGGGCGTTCCTGAATTCCTGTGGCGCTCTGTCCCCGCGGACGGCGCGGAAATGGGCGGAGAGACGTCATCGAAGCAGGTCTTCGACCGCTTGGCAGGGGCATGGGCCTATTGGGGCTGGAAGGGCGGCTATTTCTCCGACGCGGAAGACGCGCGCGCCTATTTCGATGAGATGCGGCACATGCTTGCCTCCCAGCGCGCGGCCCCCAACTCCCCCCAGTGGTTCAACACTGGCCTGCACTGGGCCTACGGCATTGACGGTCCGGCGCAGGGTCACTATTACGTTGACTTCAAGACCGGTAAACTGACGCGTTCCAAATCCTCCTACGAGCATCCCCAGCCACACGCCTGCTTCATCCAGTCAGTTGCCGACGATCTGGTGGGCGATGGCGGCATCATGGACCTGTGGGTTCGCGAGGCGCGCCTGTTCAAATACGGCTCGGGCACGGGCACCAACTTTTCATCGCTCCGCGGAGAGGGCGAGAAGCTGTCGGGCGGCGGCAAGTCATCGGGTTTGATGGGTTTCCTGAAAATCGGCGATCGTGCCGCAGGGGCCATCAAATCCGGCGGCACCACCCGCCGCGCGGCCAAGATGGTGATTGTGGACGCAGATCACCCCGACATCGAAGATTTCATCAACTGGAAGGTGCTGGAAGAGCAGAAGGTGGCGAGCATCGTCGCTGGCTCCAAGATGCACGAAGAGAAGCTGAACCTGATCTTCGCCGCCATCAAAGGCTGGGACGGTGCCGAAGCCGACGCGTATGATCCCGCCAAGAACGACCAGCTGAAAGCAGCGATCCGGTCCGCGAAAAAGGTCGCGATCCCGGAGACTTACGTCAAGCGCGTGCTGGATTACGCCAAGCAGGGCCACACCAGCATAGAGTTCCCCACATACGACACGGATTGGGACTCTGAAGCCTATAACTCCGTCTCCGGCCAGAACTCCAACAACTCCATCCGGGTGACCAACGCCTTCCTGACCGCCGTCGAAAAAGACGCCGATTGGGAGTTGATCGACCGTACCTCCGGCAAAGTCTCCAAGACCATCCGGGCCCGCGATCTTTGGGCGCAGGTGGGCCATGCCGCATGGGCCTGCGCCGATCCGGGCATCCAGTACCACGACACCGTCAACGACTGGCACACATGCCCTGAAGACGGCGCGATCCGGGGTTCAAACCCTTGTTCCGAATACATGTTCCTGGATGACACCGCCTGTAACCTGGCCTCCATGAACCTTTTGACCTTCCTTGAAGACGGCGTGTTCAATGTCGAAGACTACATGCACGCGTCCCGTCTGTGGACCGTGACGCTGGAAATCTCCGTGACCATGGCGCAGTTCCCCTCCAAGGAGATTGCACAGCGGTCCTATGACTTCCGCACATTGGGTCTGGGGTACGCAAACATCGGTGGCTTGCTGATGAACATGGGCTACTCCTATGACAGTGACGAGGGCCGCGCGCTTTGTGGTTCGCTGACGGCGATCATGACGGGCGTCGCCTATGCGACCTCCGCTGAAATGGCGGGGGAGCTTGGCGCCTTCCCCGGATACAAGCGCAACAGCGATCACATGCTGCGCGTCATCCGGAACCACCGCAACGCAGCATACGGTGAAAGCAACGGCTATGAGGCGCTCAGCGTCAAGCCCGTGCCGCTGGACCACGGCAACTGCCCGCAGCCGGGTCTGGTCGATGTGGCCACATCCTGCTGGGACGAGGCGCTGAAGCTGGGCGAAAAGCACGGCTACCGCAACGCGCAGACAACCGTGATCGCGCCCACGGGCACCATCGGTCTGGTCATGGATTGCGACACCACCGGGATCGAGCCGGACTTCGCGCTGGTCAAATTCAAGAAACTTGCCGGGGGCGGGTACTTCAAGATCATCAACCAGTCAGTGCCGGGCGCGCTTGAAAAGCTGGGTTACGGCTCTGCCCAGATCGAAGAGATCGTCAGCTATGCCGTGGGCCATGGCACCATCGGCAATGCGCCGGGGATCAACCACACCACGCTGATGGGCCACGGATTTGGTGCAGGCGAATTGGCCAAGGTGGACGCCGCACTGGCGCAGGCCTTCGACATCCGCTTCGTCTTCAACCAGTGGACCCTGGGAGAGGAATTCTGCACTGGCGTACTGGGCATCCCAGTTGAGAAGCTGAACGATCCGACCTTTGATTTGCTGAAATCATTGGGTTTCTCCAAGTCGGACATCGACGCTGCCAACGACCACGTGTGCGGTACCATGACGCTGGAAGGGGCACCGCACCTGAAGGAAGAACACTATAGCATCTTCGATTGCGCCAACCCCTGCGGCAAGAAGGGCAAGCGCTTCCTGGGTGTGAACAGCCACATCACCATGATGGCGGCGGCACAATCGTTCATCTCCGGCGCGATCTCCAAGACGATCAACATGCCGAATGATGCAACGATCGAAGACTGCCAGAAGGCGTATGAGCTGTCCTGGTCGCTCGGCATCAAGGCCAATGCGCTCTACCGTGACGGCTCCAAGCTAAGCCAGCCGCTCGCGGCAGCACTGGTGGAGGACGATGACGACGCGGCCGAAGTGCTCGAAAGCGGCTCGCTTCAGGAAAAAGCCGCGGTTCTGGCCGAAAAGATCGTGGAGAAGGTGATCGTCAAGGAGATTGTCCGCTCCAACCGGGAAAAGATGCCACAGCGGCGCAAGGGGTATACCCAGAAGGCGATGGTAGGGGGCCATAAGGTCTATCTGCGCACCGGCGAATACGAAGACGGCAAGCTTGGTGAAATCTTCATCGACATGCACAAGGAAGGTGCCGGGTTCCGGGCGATGATGAACAACTTCGCCATCGCGGTTTCCGTGGGTCTTCAATACGGCGTGCCGCTGGAAGAGTTCGTGGATGCCTTCACCTTCACCAAGTTCGAACCCGCTGGCATGGTGCAGGGCAACGAGACGATCCGCAACGCGACATCGATCCTGGACTACATTTTCCGCGAACTGGCCGTGTCCTACCTCGACCGGACCGATCTGGCGCATGTGAAGCCTGAAGGCGCCACATTCGATGATCTGGGCAAGGGCGAGGAAGAGGAAAACGTCGCCAACCTGTCCGAACTGTCAGAAACCGCCGCGACCAAATCGCTTGAGGTTCTCAAACAGATCAGTTCCACCGGGTATCTGCGCAACCGCCTGCCGCAGGAACTGGTCGTGCTGCAGGGCGGGCATGTTGACAACGTCTCAACCCTTGCCGGGGCCGTGGCAGAGGTGGCGAATTCACCCGTTGCCGTGGCCATGGCATCCGGCGCGTCCGGCACAGCCATCGCCGCCAGCACCACGGGGCTGGATGCACGGACCAAAGCCAAGATGCAGGGCTACGAGGGCGAAGCATGTGGGGAATGCGGCAACTTCACCCTGGTGCGCAACGGCACCTGCATGAAATGCAACACCTGCGGCGGGACGTCGGGGTGTAGCTGATAGGATACCGGGTGGGTTCTCATCGTTCGCAAGCGAACGACTGCCACCCACTCGTCGCCCCGGCCAAGGCCGGGACGACGGACACGGGGCGGGTGCGCTCGCCCCCTGACGACGTTCAGGCCGCAGGCAATAAAACATCGAGCGGTTAACATATTGAGCCTGAACGGCGAGACTTTGGGAGAGCTTCGGCTCTCCCTTTCTTCTTTTTGTGCGGGCAGCGGGCTGACTCCACCTTTGTAAAGGACAAAGGTTCTGTCAGGGGAGGGTGTGGTCTGCGACCACCCCCTTGAACGGCGAGACTTTGGGAGAGCTTCGGCTCTCCCTTTCTTCTTTTTGTGCGGGCAGCAGGCTGACTCCACCTTTGTAAAGGACAAAGGTTCTGTCAGGGGAGGGTGCGGTCTGCGACCACCCCCTTGAACGGCGAGACTTTGGGAGAGCTTCAGCTCTCCCTTTCTTCTTTCGGCGTCGGCCGTTTGGGTGGCGGGGCCTCTCGTCATGAAACAGGTGGCACGGGCCTCCTGCAGTCGCCCCTATGCCGTTGCAAGGCGGGGGCGCGGGCTGTCCTGACTGACCTGCGCGGCGCGGGGCCAGCGGATGAAAACCATCGCTTCGCCTGTAATCCCATGTGCGGCCAGGACCGTTGGCAGATCGTCGAGCTTGCAGGTGGCAACGACCTCCCCCTTACGTTGGGCCTTGCCGACGATCTCCACCTCAAGCGGGCATCCGTGATGAGATGTCCGTAAATGGTCCACGATCTGCGCCGCCGCGCCAACCGCCATATAAAGCGCGACACAGGTGCCGGGTTTGAGGTCCTTGACCGCATCGGGCACAACATGGCCGTCACGGCGATGCCCGGTGGTCAGGATAACGGTATCAATGTGCCCCCTGTCGGTCAGGCTCCGACCGACGGTCGCTGCGGCTGCACAGGCGGCTGTGACGCCCGGAACGACCTCAAAGGGAATGCCGCTGTCGCGGAGGGCGTCGATTTCTTCTGTACTGCGCCCGAAAACACCCGGATCACCGCATTTGAGCCGCACAACCCGTTGCCCGCGTTTGGCTGCCGCGACCAGCGTCTGCGTGATCCGTTCTTGCGGCCAACTGTGGCAACCGGGGGCCTTGCCCACATACACACGCTCGGCATCGCGGCGGGCCAGTTCAAGGATTTCGGGGTCCAGCAACCTGTCATAATAGATCACGTCCGCTTCCTGCAGACGCTGCACGCCGCGCATGGTGATCAGATCCCTTGCGCCGGGACCTGCACCGACAAGGCTGACACTGCCGCCACGGGCTGCGCCGAAGTCGCCGGTTTCGATGGCGGACTTGATCAGCTTGGCGGCCTCACGCTCCGCGCCGCTGGCGAACATCTGGCGGGGGCTGTCGTTGAAAACCCAGCGCCACAGATCACGCCGCACGCGCGGGGCAAGCCGCGCGGATGCAGCGGCGCGCATGCGACCTGCAAGGGCGGCGAGGTCCCCCAGCCTTGGTTCAAGCACGCCTTCCAGCTTGGTCTTGATCTGCCGCGCAAGCACCGGTGCAGTCCCTTCGGTGCCAATAGCGACAACGACAGGGTCCCGGTCCACGATCGACGGTGTGATCGCGTCGCACAGCTGCGGTTGGTCCACGACATTGACGGTGGCGCCTGCGTCCTTTGCCAGCGCATGCATTGCCATGTCGATCCCCGGACAACCGGACGCGATGAAAACAAGCGCGCAGTCGGCAAAGCTGTCGGGGTTGATCGGCCCGGTGTTGTGCGTAATCCGGCCCTGCGCAGCCAGTCCGGCCAGTTCGGGGTCCAGTTCAGGGGCGCAGACAACCAGTTCGGCCTCCGTTTTCAGGATCAGCCGTGCCTTTTGTGCGGCCTGTTCGCCCCCACCCACGATGACAACGCGGCGACCGGACATCTGAAGAAACATCGGAAAGGTTTTCATGCGTTCAGGCTTTCTTGTTGGTGACGTGCGCCGCCCAAGCCGTTCGACGGGTGCGAAGCGGGTGCGACGATCATTGCGCGGCCATGGCAAGTGATGCCTCTGCCAGAAGGGCGGTCAGTTCGGGTTTGCACGATCCGCAGTTCGTACCGGCGCACGTCGTCTCACCCAGTGCCGCCACGCTGCGCGCGCCGTTCGCAGCCGCGGCAAGCAGCGTGTTCCGGCCCACGTTGAAACAGGCGCACACCGTGCTGCCCGCGTCCGGCTGATTGGCCGCATGACGGCCTGCAAGGGCGGCCAGCGGCGGCGTGTCGGTCCCGATGAACCCGATGGCCGCCATGCGGGAAAGAACGACCGGTTCGGGTGCCGCGAAGAAAATGGCCCTGATCAGCCCGTCGTGCGAGATCGCCATGCGGATCCCTTCCGCGCCTGCATCCGAATGGACGGAAACCTCGCCCTCCATCTGCCCCGACAGCTTGCGCACTTCTGCTTCCCAATCCGGGGGCACCCTGCGGCTTGCCAGTTCGGCCTGCCATCCCGTACGGGTCCGCGCAATGGCGGCATAGGTCGTCTGCGGGGTGGGTTGGGCCGTGCAGGCCAGAAAGCCGTACCACTTGGCTGCGTAGACCTCCGCGCTCACCGCTCCGGATTTGAGCGCGGGCTGACCGGAAATCGGGTCCGTCTCGGGGGCGGTCAAGGCATTGACCATGCCAAAGGTGGACCGTTGCTGCGTCCAGTGCATCGGTGCGAAAAGCTGGCCGGGCGGGATGCGGCGCGATATCAGGGCGCGCAGCAGCGCGCGGCCATATCTGCTTTTGACGTCAATCAGGTCGCCGGGTGCGGCACCAAGCGCTGCGGCGTCCTGCGGGTGCATCTCCACATAAGGTTCCGCCAGATGTGATCCCAGGCGCGCGGATTTGCCCGTGCGGGTCATCGTATGCCACTGGTCGCGGTTGCGTCCTGTGTTGAGCGTGAAACGCGACCGCGCGCGGGCAGGGGCCTTGACCGGGATCATCCGGGCCTTGCCGTCCGCGTGATAGAACCGACCGTCCGCAAAGAAACGGTGATTGTTGCGCGGCCATTGGGTGGGGACCATCCCGGCGTAATCGGCATCGGCGAAAATGCTCAGGTCCAGATCGCGGGGGAAATGCGCGGTGGCGGCATCAAGTGCGATGTATTCGGCAAAGACATCGGCGGGCGTGTCGTAGCAGAACGCAGCGCCAAACCCCATGCGGGCCGCCACGTCGCTGATGATGCGCCAATCGGGGCGCGCGCTGCCCGGTGCAGGCAGAAAGGCGCGCTGCCGGGACAGACGGCGTTCGGAGTTGGTGACGGTGCCGTCCTTTTCCCCCCATCCGGTCGCGGGCAGGCACACGTGGGCCAGATCGTTGGTGTCGGTATGTTCCATGATATCGGAGGTGACGACGAACGGCACCTTGGCGATCGCCGCAGCCACGCCATTTGCGTCCGGCAGCGACACCGCAGGATTTGTGGACATGACCCAAAGCGCCTTGATCCGGCCATCCGCGCAAGCCTGGAACAGTTCAACCGCCTTGAGGCCCGGTGTGGTGCTGATCGTGGGGCTGGACCAGAAGTCCTGCACGGCGCACCGATGGTCCGGGTTGTCCAGTTCAAGGTGATTGGCCAGCATGTTGGCCAGCCCGCCAACCTCGCGCCCGCCCATGGCATTGGGTTGCCCAGTGACAGAGAAAGGCCCCATGCCCGGCTGCCCGATGCGGCCTGTGGCAAGGTGGCAATTGAGGATCGCGTTGACCTTGTCCGTGCCGCAAGCGGATTGGTTCACACCCTGGCTGTAGACCGTCACAACCTTTCGGGTCCCGGACCAAAGCGTGTAGAACTGCGCAAGCTCGTGCGGTGAAAGCCCCGTTTGGGTCGTGTCGCACGCGCGGGCGGCTGCGACGCTTTCCGCTATGCCGTTGACGTGGGCGCGCAGGTATCCTTGGTCAAGTCGGTCCGTGTCCGCCAGATGCGCCAGAAGCCCGTTGAAAAGCGCGATGTCGCCGTCCGGGGCGATTTGCAGGTGCATGTCGGCAAGATCGGTTGTCGCGGTGCGGCGGGGGTCGATGTTGACGACGCGCATCCGGGGCCGCGCTTCCTTCGCGGCGGCGATGCGTTGATAAAGCACCGGATGGCACCACGCGAGGTTTGAACCGACAAGGACGATCAGATCTGCCTCTTCCAGATCGCCGTAAACCCCTGGCACCGTATCGGTACCGAAGGCGCGTTTGTGACCCGCCACGGAAGACGCCATGCAAAGCCTTGAATTGGTGTCGATATTGGCCGCACCGATGAAACCCTTCATCAGCTTGTTGGCGACGTAGTAATCCTCGGTCAGCAATTGGCCGGAGGCGTAGAAGGCGACGCTTTCAGGCCCGTGTTCCGCGATGGCGGCGCTGAATGTCCGTGCGACCAGATCAAGGGCCGTATCCCAACTGGCGCGCGCGCCCTGCACCTTGGGGTGCAGCAGCCGCCCTTCAAGGTCGATGGTCTCCCCCAGCGCCGCCCCCTTGGAACACAGGCGCCCGAAGTTTGCCGGGTGATCGGGATCACCCTTGATCGTGCCATCGGGTCCCGCCAGAACCCCGCATCCGACGCCACAATAGGGGCATGTGGTGCGCGTCAGGCTCATGCGGCCGCCCGCGCCCGGAGGAAGGATCGATCCAGCAACACGCGCCCGTTTTCAATCCGGGCCGGGTAGGTGGCGACGCGGCCTTCGTCCTCGCCCTGTGCCGCGCCAGTCTCAAGGGAAATCACCCAGTTGTGCAGTGGACAGGTCACTGACGTGCCGTGCACGATGCCTTCGGCCAAGGGACCCGCCTTGTGCGGGCAGGCGTTATCAAGGGCAAAGACCTCGTCCTTAGCCGTGCGAAAGACCGCAACGCAGCCCGCGCTTGTTTTCACCATGCGCGCCCCGCGCCGGGGGATATCTTCAAGTGCTGCAATATCGATCCAGGTGCTCATTCCGCGGCCTCCAGCGACAGGTTGGCGAGAGGTTGATAGCTTTGCGCCTTGTCGCGCGCGTGCTCCGCCCACGGATCCTTGCGGTAGATCGACTGGCTGAGCTCAAAGCGGTCGACCAGCGCGTCCCGCTCGGTCTCCACCCGCTCCTTGATCCAGTCCAGACCGACTTTTCCCATCCATTTGTAGATACGGTCGAGGTATTTGGCGTTTTCACGGTAAAGCTGGGTCACCGCTTTGATCACCAGGATCGCCTCTTCCTCGGTCGCGACCTGCACCAGCAATTCGGTCTGTTTCACGTCCATGCCCGCCGCCCCGCCGATGCTGACCTGATAGCCGCTGTCGACGCAGACGACGCCGATGTCCTTGCATGTGGCCTCTGCACAGTTGCGGGGGCAGCCGGAGACGGCCAGTTTCAGCTTGTGGGGCGTCCATGATCCCCACAATTCTTTTTCAAGCTTGATGCCCAGCCCGGTCGAATCCTGCGTGCCAAAGCGGCAGTGATCGGTGCCCACGCAGGTCTTCACCGTGCGCAACCCCTTGGAATACGCGTGACCGGAGACCATGCCGGCCGCGTTCAGATCGGCCCAGATGTCGGGCAGGTCCTCTCCCCTGACACCCAGCAGGTCGATGCGCTGGCCGCCGGTGACCTTGACCGTGGGCACCGCGTATTTGTCAGCCGCATCGGCAATCGCGCGCAATTCATCGGGCGTGGTGATGCCACCCCACATGCGCGGCACCACGCTGAAGGTGCCGTCCTTCTGGATGTTGGCGTGCTTGCGTTCGTTGATGAAGCGCGACTGCGGATCGTCCTGATATTCCAGCGGCCAGTCGGCCAGCAGATAGAAATTGAGCGCGGGGCGGCAGACGTGACACCCGCAGGATGTTTTCCACCCGCATTCCTGCCAGACCGCAGCCATCGACGTCAGCCTTTGGCTTTTGATCATGCGCCGGACGTCTTCATGGGTCATATCCGTGCAACCGCAGATCGAGGCGGCCGCAGGTACGACAAAATCGTCCCCCAGCGTGACGGCCAGCACCTGTTCGACAAGCCCGGTGCAGGTCCCGCAGGATGCGCTGGCCTTGGTCGTGGCCCTGATTGCGCCCAGATCACAGGCGCCCGCCGCGATGGCGTCTTCGATTTTGCCTTTGCATACGCCGTTGCAGCCACAGATCTCCGCGTCACGCGGTAAGGCTGCAACAGCTGCTAAAGGGTCAAGGGGGTTCCCCCCCTGGTAGGCCGGGCCGAAGATCAGCGTGTCACGCATCTCCTCGATGTCGGTCTTGTCGCGAATAAGGCCGAAAAACCAGTTGCTGTCGCTCGTGTCGCCGTACATCACCGCGCCGACCAGCACGTCGTCCTCGATCACCAGGCGGCGGTAGACGCCGCGCTTGGGATCGCGAAACACGATGTCTTCGCGCCCTTCGCCATCGGCAAAATCGCCCGCACTGAACAGATCACAACCCGTCACCTTCAACTTGGTCGACAACTCCTTGACGACAAAGGCATCCGGGATGCCAAGCAGCGAATGTGCGACGACCTTGGCCTGATCATAAAGCGGCGCGACAAGGCCAAAGAGATGACCGTCGAATTCGATGCATTCGCCAACGGCATAGATGTCCGGGTCGGTGGTCTGCATCTGTGCGTTGACCTCGATCCCGCGCGCGACCTCCAACCCTGCATCCGTGGCCAGACGCGTTTCGGGGCGGATGCCGACGGCCATGACCACCAGATCGGCTTCCAGCCCGGTGTTGTCTTCCAGCATGACCCCTTCGACCCTGTCGGAACCCAGAATCGCCGCCGTCGAGGCCTGACAGATCACCTTGACGCCCTTGTCCTGCAGATCACGGCGCAGCAGGAAACCCGCACTTTCGTCCAACTGCCGCTCCATCAGGTGGCCCATCAGGTGCAACACGGTGACGTCCATGCCGCGTTCGGCCAGCCCGGCGGCGGCCTCCAGTCCCAGCAGACCGCCCCCAATCACGACCGCCTTGCCGCCTTTTTCGGCGGCGTCGATCATTGCGTTCGTGTCGTCAAGATCGCGATAGGTGATCACGCCGGGCAGGTCCTTGCCCTGCACCGGGATGATGAAAGGCGCAGATCCCGTGGCGATCAGCAGCTTGTCGTAAGGGACATCGCCGTTTTGGCCATGGACGATCTTTGCGTCCCGGTCGATGCCGACCACATGTTCGCCAAATCGGCAGGTCACGCCCGCCTCGGCGTACCACGCGTCATCATGGGTGACGATGTCTTCGTAGGTCTTGTCGCCGGACAACACCGGGGAAAGCATGATGCGGTTGTAGTTGCCGCGCGGCTCCGCGTTGAAAAGGGTGATGCTGTAGGCGTCTTTGTTGGTCTCGATCAGGTGTTCGATCACCCGACCGGACGCCATGCCAGCACCGATGATCACAAGGTTCCGGGTCATATCGCTCACTCCGCTGCCACGGCTTTGGGTTTCGGTTCGGGGGATGGTGGGGTCACGCCGGGTGTCTTGGGCGTCGCCCCGTGTTCATACTCTTCAAGGAAATCAAGAACCTCCTGGCGGTAGGTGTAGTAATCGGGATGCTCCAGAAGCGCCTTGCGGGTGCGCGGGCGGGGCAGATCGACGTCAGTAATCTTGCCAATGGTCGCGCGGGGCCCGTTTGTCATCATCACCACGCGGTCGGCCAGCAGGATCGCCTCGTCGACATCGTGGGTCACGCAGATGGCGGTCACCTTGGTGCGCGACCAGACCTCCATCAGAACCTCCTGAAGCTCCCACCGGGTCAGGCTGTCCAGCATCCCGAACGGTTCATCCAACAGCAGCAGTTTGGGCGAAAGCGCGAAGGCCCGCGCGATGCCCACGCGTTGTTTCATCCCGTTTGACAGGCTGGCGGCACCCTTGTTCATGCTGTCGGCAAGCCCCACGCGCTCAAGGTAATATTCCACCACGTCCTGACGCTCTGCCTGGCTGGCTTTGGGATAGACCTTGTCGACACCGATCGCGACATTCTCCTTGGCGGTCAGCCAGGGAAAAAGGTTGGGTGACTGGAACACCACCGCGCGCTCGGGGTCGGCACCTTCGACGTTCCAGCCATCCAGCTTGATCGCGCCCTTGGATATTGGGTTGAGCCCGGCCGCCATGGTCAGCACCGTCGACTTGCCGCAGCCCGAATGCCCGATCAACGATATGAACTCCCCCTTGTTGATCTTGAGGTCAAAGTCCTCGACGACGGTGAGGGGGCCCTTGGGTGTCGGATAGACCTTGTGCAGTTGCGAGAAATTGAGAAACCGTTGCTCAATCGCGCCTTCCTGTGCCTGTGCGACGGCTTTGGGCACGCCGTGGATCGGCGTGACATGGGGCAGTGTCCGTGTGCCTTCGACCTTTGCGGCAACGCCCACATCCATCAGATAGGTCGTGACCTGCGCGCGCAGGGCCTTGAAGTTGGCATCGTTGTTCATGGCGACCCGGTCACGGGATCGCGCGATATCGACCCTGAACTCTGCACCCAGCGTACCGTCGGGGTTCAGCGCGATGATGCGGTCGGCCAGGATGATCGCCTCATCCACGTCGTTTGTGATCAGAACGCAGGTCTTCTTGTCAGCCGCCCAGATCGCCTCGATCTCATCGGCAAGGTTGGCGCGGGTCAGCGCATCAAGGGCCGACAGCGGCTCATCCAGCAGCAGCATTTCGGGGTCCATCGCCAGCGCGCGCGCGACGTTGACCCGCTGGCGCATGCCGCCCGACAGCTCTGCGGGCCGGCGGGTTGCGGCGTGGCTCAGCCCGACCATGGCGACATAGTGATCGACCTTGGCCATACGCTCCGCCTTGGTCAGATCGGGGAACATCGTGTCGACTGCCAGTGCGACGTTGCCGTTCACCGTCAGCCACGGCATCAGCGAATAGCTTTGGAAAATGACCCCGCGTTCGCGGCCCGGTTCGGTGATGAGCGCGCCCTTGTATGTGACGCTGCCCGAACTGGGCTGTTCCAGCCCGGCCATCAGGTTGATCAGGGTGGTCTTCCCGGTGCCCGAAAAGCCGAGGATCACAACGAATTCCCCGTCCTCCACGATCAGGTCGATGTCCTTCAGAACCGGCGTATCGCCATAGCTTTTCGAGACGTTTTTGAACTCAAGAAGGCTCATGCAGATCACCGATTGTTGGAGAATGTGAACATCGACTGCAGCGCATACATGACGCGGTCCAGCAGGAAGCCGATGATGCCGATGGTGAAGACCGCGACCATGATCCGGGCAAGCGATTGCGACGATCCGTTCTGGAACTCATCCCAGACGAATTTGCCCAATCCGGGGTTCTGGGCAAGCATCTCCGCCGCGATCAGCACCATCCAGCCCACACCAAGCGACAGGCGCAAACCGGTAAAGATCAGCGGCAGGGCAGAGGGCAGCACCAGTTTGGTGATCTTGGTATATGTGTTCATCTTCAACACGCGCGACACGCTGACAAGGTCCTTGTCGATGCTGCTGACGCCCAGTGCGGTGTTGATCAGCGTCGGCCAGAGCGAACACAGCGTCACCGTGATTGCGGAGACCAGAAAGGACTTTTCGAACCAGCCATCGTTGGTGGTGTAGACGGCAGAAACAATCATGGTCACGATTGGCAGCCATGCCAGTGGTGAGACCGGCTTGAAAATCTGGATCAACGGGTTCAGCGCCGCATTGGCCGTGACCGACAGCCCTGCCGCAATACCCAGCGGGATCGCAATGATCGAAGCGATAAGGAACCCGAAGAACACCGTCTGGATCGACGTCCAGATCTGATCATAGTAGGTGGGTTTGCCGGTGTAGATCCGTTCGCGCACCCGGTCTTCGCGTCCCTCCGCAATCAGCGCGGCGTTACGTTTGTCCTGGCGTTCGTAAAACGCTGCCTCCCGGTCCTTTTCGCGCACGTAATCGCTGTGCAGCGATCCGACCTGTTCCCACACCTGCACCGGACCGGGCACCGCGCCCAGCGATGTCTGCACCGTGGGTGCCAAAGTTGCCCAGGCGCCCAGGAACAGCACAATCGCCAACAGCGGCACCCCCAGCAGACGCCAGATCTCGCGCGCCTGCGCACGGGGGTTATCGCCCGCCAAAGCCCGCAGGATCGGGGTCAGCCAAGCCAGACCAAAGACTTGAAACCAGGTATCGGCCTTGTTGATGCGGGTGAAACGCCGCGCGCGCCGGGTTTCAATATCGAGTGTATTGGGTTCAATCGCGGTCATGTCTGATGTCCTTTGAAAAACGCAGGGACAGGGCCTGCCCTGCGCACCCTTCGGTGCGCGGGCAGGTCAATGCCTTCAGCCGTCGATCCTGTCGCCGGTGATCTTCTGATCGGATTTCAGGCCGATGGGCAGGCTGTCGATGTAGGCATTGGGGGTGCGACCGTCATACCCGATGCCGTCGATGATATCGGCTGCAGGCGTGGCCGCCTTGAAGCCATCGCTGTCCCAGGGGAAATCATCCTCGCTGGCCATGCCTTCATCAACCAGCTTGCGCGCGGCCTCAAGATAGATGTCGGGACGGTAGACGTCGGCTGCGACGTCAAAGTACCACTGATCGGGCTTGGCCTCCGCGATCTGACCCCAGCGGCGCATCTGCGTCAGGTACCAGATGGCGTCGGAATAAAACGGGTAGGTGGCATTGTAGCGGAAAAATACGTTGAAGTCGGGCGCGGGACGCACATCGCCTTTCTCGAACTCGAAAAAACCAGTCATCGAATTCGCAATCACGTCGTAATCCGCGCCGACATATTCGGGTCGGGACAACATCGTGACGGCTTCTTCGCGGTTGGCATTTTCATTCTCGTCCAGCCAGATGGCCGCCCGGATCAGCGCCTTGGTCAACGCGATGGTGGTATTGGGGTTCTCTTCGGCAAAGGCTGCGGTGATCCCGAATACCTTTTCGGGGTTGTTCTTCCACATGTCGTAGTCGGTGATGACCGGCACGCCGATGCCCTTGAACACCGCCTGCTGGTTCCACGGCTCTCCCACGGCGTAGCCATAGATCGTGCCAGCCTCCATCGTGGCGGGCATCTGCGGCGGGGGTGTCACCGACAACAGCACATCCGCCCCGATCTGGCCCGAGATATCTTCGGGGCTGTAATACCCCGGCTCCAGGCCCCCGGCGGCCAGCCAATAGCGGATTTCATAGTTGTGGGTGGACACCGGAAAGACCATGCCCATGTTGAACGGCTCACCCCGGTCCTGGTAGTCTTCGACAACCGGCTTCAAGGCTTCTGCACTGATGGGATGTTGCGGGCGACCATCGTCCATCAGCGGCACGTTCGGCTTCATTTCTTCCCAGATCTCGTTCGACACGGTGATCGCGTTGCCGTTGAGATCCATGGAGAAGGGCGTGATGATATGCGCCTCGGTGCCATAGCCGATGGTCGCGGCCAACGGCTGGCCCGCAAGCATATGCGCGCCGTCCAGCTCTCCGCTGATGACGCCGTCCAGCAGAACTTTCCAGTTGGCCTGCGCCTCAAGGGTCACGAACAGGCCTTCGTCTTCGAAATAGCCCAGCTCATAAGCGACCGCCAAAGGGGCCATATCGGTCAGCTTGATGAACCCCAGCGTCAGGTCTTCCTTCTCAAGGTCAAGCATCTGTGCAGAGGCAGTTGTCGCGAACAGACTGGTCGCGGTCAGTAGCATGGAAAGCGTGTTTTTCATCGGTTTGTCCTATCGATGCCCGGTGGGGCAGAAACGAAAAAAGCCGCAAGTATGGCGCACGGGGGAGGTCCGTGTTTCATACGAGCGACTTTGCTCTTGGGAGGTGCACGACCAGCATCGGTGCGTGCGGATTTGCGGGCGACGTTGCCCCTTGTGTTCAACGTGGCTTGGTTTGTGGATCACGTCCAAGGTTTTTTCTGCGTTGCCGCATTTTTTTCGCGGCGATGCAGAAACCGCTCAAGAATTCATCACTTTTGAGGGGCGAAATCAAAGGTTCTGCCGTCAAAAAAAGCATCCGGCGCAAGAATCATATGCCCGCGGGAGGACGCAACAGCTGTTTCAAACCGCAATGCGCCTTCCACCTTTTCCGATGCGCCGGGCATGTCCGCCCCGATGTCGGTCAGGTTCTGCCGGTACAGGTCGGAGCGGAAACAGGCCTTGGCCTTCTCCCGCCCGGTGGCATCGGCACCAAGGGCGTGGGCAATCCATGCGGCCTGACTGCGCCAGGGAAAGCTCGCGGCGTGTTTGTGGAACTGCAGGAACCGCTCCACAGGGACCGGCGGGACTTGCTGTCTTGGCACGATGTGGCCGGTAACGGCGGGATCGATCAGGTCGGGCGACATGCTCAGATGTTCGCTGCGCCCCAATATCTCGATGGCGAGCGGCTTGTTCTTCTTTGTATCCAGCCAGGCGGCAGCCTGAAAAACCGCGCGCATCAGTTTGCGTGCGGTGTCGCCGTTCTGCTCAACCCAGTCGTGACGCGCGGCAAGCACCTTTTCGGGCGCGAACTGCCACACGTCGCGCCCCGTCATCATCAACCGGGCGACACCCCGTTCCACCGCAACACTGCCCCATGGCTCACCCACCCAGAATGCATCGACAAATCCGTCCGCCACCGCCTGCGCCATGCGGGGCGGCGGCACGGTCACTTCCTCAACCTGCAACCGGGGCGCGGTGGAGGTCCAGTAGGACAGCAACAAGCGGTGCATGGAGTAGTGGAACGGCACCCCGATCCGAAGCGGTTTTCCGGTGCGCGCAGCCAGACGCGCCAGCAGGTCCGTCGCATCCCCGAACCGCACATCCGCCGCGCCCGCATCCAGCTCCGCTGCCAACGCATTGGAGACGCCGAAGACCGTGCCGTTCACCGACAGCACCATCAACACGTCGACCCGCGCAGGCAGCCCCCCCATGCCCATCGACATGGCCACCGGCATCGGCGACAGCATATGCGCGGCATCCAGATGGCCCAAGGCCAGCATGTCGCGCACCGCCGACCACGACGGCTGCCGCACAAGGTTCAGCGCCAATCCCTGTTCGGCGGCAAACCCAAGTTCCTGCGCGATGACCAGGGGGGCGCAATCGACAAGCGGCACATACCCGCAATTCAGAACCGTGCCGGTCATGACAACAGCTCCGCAGCCGTGACCAATGCCTGGGCCACATCAATCACCTTGCGACTTTGATCCATCGCGGTCTTGCGCAACAGATTATAGGCGTCGTCTTCGGACATGCCGCGCTGGCGCATCAGGATACCCTTGGCACGGTCAATGGTCTTGCGGTCTTCAAGCGCCTGTTTGGCGGCATCCAGTTCCGACTGCATCTGGCGCATGATCTTGAAACGCGCGATGGCCGTCTCCAGCACCGGTTTGATCCGTTCCATCTTCAGGCCGTCGACGACATAGGCGCTGACGCCCGCGTTCAGCGCGGCCTTGGTCAGGTTTTCATCAGTGCGGTCCACGAACAGCGCGACCGCGCGCTTTGTGGTCTCGGACGCATAGGAGATGTGTTCAAGCGTGTCCCGATCGGGGTTTTCCAGATCAATCAGGACGATATCGGGGGCGAATTCCCGCACCGTGCGGTCCAGCGCGGAGATTTGCGCAAGCGCCCTGACGTCGGACCATCCGGCGCGGGTCAGCGCATCTATGATCTCGCGCACCCTTTCGGCATTCGGTTCAACAACTAGGATGCGCAGGTCTTGCTTCATCCGCCTGTCATCCGCCGCCGCGCAGGCAAGGTCAATTTTGCATCACCCCGGACCCACGCGGGCCCTGCAGCGCGCGATCAATAATTAGGCATCTTCGCCGCGTTTGCCTATTCCGAAGGCGTCATGTTCTTTCGGCTCAGGGCTGCGCCACGCCGCAATGCACCGGTGCACGGCGATTTTCGCACGTCCGGCTTCATGATGGTGCATCCGAACCCCGCGCTTCCTCTCCCGCCGGGCTTACATCAACTCCACCACCGATGCCTTGCGCGTCAGCCCCATCTCCTGCCTCAGCGCGGCGCGGGCGCGGGCCAGCCGGGACATCACCGTGCCGGGGGGCAGGCGCAGCCGTTCTGCCAGAACCAGCGGGCTGCTTTCGCCCTGCATGACCAGCACCATCAGGCGCGCCTGATTGCGGGGCAGGCGCGCAATCGCCGCACGCAGTTCCGCACAGGCGATGCGGGCAGGGGCCGCAGGGGCGGTCTGCAACAAACCCTCGCTCAATTCCTCTGTCGGGCGGCGTCTGCGCCAGCGCGCGCGCACAAGGTTGTGCAGCATCACCATCGCATAGCGGTCGGGTGCCGCGATGTCGGCTTCGTCCTTTTGCAACTCCCACAGACGCAGGGCGATCTCCTGCGCGATATCCTCGGCCTCTTCGGCGCTGCCGGTCAGGCGGCGGGCGCGGGCCCTGAGGCGTGGCATGAGGGCGTTGATCGGATCAGGTGTGGGTACAAGATGTGTCATCGGGTGCCTCTCTGGTTCAGGGACTAGATGGCCCTTCCATCTTGCCACAACCAGTGGGGGATTATCCGCCTATGCCGCGCAAACCCCCTTTTTGGGCAACCCTTTGCCCATGCCGCAGGGCGGCATCGGCAGGCCTCCGCGCGTGGCCTTCGGGTGGCGGACGCAAAGGCACTTTCGGGCATCTATTCCCATGAAGGCAGCAAAGTCTTCGAGCAACCAAGACCAAGAACCTCTAAAGGAGTATCCAATGACAAACCTTACCAAGACCGCCATCCTGAGCATGTTTCTGGTCCCCGGCGTCGCACTGGCGATGACGGCGGCTGAAGTGGACGCAAACGGCGATGGCCTGCTCAGCGTGGCTGAAGTGCAGGCTGTTTTCCCGGACGTCACGGCAGAGCAGTTTTCGGCCATGGACCTGAACGCCGACGGCGGGCTGGATGACGGCGAGGTCGAAGCAGCCCAAGAAGCCGGCCTGATGCCGGCACCCTCCGAGGGCTGAAACAAGCGGGCAGGGGCACGACCCCCCGTACGCAGCCCTTGCAATCCGCTTGAATGCAGAAGTCCGGCAGCCATTTGCTGCCGGGCTTTCTGTTTCAGGTGGGCAAGTGGATGTTGAACCGCTTCCGCAGGGCTGCGTCCAGTTGGGGGTCGAATGCGGCGCGCGACCGCTCTGACAGGATGGCCTCCTTGCGGACGCGGGCTGTCTCGATCAGGTCCGGTTTGCCCTGTTCATCCCATTCCTTGGGCGATGCGCGGTTGCCATAGCTGGGATAGACGTGATCCTGCTCCATCCGCGCAAGGGTCTGTTCGGTGCCAAGGTAGTGACCCGGCCCGCCCATGCAGACCGCCCGCATCTGATCCAGCGCAAGCGTCTCCTCGTTAACCTCGATCCCCCGCACGCAGCGCAGCGCCTGCCCGATGATGTCATCCCCCAGGATCAGCGATTCATGGCAGAAGCCCAGCAAGGAGGCATGCATCCCTGCGGCCTCATATACCATGTTCAACCCCGACAAACCCGCCATGACGTTTGAACACATCTGTTCCCATCCGGCCTGCATGTCAGGCAATTTGCTGTCGGCGATCCCGCCCGCCGCGCCACCGGGCAGGCCGTAGAACTTGTGCATCTGCGAACAGCCCGCCGTCAGCAACGCCTGTTCGCCGGACCCGCCCGTCATCGCACCACTGCGCAGGTCCAACCCGAAGGGCCAGGTGCCAAAGACTGCCGGATGCCCCGGTGCGATGGCATTCACATAGACAAGCCCCGCCAGACATTCGGCGACCGCCTGCACGATGGCCCCCGCCACCGTCGATGGTGCCGTTGCGCCCGCCATACCGGCAGACAGCAGCAGCACCGGCATCCCGCCCTTGATGCAGGCCTCCATCACCTCACAGCTTTCGGTGGCGAATTTCATCGGGGGAACGACAAAACAGTTGGAGTTCGACACGAAGGGCCGCGCGCGCCAGGCGTCCTCGCCCCCCGCGATCATGTGCAGCATTTCCAGCGCCTCGGGCACATAAGCCGGATCGGTGAAAGACGCCCCCACGTGCTTCGTGGTCCCTGAACAGCAGGCGTAGATTGTGTTGAGGTCCAGTTCCAGATTGTCCGTCACGTCCCGCGCGACCATGGGACGCTGGACGAAGTGGATGTTGTCAAGCTGGTCACAGATGCGCGCGGCGTCATGCAGGTCCTGCAGGGTGCTTTCGCGATAAACGCGCCCCTGTGCGTCCACCATGTGCACCGCGGCCCCGGCGGTGCCGTAATGCACCCGCGTACCCGACAGGTGCAGATCATGCGCCGGATCGCGGGCCGGAAAGACGACCTCCCGATTGGCGCGCGCCAGCATGTCTTCGACCAGTGCGCGCGGAAAGCGGATGCGTCCGTCCTCCCCTTCAACCGCGCCCGCACCGGTCAGGTAGGCCACGCCGGACGGCGGCGCATCCGCAAGGCCGATCTGTTCCAGCGCATCCAGCGCGGCGGTGTGGATGGCCTGCACGTCGGCATCGCTCAGGGGTTTGTAGGTGCCGCCCTCCATGCCGGGGCGGATCGGGCGCAGGTGATCTGCAAGCGGTTTGGCGCGGGCAGCACGCCGGGCCGCTCGGCCGCCGCTGCGCATGGGGGTAAGTTCTGTCATGGGAAAGTCCGTGGTTTGGGTCAGCGAAGGGCGGTCACTGCCCGGGATGGTGCCCCGCGCGCTGCACGACCCCGTACCGCACCGATGGTACGCTCAACTCGTGTCACGATGCAGCGGTCTGCCTTCATGCGTCCTCCCGACGGGACAAGCTGACGAAAATCGCCGCACCGCCGCTTTGCCGTTTGCGACCTCTCGCCCTGTTTGCGACCCGTGCAGGTGCAGCAATCGCTGCAAAAACAGGCGTCACTGCCACCAGTTTCACCATATGCGCGAATCTTTGCCGAATTCAGGGGGTCACGCGCGCGATAAGTCGCTGATCCTGCAGGTGTGAATTGATCGTACGGAACAACTGCCCAATTCAGGTGTTGGGGGATGAACTGCGGCGTTCTTCGACCAAAGATCCGTCGCGGACATCGGTTGAGTTGAATTGGAGCATGAAATGACCTTCCGCACTAAAACAAGACGTCTCACACCCGCAGTGCTGGCGGGTATAGCGGCAACGGCCTTCGGTACCGGTGCCTTTGCGGGCAGCGTGACAGACCCAAGCCCCGAACCCTTTGTCAGCCCGCCTCCGCCGGTGCCTGTCGTGTCCTCCCAAGACTGGACGGGTTCCTACGTCGGGATCCAGCTGGGCTACGGCGAAGTCGATGGTAACGGGCTAAGCGGTGATGATGTCATCTTCGGCTTCCATTCCGGATATGACTACGACTTCGGCGATTTCGTGCTGGGTGGTGAGGTGGACTTCGATCAGACCAGCATCAGCCTGAACGGCGGTGCGGCAACGGTCGACACCGTCGGACGCGCCAAGCTGAAGGGCGGGTACGATCTGGGTAACATCCTGCTGTACGGGACGGTCGGTTACGCGCTTTCGGACACGTCCCTGGGCGAAGAAACCGCACCGTTCTACGGCATCGGCGCGACCTACCGCCTGAATGACAGCTACAGCATCGGCGCAGAGCTTCTGGAGCACAAGTTCGACGATGTCGGCGGCGTTCCAGGCAATGATCTGGACGCTACAACGTTCACCATCCGTGGGTCGCTGCGCTTCTAAGCGCGAACACCTGATTGAAAAGGGCCGGTGTGCAGCCATGCACCCCGGCCCTTCGCGTTTCTAGCTTATGGTTTCGGCAAATCTGCACAGCGCCCGCAGGGCCTGTTCAAAGCGGCCATCATCCACCGTCATGGCCACCCGAACATGCCCCGCCGCCGCCTCGCCAAAGCTTTCGCCCGGCATCACGGCGATCTGCTCGGCGTCCAGCAGGGCATTGGCAAAGGTTTCCCCGCTCAGCCCCGTGCCGCGTACATCCAGCATCAGGTACATCGCACCCTGTGGTGGCACCAGCACCACGGCGTTCTGACCGGCCAGCACCGCCTGCGCGATGGCGCGGCGGCGGCGGAAGGGGGCGGCGATCTCCTCCTCGAAGTCCAATCCCTGATCCAGCGCGAAACGCGCGGCATCCTGTATGAACCCCGGCACGCCATAGGTGGTATGGGTCGCCAGATTGCAAAGGTGGGTGATCATCTCCGCAGGCCCCACCACCCAGCCGATGCGCGATCCGGTCATGGCGTGGGACTTGGACATGGACCCCACCACCAGCGTGCGTTCGGCCATGCCGGGCAGCGCGCGGGGACAGATGTGCGCGCCTTCCCAGACCTGCGTGTCGTACACCTCGTCCGAGATCAGCCACAGGTCGTGATCCACGCAAACCTGCGCGATCCCCTCCAGCGTCGCGCGGGAATAGACGACACCCGTGGGATTGTTGGGCGAATTGATCAGGAGCGTCCGGGCCCCGGAAGCCACTGCCGCAAGATCCGCCGCGCGCGGCTGAAACGCCAGATTGGCCCGCGCCTGCACCGCGACGGGTTCCGCGCTGACCCCGCGCAGCGTGCCGGGGTAAGTGGCATAGAAGGGATCAATGAAAAGCGCCCGGTCGCCGGGGTTCAGCGTGGCGAAATGCGCGGCATAAAGCCCCGACTGGCCACCTGGGGTGATCAGGACGTTGTCGCGCGTGGTCGCCACGCCGGTGCGCGTGCTCACCCGCTCTGCAATCGCATCGCGAAGGGCGGTCGTGCCGGGGATGGACGCATATCCGGTGTGCCCTGCCACTGCCGCGCGGTGCATCTCCTGCAGGATCGGTGCGGCGGTGCGGATATCATGCTCCCCGATGGTCAGTTCAGTCACCGCCACGCCGTCCGCGATCATGTCCCGCGCCCGGTTGAACACGTCCCATCCGTCCGATCCGCCGTTAAGGATATTGCTGATGCGCGCTGAGGCCTGCATGGTCTTCTCCGTCTTTTGCGCAGGGGCGCAGAGGGCGCGGGAATTGTCAATTGTCCTTGACCCAATGGCCCCCGGCGGTTAGGCACGCCCCATGACCAAGCTGACCACAATTATGTGTTGCCCCATTACCTGCTGAGATATTCCTCGCGGGCGGCTGTTCATGTCCTACTCCATTTTGAACCTGTACCAAGCCCGCGCCCTAATTGCGTAAGGACGCCGACATGACACGCGATCTGACGATCAAGCTGCACAATACAAAGACCCGGAAGAAGGAGGTGTTCACCCCGATTTCCGAAGACGATGTGCGCATGTATGTCTGCGGCCCGACCGTCTATGACCGCGCCCACATCGGCAACGCGCGGCCCGTGATCGTGTTCGACGTGCTCTACCGTCTGCTGCGGGAGGTCTACGGGCCGGATCACGTGACCTACGTGCGCAATTTCACCGACGTCGATGACAAGATCAACGCCCGCGCGGCTGAAAGCGGACGCGACATTGGCCAGATCACGGATGAGACGATTGACTGGTATCTCGAAGACATGGGCGCCATCGGGGCCCTGCGCCCTTCCATCAAGGGCAGGGATCACGACCGCGCCATGCCCCGCGCCACCGCCTATGTCGCGCCGATGGTGGCGATGATCGAAGATCTGATCGAAAAGGGCCACGCCTATGCCGCCGAAGGCCATGTGCTGTTCCGGGTGCGGTCCTATGCCGAATACGGCGCACTGTCGGGGCGGTCGGTCGACGACATGATCGCAGGCGCACGGGTGGAGGTCGCCCCCTACAAGGAAGACCCGATGGATTTCGTCCTGTGGAAGCCATCGGATGCGGACACACCCGGCTGGGACAGCCCGTGGGGCCGGGGGCGTCCGGGGT
Source organism: Sulfitobacter rhodophyticola (assembly GCF_041281685.2). GTDB lineage: Bacteria > Pseudomonadota > Alphaproteobacteria > Rhodobacterales > Rhodobacteraceae > Sulfitobacter. Next base: position 3,805,825 of record NZ_CP166251.2, on the reverse strand, counting down.
GGCACATCGAATGCTCCGCCATGGCGCATGAACTGCTGGGCGCGCAATTCGACATCCACGGCGGCGGCAACGATCTGACCTTCCCGCACCACGAAAACGAGATCGCGCAAAGCAAATGCGCCGGGCATGATTTCGCAAACGTCTGGATGCACAACGAGATGCTGCAGGTCGAGGGCAAGAAGATGTCCAAGTCGCTGGGCAACTTCTTTACCGTGCGCGACCTGCTGGATCAGGGCGTGCCGGGGGAAGTGATCCGCTTCGTGTTCCTGTCGACGCACTATCGCAAGCCGATGGACTGGACGGAGAAGAAGCGCCTTGAAGCGGAGAAGACGCTGCGAAAGTGGCGGCAGCTTACGGATAAAGTTGCGATCGATCTCAGCCAAGAATGTGCAACTGAAGCACTTGCCGACGATCTCAATACGTCAGAAGTCATCATGCGAATGCATAGCTTGGCGCGTCAAGGAGAAGCAGTTGCGCTAAAGGCTACTGCATCGTTAATCGGTTTGTTGACTGATGAACTTGGTGGCTGGACAGATACGAAATACGTGAAGTCAGGTGGTCTCTATGTTGGAGCAAACGCTGAAGTTGCGGACAGAATAGATGAGCTTCTAGATAAGCGTCAAAAGGCAAAGGAAGGTAAGGATTTTCAAACCGCTGATCGGATTCGCGACATCCTGAACGAAGCAGGTATCATCATCAGTGATGGTAAAGAGGGTGCGGATTGGGAATTCGGATCCAGCGTCGATTTAGCAAAACTGGATGGTTTGGCATGACTTGTGGGATGCAGGTACGACGCGTTGAAAACCGCCTGATGCGTGGACTGGGGGGAGAATCATGAAAACCCGTCTCTCCCTCTTCGACACCACCCTGCGCGATGGCCAACAAACCCAAGGTGTCCAGTTCTCCACCGAGGAAAAGCACCAGATCGCCGAAGCCCTCGACGCGCTCGGCGTGGATTACATCGAAGGCGGCTGGCCCGGCGCGAACCCGACCGACAATGCCTTTTTCGACCATGCCCCCAAGACCACCGCGAAAATGACCGCCTTCGGCATGACCAAGCGGCCCGGCATCTCTGCCCAGAACGATGATGTGCTGGCCGCCGTGATGAATGCGGGCACCAAATCCGTCTGTCTGGTCGGCAAGACCCATGAATTCCACGTCGCCACCGCGCTGGGCATCACGCTGGAAGAAAACCTGGGCCTGCTGCGCGACAGCATTGCGCATCTGGTGGCGCAGGGGCGCGAAGCGCTGTTTGATGCCGAACATTTCTTCGACGGCTACAAGGCCAACCCGGATTACGCGTTGAAATGCCTGCATGCCGTACATGACGCGGGCGCGCGCTGGGTTGTCCTGTGTGACACCAACGGCGGCACACTGCCTGCCGATGTGGGCCGCATCACCGCAGAGGTCATCAAATCCGGCATTCCCGGCGATCATCTGGGCATCCACACCCACAACGACACTGAAAACGCCATTGCCAACACGCTGGCCGCCGTCGATGCAGGCGCGCGGCAGATCCAGGGCACGCTGAACGGGTTGGGCGAACGCTGCGGCAACGCCAACCTGACATCGCTCATTCCGATCCTGTTGCTCAAGGAACCCTACGCCAGCCAGTATGACACCGGTGTGAACCGCGCCGCGCTCAAGACCCTGACGCGGACCAGCCGCATGCTGGACGAAATCCTCAACCGGGTGCCGATGAAACAGGCGGCTTTCGTGGGCTCCGCGGCCTTTGCCCACAAGGCCGGCCTTCACGCCAGCGCGATCCTGAAAGACCCGACCACATATGAACACGTCGACCCGGCCGACGTCGGCAATGCGCGCATCATCCCGATGTCCAACCAGGCGGGCCAGTCCAACCTGCGCCGCCGACTGTCCGAGGCCGGCATCGACGTGCCGAAAGGCGATCCCGCACTGGGCGAGATCCTCACAACCGTGAAAGCGCGGGAGGCCGAAGGCTACGCCTATGACACCGCACAGGCCAGTTTCGAACTGCTGGCCCGCGAGGTGCTGGGTCAGATGCCCGCGTTTTTCGAGGTCAAGCGCTACCGCGTGACGGTGGAGCGGCGAAAGAACAAATACGACAAGATGGTCAGCCTCTCCGAAGCCGTCGTCGTGGTGAAGGTGGATGGCGAAAAACGCCAATCCGTCAGCGAAAGCATGGATGACGCGGGCAGCGACCGGGGACCAGTCAACGCGCTGGCAAAGGCGCTGGCCAAGGATCTGGGCCAATACTCCGCCCTGATCGAAGACATGCGGCTGGTGGATTTCAAGGTGCGCATCACCCAGGGCGGTACCGAAGCCGTGACCCGCGTGATCATCGACAGTGAAGACGGGCAGGGCCGCCGCTGGTCCACGGTTGGCGTCAGCGCCAACATCATCGACGCCAGTTTTCAGGCGCTGCTGGAAGCGATCCAGTGGAAGCTCGTCCGTGATCACCAAGGCGCGGTCTGAGATGCTGCTGAAACTTCTGACGTTTGCGCTGATTTCATTGGCGATCACCGCCGTTCTTGCACTGGGATTGATTGCATCGCAGCGCCCCGGTCCGCTCAGCGCGGGAAAGGGGCTTGATTTCACCGCCACGCTGGAAGGCGACCGCGTGACGCCGATGCCCCTGACACAGGTATCGATGCGTGACGGGTTTCCCCTGCAGATGCGCGACTATCCGGGTCCGGGGGGCGATGCGCCGCTGTTGATCCTCGTGCATGGCTCCGGCTGGCACGGGATGCAGTTTGACGGGTTGGCGCGGCGGTTATCGGCCCGCGCGCATGTCGTGGTGCCTGACCTGCGCGGTCATGGTCCCGAACCGGGCCGTCGCGGCGATATCGACTATCTGGGCCAATACGAGGATGACCTGGCCGATCTGATCAAGGCCACGGCAACTAACGGTCAAAAGGTGGTTCTGGGCGGTCATTCCTCGGGCGGTGGTCTGGTGGTGCGCATGGCGGGCGGGCCACAGGGTGCGCTGTTGGACGGGGCCGTGCTGATGGCGCCCTTCCTCAAGTACAACGCGCCTGTCACCCGGCCAAATTCCGGCGGCTGGGCGCAGCCCCTCACCCGGCGGATCATCGGGCTGAGCATCCTCAACACGTTCCGCATCGCAGCGCTGAACCACCTTGCCGTGATTCAGTTCCGCATGCCGCAGGAGGTGCTGGACGGCCCGCTGGGCGACACCGCGACAACGGCCTACAGCTACCGGCTCAACACATCCTTCGCGCCGCGTGGAAAATATCTGGACGACGTCGCCACCTTGCCGCCCTTTGTGCTCATTGCAGGCAGCACCGATGAGGCTTTCGATGCGGCAGGCTATGAAAACCTGCTGACACAGGCCACCGACAAGGGCCGCTATGTCATCGTCCCGGATGTGGGGCACCTCGATATCGTGGATGCACCTGATACCGCACAGACCGTCGAGGCGTTTCTCAATGACCTCTGATCCGATAAAATCCTTCTTCACCCTGCACCGCGACTTGCCCCGAGAAGGCCCCGGAGAGGCCGCCGACGTGGCCTGGGCCGCAGCGCAGATCGACCTGAAACCAAACGCGGTGATGGCCGATGTCGCCTGCGGGCCGGGCGCTGACATCGGTGCCTTGCTCGCCGCGGCACCGCGGGGCCATGTCACGGCACTGGACAAGACCGCGCATTTCGTCGATGCCGCCCGCGTGCAATGGCGTGACGATCCGCGCGTGACCGTGCTCAAGGCCGACATGGCGCGGATCATGAACCATCACGACCTGATCTGGTGTGCGGGGGCGGTGTATTTCCTGGGGATCGGCAAGGCGCTGGCCGCCTGGAAGCGCAGCCTGACCCCGCAGGGCGTGATCGTCTTCAGCGATGCGTGTTGGTTTACCGACACCCGCGCGCCCCGTGCCGAAAAGCTCTGGCAGCAGTATCCCGCCATGACGGACGAAGCGGGGATTGCCGCGCAGATTGACGCGGCAGGCTATGACCTGCTGGGCACGCGGCGGTTGTCCGATGCGGCATGGGAAGCCTACTTCGCCCCGATCGACGCCCGCATCGCCACGTTGCGCGCAGGCGCTGACGACGCACTGACCACCGTTCTGGACGAGGCAGAGGAAGAAGCCGCTTGCTGGCGCGCGCACCGCGATCAGTTTGGCTACCTGCTCAGCATCGTGCGCCCGAAGTGACCGAGGACGCGGATTTCAGCGCCTGTGCCGCCATCGTGGAACGCGGGGACCCCTTGCGGTTCCGCGCCGTCATGGCCGCGCCCCTGCCTGCGCGCCGGGTGTTGTTCCCGATCTATGCCTTCAACATCGAAGTCGCCCGCGCGCCCTGGGTCACGCAGGAACCCATGATCGCGGAGATGCGCCTGCAATGGTGGCGCGATGTCTGCGAGGAAATTGTGCAAGGCAAACCCGTGCGCAGGCACGAGGTCGCGACCCCCTTGGCCGCCGCCATCACATGGCAACATGCGCAGATGCTGGATGAACTGGTGGCCGCGCGGCGCTGGGACATCTACCGCGACCCGTTCGAGGATACCGCGCATTTCGAACGCTACCTGGATCAGACGGCGGGCCATCTGGCGTGGGTGGCCGCGTCAGCATTGGGTGTGGCGGATGAACAGGTGGTGCGGGACGCCGCCTATGCCGGGGGCGTGGCCGCCTGGCTGGCCGCGATTCCCGAACTGGAATCGCGCGGCCGCATTCCCTTGCTTGACGGGACGGGGGCGGGGGTCAAGGCGCTGGCGCAGGAGGGACTGGACCGGTTGGCGAAGGCGCGGGCGCGGCGCCGTGCGGTGTCGGCTGCGGCACGGCCCGCGGTGTATCACGTAGGCGCAGCGGCGGCGGTGCTGAAGGCGGCGGTGGCTGATCCGACGGCAGTGGCGGATGCGGTGTTGCCGGATCCGGTTGAAGCTGACCGGGTTGCCCTGCCATGGAGGGTGTTCACCGGGCGCTGGTAGGGTGCGCATTCATTGCGCACCTTGTGCCGGGCGGCAAAGGGGACGGTGCGCGGTAAATGCGCGCCCTACGCCGGTTGCCGTTCCCGCCGCAACACCAGCCACAAAAGCGCGCCCCCGGCCAGCATCAGGAAAGGTATCATCGCATAGTTGACCGCCGCCCAGCCTTCAACCGGGGAGCCGCCTGAACAGTTCATCAATCCGCCCGACGCAAGCGAGGCGACCGTCACGCCACCAAAGACCAGCAGATCATTGAGCCCCTGCATCCGCCCGCGCTCATGCGGCGCATGCGCGCTGGCCAGCATGGTGGTGGCTCCGATGAAGCCAAAGTTCCACCCCAGCCCCAGCAGCACCAGCGCGATGAAGAAGTTGCTCAACTCCACCCCCTGCAAGGCCACGATCCCGGCTGCCCCCAGAATGACAAGGCCAAGCCCGACGATGGTCTCTACCCCGAAGCGGTTGATCAGGTGCCCGGTGAAAAACGAGGGCGCAAACATCGCCAGCACGTGACCAGTGACCACGAAACCTGCGATGATCTTGAACGCATCCGACGTGCTTTCGCCCGCAAAGGCGTCGGCGAAGAAGGGCGGCAATTCGGTATCCCCCGAAATGCCGCAGCCCACCACCGCCAGCGGGGTAGAGGTCATAACGAGGTTCATCAATGCATAGGACACCATCGCACAGATCACCGCGACCGCGATGCGTGGCGTGGTCAAAAGCTCCCACCGGGTCCGGCCATGGGGCGCGTCCTTTTCCGGGACGGGTGGTTTGGGAATGTTGATGAAGAAGAACAGCAGCGATCCGACAAGGTTCAGCAGCATGACCGCCACGTAGGTGCCCACAAAGGGAACCGCCGACAGGCTGATCGAGGTGGCGGAAGCCAGCTGCGGGCCGATGATGGCCGAGGCAAGACCGCCCGCCATCACGTAGGAAATCGCCTTGGCGCGGTATTCATCCGACGCCGTGTCAGCAGCGGCGAACCGGTAGAACCCCTGCGCAGACATGTAGATCCCGGTCAGCAGCGAGCCCAGCAGGAAGACCGGGAAGGACGCGATGAAAAGCCCCCAGGCCGACACGCCCGCGCCCACGGCGCCACCCGCCGCCCCCAGAAAGAAACCCGCCCGGCGGCCATAACGCTGCATGAAGGCCGACACCGGCGTGGCCGACAACATCGACCCCAGCACGATCATCGATATTGGCAGGGTGGCAAGGCAGACATTCGTGGCAAGCTGTTGTCCGGCCAGCCCCCCGACCAGAAAGACCATCGGCATCTGAGCGCCAAGAATGGCTTGCGCTGCCACCAGAACATAGACATTGCGCCGCGCGCGTGTGTCATCAATCATCAATCGGCCCCTTCGTGCCCATGGGGTAGCGCCAAGCCAAAACAGGGGCAACCGCAAAGATGTCGCGTGGACCTTTCTGTCGGGCTTGTGAAAGCCCAACCGGCGCAGCACAGTGCGGGCGTGCGGGGCGAACTGAACATATTGCTGCTGGCTGGCAGCGCCGAGGCACGGCAGATCGCCCGCGCGCTGATCCCGCAGGGGGTGCGCCTGCGCGCGCTGGTGTCTGAACCGCCGCGCGGCCCTGACCCGATGCCCGTGCCCTGCCGCCTGCACCCCTTCGATGACGCCGCAGCACTGGCCGATCTGATGCAGGGCGTGGATGCGGTGATTGATGCCAGCCATGGGTTTGACGGCACCATGACGGAAGTCGGCGCGCGCGCGGCGGGCATCGCGGGTGTGCCCTTTGTGACCCTCAGCCGTCCGCCCTGGGACAGGGCCGAACACCCGCTGTGGCAAACGGCCCGCGACATGCGCGCGGCCATGGCGATGGTTCCTACAGGCGCGCGGGTCTTTGCTGCTACGGGCTGGGCCAGCCTGCAACATTGCGGGGGCTTTCCCGGTGCGCGGCTGCTGCTGCGCCAGACGGCCCCGCACGACCGAAAGCCGCCTTTCGACTTCGTCGAACTGGTCTTTGGACAAGCGCCCTTTACGGCGGCCTCCGAACAGGCGCTTTTCAAGGACCTGCGCGTCGACATGCTGATCTGCCGCAACCTCGGCGGCACGCCCAGCCGCCCCAAGCTGGAGGCGGCCAAGGCGCTGAACCTGCCGGTGATCCTGCTGGACCGCCCGCCGCACCCGCAAGGGGCCGCCACCGTGCACAGCGTGGAGGCGGTGTTGGAATGGGTGGCGCGGCTGTGAGCGGACGTGTGATCACCGGTCCGCAGGACGTGGCCGAAGGCGCGGCGTGGCTGGTCGGGGCAGAACCCCGCTTTGCGCATGTGCTGGCAGCGGTGAACCCGCTGCCGCTGCGGCTCAGACCGCCGGGGTTCGAAACGCTTGTCGACATCATCATCAGCCAGCAGGTCAGCCTTGCCTCCGCCGCGGCGATCCGGGCGCGCATGGCCGATGCGGGCCTGATGGATCAGGCGGTGGTGCTGCAGGCCAGCGATGCCGATTTGCAGGCTGTGGGTCTCAGCCGACCCAAGGTGCGCTATGTCCGTGCGGTGGCCGAAGCGGCGCTGGATTATGACGGGCTGGCCGCGCTCTCTGACGCCGCGCTTGCCGACACGCTGACCGCGATCAAGGGGATCGGGCCGTGGACCGCCCAGATCTACGGCATGTTCGCCATGGGCCGTGCGGACATGTTTGCCGCAGGCGATCTGGCCCTGCAGGAAGCCGCACGGGTGCTGTTCGAACTGGACGCGCGCCCCGACGCAAAGGCGCTGGCGTTGCGGGCCGAAGCCTGGTCGCCCTGGCGGTCGGTTGCGGCCCGCGCGCTCTTTGCCTACTACCGGGTGGTGAAGAACAGGGAAGGGTTGATATGACACGCGTTTTACAGGCAGAGCGCCGCGCGCCCGTTTCGGGCAGCACCCGGTCGGTTGTGGTTTTCCTGCATGGCTACGGGGCCAACGGGGCGGACCTGCTGGGGCTGGCCGATCCTCTGGGCGAACACCTGCCGGACACGCTGTTCGTGGCCCCCGATGCGCCCGAAAACGTGCCCGGCATGCCCATGGGTTTTCAGTGGTTCCCGATCCCCTGGATCGACGGGTCCTCCGAAGAGGAATCGGAACGCGGGATGATGCAGGCCGTTGCCGACCTCAACGCGTTTCTGGACGCGCTGATGGTGGATGAGGACGTACTGCCCGAACAGGTCGTGCTTTTCGGGTTCTCCCAAGGCACGATGATGGCCCTGCACGTGGCCCCGCGCCGCGAAGATGCCGTGGCGGGGATCGTGGCGTTCTCGGGGCGGTTGCTGTCGCCTGAAGCGCTCAAGGATGACGTGCAGGTGCGCCCGCCCGTCCTGCTGGTGCACGGGGACGCCGACGACGTGGTGCCGCCCCAATCGCTGCCGCAGGCGGCCGAGGCCTTGCAGGAAGCGGGCTGGGAAGATGTCTATGCCCACATCATGAAAGGCACCGGTCACGGCATCGCACCCGACGGGCTGAGCGTGGCGCTGGCGTTCATGCGCGACAAGCTGAGCCTCTAGGCGCGCACCACCCCGACCGGCTGTCATCAAACCGTCGCATGAATCGGCCATCTTTTCCCGCGACATCTTGTGGCTTATCTAAGGCTTGCAAGCCCTAAGCCACGAGATATAGTTGACGTGAACGGGCAGGGGACGACACCAGCGATGGAAGCCGATTTCAGAACTGAATTTACCCGCACGAGCGCTGTTTTGAAGCATCGCCCGGCGCTGGTCCTGAACGCCGATTACCGGCCGCTCAGTTATTATCCGCTGTCGCTTTGGCCCTGGCAGGAAGCCATCAAGGCCAAGTGGCTGGAGCGGGTCGATATCGTCGCCGAATATGACGACGTCGTCCGCAGCCCCTCGACCGAGATCAGGATCCCCTCCGTCGTGGTTCTGAAGGATTATGTGAAACCTCAAAAGCGCGTGGCCTTCACGCGCTTTAATCTGTTTCTGAGGGATGAATTTCGCTGCCAGTACTGCGGCGCCCGCGGTGAACTGACGTTCGATCACGTGGTGCCGCGCTCTGCCGGTGGGGTGACGTCATGGCAAAACGTCGTGGCCGCCTGCAGCCCCTGCAACCTGCGCAAGGCGGCAAAATCCCTGCACCAGACCGGCCTGAACCTGCGCAAACCCCCGCGCCAGCCCGGTGCGGAGGAACTGCGCAACATGGGCCGCAAGTTCCCGCCGAACCACCTGCACGAAAGCTGGATGGATTTCCTGTACTGGGATGCGGAACTCGAAGCGGAGTAGGGGCGGCAGGGACAGGCCGACCTTGGTGCGACACGACTTACTGTGACGTAACGCTGAAGCTCTTGTGCACCAAACCCCCTTAAGGTGGCTATGCACCGTCTTTTCCCGTAAAAATCGACGTCCTGCCCCGAATTTTAAGGGAATTGCGCGACGCCTCAGTCCTGCCGTTCTCGGAATACAGCGAAACCGGCGGTTCTTTCTGTTGCAGCTTTTCAATTGCAACGATGGAATCGTAGAACCTGACGGAGTTCATTTCCTTTGCGATCTCATCGAACGAAAACAGCGCATCCTGATCCGTGTACCAGGAATGCATGCGATCCACGAGCCTCTTGGAAAACTCGATGAAACTCGCCTCGTTGCGAAAGCCCCCGCCGTACCCTGGCCAATAGCTGGTATGGCAATCCTCAACCATGTAGAGCCCCAGATTTCTCAAATGCGGCCACAGGTTTTGAAAGCTTGTGATTTGATGGGCGCAGATATGGCTGCCGTCATCCAATATGACGTCAAAGGAACCGAATTCTTCAATCAACGCCGCCAGAAAGTCGGGATCAGCCTGATTGCCGATCCGCACGTTCGTCCCCTCAATTTCGAATTCTTTGCAGGCCGGATCAATATCGATGAAGGTAAGTGTGCTGCCTTCCGCGAAATGGTCTTTCCACATCGGGATGGATCCGCCCTTGAATACGCCAATCTCTAGAAAGGAAATGGGCTTCTTCCGAAATCGACCCAATTCGCGCTCATAGACTTGAAAGTAATGCTCCCATTTGGTGAGCGCCCGGTCGTCAGTCTTTTTTAGATGTTCGATCAGCATGTGAAGCCCTTATGGATTGCCGCCACCACGCTAGCATCAGTGCCTTTGTCGCACGAACGGAAAATCGCCCGGTATCTATCTGACAAGTTCGCGTTTTCCCCCAGCGCGATTGTCCAGGCAGGTTCGACTTTGCCGCGTGGCGAAAAACGACCCTTATGAGGTCAAAGTGCTGGATGCTGCATCTTGCGCCAATGTCCGCCGTGCGCAAAACTGCCATATCGGAGTACGTTGATTGGGTTTGCAGCCTTCTTTCGTTGGAGGGCTATTTTTCTTTTTCGCTTTTTCAACACGGCGACCATCACTTATGGATCGAAAGTTGACGACCATCCTTGCCGCCGATCTGGCTGGTTTTTCGCGTCTTATGGCTGCGGACGAAGAAGGTGTCATCAAGCGCTTGCGTGCGGCGCGCAAAGAGATCATCGACCCCGGCATTGCGACCTGCGACGGTCGGATCATCAAAACGATGGGCGATGGGCTGCTTGTTGAGTTTGCCTCTCCGGTGCAGGCCTTGCGCGCGGCACTTGGAATACAGCGTGACATGCACGCCCGAGAGGCCAGAGAAATCGAAGCAAGTCGGCTCAGGTTCCGCATCGGCATCAACTTGGGCGACGTGGTTATTGATGGCGAGGACGTCCTTGGTGATGCTGTCAATATCGCGGCCCGGCTGGAAAGCCTTGCACCCGTTGGCGGAATCTGCATTTCGCGCGCGGTGTTCGATCAAGCAAAGGGCCGGATTGATGCGGAAATGACGACACTGGGTCCGCAGGCGGTCAAGAACATGCCAGAGCCGGTGGACGTCTGGCGGGTGGAGGTTGAGGGCGCCGAGGCGGCAAAGCCGGTGCAAGGGGCCGCCGAACGTCCTTCCATTGCCGTTTTACCCTTCGCAAACATGTCGGCGGATCAGGACCAGGAATTTCTTGCCGACGGCATTGTTGAAGACGTAATTACAGAGCTCAGCCGCTTCCGATCATTGTTGGTGATCGCGCGCAACTCAACCTTTGCCTACAAAGGCGCATCTCAGGACGTGCGCCGGATCAGCAAGGAACTGGGCGCGCGCTATCTGGTAGAGGGCTCCGTTCGCAGAAGCGGCAATCGGCTACGGGTCACAGCGCAGTTGATCGAAGCCTCCAGCGGCACGCATGTCTGGGCAGGTAAGTGGGATCGGACGCTGGAAGACATCTTTGATCTGCAGGACGAACTGACACACGCAATCGTAACGGCGGTTGAGCCGGAGTTGGGCGCGCATGAGCGTAGACTGGCGCGGGCAAGGCCAACAGATAACCTCACGTCTTGGGAGCTGTGCCAAAGAAGCTGGCCAAAGCTGGCGGAATATAATCCCCGGAGCCTTGATGAGGCAGAAGCGCTTCTGCGGGCTTCGGCCAAGACGGATCCGAACTTCGCACTGCCGCGGGCACTGCTGGCGCGGGTCGCAAACGTGAGGGTCGCCATAGGCTTGCCTGATCCATCGACAGCAATAGCCAAAGGTTTTGTGTGGGCACGCGAAGCGCTCGCGATAGACGACCGGCTCGAAATTGCGCATGGAAACTTGGCTGTGCTGCTGGCGATGTCCGGCCAAGCGGAAGCAGCCTCAGACTCGGCGGCAACCGCCCTTGCGCTCAATCCAAACAATGCGTTCTGCCATCATGCGGCAGCATTGGCGGAAATGTTCAAAACGCAGCCCGATACCGCAAAGATGGTCGCCGGAGGCGAGACCGCGATGCGTCTGAGCCCCAAAGATCCAACAGCGCATGCTTTTCAGAACGTCGTCACGATTGCCCATCTGATCGAGCATCTTGATCATGGCCATCTGGCATATCAAGTTTCCGCCCGCGCAGCGGCACGGCTTCCTGGGGCACCTTGGTACGTGCACCTCCAGGCTGCAACGGTCGAGATTGCGGTTGGTGACACAGATGCTGCGCGCAAACATCTTAGGACGGCGCTCACCTTGTCACCCAGATTGACCATGGCGTCCTACCGACACGCATTTCAGTTTCCCGCTGCCGAAAAACTGTTCGCGCTTGGTGACCGGAGCGGAACGACGGAGGCCCTGATTGAATTGGGTTTGCCGCGGCAGTGACGCTTGTTTCGCGGTGCCGGAAAACATCCTCTTGAAATGACGGCAGGATGTTGGTGATCGTCCTGCCTTTGCCCCCGCATATGCCCTCAATTCATAGAGGCAAATGTGCAATTTGCGCATGAAGCAGCCATCCGTCCTGACGCCGGGAAAGCGGCCAAGCCACCGCCCCTCCACTCCTAGAAATCCAGTTCCACCCAGACCGGCACGTGATCCGACGGTTTGTCGCGCCCGCGCACATCGCGGTCGATCTGGCAGTCGCGCAGCCAGTCGGCGCAGACCGGGCTCAGCAGGAAGTGGTCGATGCGGATGCCGTTGTTACGGTTCCACGCGCCCGCCTGATAATCCCAAAAGCTATAGTGTCCCGGCCCTTGGGTGCGGGCGCGGAAGGCTTCCGTCAACCCGAGGTTCAAAAGTTTGCGCCACGCCGTGCGGGACTCCAGCCGAAACAGCGCATCGTCACGCCAGGCGTCCGGTTTGGCGGCGTCTTCGGCCTGCGGGATGATGTTGTAATCCCCCGTCATCAAAAAGGGCGTCTCTTCCGCCAGCAATGCTTCGGCACGTGCCTGCAGGCGCGCCATCCACGCCAGCTTGTAATCGTATTTTGGCCCCGGTGCGGGATTTCCGTTGGGCAGGTAAAGCCCGCACACCCGCAGCGCCTCCCGTTCGCCCATCACGGTCGCTTCGATATAGCGGGCCTGTTCGTCACTCTCGTCCCCGGGCAATCCGCGGCTGACGTCCTCCAGCGGGTGCTTGGACAGGATCGCCACGCCGTTGAAGGATTTCTGCCCGTGGGTTTCCACATTGTACCCGCGATCTTCGAACAGGGCGCGGGGAAAGGCTTCATCCACCGATTTGATTTCCTGCAACAGCACCACATCGGGTGCCGCGTCATCCAGCCAGGCGGGCAGGGCATCGGCGCGCGCCTTGATGCCGTTGATGTTGAATGTCGCGATTTTCATATGCGCCCCCGGATGTGCTGATCCTTCGTATCGCGCAATCGGAAGTGCGTCACAAGGGGGAGGGGAATGAAGCGTGATTCCCTTTAGGTGATTCTACCCAAATCGATTCAACTTTAGCGGTATCCGCGCCACGCGTTTCCAAAATGGAGACAATTTGCCCTTGTGGATAAGATTTTTTCTATCCTGTGGAGAAACGATAACGCTATTACATTACCTACGGTTGTGTCGGCGCAAGCCTGTGCACAGTTTGGCGACCCGAAAGAAATATCGGATTTCGGACTTGGCGGCGCACGTTTGAGGGGTAAGTCTTTTACTACTGCAACTATAGATTGTTCGTGAAAGGGACATAAAATGACAGCACTTGCAAAAATCCAGACCCCCATGACCTCCGTTCAGGTTGAAGCACCCACCAGCATGGACAGCGGCATGGGCGTTGAAATGTTCTCCTCCGGCTCCATCGCGGCATCCGGTGACATGGCATCGGGCGGTGGTACTGCGCTCTTCACGACAAGCTGCGTCAGCGGCGGCGAAGGCACGGCGTTGTTCACCACAAGCTGTGTCAGCGCCGATGACGGCGTGGCGGCGGGCGGCCAGACCGGCCTCTTCACCACAAGCTGCTAATCCCTCGATCAGGGGCCTGCCGCTGCGGCGGCGGGCCCGAACCCTGCCGGAGACAGATCGCATGTCCAATATCCTCGCCTTTCCCCTACGCGCCACCACCGGCCCCGCCAGCAGCATCGGCGGTCTGACCGACGCGGTGCGCGACGGACGGCACGTGCAAAGCAATGTGTTCTGGCTGAAGGAAAACGCGGAACTGCTGGGCATGCTGGCTGCCTGCAACCTCGATATGCCAGCGCAGGTGTTGGCAGGCTACGACGAAATCTATGCCAGCCTGAACGATCAGATGCGCCTTTACCCCCAATACTACCGGTTCTGGCTGTCCATCTGCCTTGATCTAGAAGATCTTGGAATGTCAGCGACTTACGGAGAAGAACTGTGCCATTGGGCCGCCGAAACCGGACTGGCGGAGGCCGAACTTTCCGATCTTCAGCGCGCAGAGGCACGCAGGCTGCAGGCACGGCGCGGTGCCGGTCCGGCGGTGGATGGCGGGGCCTTGGGCGCGCGGCTGCGCCAGTTCATCAGCCGCTCAAACACATTTGCGCTGCCCAACAAGAAGGCCGCTTATGAGCTGACCCATATCGTGTTCTACCTGTCCGACTACGGCAAGATAGATCCGCAGCTTGATACAGGCGCGCTGACCAGCCTCGAATATGCCGGTGTGCTGGCCTTCCTTGATCAGGACATGGACCTGCTGGCCGAGGTCTGCACCGCGCAGCGCTATGCCGGGGTGACGCCCAGCAAGGTCTGGACCGACGCGGTCGCGACGGCCCATCGCGGGATGCACCTTTACACCGAAGCAGGCGCGCCACTGAATGACGGGTTTCACGCCTATCTGGTCACCGGCTGGGCCATGCAAGCGGAAGGTCAGACAGGGTTCCGCACGCCCGTCCCGGACGGACCCTTGCGTATTGCGCTGGACGCGAACCAGCCAAGTGCCCTGCGCCCGATCTCCGCATGGCTGGGGGAGACAACACCACCCCGCCGCCGGGGCGACTGGGGTGCGGTGCGCAATGATATTCTGGATCGTCTGTGCGACACCGGGCGCGCGGTACTGGAACGCGCGGAACATTCCAGCCCGGTGTTCGAGGCGTTCTTCGAGCGCTTCGCGCGGGTCTGACGCCCACGCCCCTTGCGCCCGAAAAGGTCTACATCGAAAAGGACGTCCCGCAGCCGCAGGCAGAAGTGGCGTTGGGATTGTCGATCACGAAACGCGCACCAATCAGTTCTTCGCTGAAATCAATTACCGCATTGGTCAAAAAGGGCAGGGACACACTGTCCACCACGACCTTTTCGCCGCCCCCTTCCAATACCAGATCATCATCCTTGGGTTCATCAAGGACAATTTCGTATTGAAAACCGGAACATCCGCCGCCTTCCACGGCCACGCGCAGGGCTTTGCCCTCGGCTTGGGCGCCGATCTCGGCAAGACGTTCGAACGCGCGCGGCGTCACTTTCGGGGGCAGGTTCATGGTGGCGGCTCCACACCTTTGGTTTCCATCCAATTGCGCCTGTAATATAGAAGCGGCAAGGACAGGCTACAAGGACCGTGCCCATGCGCGCTTCGTTTGCTTCTGATCCGGATGGCGCGCGGGGACGGCGCGTCCCGGAAGAGGAAAGCACCTTCCGGTCCTGTTTTCAGAGGGACCGGGACCGTATCATCCACGCCAGCGCCTTTCGGCGGCTGAAACACAAGACCCAGGTTTTTGTGGAGCATGAGGGTGATTATTTCCGGACCCGGCTGACCCATTCCATCGAAGTGGCACAAGTGGCGCGGACGATTTCTGGCGCGCTGGGGCTGAATGCGGAACTGACCGAAGCGGTCGCACTGGCACATGATCTGGGCCATCCCCCCTTCGGACACACCGGGGAGGACGTGCTGCACGCGCTGATGGCCCCCTACGGCGGGTTTGATCACAACGCGCAGGCGATCAAGATCGTGACATCGCTCGAACGGCACTATGCAGCCTTTGACGGGCTGAACCTGACCTGGGACACGCTGGAAGGCATTGCCAAGCACAACGGCCCGGTGACAGGCGATCTGCCGCATGCGCTGGCGGATTACAACGCGCTTCACGATCTGGAACTGCACACCCACGCCAGCGCGGAGGCGCAGGTGGCGGCGCTGTCGGACGACATCGCCTACAACAACCACGATCTGCACGACGGATTGCGCGCGCGGCTTTTTTCCGAAGACGACATTGCCGATCTGCCGCTGGTCGGCCCCGCCTATGCCGAGGTGGACAAACGGTATCCCGACACCGACCCTTATCGCCGTAGGCACGAAGCCCTGCGCCGGGTCTTCGGCATGATGGTCGCGGACGTGATCGAAACTTCTTCGGCGGTGCTTGAGGGGTCCGGCGCGCGGTCGGCGGCGGACATCCGGCATCTGGGCCGCCCGGTGATCCGCTTTTCCGATCAGATGTGGGCAGATATCCGCGCCATCCGTGCCTTCCTGTTTGAACACATGTACCGCGCGCCCGCCGTGATGGAGATGCGCGCGGAGGTCAGCCAGGTGGTGCGGGACCTGTTTCCGCTGTTTCTGGAAGACCCGCAGTTGTTGCCGCGCCACTGGGCCCGCCAGATCGCGGAAGCCGCGCAGGATCAGACCACGCTGGCCCGGATGGTTGCAGATTACATCGCCGGGATGACCGACCGGTACGCCTTGGGGGAACACGCGCGCCTGTTGGGCGGCACCACCTCCGCCACGATTTCAAGGTGGAGCGCGCAGTGACCCGTCCCGCCACCACCCCGCGTCCGGCCAAACGCGGGCGGGATCTGGTGGTGATGATCGTGGGCGCGACGGTTGCCCCCGGACCTGACCTGACAGAGATGCTGGCGCGGCGCGGCGCGCGGCTTGTGGTGCTGGACCGCGACGGGCGGGCGCTGGAGCAGTTGGCGGGGCGCTGCGGGGGGCGGATCGAACCCCTCGCGCTGCCGCAGGACCCGCAGCAGACAATGACCTTGCTGCGCTCCGCCTGGGGGCATGAACCGCTGGACTTGGTGGTCAACCTTGCCCCGCTTGCCGCATCCCCCGACACCGGCAGCCAGATCACCGCCTTGTCGTATCTGGTGCGGGCCACGGCGCGGGGACTGGTCGCCGCGCGCGGGTGTCTGGTGACGGTGATGGCCCGACCCGAAGATGCGCTTGATCTGCAGGCCACCGGTCTTTGCGCAGCCCTTGCCGCGACCTCTACCGCGCTGGGGCAGGCACTTGGTGCCCGGGGGGTGCGGGTCCACAGCATCAGCGTCCCGGCAAAGGCGCCGCAGCAAGCGGTATCGCTGCTGTCGCACCTGGCGCATCACCGTCTGGACGACATCCCTGCCACGGCCTTTTCGCTCTGACATCGGCGCAACCCGGATCAAGCGGCCGCGCTGCAATTGACTGCCCTTGCTCAGGTGATACATGGGCGGGAAGCCAAGGAAAGAACCGATGAACCTATTTGCCGAAATGCGCAGCCTGATCGTGACCACGCTTGAACAGATGGTCCGCGACGGTGCCTTGCCCGAGGGGCTGAACTTCGACCCGATCACCGCGGAGCCGCCGCGCGACGCCGCACATGGGGACATGGCGACCAATGCGGCGATGGTGCTGGCCAAGCCCGCAGGGCTGAAGCCGCGCGATATTGCCGAAAACCTTGCTGGGAAGTTAACCGGTCACCCATGGGTAACCGCAGCGGAGGTAGCGGGGCCGGGGTTTTTGAACCTGCGGCTGGCACCGGATGTCTGGCAGGGGATCGCCCGCGCGGTGCTGGATGCCGGAACGGATTTCGGCCGTGGCACCCTGGGCGAGGGTCTGCGCGTCAACGTTGAATACGTGTCCGCCAACCCCACGGGGCCACTGCACGTGGGTCATACGCGGGGCGCTGTGTTTGGCGACGCGCTTGCCAGCCTGCTGGATTTCGCGGGCTATGACGTCACGCGCGAGTACTACATCAACGACGGCGGCGCGCAGGTCGATGTGCTCGCCCGGTCCGTCTATCTGCGGTATCTGGAGGCGCACGGGCAGGAGGTGGCATTTGAGGATGGCACATACCCCGGCGATTATCTGATCCCGGTGGGGCAAAAGCTGAAAGACAAGGTCGGCGATGCCTTTGTCGGCAAGGGGGAGCAGTTCTGGCTCGAAGAGGTCCGCGATTTCGCGACCGAGGAGATGATGGACCTGATCCGGGCCGACCTGCTGGCGCTGGGGGTGAAGATGGATGTCTTCTATTCCGAGAAGTCGCTGTACGGGACAGGCCGGATCGAGGCGGCGCTGGAAGACCTCAAGGGCAAGGGTCTGATCTATGACGGGGTGCTGGAGCCGCCCAAGGGCAAGAAGCCCGAAGACTGGGAGCCACGCGAACAGACGCTGTTCAGATCGACCGAACATGGCGATGACGTGGACCGTCCGGTGATGAAATCGGACGGGTCGTGGACCTATTTCGCGCCGGACATTGCATATCACTACGACAAGGTGCAGCGCGGGTTCGATGCGCTGATCGATGTTTTTGGCGCGGATCACGGGGGCTATGTCAAACGGATGAAAGCGGCGGTTTCGGCGCTTTCGGATGGTAAGGTGCCGCTCGATATCAAGCTGACGCAGCTGGTGAAGCTTTTCAAGAACGGCGAGCCGTTCAAGATGTCCAAGCGGGCAGGAACATTCGTGACCCTGCGCGATGTGGTTGATCAGGTCGGGCCGGATGTGACGCGGTTCGTGATGCTGACCCGCAAAAACGACGCGATGTTGGATTTCGACTTTGACAAGGTGATGGAACAAAGCCGCGAAAACCCGGTGTTTTATGTGCAATATGCCCATGCGCGGGTGGCGTCCGTCCTGCGTAAGGCAGCGGAGGCGGGGATCCCTGCGGATGAGGCTACGCTGAAAGCCGCTGATCTGAGCCTGCTGGATCACGAAGCGGAACTGGGATTGCTGCGGAAACTTGCCGAATGGCCACGGTTGGTCGAAACCGCCGCGCGCAGCAATGAACCACATCGGATTGCCTTCTATCTATATGAACTTGCAGGCGATTTTCACGGATTGTGGAACCGCGGCAATGAAGAAACCGGGTTGCGTTTCCTGCAGGAGGACGATCCTGCCACATCGGCGGCAAAAATCGCGCTGGCGCGGTCTGCGGCGATTGTAATTGCGGCCGGCTTGGGTATTTTGGGTGTCACACCGGCGCAGGAGATGCGGTAGAAATCGCACCGGCGCGCCGCTACAGGCATTTCAAGATCAGACCCGCAGCGCATGTGTGCTGGGGGCAGCGAGGCATAGATGGCAGACTTCACTTTCTCCTCCCATGTGGGGGATGACGGCGGTTATGCGCAGGAATACGTTGTCCAGCAGGACGCGCCCAACCCCTTGGGAACACTGACAAATGTTGCTGGCGCATTGGTGTCACTGGCGCTTGTCGTGGGCATCGGGGTCTGGGGGTACAAGTTGCTTGTCCGTGACGTCAGCGGCATACCGGTCGTCAAGGCCGTGCAGGGCGACATGCGGGTGCTGCCCGAAGATCCGGGTGGCGAATATGCACAGCATCAGGGCCTGTCGGTCAATGCGGTGGCAGCCGAAGGCACCGCCGCACGCCCGGCGGACGAATTGCGCCTTGCCCCCAAACCGGTCGAATTGACAGAGGACGACAAGGTCGCCCCGGTGGAAATAGCGGCCCCCGCGCCACAGGAGGCGCCGACGCTGCTTGAAACGAATGAAGCGGGCCCGGACAGGGCGGTTGTGGCGGAGGCGTTGCAGAACGGGAATGTCGATGACGTGGTCGCGCAATTGACCGCAGGCGTCGCCCCGCTGGCCGATCTTGGCGCCGAGACGGAAGACATCATTGCCAGCGTGACCGCCCAAGTCGCCGCCGAAGTGCAGCAGGCCGAAGCGAAGCTGGCCGCCGTGATCGATGCACCCGGCGTGCGTCAGTCCCTGCGCCCGCGCAAACGCCCCGCCACGCCCGTGCAGGTCGTGAATGCCGTGGCCACCGCCGCGGTGCCGGAGCCGAAGGACATCGACCCCGCAACCCTGCCCGCCGGGACGCGTTTGGCGCAACTGGGCGCCTTTGACAGTGCCGAAGTCGCGCAGGAGCAGTGGGACCAGTTGCAGACCCGGTTCAGCGCCTACATGGCCGACAAGGACCGCGTCGTGCAACGCGCCAGCAGCGGCGGGCGGGTGTTCTACCGCCTGCGGGCCATGGGGTTTGAGGATCTGGGTGCGGCGCGGCGTTTCTGTTCTGCCCTGGTGGCCGAAAACGCGGATTGCATTCCGGTCGTGACCCGCTGATGGCCCCAACCGCAGCGATCCTGGACGCGGATGCGCTGCGGCTGAGCGGTGAAGAGAAAGCCTTTTTCAAAGATGCGGACCCCTGGGGGTTCATCCTTTTTGCACGCAACATCGACACGCCCGATCAGGTGCGCGCCCTGTGTGACGAGATGCGGAGCGCGGTCGGGCGGGATGCGGTGATCACCGTGGATCAGGAAGGGGGCCGCGTGCAACGCTTGCGCGCGCCGCACTGGCGCGAGTGGGCCGCACCGCTTGATCTGGTGGCCTGCAGCGGCGCGCGGGCCGAACGGGCGATGTACCTGATGTACCGCATCATCGCGGATGAATTGCGCGCCCTTGGCATCGACAGCAATTGCGCACCGATGGTCGACGTGGCGGGCGCGGCGACCCATGATTTCCTGCGCAACCGGTGCTATTCCAGCGATCCGGCGCGGGTTGCCGCCGTGGGGCGGGCGGTTGCGGAGGGCTTGCTGGAGGGGGGCGTCCTGCCGGTGTTGAAACACATGCCGGGGCATGGTCGCGCGGTGGTGGACAGCCATCATCATCTGCCGCGCGTCAGCGCCGGGGCGGCGGACCTTCAGGAGGTCGATTTTGCCCCGTTCCGGGTGCTGAACGATCTGCCGATGGGGATGACGGCGCATATCGTTTTCGAGGCGCTGGATGATACGCCCGCGACCTGTTCGCCGCGCGTGATGCAGGTGATCCGCGAAGACATCGGATTTGAGAACCTGATCATGACCGATGACATTTCCATGAAGGCACTGGGCGGGGATCCGGTGGCCAGCACCCGCGCGGCGCTGGCGGCGGGGTGCGATCTGGCGCTGTTTTGCAACGCACCGTTGGAACAGCGCCGCGCGGTGGCCGACGCCGCCGGTGAAATGACTCCGGCGGCGCAAATCCGCGCCGCGCGCGCGCTGGACCAGCGAAAGCCGCCGCAGGATGTTGACATTCCCGCGCTGGAAGCCGAATTTGACGCGCTTCTGGGCGGGGCGGGACATGGCTGACACCACATTCGAAGAAGACCCGATGTCCGTGGCCGACCGCATGGCTGCCGAGGCGCTGATCGTGGACGTGGACGGGTTTGAGGGGCCGCTTGACGTGCTGCTGACGCTGAGCCGGACACAGAAGGTCGACCTGCGCAAGATTTCCGTGCTGCAACTGGCGCGGCAATACCTCAGCTTTGTGGAACGCGCCAAGGCGCTGCGGCTGGAACTGGCGGCGGATTACCTGGTCATGGCGGCGTGGCTGGCGTTTCTGAAGTCGCGGCTGCTGTTGCCGCCTGATCCGGAGGAAGACGGCCCATCGGGCGAGGAACTGGCCGCGCATCTGGCATTTCAGCTTGAGCGGTTGCAGGCGATGCGCGATGTGGCGGCGCGCCTGATGGCGCGGGACCAGTTGGGGCGCGATTTCTTTGCGCGCGGCCAGACCCATGAGGTGCAGCGCGTGCGGCGCATCACCTATACCGCGACATTGCTGGATTTGATGCAGGGCTATGCCCGCATCCGCACGCGGGATGAATTCCGCCCCTTCACCATGGACCGTGACGCGGTCTTTACCATGGAACAGGCGCTGGAACGGATGCGGGGCCTGATCGGGTTTGCAGGCGACTGGGGCGATCTGATGAGCTTTCTGCCCGAAGGTTGGGAGATGGACCCGGTGCGGCGAAGATCGGCGACAGCGGCGACTTTTGCAGCCTCGCTTGAACTGGTAAAGGAGGGGCATCTGGAAATCCGGCAATCAGAGACATTCGCCCCGATCCAGTTGCGCAAGAAGGATTAGGGTCGTGTCGGAACATAGTGAAGAGCAAGAAGAAAGCCTGTTTGAAGCCCCCCCGATGGCCGAACAGGAACGCATGATCGAAGCGGTCCTTTTCGCTACCTCCGAACCCGTGACCCTGAAAGAGCTGGAAGCGCGGATGCCGCACGGCTGCGACGCGGGCGAAGCGATGGTGCATCTGCGCCGCCGGTACGAGGGGCGCGGTGTTGTGGTGCAGAAGATCGGCGATGGCTATGCGATGCGCACCGCCGCCGATCTGGGGTTCCTGATGCAGAAGGAAACCGTGGAGGTGCGCAAGCTGAGCCGGGCCGCGATCGAGACGCTGGCGATCATCGCCTATCACCAGCCCGTCACTCGGGCCGAGATTGAGGAAATCCGGGGTGTATCGGTGTCGCGCGGGACGGTGGACCAGCTGCTTGAGCTGGAATGGATCCGCTTTGGCCGCCGCAAGATGACACCGGGCCGCCCGGTGACTTTCGTGGTCACGCAGGAGTTCCTTGATCACTTCGGGCTGGAGAACGCGCGCGACTTGCCGGGCTTGAAGGAGTTGCGGTCTGCGGGGCTGCTGGAGAACCGACCGCCGCCCAGTCTGTTGCCCATTGTCGGCGACGGGGAGGATGAGGAAGAGGCATCAGAGGGCCAAAGCGAGCTGTTTGAGGATTAAATCGCCTGAAAATCGCCGCATTGGTCCCTATATTGCAGGCTGAGGCATAAAGAGAGGCACCAGATGAACCAGATCATCAACATGATTATCCGTCAGGTCATGCGACAGCTGATCAATCGCGGCGTCAGCGCGGGCTTTGATCAGGCGTCCAAGATCGGCAAGAAGCGTGATGCCGATCCGCAGGCCGCTGAGGCGGCGCCGGAGGAGTTGACGCCACAGGAGCGGCGTCAGCGCAGGCAGGCGCGTCAGGCCGCCCGGCAGGCGAAGCAATCGATGAAGGCGATGAAGCGCGTTACCCGGTTTTGAACACGCGCTGTTTGCGCAGGTGTTGCGTGGGTGCCAGCCCCCACACTTGCGATCAGTGGGGGCCAGCCCCCACACTTGCGATCAGTGGGGGCCAGCCCCCACACTTGCGATCAGTGGGGGCCAGCCCCCACACCCCCGGGTTTCTTAAACCATTTGGAAGCAGGGTCAGGCGGTTTTGAAATGCTTGCTGAGCTTGAGGCCTTGGCCCTGGTAGTTTGAGGCGATGTCCGCGCCGTAAAGCTGCGTGGGTGTTTCCGACATGCGTTCATAGACAAGGCGGCCGACGATCTGGCCATGCTCCAGCACGAAGGGGGCCTCGTGACAGCGCACTTCGAGCACCCCGCGTGAACCCGCGCCCCCCGCCGCATCGTGGCCGAAGCCGGGGTCGAAGAAGCCCGCGTAATGCACGCGGAATTCCCCGACCATGGCAAGATAGGGGGCCATTTCCGCCGCGTGATCCGGGGGGATGGTTACCGCTTCGCGGCTGACGAGGATATAGAAGGCACCGGGGTCGAGAATGATCTGTCCGTTGTCGCTGTGGACCTCTTCCCAATAGGCGGCGGGGGCGTAATGTCCAATGTTATCAAGGTCTATTACCCCGGTGTGGGGTTTGGCGCGGTAGCCGACAAGGGTGGTGTCGGGCAGGCGCAGATCGACCGAGAAGCCCAAGCCGTCGTCGATCACGGCAGTGCCGCTGACCAGCGGGGTGCGGGCGTGGAGGGCGGATAGGGCGTCATCCGACAGGACCGCGTTGCCCCGGCCAAAGCGGATCTGGTTCAGCCGCATGCCGGGGCGTACCAGCACGGAAAAGGAACGCGGGCAAATCTCTGCATAAAGGGGGCCGGTGTAGCCATCGGCGATGCGGTCGAATTCGACCCCGCCGTCGGTGATGGTGCGGGTCAGAAGGTCGAGCCGCCCGGTGGAGCTTTTGGCGTTGGCCACCGCAGAGATACCGGCGGGCAGGGCGAGGCCTTCCATCAGCGGGACGACGTAGACGCAGCCCTTTTCCAGAACGGCGCCGCCGGTGAGGTCAACGCGGTGCATTTCGAATTCTGCCAGCCTGTCGGAAACCTTGGCCCCGTGACCGGCGAGGAAAGAGGCGCGCACCCGGTAGGCGACCGTACCCAGCCGCAGATCGAGGCTTGCGGGTTGCACCTGCGCAGGGATCACGGCGGGCGTTGCTGTGATGGCGCCATCGGCGATCATCGCTTCGATCTGCTGGTTGGGAAGGACGCCGGTCTGGATCATGTTTTCTGGCTCATCCCATTGACGGCAAACGAAAAAACAAACGCCCGCGTCCCAGGGACACGGGCGGTTTGATGTCGGTGGTCGGGCTAGCAGGACTCGAACCTGCGACCTTCCGTCCCCCAGACGGACGCGCTACCAGGCTGCGCCATAGCCCGACATCAGCGGTGTCATACCTGATCTTGGCCTGCGTGCAAGCGCGAAATGCGGGTGCCGTCATGGGCCGTCAGCCTTTTGCACCGCCGCCCCGACGGGCATTCTGCATCTTGTCCCGCAGCGCGACGAGCTGCTGCAAAAGCGGTGCGACATCGCGGGCCTGTTCCGGATTGAGACCGGGCGTGCGGAAGGCGGCGGTCAGCACGGAAGGCTGTGCGGGAAAGTCCGCCTCCGGCGTCAGCGGCGGCATGTCGATGATGCGCGGTTTGGGGGCGGAGGGTGTTTCGGGTGCTGATTCATCTGTCGCTGCTTCTTCGGCATCAGCGTCGGCGGGTGCCGCTTCGTCCGGCTGATGTGCGTCCGCTCCGGCGCGGTCTTCATCGGCATTTTGTGCTTCAGTATCAATTTCTTGCGTGTCCGGCACACTGTTTTCGGTGGCGGCCGCGCGCGCATCGTCCGGTTCATCTTCCGGCGCAGGTGCGTCTTCAGTCGCCGTGCTTTCGTCGAGGTCCTGCGCCGGGGCTTCCGTCGCGCGGTGTACGAAAGCGGGCAGAGTGCTGGCGTCTTCGGTGGGTTCGGGGTCGGTGGGCGCTTCGGATGCTGTGTCGGGCTCGGCATCTGATGGGGTGTCGCTTGCTCCGTTGGCGGCGAAATCCAGCACGACGCCGCTTTCCTGCGCCTCCGGGGTGTCCGGCGTGGCGGTGTCGGCTTCGGCTTCGACCACCTCTGCCATCTGGTCATCCAGCGGTTGCGATAGCTTCGCGACGTGCCCCATGCCTTCTTCGCGCAGGATCTTTTGGACGCCCTTTATGGTCAGACCGTCGTCATGCAGCAGTTTCTTGATGCCGCCCAGCAACAGCATATCGCCCGGCCGGTAATACCGCCGCCCGCCCGCGCGCTTGATCGGCTTGACCTGGGTAAACTTGCTTTCCCAAAATCGCAGG
Source organism: Sulfitobacter rhodophyticola (assembly GCF_041281685.2). Taxonomy (GTDB): domain Bacteria; phylum Pseudomonadota; class Alphaproteobacteria; order Rhodobacterales; family Rhodobacteraceae; genus Sulfitobacter. The sequence continues at coordinate 3,780,868 of NZ_CP166251.2, read as the reverse complement.
ACATGGGCCTGTACGTCCAGCCAGTCTGCGACTTCTGAAATCGTGCGGAAAGCATCGGGCGATTTGGGCATCAGATCAGGACTTGCCCCCGTTGGCGACCCGGTCCTTCATCAGGTGAGAGGGTCGAAAGGTCAAAACCCGGCGGGGGCTGATCGGGACTTCTTCACCGGTTTTGGGGTTACGGCCCACGCGCGCAGTCTTGTTGCGCACGGAGAAGGTGCCGAAGGAGGAGATTTTGACCTGTTCGCCGGTGACGAGCGCATCGGACATATGGTCAAGAACGGATTCGACGAGCTGCGCGCTTTCATTTCGGGACAGACCCACCTCGCGAAACACCGCTTCGCTCAGGTCCATGCGCGTCAAAGTCTTGTTGGTCATTCCATCCCCCTTGTTTATTTTCAGCAACCATAAGGGCCACCGTTTTTCGGAGTCAATATCAATGACTTGCACTTTGTCGCTTAAGCGGCTGTTTTCTGGCGTGGATTTGCCTACCAGCGCAGGACGACCGCGCCCCATGCCAGGCCGCCGCCAATGGCTTCGGTCACGATCAGATCGCCTTGCTTGATCTGCCCGCGCGTGCGGCCCACCGACATCGCCAGCGGAATGGAGGCGGCAGAGGTATTGCCGTGGTCCTGCACGGTCACGACGACCCGGTCCATCGGCAGGTCGAGCTTTTTCGCGGTGCCCTGGATGATGCGGATGTTGGCCTGATGTGGCACGATCCAGTCGACGTCCGCGGCGTTGACACCAGCTGTTTCCATCGCGGTGGTTGCCGTTGCGGCAAGCTTGGCAACGGCATGTCGGAACACCTGATTGCCCTGCATGCGCAGATAGCCCGTGGTGCCGGTGCTGACTCCGCCATCGACGTAAAGCAGGTCGCGGTGACGCCCGTCAGAGTTGAGGTCAGTGGCCAGGATGCCACGGTCCGCGGCAGTGCCGTTGCCCTCCTGCGCCTCAAGGATCAGCGCGCCTGCGCCGTCCCCGAACAGGACGCAGGTGGAGCGATCGGTCCAGTCCATGATCCGGCTGAAGGTTTCTGCGCCGATCACCAGAACGCGGCGTGCCTGACCGGAGATGATCAGCGCATTCGCATTGGCAAGCGCATAGATGAAGCCCGCGCAAACTGCTTGAACATCGAAGGCGAAGCCCTTGTTCATGTTGAGTTCTGCCTGAACCATCGTCGCGGCGGAGGGGAAAGTAAGATCAGGTGTGGAGGTGGCCAGGATGATGGCGTCCAGATCATCGGCTGCGATGCCTGCATCCTGCAACGCGGCCCGTGCCGCAGCCGTGGCCATGGCGGAGGTGGTTTCCCCTTCGGCCGCGAAATGGCGGCGTTCGATCCCGGAGCGGGACCGTATCCAGGCGTCATCGGTGTCGAGGGTTTTTTCGAACTCCGCGTTTTCGACCACCCGTTTTGGTAGATAGTGGCCGCAGCCAATCACAACAGCGCGTTTGGTCATGCGGAAGCCTCACCACTGGGCAGGGTGGCGGCCACGCGGGCGGCCAGTTTGTCGTTGAACTTGCTTTCGGCCAGTTGTGCGGCAAGCTTGATCGCGGCTGATACGCCGGTGGCATCGGCAGAGCCATGGGATTTCACAACCGTGCCGTTTAGGCCAAGGAACACGCCACCGTTTACGCGGCGCGGATCGATCTTGCGCTGCAACCGCATCAGCGACGTATAGGCCAGCAGCGAGGCCAGCCGCGACAGGGGCGAATACTTGAATGCTTCGCGCAGCCGTTCGCCGATCAGGTTGGCGGTCCCTTCGCCGGTCTTGATCGCGACATTGCCGGTGAAGCCGTCCGTGACGATCACGTCGACGCTGTCGCCGGAAATATCGCCGCCTTCGACAAAACCCACGAATTCGAAACCGGCATCTTCATGCGCATCGCGAATCAGGTCGTAGGCATCTTTCAGCTCGGACCGGCCCTTGTGTTCTTCTGTGCCCACGTTCAGCAGCCCCACGCGGGGACGCGGCAGGTCCAGACCGTTGCGCGCATAGGACGTGCCCATCAGCGCAAAACGCAGCAGGTCATCGGCGTCGGCCCGGATGTCGGCGCCGACGTCGAGCATCACGTTGAAGCCCTGCGGATTGGCCGAAGGGTAGAGGACGGCAATGGCGGGGCGGTTGACGCCGGGCAGCTTGCGCAGGCGGATCATCGACAGCGCCATCAGCGCCCCGGTGTTGCCGCAGGAGACGGCCACGGAAGCCTCGCCCGAGCGCACCGATTCAATTGCCGACCACATGGAGGTTTCCTTGCCCGTGCGCACCACCTGGCTGGGTTTGTCGTCCATGGTGACGACGTCCGGCACATGGCGGATTTCGCAGCGGCCATCGAGGTCCTTGCGGCGTGCCAGAAGCGGAGCCAGCTGGGCCTCATCCCCGTGCAGGATAAAGGAAATATCCTTGTTGAGGTCCGCAGACAAGGAACACCCCGCAACCACGGCTGCGGGGCCTTCATCGCCACCCATGGCGTCCACGGATATCAGGGTGCGTGTGGCTTTCGCGGCAGAGTGATCGGTCCGGGCCGTCATCGGTGCGAATGCCTCATATGATGTTGCGCTGGGACGCGTTCGGGGCCGATCAGGCCGCGTCGTCTTCCAGATCGATTTCCTCGGTCAGGGCCACGACTTCGGCGTCGTCGTAGTGACCGCATGACGCACAGATGTGGTGCGGACGCTTGAGTTCGCCACAGTTGGTGCATTCGTTCGGATTCGCGGCAACAAGCGAATCGTGGGCGCGGCGGTTGTTGCGGCGCGACTTGGAAACTTTATTCTGCTGGACAGCCATGTCTGGTGCCTTTGTCGTTCGGGGCCGGTGTCCCCGGACGGGACAAAACAGCCGTGTTTCAATAGAGCCCTGCGTGGGTGTGACGCCGCTTTATGCGAGGGGCGGCGCGATGTCCAACCTTAACTGAGGCGAGGGCGGCAAAATACTGTGATAGTGCGCGGATGCAAGCCCTGTCTTGGCCTTAATCCTTGTCTTTTCCGAGCGCTGCGCGCAGGTCCGCCAGCCCGGCAAAGGGTTTTGCATCTTCATCGGTCATCGGCGCCTTGCCCGGTTTGGTATAGACCATCGGGCCCAGGGCGGCTTCGTCCTTGCGCGGGTAGTCGGGCAGCGCAAGCGTCAGCGCTTCGAGCATGATGTCGAACGGATCGATCCAGACCCCGAGGGCTTCGGTGGTGTCATCTTCGGGCATTTCGACTTCCGGGTCGTCGGGATCGCTGTAATCAGCCAGAAAACGGCGCGTCACATCGGTGTCGATGCGGGTGGTCACCGGGTCAAGCGTGACCACGCAGGATTGCACGGCGGTGGCGCCCAGGCGCGCTTCGAGCTGCCAGTCGGTCTTGCCCATGGGGCGGATCAGCCCTTCGAAGCTGAGCTTGCGCAGGGCATTCAGCTTCAGGTCCGCCGATATTTTTTCAAGCGTGGCGGCATCGGGGCGATAGGCGAAGGCGTTATCGGTGGTGGTGGAAAGGTCGGCCACACGCAAGGCGGTGGCACTGGGCGGGGTACGGGACATCCAACTACCTGCTTTCGTTTCTTGAACCTTTGGGGCGCGATGGTGTATGCGACATAGAAGCGGGAAGTTTGAAGAGCAAGAGGCCAGACCATATGCGCAACACCAGCCGCAGCGGGCGTATCGCAAGACGGGTGTCCATCGTGGCTCTTGTCGTGGCCCTTGGGGCGTGCGCGCCGCAGTTCAGCAACCACGGATATATCCCGCCGCAAGAAGACCTTGACCAGATCAAGGTCGGTGCCGACACCCGCGACACGGTGGCTGAAAAGGTCGGCGTGCCCGCGTCATCGGGCGTGTTGAACGAAAGCGGCTATTATTACGTGCGATCGCGCAAACGGTCCATCGGGCCGCTGCCGGAGCGGGAGATCGACCGTCAGGTCGTCGCCATCAGCTTTTCCAGCAACGGCGTGGTGCAGAACGTCGAACGCTTCGGGTTGGAGCGCGGACAGGTGGTGCCGCTGTCGCGGCGCGTGACGTCTTCGCCGGTCAACAACCAGACCTTCCTGCGCCAGCTTCTGGGCAACATCGGCCGCCTTGCGCCGGCAGGGTTCAGCAACTGATCTGCCCAACCTCAGGGCCCGTGCGTTTTGCCATTCTGAAAAGGGTGGTGCAGCGCATGCCGCTTTCTGGGTGGATGCCGACATGATCGCGTTGCGAAAAGGCCGCTATATCGCCCGTGAGGCGCGGGACGAGGACGACCTTGCCGCCGCCTGCGCGCTGAGGGCAAGGGCGTTTGCGCTTGCCGGGGCGCAGGACCGCGACGCGCATGATGATCGTTGCACCCATATTCTGATCGAGGACACCACCGATGGTGCGCTGGTCTGCGCCTTTCGGCTGTTTGCAGTGCGGGGCGCCGATCTGGCCGACAGCTATGCCGCGCAGTTCTACGAGTTGAGCGCGCTTGAAGCCTACGAGGGGCCGATGATGGAGTTGGGGCGTTTTTGCGTGGCCCCCGACAGACGCGACCCGGATATCCTGCGCATCGCCTGGGCGGCGCTGACTGATTATGTCGATGCCCATGACGTGCAATTGCTGTTCGGCTGTTCGTCCTTCGCCGGCGTGGAGACCGACCGGTATCTTGATGCCTTCGCGATGCTGCGCGCACGGCACCTTGCCCCCAAACGCTGGTTGCCACGCGTGAAGGCGCCGGATGTCTTCCGCTATGCGGCCAAGTTGCGGCGCAAGCCGGATGTGCGCAAGGCGATGATGCGCATGCCGCCGCTTTTGCGCACCTATCTGATGATGGGGGGCTGGGTGAGCGATCATGCGGTGGTCGATCATCAGATGAACACGCTGCATGTGTTCACCGGGCTGGAGATCGGCGCGATCCCGGCGGCCCGCAAGCGCTTGCTGCGGGCGTTGGTCTGATTTGATTTCAGTCCTCCGGAGGGGTTTTTTTAACCATTTGGAAGGGGCGGAGGCGTTGTCTTTTGCCGACCGTGCGGCTAGCTGCGGGGGATGGCACGAACACCTTTATTGCAGTTGACCGATATCGCCCTGACCTTTGGGGGGGATCCTGTTTTTGACGGTCTGTCGCTGGTGGTGCAGCCCGGTGACCGGATCGCGCTGGTGGGGCGCAACGGGTCGGGCAAATCGACCTTGATGAAAGTGATGGCGGGGCTGGTGGAGCCGGACCGGGGGGAAGTGGTGGCTGGCCCCGGTGTGTCTGTGGGATATATGGAGCAGGACCCGGATTTGAGTGGGTTCGACACGCTTGGCGATTTCGCCGCCCATGCGCTGGAGCCCGGCGAGATGTACAAGGTGGAGCGTGCGGGCGAGGGGTTGAAGTTCGATCCGGATCGCAAGGTGGCCACGGCCAGCGGCGGGGAGCGGCGGCGGGCGGCCTTGGCCCGGTTGATGGCCGAAGCACCTGGTTTGATGCTGCTGGATGAGCCGACGAACCATTTGGATATTCAGGCGATCGGATGGCTGGAGGACGAGTTGCAGCAGACCCGCAGTGCCTTTGTGCTGATCAGTCACGACCGGGCGTTCCTGCGCGCGTTGACCCGCGCGACGCTGTGGGTGGATCGGGGCGAGGTGCGGCGGCAGGACAAGGGGTTTGGCGCTTTCGAGGGCTGGCGCGATACGGTCTGGGAAGAAGAAGACATGCAGCGCCACAAGCTGAACCGGAAGATCAAGGCGGAGGCACGCTGGGCGGTTGAAGGGATTTCAGCGCGTCGCAAGCGCAATCAGGGACGTGTGCGCGCCTTGCAGGATTTGCGCAAGCAGCGGGCGGATCAGATCACCAGGCAGGGCACGGCGGCGATGGCGCTGGATGCGGGGCCGAAGTCCGGGCGCAAGGTGATGGAAGCCAAGGGGGTCTCAAAAGCTTTCGGAGATGTTCAGATCGTCACGGATTTCACCCTGACGGTGCAGCGGGGCGACCGGATCGCGCTGGTGGGGCCCAATGGGGTGGGCAAGACGACGCTGCTCAATATGCTGATCGGGCGGGAAGAACCGGACAGCGGGACGATCAAGCTGGGCACCAATCTGGAGGTGGCGCTGTTTGATCAGGCGCGGGCGCAGTTGGATGGGGATATGTCGCTGTGGGATTCGCTGACCGGCGATCCCGAGATGCGGGTTTCCGGCAAGGCGGATCAGGTGCTGGTGCGCGGGCAGCCGAAACATGTCGTTGGATACCTGAAGGAGTTCCTGTTCGATGAGGCGCAGGCGCGGGCGCCGGTGAGGTCCCTTTCTGGCGGTGAAAAGGCGCGGTTGCTGCTGGCCAGGATCATGGCGCGGCCGTCCAATGTGCTGGTGCTGGACGAGCCGACCAATGATCTGGATGTGGAGACGCTGGATCTGCTGCAGGAGCTGCTGGGAACCTATGACGGCACGGTCATTCTGGTGAGCCACGACCGGGATTTCCTGGACCGGGTGGCGGCCACGACCATCGCCATGGAGGGCGATGGCAGGGCGACGGTCTATGCGGGCGGTTGGTCGGATTATGTCGCACAGCGCGGAATGGATGATTTCGCGGGTAGCGTGGTGGCATCGAAGAAGACCGCCGCCCGGCCGAAAGCCGAGAAGGCCGTCAAATCGGGGTTGAGTTTCACAGAGAAACACCGGCTGGAGGCGCTGCCGGGGGAGTTGGCGCGGCTGGAAGCGGAGATCGGCAAGCTGGAAGGGTTGCTGGCTGATCCCGACTTGTTCACGCGCGAGCCGGTCAAGTTCAACAAAGCCACGCAAGCCCTTGTAGAACGACAGGAAAAGCTGTCCGCCGCGGAGGAGGAATGGCTGATCCTCGCGGAGAAGGCGGAAGCCTGAGCGCGGCTATGCAGGGCGTGCAGGAACGCCGATCACGGTTGTGGCGGGGGCCACGTCCTGCGTCACGACAGCGCCTGCGCCGATGATGGCGGCTGCACCGATGATGACACCGGGCATGATAATGGCGCCCGCGCCGATCCAGACGTCCTTGCCCACCGTGACAGGATGGGCGATTTCGATGCCTGCACGGCGCTTGTCCGGGTCCTTGTGGTGCTGGGCGCAGAGGATCTGCACGCCGGGGCCGATCATCGTGTGATCGCCGATGTGCACCGGCGCGGAATCGAGGATCGTGCAGCCTGCGTTGATATAGACCGTGCTGCCCAGATGGATGTTGAAGCCGTAGGAGCAGTGGAAGGGGGATTCGATATAGCAATCCCCGCCATGCGCCGCGAAGAGGTCGGCCAGTGCAGCGCTGAGGGAGGTGCGGGTGTCGGGGGCGGCCTGGTTGTGGGCGTGCACGGCGGCACGCGCGGTGCTGCGCCACATCTCCAGTGCGGGATCAAGGCAGGTGTACCATTCACCGGCGGCCATCTTGTCTGCTTCGCTCATCGCATTCGCAGTGCGCCGTCGATGCGGATCACCTCCCCGTTGAGATAGCCCATTTCGACAATGAAGGCGGCGAGGCGCGCGTATTCGTTCGGGTCGCCCAGGCGTGCGGGATTGGTGACTTCGGCGGCGAGGCTGTCCTGCACCTCTTGTGGGAGGCCCTTGAGCATCGGCGTGGCGAAGATACCCGGCGCAATGGTCATCACGCGAATCCCGTCCTTGGCCAGATCGCGGGCCATGGGCAGGGTCATGCCGACGATCCCGCCCTTGGAGGCAGAATACGCGACTTGGCCCTTCTGGCCGTCAAAGGCGGCGATGGAGGCGGTGTTGATAATCACGCCGCGTGCGCCGTCGGGTTCGGGTTCATTGCGGGCCATGGCCGTCGCGGCAAGTCGGGCGATGTTGAAGGTGCCCGTGAGATTGACGTCGATCGTGGTTTGCCAGGCGGACATGGGGTGGGGGCCGTCGCGGCCGGTGGTCTTGGCGGCGATGGCGACGCCTGCGCAATTCACAGCGGCGGTCAGCGCACCCATCCTGTCCTGCGCGGTGTCGATGGCGGATTGAACGGAAGCCTCGCTTGTCACATCCGTTTCGCAGAAAAACCCGCCGATTTCCTCAGCCACTGCGGGACCACGGGTGGTATCGCGGTCGAGCAAGGTCACTTTTGCCCCCTGGGCTGCGAAGTGGCGGGCGGTCGCCTCTCCCAATCCGGAGGCACCGCCGGTGATGACGGCGGCGGTGGTGGTGATCTGCATGGGGCGGCTCCTGTTTCTGAACGGGTGTTCAGAAAATCATGAGGAGCGCCAAGGTGCAAGGGGGGACCAGCGCAGCCATGTGCCGCCTGTTTGATGCGGACGGGCGCCGGTGCGGTGTTTGAAGCGGTTCAGTGTCGGGGTCCCCGCATCGATTCGACCGAGATCGACGGTGACATGGCCGGTTCGGGCAAGGTGGGTCATGGCCAGCCACAAGATGAGGTTGTGGGCGTGGTGCGCCCGCCCCTCCGGCGTGGTGTGTCCGATGTGATATGTCGCGCGGTGGCCGTGGGTTAGGAACAGCATGTGGGCGACCGGATGGCCGCGCAGGGTCGCTGTAAAGAGTTGGGTTTGCGCAGGCGCAACGGTGGCGAAGGCGGTGGTGAGCGCGCGGGGCCAGTTGCGGTAGCCGATTGTTTTAGATTGGGTTTCTTCGAGCGCGAGCAGGGGGTGATCGGGCTCCAGTGTGCGTTGGCGCACCCGCAGGGGGCTGTCTTCGGCGCGGCGCAGCTGGTTGCGCCACTTGGGGTGCAGGCGTGCGCGGCGGGTTGCGGTATCGGCGGTCAGATCGAGGTGGAGGAGGGTTTGCGCAGCCTTGAGACGCAAGCCAAGAGGGGCGAAGGGGGATTCGGGAGAGAGGATCAGCGGGCAGCGGTGCAGGTTTTTCGCACGCAGTTGATCCGTCAGGTCGGTGGGCGGCACCGCGCGCGGCAGCATCAGGAGCGGGATGCCCAGCACACGGCGGCTGAGCAGCGTGAGGCCGGAAGGCAAGGTGATCGGGCTTTGGCCGCACAGGCGAAGGGCGGCGGCGAAGGCCGGGTCCTGCATCAGGGCGTGGGTTTCGGGCGTCTGGACGTCGAACATGCCGCGCAGTCTGGGCGCGGCATGGTTAAGGGGGTGTTAGCCGATCTGGACCAGCGCGTGGCGTTTCTTGCCCGCTGACAGCTTGATCGGCGTCGTGAGGACATCGGGACCCAGCATCAACCCAGCATTGGTCAAGGGTTCATCATTCAGCTTTGCGCCGTTTTCCGCAATCAGGCGCTTGGCCTCCTTGCCGGAGGCGGCAAGGCCGGATTTGACCAGCAGTTGCACGATGGAGACGCCATCGCCCAATTCCGCCGCTGACAGGGTCAGGGTGGGCAGGTCGTCGCCCACGCCGCCTTTCTCGAACACCTCGCGCGCCGTGGCTTCGGCGGCTTGCGCGGCGTCGACCCCATGCAGCAGGGTGGTGACCTCGTTGGCGAGGGTGATCTTGGCTTCGTTGATCTCCGCCCCCTCCAGCGCGCCGAGGCGGTCGCACTCATCGACCGGCAATTCGGTGTAGAGCTTGAGGAATCGGCCCACATCGGCGTCCGTGGTGTTGCGCCAGAACTGCCAGAACGCGTAGGGCGACAGCATGTCACCGTTCAGCCAGATGGCACCGCCCTGGGATTTGCCCATCTTCTTGCCGTCCGAGGTGGTCAGCAGCGGCGAGGTCAGGCCGTAGACTTCGCCATCGATCACCCGGCGGGTGAGGTCGATGCCATTGACGATATTGCCCCATTGATCCGACCCGCCCATTTGCAGGATGCAGCCGTAGCGACGGTGAAGCTCCATGAAATCATAGGCTTGCAGGATCATGTAGTTGAATTCGAGGAAGCTGAGCGATTGTTCGCGATCCAAACGGGACTTGACGGATTCAAACGAAAGCATCCGGTTGACGGAGAAATGCCGCCCGATGTCGCGCAGGAAATCGAGGTAGTTGAGATTGTCGAGCCATTCGGCGTTGTTGAGCATCAGCGCGTCGCTGGGGCCGCTCCCGTAGGTCAGGTATTTCTCGAACACCTGCTGCATGCCTGCGATGTTGGCGTCGATCTGTTCCGGCCCCAGCAGGGGGCGTTCGTCGGCGCGGAAGGAAGGATCGCCCACCTTGGTGGTGCCGCCGCCCATCAGGGTGATTGGTTTGTGGCCGCATTTCTGCATCCAGCGCAGCATCATGATGTTCAGCAGATGGCCCACGTGCAATGATTGCGCGGTGGCGTCATAGCCGATGTAGGCGGATTGCGTACCTTTGAGCAAAGCCTCGTCCAGCCCCTGATAATCGGTGCAATCGGCCAGAAAGCCGCGCGTCTTCATCGTGTGGATGAATTCCGATTTGGGGTGGTAGGTCATGACGTCTTGCCTCGGGCTTGGAATGCGGGGCAATCTATAGGGGCAGAGCAGTCAAAGGGAAAGGCCCGCGTGGGGTTATGAGCAGGGCCATTGACAAGACGGGTGCGGTGCGCGCCCTGGGGGCGATGTCGGGCACGTCGCTTGACGGGGTGGATGCGGCCGTGCTGGTGACGGACGGTCGCGATATCCTGGGTTTTGGAGAGACGGGGTACCGGGCATACCGGGATACGGAGCGGGCGGTTCTGGCGGCGGCACTCGGGCGTTGGGAGGGACCGGAGGTTCTGGCGGCCGCCGAGGTTGTCGAGGCGGCCCATCTTGAGGCGCTGCGCGGCTTTGAAGGTATTGATATCATTGGTTTCCATGGGCAGACACTGGCCCATGCGCCGCGCACGCGCGGGACGCTACAGGTCGGCGACGGGGCGGCTTTGGCGACGGCGCTAGGGGTGCCGGTGGTCTGGGATTTTCGATCCGCCGACGTGGCGCTGGGGGGCGAGGGCGCACCTTTGGCGCCGTTCTTTCACCACGCCTGTGCGCGGCATGTGGGGGCGGAAGGGCCGGTGGCGTTTCTGAACCTGGGCGGTGTGGGGAATCTGACATGGGTTGATCCGCGCGTGGCGGAACCGGAAGCGGCGGGGGCGCTCTTGGCGTTCGATACGGGGCCTGCGAATGCGCCGCTGAATGATCTGATGCAGGCGCGGTTGGGGGTGCCCTTCGACAAGGGGGGTGCCTTGGCGCGGCGCGGTGTGGTGGAAACGGGCGCGTTGGAGCTTTTTCTGGCGGAGCCCTATTTCGCGCGGATGCCGCCCAAGTCACTGGATCGGAACGATTTTGCGGAGATGATCGGATTGGTTGGGGAGTTGTCGGATGCCGATGCGGCGGCGACCTTGACCGCGATGTGCGCGGCAGGGGTGGCGGAGGCGATGCAGCATTGTCCGACGCTGCCTTCAAAGGTGCTGGTCACGGGCGGCGGGCGGCACAATCCGGTGTTGATGAAGATGCTGGCGGCGGGTTTGTCATGTCCGGTGCAACCGGTGGAGGACGTGGGCCTTGATGGCGACATGCTGGAGGCGCAGGCCTTTGCCTATCTCGCCGTGCGGGTGGCGCGGGGGATGGCGACGTCCTGTCCGGGGACGACGGGGGTGAGTGCGAGCGTGGGCGGCGGGACGGTGTCCTTGGGGTGAAAGGGAGAGCGCTGCGGGTCTCACCAAACCAGATGGTCTGGAATCGCCGTTACTTAGGCTCCTGCCTGGCTCAAGAAATGCCCCTTCCCAAGCGAAATAGCGGTATCCCGCAAGCGGGTCCCTCCGCGATTTAACTTGGCAAGCGTCATTTCTTAAGCCCGTCACGTGCCACGCAACGGCGGCTCCAGACCAGATGGATGGGCAGGGCGATGGGCGCGTGGGGCGGATCGATCAGCAGATCGTGGAGGCGGGCGCGCGGCGGTAGGTGGTGTCGCGGTGGCTGGCGGTGGAGGAGATGATGCAGATCGTGTCGTCTGCGGCCACGTTGGGACGTGCGGGCAGGGGGCCAAGCGTCCGGGTCTGATCCTCGAACGTGACGATCAGGAACCACTGGTCGGGGCCTGCGTTCATCTGGCGTTCTTCCACGTCCGTCACGGTGGCGCGCAGGGTGACCTCGGAACTGCGGCTGCGGTCCCATGTGGCAATGGCGAGGAGTGTGGCGGCAAGCACAAGGAACAGGGTCAGGCGTTTGGTCATGGGATGGTGAACTCCGCCGGTGCGAGGGTGAAGCCGTCAAACCGGAAGCCGGGGGAGACGGTGCAGCTGACGAGGGTGTAGTCGCCCGTGGTCTCGGCGGATTGCCAGTGGCCGCGTGGCACGATGAGTTGCGGTGCGCCCTGCGTCAGGTCGGGTGTCAGCAGATGTGCGGTGGCCGGGCCTGCGTCTGTTTCCGCCATGTGTAGCGTCAGCGGCGCGCCCGCGTGGTAAAGCCAGATCTCCGTCGCGTCAACGCGGTGCCAATGGCTGCGTTCGCCCCGTTGCAGAAGGAAATAGATGCAGGTGCCGGTGGGGCGGTCTGTGCCGGTGTCGTCGGCCCATGTCTGGCGGTAATGTCCGCCTTCGGGGTGGGGCGAGAGTTGCAGGTGGTCGATGATCTGGGCAGGTGTCATGTGAGAGATTTCTCGAAGAACAGCAGATGTGGCAAGACGTCTTCGGGTATGGGCTGGTAAGGGCCGCGCCGGGTAAAGCCGAGTTTGTCGTAGAGATGTTTCGCGGCGGGCAGGTGTGTGGAGGTATCAAGCACCACGCGGGCAAAGCCGTCGGCGCGGGCCTGATCGACAAGGGCGGTGCACAGATGCGCTGCGATGCCCCGGCGGCGGTGGGTTTCCGGCACGAAGACACGTTTGATTTCAGAGGTTTGCGGCTCCAGCGCATGGCTCATCCCGCAGCCTGCGGGACGGCCTTCGGCATCGCGGGCCAACAGGATGATGCCCTTGGGGCGCGCGTGTTCCGCCGCCAGCCGGTCCATCAAGGCGCGGTACTTGGGGACCGGATAGAACGTTTCGGTGATCTGGAGGTCAATGGGGTCATTGTCGATCAGCGTCTTGCGGTAGTCCCAGCAGAGCGCCCGGACAGCGTCGAGGTCCTCTGCCGTGGTCACGGACGTCAGGGTGACGCCCATCACCGCAGGATGGAACGGCCGGCGTATTCCGCGGCTTCGCCCAATTGTTCCTCGATGCGGATCAGTTGGTTGTATTTCGCCAGCCGGTCGGAGCGCGCGAGGCTGCCGGTCTTGATCTGGCCGCAGTTGGTGGCGACGGCGAGGTCGGCGATGGTGGCATCCTCGGTTTCGCCAGAACGGTGCGACATGACGTTGGTCATGCGCGCGCGGTGGGCCATGCCGACGGCCTTCAGCGTTTCGGTCAGGGTGCCGATCTGGTTGACCTTGACCAGCATGGAGTTGGCGCAGCCCTTGTCGATCCCCATTTGCAGACGCTTGGGGTTGGTCACGAACAGATCGTCGCCCACCAGTTGCACATGTTCACCCAAGAGGTCCGTCAGGATTTCCCAGCCATCCCAGTCGTCTTCGGACATGCCGTCTTCGATGGAGATGATCGGATAGTCCTTCACGAGGGCCGCAAGGTAATCCGCGTTCTCGGCCGAAGTGAGGGTCTTGCCTTCGCCGGCCATCACGTATTTGCCATCCTTGAAGTATTCAGTTGCGGCGCAATCGAGGGCGAGGTGGATGTCATCGCCCGGCTTGTATCCGGCCTTTTCGATGGCCTTGAGGATGAAATCCAGCGCGTCGCGGGTGGAGCTGAGGTTGGGGGCAAAGCCGCCTTCGTCGCCGATGCCGGTGGACAGGCCTGCGGCTGAAAGCTCGCCCTTGAGGGTATGGAAAACCTCTGACCCCATGCGCACCGCGTCGCGGATGTTTTCAGCGGCCACGGGCATGATCATGAATTCCTGGATATCGATCGGATTGTCGGCGTGTTCGCCGCCGTTGATGATGTTCATCATCGGGACCGGCAGGATGCGGGCGGATGTGCCGCCGACATAGCGATAGAGCGGTTGGGTGCAGTAGTCGGCGGCGGCCTTGGCCGTGGCCAGTGACACGCCAAGGATGGCGTTGGCCCCAAGACGCCCCTTGTTGTCGGTGCCGTCCAGTTCGATCATCGCCGCGTCGAGTTCGACCTGATCGGTGGCGTCCATGCCGACGAGGTTTTCGGCAATCTCTCCGTTCACGGAAGCGCAGGCACCCAGCACCCCCTTGCCCTTGTAGCGGGCTTTGTCGCCGTCGCGCATTTCCACTGCCTCATAGGCGCCAGTGGAGGCGCCCGAGGGCACGGCGGCGCGGCCCATGGTGCCGTCTTCGAGGGTGACATCGACCTCCACCGTGGGATTGCCCCGGCTGTCGAGGATTTCGCGGGCGAAGATATCGATGATGGTGCTCATGGGATCGGGTCCTTGGGGTTGGATCGGTCAGTTGGCGCGTTTTAGACCGATGGTTGGGCATTGGAAAGGGCGCGGCGCTGTTTGCGTTCGCGCAGGACTGTATAGATGCCGGAGGCGACGATGATGGCCGCCCCGGTCAGTGTCAGCGCATCGGGGGATTCGCCGAAGATCGTCACGCCGATGATCAGTGCGAACAGAAGGCGGGTATAGCGGAAAGGCGTGACAAAGCCCACTTCGCCCACGCGCATGGCCGCGACGATGGCGTAATAGGCGAAGAGCCCGATAAAGAGCGCGCCGCAGAAGTAGGCCAGCGTGGCGCCCTGCGGGATCACCGGGCTTTGGTCCGTCGCCCACAGCATGATTGGCCCTGCCGGGATAATTGCGCTGAACCCCAGAAAGCTCAGTTGCATGGAAGTGATGGCAGGCGGCACGCGCCGGGTCGCCAGATCACGCAGCCCCAGCGAGAAGACGGCGATGACCGCCAGCAGCGACAGCGGCTCGAAACTGTCCATGCCGGGGCGGATGATCAACAGCACGCCGAAAAGACCGACGGTGATCGCGCTCCACCTGCGCCAGCCCACCGCTTCGCCCAGAAACAGCGCCGCCCCCAGTGTCACCACCAGCGGTGTGGCCTGCAGGATCGCGGAGGCGCTGGAGAGCGGCGTGAAGACGATGGCAGAAACGAACGCCATGGTGCCCGCCAGTTCCCCGATGGCGCGCAGGGCGATGGGGATGCTGCGCATGCCCGGGGCAAGCAGACGGTCGCCTTGCAGCCGGACCACGGTGGCAAAGACCACCGCACCACCCACGCCCAGCATGAACAGGATCTGCCCGATGGGCATGACGTCAGCGACCAGCTTGATGAACATGTCCTCAAGCGCGAAGCCCAGCATGGCAAGCACCATCAAGGCCGCGCCGCGCAGGTTGTCCATGGTTATGATCCTTTCCGGGATGATCGTGGGGCAGGGATGCAAGGTTTGGCGGGCAAGGGCAAGGGGGCGTCTGGCGGGACTTCGTTCCGGGTGGTAGGAGCGGTGTCATGAAAGCGCATCGGGGCAGGGACACGGTTTTGCAAACGGCTGTCACGCTGGTACTGGGCGCGCTGGGGGCGGGTGTGGCATGGGCGGTGGATGCCCCGGTCTACGTGTTGATCGGGCCTGCGCTGGCTGTGACTTTGGCGGGTATTGCGGGGATGCGGACGGGGGTCGACCCGGTGCTGCGCGCGGCTTGTTTTGTTCTGCTGGGAACGGCGGTGGGCGCCGGGTTTGACAGCAATGCGCTGGCCGCGATGCTGCGCTGGCCGCTGGCGTTCCTGTTCATGGCCGGGGTGATCTGGGCGATCATGGTGCTGTGCCGGCACGTGCTGGTGCGATTCTTCGGGTTTGACGCCAGATCGGCGATGCTGGCGGCGGCACCCGGACACCTGAGCTATGTCACCGCGATGGCAGTGGAGACTCATGCAGATGTGGCGCGCATATCGGTGACGCAGTCGGTGCGGCTTTTGACGCTGACGCTGGTGGTGCCTTTTGCGGCCATGGCCATGGGGGTCGAGGTGACGGGTGGCATGCTGTTGCCGGGTGGGGTGATGCCGCCCGTGCCTTTGGTGATCGTGATCGGGCTGGGCGTGGGGCTTGGGCTGTTGTTGGGCAGAACCCGCGTGCCTGCGCCGATGCTGCTGGGGCCGATGATCGTTTCAGCGCTGGCGCATCTGTCGGGTGGGGTGATGGGCAGCTTGCCTGCTTGGCTGCTGTTGCCTGCCTATCTGGTGTTGGGATCGGTGATCGGCACACGGTTTTCAGGCGTGCCGCTGGCGCGGTTTGCAAGCGGGCTGGGCGCGGGGCTGGTGATCACGCTGATTGCGGTTGGGATGGCGGCGCTGGGGGCGGCGCCGGTGGCCTGGGCGCTGGAGATGCCGCTGGCACATGTTCTGGTGGCTTTCGCGCCGGGCGGGTTGGAGACGATGATCGCCATGGGCGTTGTTTTGGGCGTGATCCCCGGATTTGTCGCCGCCTGCCACATCGCGCGGCTGATGGTGCTGTCCGTCTATCTGCCGATGATGCTGGCGCGGGTCAGGGTATAGGGGCCGACACCGGTTTGCCCGGTATCGGCTTTCGCTGTCCCGCCGGGGTCAGCCGGCGATCACACCACCGTCTTCCCGTGTGACCACCACGACAGAAGGGCGCGGCGGCATGTTGGGGTTGAAATCCGGCCAGCGGGTGGCGGGATCCTCAAAGGTGGAGTCACGTTCGAACCCGGCGAAGTCCTTGGTGCCGTCGGTGCCGGGGTGCTGCACGGCAAGGAACAACGTCCTGCTTTCGTCCGCGAAGTAGGGTCCGCAAAGTTCCCCCCCAACAGGGCAACGGAAGAACAGCTTTGAATGGCCGCGCAGATCGCCCTCCGTCTCCAGCGCGTAAAGGCCGTCCGATTTGCCTGTTCGCCCCCAGTTGGAACCTTGGTCAGTGGAAATCCACAGCCGCCCCGCGTTGTCGAAGGCGCAATTGTCCGGGGAGCCGAACCAGCCATTCTCGGACGTTTCCGGGTTCCACATCGCGCCAACTTCCTCAACCTTCGGATCCCCGCACAGAACAAGGATCGACCACGTGCCCTTTTCCGCTGAGTGGTTGCCGCCGTCTTCCCTGATTTCGATGATGTGGCCAAAGCGGCTTTCGGCGCGCGGGTTGGCGGCATCGGTCTGATCTGCCGCGCGGCGGCTGTTGTTGGTCAGCATGAGATAGGCGGTGCCGTTCGGGCCGGGCTGTGCGTCTTCGGGGCGGTCCATGGGAGTGGCCCCCAGGGCATCCGCCGCAAGGCGCGTGTCAATCGCAACATCCGCCTGGCTTGCAAAGCCGTTCTCGGCCGTGAGGGGGCCTTGCCCGTGGACCAATGGCAACCACTGCACTGTGCCGTCGGCATCGAAGCGGGCCACATAAAGCGTGCCGTCGGACAGCAGAGATGATCCGAAGTGACTGTTCGCTTTAGTCACCGGATCGGCGGAGACCCATTTGTACTGGTAGTCGAAACGATTGTCGTCGCCCGAGTAGATCACCAGACGGCCATCCGCGGCGATCGTCGTTTCAGCCCCTTCGTGGCGAAAGCGCCCCAACGCGGTGTGCTTGATTGGCATCGCGTCGGGGTTCAGCGGATCGACCTCCACGATATAGCCGAACCGGTTGGGTTCATTGGGTTCCTTGTCGATGTTGAAGCGGTCGTGATACTGGCCCCAGGCATACCAGCGCCCCGGCACGCCATAGCGGTCCATGCTAGCGGCCTCGGGCTGGGCGGAGATATCGGGCTTGCCTTCGGCATCCAGCACATCGGACCAGAAATAGCCGTGGAAGTTCTCCTCCGCCATCAGGTAGGTGCCCCATGGGGTCATTCCGCCCGCGCAATTGTTGATGGTGCCCAGAACGGTCATGCCCGCGGGGTCCGCGCTGGTGCGCAGGCGGGGGTGGCCCGCGGCAGGGCCGTCCAGGGTCATGGGCGTGTTGGCGGTAATGCGGCGGTTGGCGGGGTTGTCGCGGTTGATGGCCCATTTGCCGTCCGCGCCCTTCACGATCTCGAAAACCGACCCGCCGTGCGCGGCCATCTCGATATCGACCAGGTCTGCGGTCATGCCTTCGAAATCGGAACGGTCCTGACGGCCCAGGCCCGGGAACATCACCTCTTCGTTGGTGTATTCGTGGTTCACGCAGAGCATGCCGCGCCCCGGTTCCGTTTCCGCAAATCCGACGTAGTCGTTGTTGTAGCCGAATTGCTGCGCCTGCGCTTCGGCGCTTTGGTTCATTACGTCGAAATCCGGGGCATCCGCAGTAATCGGATCGCCCCAGCGCACCAGAATATCCGCGTTGTAGCCTTCCGCGATGTGATGATCGACGTCGTTGCCCCATTGCAATTCGTCAAACACATAGCGGCTGTCCCGTGCTGAAGCGGCGGCGACCTGTCGGGGCGCGGTCAATGCCGTTGCACCGAATAGCGACGCGGTCGCGGCCACGCCGAGCGATCCGCGCAGGAAGTCCCGCCGCCCATAGCGCTGCTGGATCACATCGCCGATGGTGCGGCCCAGATGGGGATTCGTGGGGATGTCGTCGAAGGCCTCGAACGCCTCTGCCTTGTTGCCGTATTCCGTGCTTTGAATGATGTCCTTGCGATCCATCGCGTGTCTCCCTGGGTGTGAATGCGCGGTTATGGGGGAGGAGGTAAGACCCGACTGCGACGCTGCCACGTAGGTTATTTGAAGGTTTTGTGAAATTTCAGGGGGGATTGGTGTTTTGCGTCGGGGCAGGGGTGCCGCATTCCGGAAGGGAAACCAATGGCGCGGCCCTATTCCTTCAGGCGCACGAACAGCCGGTTGCCGTCCTTGCGGGTTTCCAGCGCATCGAGCGCGGCGACAAGCGCGCTGAGCTTTGCGAAACCGAAACTGCGACTGTCAAAATCGGGGTGGCGTGCCTGAATGGCCTGACCGATCTGGCCGAGGTTGAACCAGCCATCCTCACTGTCGATCTTCTCAAGCGCTTCGCGAAAAAGCGGGAGCGCCTTGGCGGCCTTGCCTTTGGGCTTCGTGCTGATTGGGGTATCGGGGTCGGGGATATTTTCGATCAGGATGAAGCGGTTGTAGACATTACGCAGGGCTTCGTTGGTTTTCGCCTCCCCGATCCCGTAGACGGTCAAACCCTCCTCCCGCAGACGGTTGACCAGTGCGGTGAAATCGCTGTCGGAGGAGACGATGACAAAGGCGTCAAAGCGCCCACTGTGCAGGATGTCCATCGCATGGATCACCAGCCCGATGTCGGTGGCGTTCTTGCCGCGTGAATTGGCGGTTTCCTGATGGGCGACAAGGCCCAGGGCGTGAATGGGGTCTTTCCACCCCTTCAGGCTTTCGTTGGACCAATCGCCATAAACGCGGCGCAGCGCCGGTTCACCAATGGACTGAACCTCGCGCATGATCTTGCGGGCATGGCGCGCAGGCACGTTGTCGGCGTCGATCAGGACGGCAAGAAGGGGGCGGTCGGTCGGGGCCATTGGGTGTCCTTGTCTTTCGCGCGCGCCGGCCTGATGGCGGCGGCCTTGGGTCATTCCTTCTTGATCGGTACGCCGTAAAGCTCCAACCGGTGGCCGCGCAATTCATACCCCAGCTTTTGGGCGATACGTTCCTGCAGGGCTTCGATCTCTGCGTCGACGAATTCGATCACGGCACCTGAATTCATGTCGATCAGGTGGTCGTGGTGGTCACGTTCGGCGTCTTCGTACCGCGCGCGGCCATCGCCGAATTCCAGCTTGTCGAGGATGCCTGCCTCCTCAAACAGTTTCACGGTGCGATAGACCGTTGCGATGGAAATCCCCTCATCGAGGCCGGAGGCGCGTTTGAACAGCTCCTCCACGTCGGGGTGGTCATCGCTGTCTTCGATCACCTGCGCGATGATGCGGCGCTGGCCGGTCATGCGCAGGCCTTTTTCCTCGCAGCGTTTGATGATTGTCACGGTCATGGGTCTGCCTGTCGTCATTGCAGCGGTTTTAGCGGGAATGGCCGGATGGGGCTAGGCACGTTTATTTGTCACACCTTGGCGCTGCGGTGCGGCGGTGGTTGACTTATGCCGCGCAGCGCCCCATGTGGGGGTCAAGCGATGCCTCTGCCGCGTGAGCAGTGTCGGTGCCAGCCTTTTGTTAACCAAGAGTGTGTAAGTGCAGACCGGCGACAAGGCCCGCTGTTGTTCCCAAAATCACGCGTGGGGCCAGACGCCACGGACAGGTGTGGGGCAGTTGGCCCGACACTTGCGATCCGACTGGCGACACCCATGAGCGGCGCGATGATGCGCCGTGACCTAGATTTAGGCGGGGCCGAGGGCCTGCGCCGGAAAGAGACTATGAGCGATTTCGACATGATGGATCTGCCATCGAAACTGGTGGACCGTCTGCAGGCGATGGGCATTACGGACCCCACGCCCATTCAAAAACAAGCCATCCCCCATGCGCTGAACGGGCGCGATGTGATGGGGCTGGCGCAAACCGGCACGGGCAAGACCGCGGCCTTTGGTGTGCCGCTGGTGGCGCATATGCTGGAGAACCCCAAGCGCCCCGCGCCGCGCACCGTGCGCGCGCTGGTGCTGGCACCGACGCGCGAATTGGCGCAGCAGATCATGGAAAATCTGAAGGGCTTTTGCGAAAACACACCGTTGAAGGCGCAGATGGTCGTGGGCGGACAGAACATCAATCCGCAGATCAAGCGGCTGGAGCGGGGCGTGGACATGCTGGTGGCGACGCCGGGGCGTCTGCTGGACCTGATTGACCGCCGGGCGGTCGTGTTGTCAGAGACACGGTTTCTGGTGCTGGATGAGGCCGATCAGATGCTGGACATGGGGTTCATCCATGACCTGCGCAAGATCTCCGGCCTGATCCCGAAAGAACGTCAGACGATGCTGTTTTCGGCTACCATGCCCAAGCTGATGAACGAGATTGCCGCAAGCTATCTCGATCGTCCGATCCGGGTTGAGGTTTCCCCTCCCGGCAAGGCGGCGGACAAGGTCACGCAGGAGTTGCACTATATCGCCAAGGCGGAGAAGACGAACCTGCTGATTGAGCTGCTGAGCGCGCACAAAGAAGAGCGGGCGCTGGTTTTCGGGCGCACCAAACATGGCTGTGAAAAGCTGATGAAGACACTGGTGAAAGCGGGGCTTGAGGCCGCGTCGATCCACGGTAACAAGTCTCAGGGCCAGCGGGACCGCGCGATTGCAGGTTTCAAATCCGGTGACATCAAGGTGCTGGTGGCCACGGATGTGGCCGCGCGCGGTTTGGACATCCCGGATGTGAAGCACGTCTACAACTACGAACTGCCCAATGTGCCGGACAATTACGTGCACCGCATCGGGCGGACCGCGCGGGCCGGCAAGGACGGTGCGGCGGTTGCGTTCTGCGCCCCGGACGAGATGGAAGAACTGATTTCCATCCAGAAGACGATGGGCATCCGCATTCCCGTGGCGTCTGGTCGCGCGTGGGAGCCGTCGGAGATCCCCGACAAACCCAAGAAGGGCGGCGGCGGTCGCGGGCGTGGACGCGGACGGCCCGGTGGCGGTGGCGGTCAACCTGCCGGAGCCAAGTCCGGGGGCGGCAAGCCGGGTGGCGCGCGCAGACGGCGTCGCGGCGGTGGCGGTGGCAAGCCCGGCGGCGGCGGTCAGCGCGCCGCCTGATGCGCAAGGCAGCGCTGGTCGTGTTGTACCCGGTGGTGGCGATCCTTGTGATCGTGCCACCGCTTTTCGCGGCCTACCTTGGCGCATTGTGCATGAACCCCACGGGCGCGTCGTGCCGCAGGCCCGATCTGGGCGACTGGTTCGCGGGGGAATTGGCTGGCATCTGGATGCCGCCGTTCGGTCTGGCCGTGGTCCTGTGTTTCGTAATCGTGCGGCTGCACCGCGCTGCAGGCGGGGAAGACGGTTGAGCGGCGGATGCTGCGGTCTCGATGATTGGCAGCCATCGGGAAAGAGCGGGGGCATTTCCTGTCCCCGCCCCACTAGCATGCGATGGTATTGCTTAGATGAGCCGCAAAGCTCAGATTGCTCCTGCGGCCTTTGCCCTAAGCGGTTAGCGCCAGTGCCATCATGAGCAGCCCGCCAAGGCCTGCGATCCAAGCAAGCGTGCGTAGAAACGGCACACCGAATAGATACAGAGGCACATAGATGATCCGCGCACAAACGAAGATCATTGCACCCAGCACGGCACCAGCAGCATCCAATGACAGCAAGGCGAGCGGCAGAAACATGATCATGGCTTCGGTTACATTGGCCAGTGCACGGTCGGCGCGTCCGCAAATGATGGACGCCTCGGGCATGACATCGCGTGATTTCATCGCCTCGGGGCTTCCCCGGTAGCGAAAAGCGACAGGCAGTAGCGTTTGAATGAAATACAGTAGAATGGCGGTTAGAATCCAGAAAGTCATTTGAGGTCTCCATGTGAATGTGACGCACAAATGCGCTCCGCCATATCCCAAATCAATTCCCTCACAGGGAATGGCGGGGTATGTGTATTGTTGCTACGCATAGGTATGAATACCGGCTCTCCCACGCCATATTTCGGTGATTTGCTGCGGTCGTGGCGAACAGAGCGGCAACTGTCGCAGTCTGAACTTGCCCTGACGGTTGAGACACCATCGCGCCACATCAGCTTTCTCGAAACAGGCAGGTCCAAACCATCGCGTGATATGGTTTTTCGCCTGTCCGCTGCTCTGCAAGTTCCGTTGCGGGATCGAAACCTGTTGTTGCGCGCGGCTGGCTTGGCTGATGCCTATGCCGTGCATGATATTACAAGCAGTGAAATGTCGACGATCCACGGGGCCGTGATCCGGCTGATGACGGCACATGACCCTTACCCGTCCTTTGCGATTGATCGCTCCTGGAACATTGTCGATATGAATGCATCCGCACAGTTTCTTGTGGGCCAACTGATAGGTGTCGCTGCGTCATCGGCTGAGGCGCGCCTGAACATTCTTGATCTTGCTTTTGATCCCCATGGGTTGCGGCCCCACATTGAAAATTGGGATGATTTCGCGCGACAGACAGTGCAGCGACTGCACCGCGAAGCTCTGGGTCCATCGGATTTGAGAAATGCGATGGACAGGATCAAACAACACCCGGATCTGCCCGACCGATGGTGGAATTTTGACGTAAAATACACGCCAAACCCGGTCTTTCCGATTTGCCTCAATATCTCGGGCACTCAGCTTGAGTTATTCTCTGTGATTGCCTCGATAGCGATGCCAACAAATGCCTTGGCGC
This sequence comes from Sulfitobacter rhodophyticola, assembly GCF_041281685.2. Lineage (GTDB taxonomy): Bacteria > Pseudomonadota > Alphaproteobacteria > Rhodobacterales > Rhodobacteraceae > Sulfitobacter. The sequence continues at coordinate 3,757,954 of NZ_CP166251.2, read as the reverse complement.
AAGAGCTGCGTGTCGAAACCTTCTTTCCTGTCGATGAAGAAGCTGAGGCTTTGTTGTTGAGCTTGAACAGCGATCGTCAATAGGTGCCGATCTAGAAGACCGAAACGAAGGTATTGAGCTGCAAAGGTCAGAAAGCCGCCATTGGATTAAGCTACTCCAAAGACGGCAAAATCCCGCATCTGCGGCCAATAGGTCGCAAGACCGCCTTGTCCCGGTTTCTTGGGACGCGCCGGATGCTTTTGTCGCGGGCGGTGGGAAAGGCTCTCAACAACTGCTTTTTTGGCATCGATCATGGATTGGAGTGCTGCAAGACACGGCTGCTGCGTCGCGCTTCCAACGCTCGGATAAGCCGCGTCAGTCGTCGCGTCCGGGTTCATTCGGATTGCAGGAGAACAAGGCGATTTTGTTGCCTTGAGGGTCGCGCAGGTAGCCGACATAGAAGCGCGGTCCATACGAGGGGCGGAAGCCCGGCTGGCCCTCGTCAGAACCGCCTTCCGCAAGGGCCGCGGCGTGGAGTTCACGAACCTGGGCTTGATTGCGCGCCTCGAATGCGACCATCGCACCGTTCCCGGCGGATGCGGGGCGTCCATCGAAGGTCGGTTTGACATAGAAATCCGGCAGAACGGGAGACTGGCCCGGCTCCACGGGCAGCGCATAGCTCAGGCCTTCGGGACCCTCTTTCAGCCGATAGTTCAGGGCTGGCAGGAACGCCGTGTAAAACCGTTTTGCGCGCGCGATGTCGTCAGCACCGACGGTGACGTAGGCAATCATGCTGCGTGTTCCTTTCCGAAAACTTGGGAGCTGCAAGGGATTTACTGCACCAAGGGATCCAAAGCTACCAGTCATAGAGTGTCGAGAGCCGCCCCTTGTCTTGCCGCAGCACAGGTCGGGATTTTCCGCGCCTCAGCCGGTCCATGCCATGATGCCGCGCCCGCAAGACAGGAAAAAAGGCGCGCTGTGGATCAGCGCGCCTGATGGAAAGTGGAGCGTGCCAGCCCCTCAGGTATAGAGCGACGGGACGCCCATCTGGTCATGAATGGCATTCACGTTTTTGGGGTCCATGCCAAAGCTCTGCGCCAGCTTGTGCAGGTATTGCGCTTCCTGCTGGGTATCGAGGTCGATGCCCAGAAGCGACATGGCATAGACCTGTGCTTCGAGCCCCTTGGGTGTCTGCGCCACAAGCCCGTCAACATCGACAGGGGCCTGCATCTGTTCCTGAACGAAGGCGGCTTCCTGTGCGTCCACGTCGCCCAGGCGGCTCAGCAGTTTGTCGCGTTCGCCTTCATCGAAGGTCCCGTCGGATTTCGCGGCCTGGATCATCGCTGACAGCATCAGCGCTGCTGCGGCTTCCTGATCGCGGGAGGGTTCAATCGCGGGTTCGGGTGTGGCGTCGAACTGGGAGTTCAGCACCTCGCCAAAGCTGCGCGTGTTGTCCGTGGGGCGTTGCTGCACTGCACCGCCCGCTGCACCACCCAGAAGGCCGCCAAGACCGCCACCCGAGGCCAGACCGCCCAGCAGACCGCCCAGACCTCCTGCGCCAGCGCCGCCCCCGGCACCGCCAAGCTGTTCCAGCAAGCCACCGAGGCCGCCGGGCGCGCCGCCTGCGCTGCCGCCTGTGCGACCACCCCCCAGGAGACCGCCAAGCATGTCCTCAAGACCGCCGCCCGCGCCGGGGCTGTGCGCGCCTGTGTGGCGCTGGGCGCTGCCGGCCGTGGCAGCGCCACCGCCTGCCAGGCTGCCCAATAGGCCGCCAAGGCCGCCGCCAGCGCCACCGCTTTGGCCCTTGCGCATCATCGCGCTTGCGCCCTTGGCCACCGCCACACCAACAGCCACCTTTGCCAATGTCTTCATCAAACTCATGCAAAATCCCCCTTAAAACAAAACGAGTCACTGCGCACTGTGACAGGTTTTGGGCGTATCCCTAGGGGAAAAATCCCCAACCCGCGGCATCGGTGTGCCACCGCGCATGGCAGCCGCATTGACAAGGCGGCGCACGTCGCCCCTTGTGGCCGAATGGAACGCAAAGACCACATGGACCTTTTTGGCGCGGCCGCGCTGATCGCTTTTGCGTTGCATCTGGCTTTCAATCAGGTGGTGATCAAGGTCACCGCAGGCGGCTTCGGCCCGGTCTTTGCGGCAGGTATCCGGTCTGTCGGGGCGGTTGCGGTGCTGCTGCTGTGGATGCGCGTGCGGGGGATCAGCCTGCGCATCCCACGGTCGGCCTGGCCGGGCGGATTGCTGGCCGGGGTGTTCTTCGCGGCAGAGTTCTTTTGCCTGTTTCTGGCCCTTGATCTGGGAACGGTCAGCCGGTCGTCGGTGATCTTCTATACCATGCCTGTCTGGCTGTCGCTGATCGCGCACTTCGCCCTGCCGGGGGAGCGGCTGACCCCGATGCGGTCGCTGGGGCTGATGCTTGCGGTGGCGGGGGTGGCGCTGGCGCTGCTGGACCGGGACAGCGGCGGTGCAAACTGGACGGGTGATCTGCTGGCGCTGGGATCGTCGTTCTGCTGGGCGGGGATTGTCCTATGCCTGCGGATGACCGAATTGTCAAAGGTGGAGCCTTCGCAGCAGTTGCTGATACAGGTGCTCGTTTCCGCGCCGATCCTATTGGTGCTGTCGCTTTTCATGGGGGATTTCATCCGCGACCTTGCGCCTATCCACTTCGCGGGACTGGCGTTTCAGATCATCGCCGTCGCCAGCCTTGGCTTCGTGGTCTGGTTCTGGCTGATGAAGATCTATCCGGCGTCTTCGGTCGCCTCCTTCAGCTTTCTGTCGCCGGTGTTTTCGGTGATCCTGGGCTGGCTGCTTTTGTCGGAAGAGGTCGCGCTGTCGGTCTGGGGGGCGCTGGTGCTGGTGGCCAGCGGCATCTATCTGATCAACCGCCGTCCCCGACAGCGCCGCCGCGGCGGGGTATTTGAAAAAGGATGAAGATCAGGTGCCGCAGAACGTGGCGGGCACGATTTCATCTGATGTGGGCGGGCGGTGCAGGTCCGGATCGGTTTCGGTAAACGGCGTGGCCAGCGCCTTTGACAGCCGTTCGAACGGGGCCATGTCACCTGCGACGGCGGCTTCGATCATCGCCTCGACCCGGTGGTTGCGCGGGACTACGGCAGGATTGGTGCGTTTCATCAGCGCCTGCGGGTCGGGTTCGGCCTTTATCCGGTCCTGCCAGTTGGCGGCCCATGCGTCAAAGGCCTCCCGATCGACGAAGTGTTCACGGGCCGCATCGGTGCCAAGGGCGCGGAACGTATTGGTGAAATCCGCGCCGTCCTCCTGCATCAGGGCAAGCAGGTGTTCGAGAAGTTTCACATCCGCGGCAATCGGGGTGGAGATGCCAATCTTTGCAGCGAAGCGGCTGAGCCAGTTCGCCTCGATCTGTTCCGGCATCGCGTGGATGATGGCGGTGGCTTCTTCGACAGCGGCGTCACGGTCATCCACCTGCGCGATAAGCGCTGTGGCCAGTTGCGCCATGTTCCACACCGCGATGTTGGGCTGGTTGCCGAAAGCATAGCGGCCCATCTGGTCGATGGAGGAAAACACGCGGTTTTGCGCAAAGGCGTCCATGAAGGCGCAGGGGCCATAGTCGATGGTTTCCCCTGCAATGCTGGCGTTGTCGGTGTTCATCACGCCGTGGATGAAGCCGTGCGCCATCCAGGCGGGGATCAAGGCGGCCTGGGCGGAGCAAACGGCGCGCAGCAGGTCCATGGGGCCTTGCGCCTCCGGATAGTGGCGATCGATGGCGTATTGGGTCAGCGTCTTGAGATGTTCGACCTCACCGCGCGCGGCGAAGATCTGGAAGGTGCCGACGCGCAGGTGGCTGCGCGCCACGCGGGTCAGCACGGCACCGGGCAGCGCGCCCTGTTCGCGCCAGATACTTTCGCCGGTGCTGACGGCAGCCAGTGCACGGGTCGTTGGGATGCCGAGGGCGTGCATCGCCTCTGACACAAGGTATTCGCGCAGCACCGGACCCATCCACGCGCGCCCGTCGCCCATGCGGCTGTAGGGTGTGGGGCCGGAGCCCTTGAGTTGGATGTCACGGCGGATGCCATCGGTGCCGATCACTTCACCCAGCAGAATCGCGCGTCCGTCGCCCAGTTGCGGGTTCCAGTTGCCGAACTGGTGACCAGCGTAGAGCTGGGCGAGGGGGGCGGCGTTGTCAGGCGTTTCGTTGCCCGCGAAGACCTGTGCTGCTTCAGACAGATCGCCCACTTCAATGCCCAGAACCGCTGCCAGATCGTGATTGAACGCCAGCATCTGCGGCGTCTTCACCGGCGTGGCGTTCAGCCGGGTATAGAAGGCATCGGGCAGGCTGGCATAGCTGTTGTCGAAGGGAATCTGCATGGATCAGAGCTTTCGGGACATGAACATGTACCGCTCGCGCGGCTGGAACCCGGCCCGGCGGTAAAGGGCGACGGCAGCGGCGTTATCACGGTCCACTTCAAGGTGAATGGCCTTGAGCCCGCCAGAGGCGAGGGCATTGGGCAGGGTCAGCAGGGCTTCGGTTGCAATGCCGCGCCCGCGCACGCCGGGGCGGATATAGAGTTCGTCGATGATCGCGTCGAGGCCACCGAATTCGATGGACCATCCGAATGTGATCACGATGTAGCCGATGGGCGCGCGCGGTGGCCCGACGAGGTAAGCGCAACCGTGTGGTATACCATCCAGCAGCGGGGCAAGACCCGCGCGGCGGGCGTCATCCGACATCTCGATGCCCTGTTCGGCATGGAAGGCCGCCACCAGCGGCAGCAGGCGGTCGATGTGGTCTGGTGTGGCAAGGGTGAGGGCGGCGCTCATAACCGGGCCAGCCGTTCGGTCAGCAGGGCAAAGAACCCATCTGCGTCTATGTCGCCCATGAAGGTGGCGTTCGGCGGGCGGCCCGAGACGCGCCACCAGTCGGCGACGGTCATGCCCATGGTGAGTTCTGACCCGGTCTCAATCTCCACGTTGATGTGGCGGCCGGTGAAAAGGTCGGGATTGATCAGGTAGGCGGTGACGCAGGGGTCATGCAGGGGCGCGCCTTCGGAGCCGTATTTTTCCTTGTCGAAGCGTTCGAAGAAATCGGTCATTTCGGCGACCGCGATGCCGACGGGTGTGCCAAGGGCGCGGAAGGCGTCGTTTCGGGGCTTAGTCACCAGCACCTTGTGCGTGACGTCGAGGGGCATCACGACGATTGGTGCGCCTGATCTAAAAACGATATCAGCGGCTTGCGGGTCGACGTAAATGTTGAATTCCGCCGCCGGGGTGATGTTGCCACCCTGGAAATAGCCACCGCCCATAAGCACGATCCTGGCGATGCGTCCGGCAATATCAGGTGCGCGTTCAAGGGCCGTGGCAATGTTGGTGAGCGGGCCGAGCGGGCAAAGCGTGATCGTGCCAGGGGCGTGGTCGCGCAGCGTGTCGATGATGAAATCGACCGCGTGACCCTCGGCCAGCGGCATGGTCGGGTCGGGCAGGTCGGGACCATCCAGCCCGGTCTTGCCGTGCACATGTTCCGCCGTCACCAGATCGCGGCCCATGGGACGGTCGCAGCCTGCATAAACGGGTACATCCGTCTTGCCCGCCAATTCACAGACGATGCGTGCGTTTTTCGATGTCAGTGACAAACGCACGTTGCCCGCGACACAGGTGATGCCAAGGACGGTCATGTCCTCGGGGCTGGCCAGAGCCAGCAGGATGGCAACAGCGTCGTCCTGTCCGGGGTCGGTGTCGATGATGATCTTGCGGGGGGTCACGGGGGCGGCGTCCTTTATTTGCGGCTCGGGTCTGAGATAGGCGGTTTGGCGATGAAGCGAAAGGGAGGGCGCGCAGATCGGCGGGTTAGGGCCTTGCCGCTTTCTCTGCCGCCTTGACCGCGTCCCAAAGCGCATCCATCTCTGCCAGATCGCTTTGATCGGGGGTCTTGCCGATCTCTGCCAGCCGCGCCTCCACTCCGGCGAAACGGCGGGTGAACTTGGCATTTGCGGCGCGCAGGGCGGCTTCGGGGTCGATCTTGAGGTGACGGCCGAGGTTGGCCATCACAAAGAGCAGGTCGCCGAACTCCTCCTCGATCTCGTCCTGTGAAAGGGTATCGCGTGCCTCGACCAGTTCGGCGGCTTCTTCGGTGATCTTTTCCAGAACCTCGTCGGTGGAGGGCCAGTCGAAACCGACGCGGGCCGCCCGTTTCTGCAGCTTGTAGGCGCGCAGAAGGGCGGGCAGGCCGACCGCCACACCATCAAGCGTGCCTTTCTGCGCCTTGTCTGCGCGTTCGGCGGCCTTGATCGCCTCCCAATCGGCGGTTTGCTGTTCCGCGGATTTTTCGCGACTTTCGTCACCGAAGACATGCGGGTGCCGCGCGACCATCTTGTCGGCGATGTTGCGGACGACCGATTGAAAGGTGAAATGCCCGGCCTCTTCGCCCATGGCGGTGTGATAGACCGATTGCAGCAGCAGATCGCCCAACTCGCCTTCCAGTTCGGCCCAGTCACGCCGTTCAATCGCGTCGGCGACTTCATAGGCTTCCTCGATCGTGTAGGGGGCGATGGTGTCAAAATCCTGCTCTATGTCCCAGGGACAACCGGTCTGGGGGTCGCGCAGGCGGCGCATGATTTCCAGCAGGCGTTCGATGCCTGCGTCGCTGTCGTGAATGAGGGTGTCGTCCGGGCGCGAGTCGGCCATTGCAGCTTGGTCCTGTCTGGTGTCAGATGGACCGTGCAAAACCGCTGCCAAGGAGTCCACCCCATGCCTGTCATCAACCGCATCGCCGATTTCAGTGCCGACATGGCCGCCTGGCGGCAACATCTGCATACGATTCCCGAACTGGGGCTGGAATGTCATCAGACGGCGGCCTTTGTTGCGGACCGGTTGCGGGAATTTGGCGTGGACGAACTGCATGAAGGGGTGGCGCAGACCGGGATCGTCGCGATCATCGAGGGGCGTGGCGATGGCCCGACGATCGGGTTGCGCGCGGATATGGATGCCTTGCCCATCGAGGAGGAAACGGGCGTGCCCTATGCATCGACCCATCCGGGCAAGATGCACGCTTGTGGGCATGACGGACATACCGCGATGTTGCTGGGGGCGGCGAAGTACCTCGCGGAGACGCGCAATTTCTCTGGCAAGGTGGCGTTGCTGTTCCAGCCTGCCGAAGAGGTTGGCGGCGGCGGCGAGATCATGGTGCAGGAAGGGGTGATGGACCGGTTCGGCATCACCGAGGTCTATGCGCTGCACAATGCGCCAAACCTCGAATTCGGGCGGTTTCACACCAATCCCGGCCCGATCATGGCGGCGGCGGATACGTTCACGATCAGGCTGACGGGCAGGGGCGGGCACGGCGCGCGGCCACATGATTGCGTCGACCCGGTGGTGGCGGCCTGCGCGCTGGTGCAATCGTTGCAGACCATCGTCAGCCGAAACCTCAACCCGATGGACAAGCTGGTGATCTCCACCACCCAGATCCATACCGGGACGACGGACAACGTGATCCCCGAAGAGGTCTATATCAACGGCACGGTGCGCACCTTCGACAAGGAGGTGCAGGCGATGGCGGTACGGCGGATGGAGGCGCTTGTGCAAGGGCACGCGGCAGCATTCGACCTCACGGCCGAGCTTGATTTCGAATATGGTTATCCACCGACAGTCAATCATGCCAATAATGCGGCCTTTGCGGTCGAGGTCGCCAGTGAAGTCGCAGGCGAGGCGGGCGTGGAGCCGAACCACACGCCCGTGATGGGGGCCGAGGATTTTTCCTATATGCTGGAGGCAAGACCGGGTGCCTACCTGATGCTGGGACAGGGGGAGGGTGCCGGCGTGCATCATCCGCTCTACAACTTCAACGATGAGATCGCGCCCATCGGCGCGTCGTTCTTTGCCCGGATGGTGGAACGCGCGCAGCCCGTGGCAGGGGCCTGACAGATGGCGCTGGAAGATGCGGCCAAGCAGGTCGACCAGGCATTCACCCGCGATGACCTGAAGGGGCAGAGTTTCGAGAATGCCTTTGGCGGGGCGACCTCTTTCCTGCGGCGGCGCTATACCAAGGATCTGCGCGGTGTGGACATCGCCGTGACGGGCGTGCCGTTCGATCAGGCGGTGACCAACCGCACGGGCACGCGATTGGGGCCACGCGCGATCCGCGAGGCAAGTGCCTTGCAGCCTTTTGATCCGCCTTACGGCTGGGATTTCGACGTGCTGAGCGAGTTTGCCATCGCGGATTACGGTGATCTGGCATTTGATTACGGGCATGTATCGAAGTTTCCCGCAGCGCTGACAGCGCATATCAAGGGCATTTTGGATGCAGGTGCTGCAAGCGTTGTGCTGGGCGGCGATCACTACATCAGCTTTCCGATCCTCAAGGCCTATGCGGAGAAATACGGCCCCATCAGCCTGTTACAATTCGATGCCCATTCGGACACCTGGCCGGATGATGACATGGACCGGATCGACCATGGCACGATGTTCTACAAGGCGGTCAAGTCGGGGCTTGTGGATGCGGCGACGTCCGTGCAGGTGGGGATCAGGACGACGAACGAGGATACGCTGGGCGTGACCACCATCGACGCGCGCGAGGTGCATGAAAAGGGTCCACAGGCGGCGGTCGAGCGGATCAAAGCAGTGCTGGGCGGCCGGCCCTGTTACCTGACGTGGGACATTGATGCGCTGGACCCTGCCTATGCGCCTGGTACGGGGACGCCTGTCTGGGGTGGACTGACGAGCGCGCAGGCGGCGATCATGCTGCGCGATCTGGCGGGGATCAACATCGTGGGGGGCGATGTGGTTGAGGTATCGCCGCCCTTTGACACCACGGGGGCGACGGCGATTGCCGGGGCGCATGTGGCAACCGAGATCCTGTGCCTGCTGGGCCACCGGATGCGCAGCGCATGAGCGGCAAGAACCAACCCATCAGCGGCAATGATCTGGCGCGGTTTTCGGGCCCGAACACCTTCATGCGGCTGCCGGCCGTGAATGACCTCAAGGGGCTGGATGTGGCGGTGCTGGGCATTCCGATGGACATCGGCACCTCGTGGCGGTCGGGCACGCGGATGGGACCCAAGCAGGTGCGCAGCGAAAGCGCGATGCTGCGGCCCTACAACCTGGCGACGGGGGCGGCACCCTTTGACAGTCTGCAGGTGGCCGATATTGGCGATCTGGCGATCAATACCTTTTCACTGAAAGACAGTCTGCGCATCATATCAGAGAGTTACGACAGCATCCTCACCTATGATGCGATGCCGCTGGCGATTGGCGGGGATCATTCGATCACCCTGCCGATCCTGCGCGGGATGGCGAAACGGCACGGGCCGCTGGCGCTGATCCATGTGGACGCCCATGCGGACGTCAACGATGAGATGTTTGGGGAGCGGGAGACCCACGGCACCGTCTTTCGGCGTGCCCATGAAGAAGGGTTGCTGGTGCCTGACAAGGTTTATCAGGTGGGCCTGCGCGGCACCGGGTACAGTGCCGATGACTTTGCCGAGGCTGCGGGATGGGGGTTCCAGCAGTTTCCGGCGGCGGAGCTTTGGGGGCGGGACCTGAGCACGCTTGGCAATGAGATCAGGCGCGATCTTGGCGATTATCCGACCTATCTGACCTATGACATTGACAGCCTTGATCCCGCCTTCGCGCCCGGTACCGGGACGCCCGAGATCGGTGGCCTGACCTCCATGCAGGCGTTGCAGCTGATCCGCAGCCTCAAGGGCGTGAACCTTGTCGGCGGTGATCTGGTCGAAGTGTCGCCGCCCTATGATCCGAGCGGCAACACCGCGCTGACCGGTGCGAATATCCTTTATGAGATGTTGTGCATCCTGCCCGGCGTCGCGTATCGGTGACACCGCAGCGCCGGGGTATTTTCAAAAGGATGAAGAGGGGGAGACGGATGACATTATTCTGGATCGTGGCTTTGGTGGTGCTGGCGGGAATGGCCTATGTCCGTCTTGCGCCGTCAGATCCTGACCGCTGGCACAGGCAGGCGTCTGTGACGGGCATGGAGCCGCGCAGGAAGCAGACCGGATATGTCTGGCGCAAGGAGGTTCAGGGTGACGGTATGGCGGAGCTTTCCGCGCTGGACCGGGTGATCATGAACACCCCCCGCACCACACGGCTGACGGGGTCGGTCGCTGCGGGGCAGGTGACGTATATAACGCGTACGAAGGTGATGGGCTTTCCCGATTACACCACGATCGGTGTATACGACGGCCAGATTGACGGCACCGCCGACCGGTATATTGAGATCAACGCGCGGCTGCGTTTCGGACGCTCAGATCTGGGGGTAAACGCCAACCGTGTTAAGGGATGGCTTTCCCAGCTCTGAGGACAGGCATCCTTCCTGCACTTCGCGCCACATCGGCACGTTCAGGGACATCTGGCATTGCGCCATGAACATCCGGCCATCGACCTGCAGGCAGATCGTTTCCCCCAACTCAATCCGGTTGTGGTTCTTGTCGGTGCAATAACAATCAATGGTCTTGCCGCCGGGTCCCACGACATCAGCAGAGGCAGGCGTCGCAGCGATCAACAGGACAAGGCTTAAACGTTTCATACTAATAATATAGCATGAAGCGGCCCTTGACCAAACCCTTCGCATCGGCGACACGGGAAAAATGATCCCCAATGACCGCCTTGAGCAGATCCTGCAGCGTTTTCAGTTCCTGGAAGCCTCAATGGCGGCTGGTGGCGATGGCGCGGATTTTGCAGGTATTGCAAAAGAATACAGTGATTTACGTCCCGTAGTTGAACAGATTGAGGCCTACCGCCAGCTGACCGGAGACATTGCAGAAGCCGAGGCGATGATGAGCGACCCGGAAATGGCTGAGCTGGCGCGCGACGAGTTGCCGCAACTGAAAGCGGCCCTTCCCGATGCAGAGGCCGCGTTGCAGCTTTCGTTGTTGCCGCGCGATGCGGCGGATGCCAAGCCTGCCATGCTGGAAATCCGGCCGGGCACAGGAGGGGATGAAGCGGCCCTTTTCGCAGCCGATCTGTTGCGGATGTACCAGCGCTATGCTGAGGCGCGCGGCTGGAAATTCGAGATGATCGAGAGCCAGATGACCGAACTGGGCGGCGTCAAGGAAGTGGTGGCCCATATCACCGGGGAAAACGTCTTTGCCCGGCTGAAGTATGAAAGCGGTGTGCACCGCGTTCAGCGCGTACCCAGCACCGAAAGCGGCGGGCGCATCCATACTTCTGCCGCGACGGTCGCGGTGCTTCCCGAAGCGGAAGACGTGGACATAGAAATCAATCCCAATGACCTGCGCATCGACACCATGCGGTCCTCCGGCGCGGGAGGGCAGCACGTCAATACCACCGATTCCGCCGTGCGCATCACCCACCTTCCCACCGGGCTGGTCGTGACAAGTTCGGAAAAATCCCAGCACCGCAACCGCGAGATCGCGATGCAGGTCCTGCGCGCCCGTCTTTATGATGCAGAGCGCGCGCGGGTGGACAATGAACGTTCAGCCGACAGGGCGTCGCAGGTCGGGTCGGGCGACCGGTCCGAACGGATCAGGACGTATAACTTTCCGCAGGGGCGGATGACCGACCACCGGATCAACCTCACGCTGTACAAACTGGATGCGGTTATGCAGGGCGATCTGGATGAGATTGTCGATGCGCTGACAGCAGATGCGCAGGCGCAGCAGCTTGCGGAGATGAACGGGTGAGCGCGCCCACCGCAGCGCAGGCGATGGCCGCGGCCGCCGCGCGGCTGCGGGCGGCAGGCGTGCCGGACCCTGCGCGGGATGCGCGGGTGTTGCTGGCCCATGCGGCATCCGTCGATGCCGCCCGTGTAACGCTGATCGCGCCGGAGGAGATCGCGCCCGAGATAGCGGAACGGTTCGATCATCTTGTGTCTTTGCGCGCGGTGCGGGTACCGGTCAGCCAGCTTGTCGGGGTGCGCGCGTTCTATGGCCGTGACTTTGCCATCACCCGCGATGTCCTGGACCCCCGGCCAGAGACGGAAACACTGATCGAGCGCGCATTGGCGCAACCGTTCGAGCGGGTTTTGGACCTTGGCACCGGGTCGGGCTGTATCCTGGTCACATTGCTTGCTGAATGCGCTGATGCGCGCGGCGTTGGCGTTGATCTGAGTGAGGCCGCCTGTCTGCAGGCCAGCGCCAACGCGGTGCGGCACGGTGTGGCGTCACGGGCAGATGTGCTGCAGTCGGACTGGTTTGACGCGGTGGAGGGGCGGTTCGACCTGATCGTCGCCAATCCCCCCTATCTGGCTGCAGAAGAGATGCAGGGCGTCGCGCCGGAACTGCGCGATCATGAGCCCCGCATGGCCCTGACCGACGGCGGCGACGGGCTGAGCGCCTACCGGATCATCGCGGACGAGGCGCAAGGATACCTTTCAGCGGCGGGTCGTGTGCTGGTTGAGATTGGCTGGCAGCAATGCACTGCGGTTGCGGAGATTTTTACCCGCGCAGGCTGGGGCGGGGTCAGCGTTTGTCAGGATCTGGACGGGCGCGCGCGGGTGATCTGCGCCGAATGGCCCGCCTGACTTGACCGGATACCTGCGAATTACCGGCGGAATTGCGCGAATTTGTGGACTTTTGCGCTTTTTGACACGTTTTTACCTTGCTCCACCCCCACGGGCATGTTTATTCAAAGGTGTTGCAGCGGTGGATGTCTCTGACGGTCCCGCGCGGCGTTATGCCCAACATATTGCTATTCCCGGGTGACGAGAGGCGACAGCACGCCAGCCCGGTGCGTTAAAATCAACAGCATACAAGGCTGATCACGTTCCATGAAGTCTACCAGATCACGGTCCCGGTCGAAGAATAACCGCAACCGTCAGAATCAGGGCGGCAATGTCGTCAACCGTGTTTTCGACAGCTCCGGCCCCGAGGGCAAGGTGCGCGGCACACCGCAGCAGGTGATTGAGAAATACAATCAGCTTGCCCGCGATGCGCAGCTGAGCAACGACCGCGTCGCGGCCGAGAACTTCCAACAGCACGCGGAGCATTATCTGCGCATGCTGGCCGAAGCGCAGCGCGAGATTGACCAGCGTCGTGAGGAGCAGGAACGCCAGAACCGGGAGCGTCAGGCGGATCGGGACCGCGAGCGGGCCGAACGCCAAGAGCGTGAAAGCAACAATCAGGGTGGCCAGCAGCCCCAGGGAAATGCCCCGGCAGAAGGCAAGGACGGCGGTGACGGCGGCGAAGACAGCAATCTGGTTGATACCCCGGAAAACAAGCCCAAGCAGAAACGCCAGTCGCGCCGTAAGCCCAAGGCCAAGCCGGAAGGCGAGGCAGGGGATGGTGGGGATCAGACCCCTGATGGCGGAGACCAGCCCAAAGCGGCTGAGTGATCCTACGTTGATATTCTGAACGGGGCCTCGCGGATGCGGGGCCTTTTCAGTTTGCGGGGGGTGCCGCCCGTGACCCGTCGGGTCGTTGTGCGTATCTGATCTGACCCCGGCGGCGCAGCACTTCCTCCCGCGGGAGCCAGTCATAGCGTTTGTCCGTCGCCACCCGTGACCAGAAAAGCCGCCCGCCATTGCGCCATGGGTCCAGCACGATGCCCGCTTCCATGGACGTGCCTTTGGCGGTGATCACGGCAGTCGAATGTTCGATCAGAAAGCGCGTTTCGGAATTGGCGATGGCACGTTTGAGGTCAAGCGTACGGAATTCTTCTGCGTTCAACCGTCGTTCCATATCCTCGGCCCAATGATAGCACAGGCCGCGCGGCTTGGTGCCTGCGTTGACCTTGGCGTTGTGGACAAGTGGTGAATCGGTGATTTGGTAGGCCAGTGCAAGGCTGTGGGTTTGGTCATAGGCGATGGTAGCGGCGCGGCGGGCCTCAGCCGGATCGACCTGCGGGGACAGCGTGCGGATTTCACTGGCGAGTGCCGCTATTTCGGGCGCGGTCCCCCGAGGCGGCGGGCCGGAAGTACAGGCGGCAAGCACCACGAGCGACAACAGGGCAATCAGGCGCCTCATGGTGCGGCCACCGCGCGTGCAAGGGCGCAAAAGCCTTCCAGTGGGATCTGTTCGGCGCGGTCGGTGGGTTTAAGGCCTGCAGCGACAAGCCGGTCCTCGATGTCGGGTGCTATGCCCTTGAGTGCGGCGCGCAGCATCTTGCGGCGCTGGTTGAAGGCGGCCGCCACCACGCGCGACAGGACGGCGGCATCGGCTTCAAAGCGTGGCTTTGGCAGGGCGGTCAGGTGCACCACGGCGGACGACACCTTGGGCGGTGGGGTGAATGCCTCTGGCGGCAAGTGCATAACGATCCGCGCATCACTGCGCCACTGGGCAAGGATCGCCAGCCGGCCATAGGTCTTGGAGCCGGGCTGCGCCACGATGCGTTCGGCCACTTCGCGCTGGAACATCAGCGTCAGACTTTCCCAGAACGGCGGCCAGTCGGGCGGGGTGAGCCAGCGCACGAGGAGTTCGGTGCCGATGTTGTAGGGCAGGTTTGCGGCCACGCGGATGGGCGGTGTCAGATGGGCCAGCGGGTCCACCTCCAGCGCGTCGCCTTCGATGATCTGTAGCCGGTCTGGGTAGGCCGCCTGGATCTCTGCCAGTGCAGGCAGGCAGCGGCGGTCCTTTTCGATCGACAGCACCTTACGCGCGCCTTCGGACAGCAGGCCCCGCGTCAGGCCGCCGGGGCCGGGGCCGATTTCAAGCACGTCCGAGGTGGTCAGATCCCCTGCCTGCCGCGCTATCTTGGCGGTCAGGTTCAGATCCAGCAGAAAGTTCTGGCCCAAGGATTTGCGCGCCGAAAGGCCGTGGCTGGCGATGACGTCGCGCAGGGGGGGCAGCGTGTCTATCGCGCTCATGCGGGATACGCCATCCGGTGCGCCATGCGGATGGCCTCTATCATGCTGGCGGGGCTGGCGATGCCCTGACCCGCGATATCGAAGGCAGTGCCATGGTCGGGGGAGGTTCGGATAAAGGGCAGGCCCAGCGTGACGTTGACGCCTCGGTCAAAATCCAGCGTCTTGATGGGGATCAGGGCCTGATCGTGGTACATGGCGATGGCCGCGTCGTACCGCGCGCGCGCGGCGGCGTGAAACATCGTGTCGGCGGGCAGGGGGCCGATCAGGTGCAGGCCTTCGTTCTGCATGTCGCGGATCAGCGTGGCGATCCAGTCGACCTCCTGTCGGCCCATGGTGCCGCCTTCGCCTGCGTGCGGGTTAAGCCCTGCTATGGCAAGGCGGGGTGCCGGAATGCCGAACTGGTCCCGCAGGCCTGCGGCAGTTATTTCAATGGTCCGCCGCAGCCCCTGTGGCGTCAGCTGTTTCGGCACCTCCTCCAGCGCGATGTGGATGGTGGCGGGCACGACGCGCAGCGCGTCAGAGGCAAGCATCATCACCACGTCATCAACGCTCGCAAGCGCGGCAAGGTATTCGGTGTGACCGGGATAGGCGAAATCAGCCCCGTCCTTGAGCGCCTTCTTGTGGATCGGCGCGGTGCACAGCGCGCAGGCCAGGCCATCGCGCACCAGATCGACACCACGGGCAATGACATCGACGACGTGCCGGGCGTGGTCTGGATGGGGGGTGCCGGGGGTGACGGGCGGGCCGAAGTCCTGCGCCAGAACGGGCAGGGCGTCCGGCGTTTGCGCGCCTGCCTGCGCAGGATCGCGGATCACGACATGGGGCAGGTCGGTGGGCAGGTGACGCGGATCCCCCAGCCAAAGCATCGGCACATCGTCCTTCAGTGCCGCCCACGCCCGCGCGGCGACTTCAGGGCCGATACCTGCAGGTTCGCCGCAGCTTATGACAACCGGTAGCCGGGTTTCTGTCATTGCCGGATGATGCGGGCGTCGGCGCGCAGTTGTTTCATCAACTGTTCGGAATAGCCTTGCAGCTTGCGCTGGCGCAGGTTCGACACAACGGTTTCACGCGACAGTTCCGCGTTGGCCGCCGCAGTGCGCTTGCACATCATCAGAAAGACCAGCGTCTGCCCGTCGGCACGGGTCAGTGCCGTTGACACCTCTCCGGGGTCAAGCTTGCTGAGTTCGATTGCGATGTCGCGGGGGATTTCGCCGGGTTTGGATTTCTTGCGCTCCAGCACTTCGGGCGGCTGGTCCTTGGCCACGCCATACAGGTCGTTGCAGGTATCGACGCGGGCGCGGATTTGCGCGGCTTGCGCCAGGGTTTCGTCGCTCCGGCCACCGGCCAGATAATAGGCGGCGTATTCGATCTCGGAGAATTCCTGATCGGGTTTGCCTGTTTCCTCGATACCGCGCAGTTGGAACAGCGCCACGGCATTGGGGATCGGAATGGGGGCGGTGACCTCTCCGATGGCCAGATCAAGGATCAGCGGGTGCAGGGATGGGGGCAGTTGGCCAAGCGGACGCCACGGCAGGCGACCGCCCGCCCCCCGCGAGGCCGTGGCCGAATAGCGCCGGGCAAAGCTTGAGAATTCGGCGGTCGATGTGGTCTGGGAAATGCGTTCGGCCAGTTCCGCGACGCGGGCAGCGTTCTGCGGCGGTGCGGGGATGATGATTTCGGACACGAGCACGCGGATGCCGGTCCCGCTGGACGACGCTGCCAGCGCGCGGTCAATTTCCGCGTCCGAGATGTTTACACGGTTGAGGTAAAGACCCCTGATCAATTCACGCCATTCAAGCGTCACCGTCACGAAGTCGCGAAAGGTTTCACGGTCCACGCCGCTTTGCCCAAGGGCGGTGACAAATTCCTCCGTGCTCAGGTTCGCGCGACCTGCAAATTCGGCCAGCCCTTCGTCCAAGCCTTCGGGCGTCAGTTCGATCCCGAACTCCGCTGTAGTCTGCTCGCGCAGGCGATCGTCGATCAGCGCCTCGACCACGCTTTCGCGATCGGCACCCGGTGCGTTGAGCAACCGCAGGAAGCGCTGGCGTTGCTGCACTTCGAATTCGCTGACCACGGCGTCATTGACGCGCGCAACGGGGGCAAAAAGGTTCTGGGCGACGATTGGCGTCGGCAGTGCGAAGGCGGTTAGCCCCGCAAGTCCGGCAACGGCAAACCCGCGCGTCAGGCGCGAAACGGTTGTTTTGATCATTTTCGACATGAGCGCTCGTATCTTTCTGTTCCGCTGTTGGCCGCAAAGCCCCTCAGCCCCACGTTAAATCCGAAATCGGTAGAGGGCTCAACACTTGTTGAGGTGGCATAGCGCCGCCGCACCGAGAGGTCCACCGTCACACATTCGTTGAAGTAGGTCAGGCCAAGTCCTGCCGTTGCGGCGCGGTCATCGGCCACGTCAAAGCGCCAGTCGGCGTTGGCGGTCCACTGGGCGTTGATCCTGTAGCTGCCATCCAGGCTGATTTCGGAGACCGCTTGCAAACGTTCTTCGGCGGGGTCTTCGTCCAGCCAGACGTAGCTGCCGCCCAGCCGCCCGCGATTGAAATCCCAGTCCCCGCGCAGTTCGGCCTTGGCGAATTCGAAATCCTTGTCGAACAGGCTGCGCCCGGTCAGGGACAGGCCGTCGGGCATCTTGATCTGACCGGCCAGCAGATAGTCCGATTGCGTGCCGTCCAGGCCGGAACTGGCGGAAAAGGCGGGATCACTGTCGTTGCGAAATACCTGCCCAAGGGCCACATGCGCGTCCCAGCCATCGGGATCGACGCGGGTCCAGGTCATGCCGACAGCCGCCGTTGTCCCGCGCTCGCGCCGGTCGGGGCGGGGGAAGCGGGACAGTGACAGAAGATTGCCCTGATCGAATTCGACGCGCGTGCTTTCCTCGTTCGGGATGACAAGGCGGGTGCCATCCACCCAGCCAAGTTGGACCACCGGTTCCAGCACATCCACCACACCCGCAGCACCCCGCCGCATCAGCGGATACCGCAGGGCAAGGGCTGCATTTGTGGTCAGGTCACTGTGGTTCTTGTCGAAGGTGGCATCCTGCGCGATGTCGAAGAAATTGAAGCTGGCACCGACGCGGGTATCCGCCACGATACCGCCGCGCATGATCGCCCGATGGATCCAGTCCACCCGGCCATTCAGGCGGGTCACATCGCGGCCATCCACGATCAGATCGGCATCGGGTCCGTCGGTGTCCCGGTCGGAAGACCGCCTGTGGCCATGCGCTTGCAGACCCAGGCGCAACTCCCCGCCCAATGTACGGGGGAAATACCGCCGCTCATACGCCCCGTCTAGCACGAACGTCGGCTGGGTCGAATTGTCTTCGCCATCGCGCAGCGTCTCAAAATTAAAGACGGAGGCGCGGACATATTCGTCACGACGCGCGCGGCTGACGGTCAGTTCACTGGTCAGCCGGTCGTTGGAGGAATAGCCGTATTCGGTCAGATAGGCCCGGTCGGTCGTCAACTCGACATTGAATTCGAGCTTGTAGTCGCGTTGCAGGTCGAACTGCCCGTCGCCGAAGAGATAGCCGCGCGTCTCTCCGGGCAGTTCGTCGTCGCGGGTGATTGCCCCGTCGAATTTGATCCGGCCACTGCGAAACGCCTGTCGATAGCGGAATTCGAAAGTTCGCGTGCTGGGGGACAGATAAGGTGTCAGGGTCAGGTCGCGGTGATCGCCCAGCTTGATGAAATAGGGGACCTTGATCCCCGTCCCCAGTTGCGACGTGGAGCGGATCGTGGGGGCCAGAAAGCCCGTGGCGCGGTCCAGCGTGGGGTCGGGCAGGCGCAGGCGCGGGATATAGAAGACCGGCACGTTGCGGATGCGGAATTGTGCCTCGTCGAAATAGAGCTGTTGTTCCTGCTGGTCGTGGACCACCCGGCGCGCCCGGATCTGCCAAAGCGGCGGCTCACCGTTTTCACAGACATGGCAGGAGGTTACGGCAGTCTTGTAAAGCTGGCTGTAGCGGCCTTCGACCCGGTTGATCTGGTTCGCGGCAAGCTGCAGTTGCTGGTTCAGGATCAGCCGCGCGCCGGTCAGAAGACCGTTTTGCAGGTCGGGATCAAGCTGTGCTGCATCGGCGAGCAGGATCGTTTCGGCGCCTTCGGAGAGCGTAATCGGCCCTTCGATCTCCAACGCACCGGTGCCCTGATTGTAGCGGATCGCGCGGGCTTGCAGCCGGGTGTTGCCCTGAAAGGCTTCGACATTGCCCTGCGCGACAAGTGTCTTGTCGCGGGTGATGAAGACTTCGTCGGCCACCAGAATGGCGGACTGCTGCTGTTGTGACGTGCCTGACTGCGATGGGGCTGCGGTCTGTGGAATGGCGTTGTGTGGCGCCGCGACCAGCGCCAGCAGCGAGATCGAGCACAGGAGGCGTTTCATTCAGCCATCCTCCACATGCAGCAAGAGGCCAAGCGCCAGCAGAACGGCCGCCACGGGCGGCGCCCATGCGGACAGCAGAATCGGGATTTGCCCGTTCTCCCCCAAGATCTGTGCAAAGCTGCGAATGAAGTACAAACCAAATCCCAATAGCACCGATGCCAGTACAGCAACCCCTGTACCACCAAATCTGGTATGCCGCATGGTGAAGGCGCTCGCAACAAGAACCATGGCGACAAGGAAAAGGGGGCGTGCGAATTCGGCCTGAAGTCCCACCCGGTGCTTGCGGGCGGAAAAGCCCGCCTGTTCCAGCTGCGCGATGTATTGGGGCAAGTCGTAGATGGCCACGCTGCCCACATCGCCGATGCTGCTGCGGATCCGGTCAAGCGTCAGCGAGGAGGGGATGCGCAGGCTGTCGTGGAAGCTTGCATTGCCTTCCGCGTTCACGCCTTGACCCAGCGGCCATGATTTGGCCAGTCTGAGCGACCACGCCCCTTCTTCAAGGGCTGCCGATTGCGCTTCGATCCGGCGGATGGGGCCATTGGCGCGGTCATAGGTCAGAAAGGTCACGTCATACAGGACCGACGCATCGGTATTCGAGCGCCATGCGCGGATCACCGTCTGCCCTTCGGGCGTGCCCTGGCGCAGCCAGAGACCTTCGTCGCTGATCGACAGGGCGGCGCCGCCATCCGACAGGATGCGGTCGGATATCTGGATGTAGCGCCCGCTTGTCGCCGCCGCGATCGGATTGAGCGCGGAGACGGCGACCACCCCGATCAACAGCGCCACACCGGCCGGTGCCAGCAGGATTTTCAGCGCGGAACGGCCTGCCGCGCGTGTGACGACCAGTTCGGACGACCGCGCCAGCGACACAAACAGCGCCACAGTGGCAAGGATCATGATCAGCGGCAGCACCTGATTGATCGACTGCGGCGCATTGAGAAGCGTCAAACCGACGATACGCTGCCAACCGATGTCGTAATCGCCAAACTTCCGAGTTTGTTCGACCAGGTCGATCAGCATGACCAGCGCAAGGATCACAATGGTGATCAGTGCAATCACCATGATGAAACGGCGCGCGTAATAAAGGTGCAGGATCATGCCGCCCCCCGCCGTCGGCGCATCCGGGCCAGCCAGCCGGGGTGGGCGGCATGGGTCAGCATGGCGCAGGAAAGTGCCAGGCCGACAAGCGACGGCAGATACATCAGCGGCCAGGCCCCGGCGTCGTTGCGCACCATATCGACCGCGACACCCCGGAACCCGTCGATTGCCACCAGCAGCCCAAAGGCAATCGCGACCTCGCGCCAAACGCCGAAACGCGAATAGCCTCCGATCAGCAGGGTGGCAAATCCCAGCAATGCGGCAACGATGCAGAAGAACGGCTGGGTGAACCGTTGGTGGTATTCTTCCGCGATGGTGCTGAGGCTGTTGTCCGTGCGCGATCCCAGTTCCGTCCAATCCCCCAGCAGCGCAGGTGTCGTCATGGTGCGAATGGATTGGGAACCGCTCAGGCTTCGGCTCATCAGTGTTGAGATATCAAACGAAAAATCACGAAACTGCGCGGTCGCCAACCGCTTGTCGCCGCTGCTGAGCCGCTGGGCCAGACCATCGACCATGATCAAGGTGGTGCCCAGTTCATCCGTGGCATCGTTGCGCACCAGATAGGCTTCGGCGGCGGTATAGATCACCCCTTCGCCCGGATCGCGTCGGTCGGACAGAAAGACGTCGCGCAGCACGCCGTCAGCGTCAATCTGCCGGGTATAGAAGGTGACGCTTTCGGCCGGATGCAGGAACGTGCCTTCGGTCAACAGGCCGTTGGTGACGTTCTGGGCAATCTCCGCTTCGCGCTGGTTCAACTGGGCCTGCGCCATCGGGACAAGGAAATGGGTCAGCACGCTCATCATTCCGGCGACGCAGAGGCCATAGACAAACACCGGGCGCGCCAGCCGCCATGGACTTGAGCCTGTGGATTGCAACACGGTCAGTTCGGATTCGCCGCTCATCCGGTTGATGACATAGACGGCGCCGGCAAAGGTGGCGATCGGCAGCACCGTAACCACGAGTTTGGGCAGGCTGAGCGAGGAGAATTCCAGAAACACCAGCGCCGATTGGCCGTTGCCGATCAACCGGTCAAACAGCACCACCGCGCGATTGATCCAGAACAATGCAACAAGCACGAGCGCAAAGAAGCCAAACAGCACGAACAGCTGTGACAGCATGTAGCGGTCAAATCTGGTCACTGCGACCTCTCTCGAATGCTCTGACGGCGTCTTTTGCGGCGACACTATCGCAAAAGCCTGCGCGCGGGAACTGCTATCTGGTCACTACCCGGACGCCGCGCTAGGTATGTCACGAAACCAGACAGAGGCCCCCATGACCGACCTTACCCCGATTTCCTTTGCAACGACCGATATTGAGGCAATTGCCACCCATAAAGGGCGCATCGCCCTTCTTGTGACGCCCAAGGCAGACTTCGACGGGCCCACGGCCGAGGTCGATACCCTGACCGGCGGTGCGCTGGCGCGGATGGTGGCCGGGGAGGCCTTCGGTAAGTTGAAACCGGGGGACGCGATCACGCTTGCCTATCCAGGTGGCATGGCCGCCGAAGCAGTCGAGGTCTTTTCGCTTCCCGCGGATGCGACGGTGGCCCAGCAACGGCGCGCGGGCGGGATCATGGGCAAAAACAGGGGCAAGGCGGACTTGCTTGTTTTTGCGCAGGACACAGCCTGCGCGGCCCAGATGGCATATGGCGCCGCGATGCGGGACTATGATTTTCAGGACCACAAGACGGGCGGCGACCCGCGCGCGGGCAAGATCACCGTCATGACGGCCAAACCCAAGGCGGCGGAGGCAGAGGCCGCACCGCTGCTCGCGGTGGCCGAAGGGGCGTTCATGACCCGCGATCTGGTCAATGCACCCGCCAATGTCCTGACCACCGACGCCTTTGCGGCCCAACTGGCCGAGATGTCGTCGCTGGGGCTCAAGGTCGAGGTGCTGGAAGAGGATGAACTGGCCAAGCTGGGGATGCGCGCGCTGCTGTGCGTCGGGCAGGGTTCTGACAGCCCGTCCAAGGTTGTTGTCATGCGCTGGGAAGGCGGCAAGAAGGATGCGGCCCCGCTGGCGCTGGTGGGCAAGGGGGTCGTGTTCGATACCGGAGGCATCAGCCTGAAACCGGCGGCGGGCATGGAAGATATGACCATGGACATGGGCGGTGCCGGAGTCGTGTCCGGCGTGATGCGCGCACTGGCACGGCGCAAGGCAAAGGCCAATGTCGTGGGGCTGGTGGGATTGGTGGAAAACATGCCGTCGGGCAATGCCACGCGACCCGGCGACGTGGTCGCCTCGATGAAGGGGGACACGGTCGAGGTGATCAATACCGATGCAGAGGGGCGTTTGGTGCTGTGTGACGTGATGTGGTACGCGCAGGAGCGGTTCAAGCCCGTGGGCATGATCGATCTGGCGACACTGACCGGCGCGATCATCATTGGTCTGGGCCATGACAACGCGGGCGTGTTTTCCAACGATGATGCCTTCTGCGACGCCTTCCTGACGGCGGCGAAGGCCGAGGACGAAGGCGCGTGGCGCATGCCGCTGGGCAAAGGTTATGACGAGATGCTCAAGAGCCGCGTGGCGGACATGAAGAACGTCGGTGGGCGGCCCGCGGGGTCGATCACGGCGGCGCAGTTCCTGCAGCGTTTCGTCAAGGAGGAAACGCCGTGGATCCATCTGGATATCGCGGGCGTGGCGTCCTTGAAGACAGAGACCCCGCTGGCGCCCAAGGGGGCGACGGGGTGGGGTGTGGCGGCGCTGAACCGTCTGGTTGCGGACAATTACGAAGGGTGATCACGGCATGGGGGCCGCCTATTTTTACCACCTGACGCGCAGGCCGTTGGCGGAGACGCTGATGATGCTGCTGGGCAAATCGCTTGAGAATGGCTGGCGTGTGGCGGTGCGCGGCACCGACCGGGTTGGGTTGGAAGCTCTGGATCAGGCGTTGTGGCTGGGGCCGGAGGACGCGTTCCTGCCCCATGGGCTGTCGGGCGGTCCGCAGGATGCCGATCAACCTGTCTTGCTGGTCGATGGGACGGATGCGGCAAACGCGCCCCATTGCGTAATGTCGGTGGATGGGGCCGAGGTCACGGCGGCTGAGGTGGCTGAACTGGAGCGGGTCTGCGTCCTGTTTGACGGCAATGATACGGAGGCGCTGGACCGGGCGCGGGCGCAGTGGAAGGCGCTGAAGGAGGCAGGCGCATCGGCGCAGTATTGGTCGGAGGAGAGCGGACGGTGGGAGAAGAAAGCGGAGACCTGAGCATAGGTGTCCCGGTGCATTCACGCCGACGCGTTCTTCGCTTCCTTGCGCCTTTTCGCCGCTTTTTGGCTTCTCCCGCGCTGGATAAACAGGTGGGATAAAGTGATGACGAAGACGAAAGAAATCAGACCCAGATACCGTTCGTAAACACCGTCAATCGCGTCCGGCAGGAAGAAGAAAATGGGGGCGGACGGGACCCAGACGACTGAAATCGCCACCAGGATTTTCGAATAGAGCGGGTCGGCGCGGCCTGCGGCCTTGGCCATCAGCAGCGGCAGGGACGCCATCAGAAAACCAAGCCCGTAGACCAGATAGCGGTGGATCACCACGCCGTCGTTGTCACTGTCGCCGTATTCATTCCTTGCCCCCACCAGAAAGACGATCAGCCCCAGCGCGACCAACCCGACGATGCTGACACTCCACCGCAGGCCGCCCAGATGCACGTGCGCTGTCAGCAAGGCGACGCAGATCAGCGCACTTGAGAAGGCATAGATACCGATATCGACGATGAATTCGTACTTGCCTGCCCCCAGATCACTGATGGTATCGGCGATCCAGTCGTGATCGGGGACGACGAAATCGGCAATCAGGATCGACAGCGCGAACACCGCGCAGCCGAAGATCGCATAGCACCCCAGGAATATCATCAAACCGGGTTGTTCCTGCACCTTGGGGCGGGCGGTGTTGTCGGGCATCCTGTCCTCCGTGACTTGCGGGCAAACGCCCGCCGGGGCGGAGGGGTTCCGGACCTTGCCGAAATATCTGCGCCTGCTTGTCCGGAGTGCGTGACCTGCGATCACCGCGTCAGGATCAATTCGCCGCCCGCAATCTCAATCCGGCCCCAGCGCTGCAGGTATCCCATACCAAGGAGCGAGCCCGCCATTTGCCCTTCGTTGACCACGGCGGGCACATTCTGATCCTGCACGCCTCCCAGCACCACTTCGTCCAGCCGCACAAAGGCGGTGCGGACTTCGCCGTTGGCGGTGTTGGCGCGGCCAAGGTAGTTGAGGCTTTCCGGATCAAGCCCGACCCGCGTGGCGTCCGCCTGCGTCAGCACCATGTCCGTCGCACCGGTGTCGACAACGAAGCGGATGGGTGTGTCGTTGATCTCAAGGGTCAGGTAGTAATGCCCGTCGCGGGCGCGGGGAACGACGATCTGATCACCGTCTGCCATCACCATCTGCGGGCTGCCCGTGTCGCGGCTGATGTCCTGCCACAGGCCCACGGCGGCGGCACCGCCGACAAAGATCATGCCCCAGACGGCGGCGTGCTGCAGCGTCTTGTTCCAGCCATCGCCGCGCGCCTGCACCCAGAACCACCCCACGACCATCGCCAAAAGGGCAATCAGATAGATCAGGCGGCCTGTTTCGATTTCATCCATGGGAACCTCGTGACGCTGGTGGTCCTGATATAGGCAGCGCGCAGCCAGTCGGCTAGCCCAAGCCGGGGCCAAATCCGAAGGCGGCGAGACCGTCGAGCACGAATTGGACGGACAAGGCCGCCAGCAGCATTCCGAGGATGCGGGTGATCACGTCGATGCCGGTCTTGCCGATGGCCCGGTCAAGGACGGAACTGGCCATCAGGATCAACGTCAGCACGACAAGGGTCAGCGCCGTGATGCCAAGGACAGTGATCATACCTTCGATCCCCGGCCGTTCGCCCATGAGCAGGATGACGGAGGCAATCGCACCGGGTCCCGCGATCAGCGGAATGGCAAGGGGGAAGATGGCGGGATCTTCCGCATGTTCGTCCCCGGTCTTGTCCTCGCGGCGCTTGGTGCGGCGTTCGAACAACATGTCGAGCGCGGTCAGGAACAACAGGATGCCGCCCGCGATGCGGAAGGCGGCCATGGAGATGCCGACAAAGCCCAGTAGCGCCTCGCCGAAGAAGGCAAACAGCGCCAACACGATGGCGGCGGTGCCTGTCGCGCGGATGGCCACGCGGCGACGGCGCGCCGGCGTCATGCCGCGGGTGAGGGCGAGGAACAGGGGGGCGATGCCGATGGGGTCGATGACCACGAACATCGTGACGAGGGCGGTGATGATAAAGGCGGTATCGAAGATCATGGTCGGTTGCGTGTTCTCATTGAGGGCTGCGCCCACGTTATTTTATTTGGGGGCTCTGCCCCGTCAGCAGAGCTGACTCCCCCGGGATATTTCGGGAGAAAAGATGCAGATCAGGCGGAGGCCTTTTCGAGCTTTTCGGACGCCTGCATCCAGAGGGTTTCGGCGCGCTCCAGCGCGCTCATGACTTCGGCGTATTTCTTGTTCCAGACCTCAAGTTCGCCGTTTTTGGTGTCTTCGTACAGGGCGGGGTCGGCAAGTTTCCTGGCCAGCTTGTCGCGCATGTCGTTGATCTTTTCCAGACGGCTTTCCGCTTTGCGCACCTCGGCGCGCAGGGCGAGGATGTCTTCGCGGCTGGCGCGCTTGGGTTTGGGGGCTTCCTTGGGCTTGGCGGTCTTGCTGACGGGTTTGGTCGGTTGCAGCAGCATCTTGCGGTAGGATTCCAGGTCATCGTCGTAGGGTTTGACGGTGCCGTTGGAGACCAGCCACAAGCGGTCCGCCACCATCGACAGCAGGTGCATGTCATGGCTGACGAGGATGACGGCGCCGGAGTATTGGGTCAGAGCTTCGACCAGCGCTTCGCGGCTTTCGATGTCGAGGTGGTTTGTCGGCTCGTCCAGGATCAGCAGGTGCGGCGCGTCGAGCGTGGCAAGCAGGAGCGACAGGCGCGCTTTCTGGCCACCTGAAAGCCTGCCGACTTCGGTCTCTGCCTGATCAGGGCCAAGGCCGAAGCCCGCCATTTGGGCGCGCAGCTTGGAATGCAGCACGCCGGGGCGGGCCGAGATCATGTGTTGCAGCGGCGTTTCGTTCACGTGCAGTTCTTCGACCTGATGCTGGGCGAAAAAGCCGATGCGGAGTTTGTTGGCCTTGATGGCCTTGCCGTCCATCAGGACCAGACGGTCGGACAGGAGTTTCGACAGTGTCGATTTGCCCTGGCCGTTCTTGCCCAGAAGCGCAATCCGGTCGTCCTGATCGATGCGCAGGTTGAGGCGGCTCAGAACCGGTGTGTCGGCGGTATAGCCCACCGCACCGCCTTCGATGGAGATGATGGGGGGTGAGAGTTCTTCGGGTTCGGGGAAGGTGAACACGCGTTTGGCGGCCTGCTCGGGGGAGGCGATCATGTCCATCTTTTCGATCATCTTCAAGCGCGACTGGGCCTGCTTGGCTTTGGACGCCTTGGCTTTGAAGCGGTCCACGAAGGCCTGCATGTGGTCGCGGCGGGCCTGTTGTTTCTTGGCCATTGCCGCTTGGACAGCGCGCTGTTCGGCGCGCTGGCGGGCGAATTGGTCGTAGGGGCCCTGGTAGAAGGTCAGCTTGCGTTCATCCAGGTGCAGGATGCCGTTGACCGCGCGGTTCAGCAGGCCCCGGTCGTGGCTGATGATGATCACCGTATGGGGGTATTTGGCGAGGTAGGATTCCAGCCAGAGCGCGCCTTCGAGGTCGAGGTAGTTCGTGGGTTCGTCCAGCAGCAAAAGATCCGGTTGCGCAAAGAGCACGCCCGCGAGGGCCACGCGCATGCGCCAGCCACCGGAAAAATCCGAGCAGGGCATCTGTTGTTCGGCGGCGTCAAAGCCCAGTCCTTTGAGGATTGACGCGGCGCGTCCCTCGGCCGACCAGGCGTCGATGTCCGTCAGACGCGATTGGATATCTGCGATGCGGCCCGCGTCTGTGGCGGTATCGGCTTCGGCCATCAGGCTGGCGCGTTCGGTATCGGCTTGCAGTACGGTGTCGATGAGGGAGGTTTCAGACGAGGGCACCTCTTGCGCGACACCGCCGATGCGCGCGCGGCTGGGCAGGGAGATGTTGCCGGCGTCCAGCCCCAATTCGCCACGGATGATGCGGAAAAGGGTGGTTTTGCCCGCGCCATTGCGGCCGACAAGGCCAACCTTGTGGCCATCGGGGATCACGGCGGAGGCTTCCTCGAACAGGGGGCGGCCTTCGACGGAATAGTTGATCTCGGAGATGCGTAACATGGGGGCGGTGTGGACTAAGGGCGGAGCAGGGTCAATGTGCGTTCTGGTCTTACGCTCACAGGGCGAATCGTGTCTGTTCACGCCATGTTCGAATGCTGAATGGGAGTCTTGCCAGTACGCCGAAAGTCGATGCAAACCGTTGGACCGAACATGCGGGCACGCCCCATCCCATAACCGGGCAGAACGATGGGCCCTACGGAGAAATTGCATTGGGAGATGCGGTTGGTCTGACGCAGTATGGTGTCCATCTGGAACGTATCCCGCCAGGGTCGCGGTCTTCTCATCGGCATTGGGACGCGCGCGAAGAAGAGTTTGTTTATCTGGTCTCAGGTCGATTGGTTCTGATTGAGGAGGCCGAGACACTTTTGGTGGCCGGAGATGCGGCGGGCTGGAAAGCGGGCCAGCCGACGGGCCATTGTCTGGAAAACCGTTCGGAGCAGGATGCAGTGGTTTTGGTCGTGGGAACGCGGCTTGACGAAGATGTGGTGCACTACCCCGACCATGATCTGATTTTGCATCGTCGCAGCAACGAGCGGACATATACGCGGGGTGATGGATCAGCCGTGGATCAGGAAACCTGAGGCGCTGAAATACCACCGCGCAAGCTTTATCCTAAACGATACGACACGCAGGCAAATCCCGGCTTTCCACGGCCTAAGGCCCATGTTAGGGAGCGCCAAATTCAATCCCCAAAGGAGCAAGCCACATGGCCCTTGAGCGTACATTTTCCATCATCAAACCCGACGCCACCAAACGCAATCTGACCGGTGCCATCGTCAAGAAATTCGAAGACGCGGGCCTGCGGGTTGTTGCTTCCAAGCGTATTCACCTGACCAAGGCGCAGGCCGGTGAGTTCTACAAGGTGCACGCGGAGCGCCCGTTCTACGATGAGCTGTGCGAATTCATGGCGTCTGCGCCAATCGTCGCGCAGGTGCTGGAAGGGGAAGGCGCGATTGCCAAGAACCGTGAGGTGATGGGGGCGACCAATCCCGCGGATGCGGAAGCCGGGACCATCCGTGCCGAATTTGCCGAAAGCGTTGGTGAGAATTCCGTGCATGGGTCTGATGCGCCCGAGACGGCGGAAGTGGAAATCGCCTATTTCTTCTCCGGCCTTGAGCTGGTCGGCTAGGTCGGTTCCGGATATGTGATACGAAAGGGTCGCCTTCGGGGCGGCCCTTTTGCGTTTCAAAGGCTCGCGTAGTCGGTGATGACGGGCGGGTCCTGCGGCTTGTCCGACGGTGTTTTGTCAGCGGTCGGATGGGGCGGCGGTGTGGTGTCGTCTTCCCGTGCGGGCGGGTTTGGCTGTTGTGGGTCTTGATCGGCCATGGCTGGCTCCTCTCTCTCGCGGCGGTGTGGGCCGTGAGAAAGACCTTGGTCGGGGATCAGGCCAAGAGCATGCCGAAACCGGGGCGAGAGTTGGGTAATGTCGTGCCGGAAGTGCCGTTTTCATACCCGATCAAGATGGTAGCGGGTTGTCTGACGGTAGGTTTCGCCGGGGTGCAGGATGATCGACGGAAAGCTGGGGTTGTGAGGGGCGTTGGGCCAATGCTGCGGTTCCAGCGCGATGGCACCGAAGGGGCGCAGATCGCCGCCCTCGTCCAGTGCGGCGCGCAGGGCGGGCAGATGTGCCCCGTTGTAGACCTGAAGGCCCGGCGCATCCGTTGAAAGCCTCAGACGCGTGCCGTTGGCCCCGGTCAGCGTGGCGGCAAGGTGCACCGCGCCATCGGCAGGCAGGCAGTAATTCACATCGAGGGCGGGATCATGGGGAATGTGCCGCGCGGTGGTGAAATCGAACGGTGTATCAGTTGTCTGCGCGATCTGGCCGGTGGGCAGATTGTCCGGCCCGGTTGGCAGATAGCGATCGGCATGCAGGGCGACGGTATGGCTGGCCACATCCCCGCCGCCGTCAAGGTTCCAGTAGGGGTGTGCAGCGATATTCATCGGCGTCGCGGCATCGGTGGTGGCTGTGATTTCAAGCGACAGCGTGCTGTCTTGAAGGGTGTAGGTTGCGCTGATGACCCGGTTGCCGGGCAGGCCGCAGGCGCCGTCGGGCAGGGCGCAGATCAGGGTTGCGGAGGTTTCGCTGCGCGCCTTGATTTGCCAGTCCCTGCTGTGCAGTCCTTCGGGGCCAGAATGCAGCGTGTTTTGCCCGTTTTCGTTCAGCGCCATCTGGTAGCGGATGCCTGCAACCGTGATGCAACCTCGTTCGAGCCGGTTGGCAATAGGGCCGACAAGCGCGCCTGCATAGATTGGAATATGGTCGTGGTCTTCGGGTGCGGCCAGCCCCAGAACAAGGTTTTGCGCGCTGTCGTGCAGGCGCAACCCCACCAGCGCCGCACCCCGCCGACGCAGGGATACGGTCAGATGATCGTTTCGCAGTTCAATGAGGGGCGCATCGGGCATGCTAGAAGATGTGCCGCGCGGCCTCCTTTGGCAAGACGTACCCGCCCCGGCGGATGGCCGACGCGACGCTGATCAGGTGCCATCCGCTGCGATGAAACCGTCTGGCGTCTTCAATCGGTGGCGGATGGTGTTGGCCCGACCCAGCGTCTGTTCGACAAAACATCCCTTTTTCGCGGCGGCGATCAGGGCCATCTGTTTTGCCACGGGATCGGGGCTTTCGAGGGTGATGTCGATCTCGAACGACTTCGGTGCGGTTTCATAGATGCGGTCCTTCGGCGACCACTGCCAGACGATCTTGCAGTCCACGTGCAGATCGTCGATCTGCACCCCCATGCGCCGCGCAAAGGCGCGCAACTGCGTCATGATGCAGCCGGTCAATCCGCCGATGAACAGGGCCAACGGGGGTGGGGCCGTGGCATCGCCGCCGTGAAAGGGGCCTTCGTCGGTGGCAAGGGTGAAGGTTTCCAGCATCGGTTCGACCATCTGCACATCCAGATCGTTGCGCATTTTGCCCGTCGCCGTGCCGGAACAGGTGAAGATGACATCCACCGGTTCTTTCGGCTGTTCAATGGTCATCAGATGGCCCTCTCAAAACGTGACATTCGCAGCGCCCTTGAGTGCCAGTGAGGCGCGAGCCTCGTCCGGGGTTGCGATCTCATTGCCTTGCATCTCAAGAATATCGCGCATCTTGCGGACCTGCTGGGCGTTCGAGGTGGCAAGTTTTCCACGCTCGATAAAAAGCGAATCCTCCAGCCCGACGCGCACATTGCCGCCCATTTGCGCAGCCACTGCCCCAAGACGCATTTGCGCCGCGCCGGCGCCGATGACGGACCAGCGGTAGTCGTCGCCAAACAGACGGTCGGCGGTGTGCTTCATGAACACCAGATTGTCGATATTGGCCGCAATCCCGCCAAGGATGCCCATCACGAATTGCAGGAACACCGGCGCCGTGAACATCCCCTGATCAACGCAGAATTTCAGGTTATACAGATGGCCGACGTCGTAGCATTCATGCTCAAACCGGCAGCCGTGTGCCTTGCCCAGCGTTTCCGCCACCTTGCCGATGTCTTCGAAGGTGTTGCGAAAGATATTGCCTTCGGAGCCGCGCACGTAGGCTTCTTCCCAGTCGTATTTCCATGTCTTGTACCGATCCGCCAACGGATGCATCGCGAAATTGAGCGACCCCATGTTGAGCGAACACATCTCGGGGGAGGCGCGCAGGGCGGGGGCCATGCGTTCTTCGATCCCGGTGGAAAGGCTGCCACCGGTGGAGATGTTCACGATGGCGTCCGTCTCTGCCTTGATGCGGGGCAGGAATTCCATGAAGTGATCGGGATTGATCGACGGCGCACCGTTATCGGGATTGCGCGCGTGCAGATGCAGGATCGCGGCCCCGGCATGGGCGGCTTCGACCGCCTGTTCATAGATCATCTCGGAGTTGATCGGCAGGGCATCCGACATGGTGGGCGTGTGAATGGCACCCGTGATGGCGCAGGTGATGATGGTCTTGGCCATGGGTCAATCCTCCATGATGGCCACGGCGCGGATGAACCCGGCAGAGGCGGCTTTGATCTTGAACGGAAAGCAGGACATGGTCCAACCCGTGGCCGGCAGCTGGTCGAGGTTGGCGAGCTTTTCGATGTGACAGTACCCGATGTCCATGCTGGCGCGGTGGCCTTCCCAGATGATGCTGGGGTCGCCCTCCTGCGCGAACCGCGCGGCGGTGAGCGGGAAGGGGGCGTCCCAGCTCCAGGCGTCTGTTCCGGTGACGCGCACGCCCTGTTCCAAAAGATGCAGCGTGGCATCACGCCCCATGCCGCAACCCTTGATCAGGTAGTCAGGTGCCCCGTATTTCGCGCCGGCAGATGTGTTGACCACGACGATGTCCAGCGGTTGCAGCGTATGACCGATGCGCGCCAGTTCCGTGTCGATGTCATCCGGCGTCACGATATAGCCGTCATCGAAGTGACGGAAATCCAGCTTGACGCCGGGATTGAAACACCATTCCAGCGGCACTTCGTCGATGGTGATCGCACGCTCCCCTCCGTTCATGGTGGAATGGTGGTGATAGGGGGCGTCCAGATGTGTGCCGTTGTGGGTGTAGATCGTCAGCTTTTCCAGCGCCCAGCCGTCGCCGCCGGGCAGTTGATCGGGTGTCATGCCGGGAAAGAAGCCCGCCATTTGTTCCGCCGTATCCTTGTGGTCGAAGTATTCGATCTGCGGCAGCATGATTTCGGGGTCCGACGGTATGTCGGCCTCCAGCGGGACGGAAAGATCAATGAAGGTGCGCGGCATGGCTGTCTCCTTGAGGGATTACAAAAGGCCGGTGGCGATTGCAGGGAAGGCGATGATCAGCGCAAGGCAGGCCAGCATCATCAGTGCAAAGGGGGCGGCACCGATGAAGATGTCGGCAAGGCTGATGTCTGGATCATCCAGCGTGGATTTGATGACATAGACGGATATGCCGAAGGGCGGGGTCAGCAGCCCGATCTCGATCGCGACAACCGTGACGATGCCGAACCAGATCAGGTCGACCCCCATCGGGTTCAGGATCGGCAGCATCAGCGGCACGAGGATCAGCATGATCGATGAACTGTCGAGGATCATGCCCAGCACGATGACCACCGCCACATAAAGCACGATCAGTCCCATCAGCCCCAGATCGGCGGTGGCGGCCATTTCACCGAAGGCGTTCGGCACGCCGGAAAAGGCCAGCATCCGCGAATACATCTGTGCGGCGATGATCAGGAAGCAGACGGCGGCGGTGACCAGCCCGGTTTCCACCAGCACGCGCCACAGGGCGGGCAGATCAAGGCGGCGTTTCAGGAGGCCGATGATCAGCGCGCCGATGGCACCCACCGCGCCTGCCTCCACCGGGGTGAAGAAGCCGGCATAGATGCCGCCCAGCACGACGATGATCAGGCTGGCCAGCGGGATGGATTTGCTGATCAGTTCGGGGCCGCTCAGCGCCTCGGACCCGGCGCTGAGCGTCTGGCCTGTGAACGTCGGCATGAAGACCGCCATCAGCACCACGCCGAGGGCAAACATGACCGCCATCAGGATGCCGGGGCCGATGCCTGCAACAAAGAGATCGCCAATGCTCTGTTCGGTCAGCAGGCCGTAGAGGATCAGCAGCAGCGACGGCGGGATCAGCATCCCAAGCACGGAACTGCCCGCGACCACGCCCACCGAAAAGCGGTTGGTATAGCCGTGCCTGCGCATTTCCGGCACGGCAATCTTGGTGAAGACGGCAGCGGAGGCGATGGAGATGCCGGTGACGGCGGCAAAGATCGCGTTGGCGGCGACCGTGCCAACCCCAAGCCCGCCCTTGATTTTGCGGAACATCGAATTGGCCACGTCAAATGCATCCCGCCCGATCCCGCTTTCCGACACCAGAAACCCCATCAGGACGAACAGCGGCACGACGCCGAAAAAGTAGCTCGCAATCGCGTCGTTCGCGGCCAGACCCAGCATCTTGGCGGCCAGCAGGGGGGAGCCCTTGATGGCCCAGACGCCGAGAAACGACATCAGGATCAGGGCAATGGGGACATACATGCCCAGCATGACGGAAAGACCCATGCCGCCAAGGGCCATCAGGCCGATGTCGAAAGGGGTCACGGGATCACGCTCCGGTAGCGGCGCAGGATGCGGGCGAAGAATTGCAATGTGAGCAATGCCGCGCCAATGAGGATCATCAGCTTGACGGGCCAGGTGGGCGCGGTGAAGTCACCCGCCGCGCCCACGAAGTCATCGCGCACCCAGGAGCGGATGAAGATCGGGTAGGTCGCGTAGAATATCGCGCCGATCACCAGCATCGCCAGCAGGTCGAACATCGTTTCCATCGCGCCGCCCAGCGTGGGAAAGCGCGCATTGATCCGTTCAATCAGCGCATCGGACCGGGTCATGCGCCCCGCCTTCAACGCCTGCGGTGCCTGCAGGAAGACGATCGCGACGATGGACAACTTGACCATCTCTGGCACGCCCGAGATGGGAGAGGCAAAAAGGTTGCGACCCACCACATCCGCACCGATCAACACGACAAGGCCCACGATCAGCAAGGAACCTGCGACATTTGCCGCCTGCGTGCACATGTCCAGCGCCCGCAGGGGCGCCGGATCCTGTCGTGAAGCTGCGTTCATGGGTTATTCTTTGTCCCAGTCGCGCAGTGGTGTTGCACCTGCGGCGCGCATCTCCTCCATGTAGGTGGACAGCACCTCTGTCCCGCCGGGAATGTCCGCGGCCCAGGACTTGGCCGCGTTGTCCATCCCCGCGGCCCAGGCGTCACGCATGTCCTGCGGGGCATCGGTGATTGTCGCACCGGCGGCACCCATTGCCTCGAACGCGCCTGTCACGGCCGCCTCCAGATTGGAGACGTACCATTCGCCGGTTTCATTCGCGGCTTCGGTCATGGCTGTCTGCACCTCTGCAGGCAGACCGTTCCACCAATCCGCATTGGCACAGATCGAGCCTGCATATTGCGCGCCAAGCCCCGCACGCGTGATGTAGGGGGCCACTTCGAACAGCTTGCCGGGCAGGGCGGCGGAGGCAAAGACGATCACCCCGTCAAAGACGCCTGTCTTGATCTCGTTGTAATAGGTGGTCAGGTTGCCGGTGACACCTACCGCGCCCGTTCCCTTGAGCCAGTTCAGCGCGGCACCCGGCGCGCCGATCTTCTTGCCGTCCAGATCCGCAAGGGAATTCACCGGGAAATTCGTCATCAAAAGGTAGTCGTCGATGACGATTGGCGCGCCGACATAGACGACGCCGTTGTTGTCGTAGCTTGTCTGCATGTTGGCATCTTCAAGCTGCAAGCGGTGCATAAGGTCACTGACCTTGCGCACATCATCGCTGACAAAGGGGGTGTAGTAGGTGACGTTCTGCGGTGCCATCTTGGCAGGATCAAAGAGTGCCTGACAGGTGCCCATTTCCACCAGACCGGCCTCCACCGCTTCGAGTTCCTCGCCCACCTTGGCGATGGAGCCGCCGTATTGGCCGGTGAAGGACACGCTGTGGTCGGTGCCTTCCAGCTTTGCGGTCACGGCGGGCACAAAGACCTCGTCGATCATCTTGACCCAGCGGAAGACCGGCGGATGGCCCGCGGCTACGCTTGCATTGATCGTTTCGGCCATGGCGCCTGCGGGCAAGGCCGTGGTTGCCGCCAGAAGCAGCGCTTTCAGTCTCGTTTTCATGGTTTCCTCCCAGTTAGGTCTGTTGTGTTTCCTTTGCGGCCAGCGCCATGATGCCACCGGTCCCGAATGTGATCAGGCCCTGCAGCACTTCCTCCAGACTGCGCTGTTTTTCCGATCCCATCAGCCGTTCGATGCGCCCATCGCGGCTGATCACGACGACCAGCGCGCCAAGCGCCAGCGTATAGGCATGCGCGGCGGTCTTCTGGCTCATGCCCGGAATGGCAGCCTGTAGCGCCTTGATGAATTGCTGCGCGGTCGGGTCGTAGCATTCCTTGACCAGTGCCCTTTCGCGTTCCTGTCCAATGATGAGGCCGCCGAAGATGCGCGTATAGGCCTGATCGCCTCCCGCAGGGCCCAGCGGTGGGCGGAACAGCGCTTCAAGGATATGCGCCAATGCATCGGGGTCTTTGAGATCAACCCGCGCCAGCATCGCGATGCGTTCGTCATTGATGACCTTCGAGCGTCTTTTCACGACCTCGGTGTAAAGCTGATCCTTGCTGCCGAAGTGGTAGTGCAGCAAGGCCTGGCTGACCTCGGCGCGTCGCGAGATGGCTTTCATCCCGGCACCATCGAACCCGCGTTCCGCGAACGCGACCTCAGCCGCGGAAATGATCCGTTCGATGGCCGTGGGCGGCGCAGGTGTCAGGACAGACGCTTCGTGCTGCATGGGGTGAGCATATCCTGACTGATCGGTCAGTCAATATGGTTCAACAGGTTCACATGCGAACCAATGCGTGTCTTCTGCGGCAAGCATCACGCGTGGTGGTGAGGTTTCAGGCCCTTTTTCAATGCAGGATTTTTCTGCGGTCTGGAGGTGGTTTCGCGGGCGGAGCGGGTGGATGTTTTCAGATTTGCGAGAATTCGACTCGATTCGACATAAATGTGGCAGGAAGCCGATCAAACCGAACATCAGTCAGCCCGTTTCGGCGTCATTGGTTCCGGATTGAGAACACAACTCTGTTAACTAAGGCAAAATCATGCCGAGATTTTGACGAAGATAACGGCGCGCGCACTGTTTCTGCCGAGCGAACAATTTGCTTTTCTGGATGACAGATCTTCAATTGGCGATAGGCACTAAGCGCATATAAAAATGAGGAAACGCAAGTTTTTCGAGCCAATTGGCGGGAAACAATAGATGCGAAATACGGGTGGTCAGATCCGCCATGCATGTCAGGGTTGTGATGATCTTGACGACATGCTGACAAGTTTTGGACATTTTTCCCTTTGTTTGAGGCAATCTGCTGGGTATTTCTAATGTTGCCCAACTGGGGGGCATTGTTTGTAGGTCATGGGGGCGACCGCATTTTTGCGCATCGGAGTGATGCGGGAGACATGTGTGCGCCGTGGTGTTTGCGACCGTATTCATGGGGACCGAAGGTGACTTCGGCGTCTGCTGCCTGCGTTTTGGGCTTCTCCCATCTGACTTGCGTTGAAGATGCGTGTCGTCTTGGCCTGCTGCCAATGCGCCCGCGGTATAACGAGTATGATCGGAGTGATGAGATGAATTACCAGAGCCAAACACCGACAAGGGCGTCGCACGCCTGTCTGTGTCCGGCGCCCATCATCGCGCCCATCAGCCTTACCATTGCACCTATGTCAAAGCCGGCCGCGCTGCGCGCCGCGTGCAGCCAGCTTTAGGAGTATTTCCAATGATCAGAACACTTGATTTCAACGCATTTGCCGCAGGCACCGTTGTCGATACCGAATATGCCGACGAAGGTGTGACCATTTCCGCAACCGGTGGATCCGGCAAGGCAATGATATTCGACAGCGCCAATCCCACGGGGGGTGACAATGATCTGGCGTCAGACACGCTGGGTGGTTTGCTGATCATTTCAGAGGATGGAGACAGCAGCGATCCCGATGACAACTGGTGCGGCGGCACGATCGCCTTTGATTTCGACGGCCCTGTGCGCATCAAGAAGCTGACCTTCAAAGATATCGAGGAAACCTCCGGCGAGGGGACCTATGTGCGCTTCCTGGATGATGAAGGAAACGTCATCGACGAACAGTTCATCGGCCCGACCCGCGATGGTGGCGAAAGCACGGTGCAGTTCGATGTGCCTGGCACCAGCCGGTTCGAAGTGGTCTTCAGCGGCTCCGGCGCGATCGACAATCTGGTCTTCGAAGACAACAGTGCGCCCGACGCGGTCGATGATTGCGCGGTGACCGATGAAGATACTGCCGTCATCATTCCGGTTCTCGACAACGACACGGATCCCAATGGCGACGTGTTGACCGTGACGGAGGCCACAAGCCCCGACGGCACTGTTGAAATCACGCCCGAAGGCGCGCTGATTTTCACACCTGCGGAAAATTTCAACGGCAACACCTCCATCACCTATAGCGTGGATGACGGCAACGGCGGCACCGATACGGCGACCGTCAGCGTGATCGTGAACCCGATCAACGACGCGCCGGATGCCGTCGATGACGCCGACAGCACCGATGAAGATACCGCGATCACCGTTGATCTGCTGGCCAATGATGCGGATGTTGATGGCGATCCCATGAGCGTTGTTGCGGCGACCGTACCTGCGGAACAGGGCACGCTGGTCGACAACGGCGATGGCACAGTGACCTTCACGCCTGCGCCTGATTTTGCGGGAGAGGCGACGATCTCTTACACGATCGAAGACCCGGAGGGTCTGCAGGACAGCGCCCTTCATACCATTACGGTTGTTCCAGTAGATGACGCACCAGTTGCTGAAGATGATGCGGCCGAGACGGACGAAGACACGCCTGTCACAGTGGATGTGCTTGCCAACGACAGCGACCCTGATGGTGATCCGCTGACCGTCACCGAAGCGACAAGCCCCGATGGCACGGTTGAGATCACGCCAGAGGGTCTGGTCTTTACCCCAGCTGAGAACTTCAACGGGCCGACCACGATCTCCTACACCGTGCAGGACCCGGACGGGAACGAGGACACGGCGACTGTCGCGGTCAATGTCGTACCGGTGAACGACGCGCCCGATGCGGTGGATGATTCGGATGAGACGCCCTTCGAGACGGCGGTCACGGTCGATCTGCTGGCCAATGACAGCGATGTGGATGGCGATGATCTGAGCGTGATCGAAGCGACGGTGCCCGGGGAACAGGGGACGCTTGTCAACAACGGCGACGGCACGGTGACATTTACGCCTGCGGCGGGCTTTGCCGGCACGGCGACCATTGCCTATACCATCGCCGATGAAGAGGGTCTGACCGATAGCGCGATCCATACGGTGACCGTGGCCGACCCGGTCCGTGATGGATTTGTCGATGGCACCGACGACGGTGACCTGATCGATGTGGATTACCTTGGTGATCCTGACGGAGATCTGATTGACGCCGGTGATGCGATCCTGCCGGGAACCGAAGGGGATGACGACTTTGTCCGCGCGGGCGACGGTGATGATACCGTCATTGCCGGACAGGGCAGCGATACCGTTCAGGGTGGCGAAGGGGATGACGACATCACCACCGGTAACGGCGATCTGGCCCCTGATCTGGGGTACCCGGAAGCGGCGACCGATACGCTGGGCTTTGACCCCGACACCGATCCCGAAGACGACCGGGACAGTGTCGATGGCGGTGCCGGGAACGACACGATCTCCACTGGTGATGACCGCGACACGATCGATGGCGGCACCGGCGAGGATGTGATCAACGCAGGGATCGACGATGATATCGTCGATGCGGGCGAAGGCGCGGACCGTGTCGTGGGTGGTGAAGGCAACGACGTCATCTTTGGCGGCGCGGGCGATGATACGCTTTATGGCGGCAACGATCCCGATCTTGGCCTTGATGTGCTGGACATTCCGGACGAACCCACGGCGGACAATCCGTTCTCCCCCGATCGCAACCCTGACAATGGGCGCGACACCATCGAAGGGGGTGCCGGCAACGATGTCATCTTTGGTGCCGACGACGATGACTTCCTGCTCGGGGGTACCGGTGACGACACCATTGACGGTCAGGTCGACGACGACCAGATCGATGGTGGTGCCGGTGACGATCTTTTGATGGGGGGTCAGGGTGATGACACCATCGAAGGGGGTGACGGCAACGACGATATTCGCGGTGGCGAAGGCGACGACGTTCTGTTCGGCGACGCGGGCGAAGATACGTTCTCGGACGTGAACGCCGGTGATGAAGTCGACGGCGGCGAAGGCCCTGTGGACAACGACACGCTTGATCTGCGCGGTTCTGCCCCTGCGGGCGGCAGCCTTGCGGTGACCTATACCTCGGATGATCTGGAAGATGGCATCGTCAACTACTTCGACGAAGACGGCAATGATGCAGGATCGCTGGTGTTCGAGGAGATCGAGAATGTCATTCCCTGTTTCACGCCCGGCACAAAGATTGCCACCCCAAAGGGGGAGCGTCTGGTCGAAGACCTGAAGGTCGGCGACCGGATCATCACCCGCGACAACGGTATGCAAGAAATTCGCTGGATCGGTGCCCGGGGCATGACCGGCGCGGAGTTCGAGCAGGCCGCACACCTCAAACCCGTGCTGATCCGTCAGGGTGCGCTTGGCAATGACCTGCCGGAACGGGACATGATGGTGTCACCCAACCACCGGGTGCTGATCGCCAACGACAAGACGGCGCTGTTCTTCGAAGAACGCGAAGTGCTGGTCGCGGCAAAGCACCTGACACACATGGAAGGGATCGATGTTGTTGATGTTTCCCACACGACCTACATCCACATCCTGTTCGATCACCACGAGGTCATCCTTTCGGATGGTACCTGGACGGAAAGCTTCCAGCCCGGTGATATGTCGCTGGCAGGTATCGGTGACGCACAGCGCGGCGAAATCCTGGAGCTCTTTCCGGAGCTTGCAACGAAACAGGGCATTGACGGTTACACGTCCGCCCGGCGTTCTCTCAAGAAGCACGAGGCGAAACTTCTTTCGAAGTAAACTTTGCGCAGAATGAGGCGTGCGGTCGGGGGCGCACGCTCGAATATGCAGCTGTTGCCCTGTTTTTGAATAGGCGCAGACCGGGAAACGGAGTGGGAAACCACTCCGTTTCCTTGGTTTTGCTGTGGTGGCGTTTGAAGGTGTGCTCACGCTGTTGAGCGTCAGGCAGGCGGGGGCATTCGTTGAATGGGCGCCCGTGGGGGTCAGCCCCCACACAAGGCAACAGTGGGGGTCAGCCCCCACACAAGGCAACAGTGGGGGTCAGCCCCCACACAAGGCAACAGTGGGGGTCAGCCCCCACACAAAGCAACAGTGGGGGCCAGCCCCCACACAAAGCAACAGTGGGGGCCAGCCCCCACACAAGGCAACAGTGGGGGCCAGCCCCCACACAAGGCAGCAGTGGGGGCCAGCCCCCACACCCCCGGGTTTTTTGAACCATTTGGAAGGGGGGCGGAGTGCGTCGGGAGATGGTCAGGATTGCCGCGCGCGCCAGGCGGCCCAGTCTTCGGGCGTGTCCAGATCATTCAGGGCATGGGTGCCGGGCAGGGGGATAAGACCGGTTTTTGAGCTCTTGATGATGTTCCTCGCGCCCCGATCTCCTGTCAGGGCTGCAAGCGCCGGGAAATGGACCTGATCGAAGACGATGGGGTGGCCGGGTCTTCCGTCTGCGGTTGCGCCGCGCCAGATGGAGTGTTCCTGATCCGGTGCGGCCCGGGCGACGGTGATCAGGTCTTCGGTGGTCAGATCAGGCAGGTCGGCAAGGCAGATCATGGCGCGTTGAGTGTCTGGCGGAAGGGCGGCAACGCCGGTGCGAATGCTGGCGGCGATGCCCGTTGCCGCGTCCGGAACGGGCAGGCAGAGGATTTCAAGGTCTTCCAATGCGCTGTAGCGCGGGTGGGGCGGTGGCGGCAGCGTGATGATCACCGGGCCGCTGGTCGCGGCCCGCGCCAACTGTGCCTGTCGACGGATGAGGGGCTGGCCGTCCACGTCTTCCATCAGCTTGTCGCGGCCTTGCATGCGGGCAGAGGCGCCGGCGGCAAGCAGCAGGATGGGCAGGTCGGGCAGGGTCATGCGGGCAGATTAGCGGTTGTGGATTGGTTTAGCCACGCATGAGGGTGCCTTCTGGGTCGAAGAGCGGGGTTGAGATCAGGATGGCGGGGCGCATCTGCCC
Organism: Sulfitobacter rhodophyticola; assembly: GCF_041281685.2. GTDB lineage: Bacteria > Pseudomonadota > Alphaproteobacteria > Rhodobacterales > Rhodobacteraceae > Sulfitobacter. The sequence continues at coordinate 3,716,807 of NZ_CP166251.2, read as the reverse complement.
GAGGATTTCGATTGCGACTTGCAGGCCATCGGCAGCGCGGTCGCGAGGGACGAAGCCTAACGCGATGGATTTGCCCGCGTGGTGAGAGAAGCCGCCTGACGTGCAGAAGCCCACGACCGCGCCGTCAAGCCAGATCGGCTCATAGCCGTGTACGTCTGCGTCGTCGGCGTCCACCTCGAAGGCGACCAGCACGCGGTCGGGGGGTGTGGCGCGGTCCGCTTCGGCGGCGGCGCGACCGATGAAATCGGTGTTCTTCTTGAAGCTGATGAAACGGTCGAGGCCGGTTTCAGCGGCGGTATAGTCAGGGGAAAACTCGGACATCCAGGAGCCGAAAAACCGGTCAAGGCGCAGGGACATCATGGCGCGCATGCCGAAGGGGGTCATGCCGTGGGGCTGGCCCGCAGTCCAAAGGGTGTGCCAGAGGTGACGTTGGTCCATGGGGTCGCAGTAAATCTCGAACCCCAGATCGCCAGTGTAGCTGACGCGCTGAACGATACAGTCAGCTTGGCCCACGGTCAGGCGGGCCACGTCGAGGAAGCGCATGTCGGAGATATCGGTCCGGGTGCAGGCGGCCAGCACGTCGCGGGCGCGGGGCCCTGCGATTTGAAAGCCGGTGCGTTGATCCGATATATTACAGATACTTACGCCATCTTCTTGATGTTGCTGGAGCCAGCGGAAGTGGTAGGCTTGGCTGCCGTAGGAAGCGGTGAGTTGGAAGTGGTCTTCCGTCAGACAGGAAACGGTGAAATCACCGATTAGTTTGCCCTTTGGGGATAGCATGGGCGTCAGCGAAAGGCGACCGGGCTGGGGAATGCGCCCGGCCATGATTTTGTCGAGCCATTGGCGGGCTTTTGGCCCGGTGACACGATATTTGCCAAAGTTCTGCAACTCGTTGATGCCGACGCTGCTGCGGACGGCTTTGACTTCACGCGCTGTCGCGGCAAAGGCGTCGGAGCGTCGGAAGGAGGGGGTTTCATAGGTGGGTTCATCGCCTTGGGCGAAATAGTTGGGCACCTCAAGGCCGTATTGCTGGCCCCAGACAGCTCCCATGGCGGTGAATATGTCGTACATCGGCGTGGTGCGGTGCGGGCGCGCGGCGGGGAGTTCTTCGTTCGGGTAGGCGACGGAAAAGCGTTTCTGGTAGTTCTCGATCACTTTGGGCAGGGTATAGCCGGGCGTGATCCAGTCGCCAAACCGGGCGACATCCATGGCCATTACGTCGCGTTCGGGTTCGCCCTCGATCATCCATTGGGCGAGGGTCAGGCCAACGCCGCCGCCTTGGGAGAAACCTGCCATCACACCACAGGCGGACCAGTAGTTGCGCATGCCGGGGACGGGGCCGACCAGAGGATTGCCGTCGGGGGCGAAGGTGAAGGGGCCGTGGATGACGTTTTTCACGCCCGCCCGTTCGAGGTCGGGGAAGCGTTTGTAGGCGAAGTTGATGCTGTCCTCGATCTTGTCGAAATCGTCTTGCAGCAGGTCCTGACCAAAGCTCCATGGCGTGCCGTCAACGGCCCAGGGGCGGCAGGTTTGTTCGTAAAAACCGATACACAGCCCCTTGCCCTCCTGGCGGAGATAGCTTTCGCCAGCGGGGTCCATGACGTGGGGGTGTTCGTGGCCCGCGGCCATCATTTCTTCGACCAGTGGCACGTTTTCGGTGACAAGATATTGATGCTCCATCGGGTGGAGCGGGAAATAAACGCCCGCCATCGCGCCCACTTCGCGCGCCCAAAGGCCGCCGGCGTTGACCACGTGTTCGGCGTGTACGGTGCCTTTGTCGGTGACCACGTCCCATGTACCATCGGGGCGCTGGTTGGTTTCCGTCACCATGCAGTGGGTTTCGATCGTGGCACCGCCCATGCGCGCGGCGCGTACATAGGCGTGTGTGGTGCCTGATGGATCAAGATGACCGTCGAGCGGATCGTAAAGCGCGCCGATGATGCCGTCGGTGTTGGTGACCGGAGCGATCTTGCGGATCTCTTCGGGGCCGACAATCTCTGTGTCCAACCCCATGAAACGGTGTTTCGCACGTTCGGCCAGCAGCATGTCAAAGCGGTCCTGATTGTCGGCCAGTGTCACGCCGCCCACGTGATGCAACCCGCAGGACATGCCGGTGATTTCTTCCAACTCCTTGTAAAGACGAATGGTATAGCCCTGCAGCGCGGCCATGTTGGTGTCGCCGTTCAGCGTGTGAAAGCCGCCCGCCGCATGCCAGGTGGAGCCGGAAGTCAGTTCAGAGCGTTCCAGCAGCAGGACATCCGACCAGCCCAGCTTGGTCAGGTGATAAAGGACCGACGCACCGACAACGCCGCCGCCGATGATCGCAACTCGGGTGGTGGTCTGCATGTGGCGGCGTTCTCCCTTTCTCATATGCGGCCACAGTTGCGATTTGTCCCTTTGCGCGCTGGTTCAAAAACGACAGGATTTGCCGCTTTGGAAGATCCCGGGCGGGGCTGGCGGCCTAGCGCAGCACATGCACCGCGCATTGGGCATGGCGCACCACGCGGGCCGCGGTAGAGCCGAGCAGATAGTCCTGCAAACCCGGCCTGTGGGATGCGATCACGATGCAATCGTTGTCGTGGGAGGCGGCGTAATCAAGGATCGTCCGGCCCGAATGCCCCATCACAAGCGCCGCCTTTCCGTTCGGAACGTCGGCGATTTCTGCCTTGAGCGCTTTCTCGAAGTCGGCGCGCTGTGTGTCCCGCTGTCCCTGTTCGATGTGTTGCAAGACGTAGGCAGGCAGTTCCTCCATCACGTGCAGGGCGGTGATGGTACCCCCTTCGTTCAGCAGCCGCTTGGCAATGTCGAGCGAGGGCCCGGAGGGGTGTTCATGATCAAGGGCGATGGGAACAAGGATGTTGTTGTACATGGGGTTTTCTCCGATCTATGCGGTCACCCTAGCCGGATCGCCCGCCTGCGGCATTGATTTGCATCAAGCAAACCGGTGGCCATCTGCGGTTCTGTCGCTGTTTGTATCACTGCGACCGAAAATGTCGTCATTGGGTGATCTGTGGGTGGTGGAAGGGGCCAAGATGGCCTGCAAAGCCATCTGAACAGGACCCATCCCATGCGCACACATGCCCAAGCCGTCATTATCGGAGGCGGCGTCATCGGATGCTCGATCCTGTACCACCTGACCAAACTGGGATGGACGGACGTTGTCCTGCTGGAGCGGGACGAATTGACAAGTGGGTCCACCTGGCATGCAGCGGCCAACATTCATGGGTTGCACGACAACAACAACATCACGCGCATCCAGAACTACACGATGGACCTTTACAACGCGCTGGAGGCTGAAACCGGGCAATCCTGCGGGGTGTTCCAGCCCGGCAGCCTTTATCTGGCGCAGACGGAAGCGCGGGAGCATCAGTTGCGGCTGCAGGCCGCCAAGGCCAGATATTATGACATGCCGTTCCGGGAGGTGTCCCGGGCGGAGGCGGAGGCCCTGCATCCGTTGGTCGATTACGATGGCATCCGCTGCATCATGTTTGAGGAGAACGGCGGCAATGTGGACCCGTCGGGTGTCACAAATGCCTATGCCGCCGGTGCGCGGCAGAACGGTGCGGAGATCATCCGGTTCTGCCCTGTGACGGGGACCGAACAGCAACCGGATGGGTCATGGATTGTCCGCGCGCAGCAGGGCGATATTGCCACGCAATGGGTGGTCAATGCCGCTGGGCTTTGGGGGCGTGAGGTCGCGGCGCTGGCGGGTGTGACGCTGCCGCTGCAACCCACCGAACACCAGTACTTCGTCACCGAGACCATTGCCGAGATCGCCGGGCTTGATCGTCGGCTCCCCTCGGTCGCGGATCGGGACGGGGAATATTATCTGCGTCAGGAGGGCAAGGGCCTTCTGGTCGGTGCCTATGAGAAAGACCTGCGGTTCTGGGCCGAGGACGGCACGCCCCAGGGCTTCGGACACGAGCTTTTTGCCGATGACCTCGAGCGGATCGAGGACAACATGATGCGCGCGATTGGACGGGTGCCTGCAGTGGGCGACGCGGGCATCAAGCGGGTGATCAACGGGCCGATGATCTGGTCACCGGATTCGAATGTGCTCTTTGGGCCGGTGCCTGAACTGGGCAACTACTTCTGCTGCAACGGGATCATTCCGGGGTTCAGCCAATCGGGTGGCATGGGGCTGCTTGCGGCGGACTGGATCGTGAAGGGCGAAAGCCGCTATGACATGTTTGCCTGGGATGTGGCGCGGTTTGGCGCCTGGGCCGATGCGGCCTTTACCAAGGCGCGGGTGGGCGACCAATATGCCAATCGTTTCAAAATACACTTCCCGAACGAGGAACGCAGCGCGGGTCGGCCCATGCGCAAGCGCCCTGCGTATCAGCTGCAGCGTGATCTGGGGGCGGTCTTTGGGTTGAATTACGGCTGGGAACATCCGCTCTACTACGGCTACCCCGTGGGGGCGGAGGACGAAACCGAAGGTTTTACCCGACAGGGCTGGTGGGATCAGGTAGGCACCGAATGCCGGATGCTGCGCGACAAGGCGGGGATCATCGACATCTCCAACTTTGCCAAGTACCGCTGCGCGGGACCGGGGGCGGAGGATTGGCTGAACGGGCTCTTTGCCAACCGCATGCCTGTGGCGGTTGGACGATCTTGCCTGACGCCGCTCATTGGCGTGAACGGTGGGATCGCGGGTGACTTCACCGTGACACGGCTGGGCGCTGAGGAGTTCTGGATCATTGGTTCCGGCATGGCGGAGCGGTATCACACGCGTTTTTTTGCCGCGCATCCACTGCCGCAAGGCACCACGTTCGAAAGCAGAACAGACGCCATGTGTGGCTTCAACGTTGCCGGCCCAAAGGCGCGCGAGATGCTGCAGCGGCTGACCAATACCTCGCTTGCAACAGCCGATTTCCCGTTCATGCGATCCGCCTGGGTGGAGCTTGCGGGCGTGCGCTGTCTTGCGCTGCGGGTCAGCTTCACGGGGGATCTGGGCTGGGAGTTGCATTGCGACGAAGCCGATCAGGGACGGCTTTTTTCGGCGCTTGTCGGCGCGGGAAAGGAAGTGGGGGCCGGTCCAGTGGGATCGCGCGCGCTGATGTCCCTCAGGATCGAGAAGGGCTATGGGTCCTGGGGGCGGGAATACTCGCCGGAGTACTGGCCGCAGGAAGTCGGGCTGGCACGGCTGTGCAAGATGGACAAGGATTTCCTCAACAAACCCGCCGTTGCTGACACGATGGCGCAAGCGGCGCGCGAAAGGTTGGTGATCCTCTCGCTTGACGCGGCGCAGACTGAGGCATCTAATGCGGACGCTTCGGGCGGAGAGCCGATATTCAAGGACGGTCAAGGCATCGGGCGCGTGACCTCGGGGGCCTATGGATATTCGGTCGGCCAGTCTTTGGCGCTTGGATTTGTGAAGGACGTGAGTGCAGGCGACGAGGTGGACGTCATGGTTTTGGGTCAGGCGCACAAGGCCGTGGTGCTGGCAGAGCCGCCTTTTGATCCAGCAGGTGCGCGCCTGCGGGCATAAGACGGGGTGTGGTGCGTCCTGCGGGACTGAACGCGTCGCGGCGATCTGCCATCGGGGGTGTGCGGGCCTAAGGCTCCGCCGTACGCGTCAATACGTTGACTATATTTGGTAAATTGGCTCCGGCGGTAGGTGTTTACTTCAGATTAATATTGAATAAAAACAATATCTTACGCAGTTTTGGTGGTAATAATGTTGCGGGATTTGTTGCGGGACTGAACGTCTTTCGTTCATTCCGCCGTCAAACTTACAGTAAATTGTTGTCGGTCGCTACATCTAGTAGTAGAACTAGGTTGTGACGCTTTATGGTAGGGGTTTTTGATGGACGGTGCCAAGATTCGGGTAAAGGTCGGCTCGATGGAAATCGAGTATGAAGGCGATCCTGCGTTTTTGGATGGCGGTATAGAAGCGTTGCTTGTTGCCATGGGCGACTTGGTCGCGCGTTCGCCAGAGGAAGCCGCGCCGCAGACTGTAGCCAAATCGGAGAAGGAAGACGTAGGCGCTCCAAACTCGGGCAACGAAAACCTTTCCTTGTCGACAAACACTATTGCCGCTCACCTTAACTCTAACTCAGGCGCGGATCTGGTAATTTGCGCAATTGCCCAGCTTGAACTTGTTCAAGGCAATGCTTCTTCGACTCGATCTGAGATTTTGGCTGAAATGAAGAATGCGACTACCTACTACAAGGAAACCTACAGCAACAATTTGACTGCGAGTTTTGGAACCCTCGTAAAAAATAAGCGGATCAATCAAGGTGCCAAAGATACCTATTCCCTAAGTGCGACAGAACGCAAACAACTTGAGGCAAAAGTTGCTGGCATCGGATGAACTGAAAGACTGGCTGCACCGCGACCTTTCCCGCCAAGACAAACTATTACTTGTTCTCGCATCATTAGATGAACCGACCCAACTTTCCGGAATTCGTGAACGCGCTAAAGAAGCGGGGTTCAGGGTGCCCACGAAATGGAACGAGTCCCAGATTCTCGGCGCAAGCAAAGGAAGAGCCGTTCGCGCTCCCAACGGTTGGGAGTTGACCGAAGCAGGAAAGATGCACCTTAGAAATCTTGGTGTTTCGAAAATTAGTCCCGCCGCCATGCAAGTGGCCGCGGACCTTCGTGCACATCTCGACAAGATCACCGATGCAGAAACCCGGGAATTTGTCGAGGAGGCGATCAAATGTCACGAGGCAGAACTGTACCGTTCGGCTATCGTGATGTCTTGGCTCGGCGCGATGGACGTCTTGCACAAGCACATCCACTCACACCACCTGTCAGGATTCAACACTGAGGCAAAGCGGGTAAACGGTAAGTGGAAAGCCGCCAAATCGCCTGATGACCTCGGCAAGATGGGTGAAGCCGAGTTTCTCGATAGAGTTGCCGCAATCTCTGTTATCGGCAAGAACGCGAAGGAGGAGTTGCAAAAGGCTCTCGGCCTTCGCAATGGCTGCGGCCACCCGAATACTCTCAAAGTAGGTGCTAACAAATCTGCTGCACATATCGAGACGCTCCTTCAGAACGTTTTTCACCGATTTGCATAGAACAAGATTGAAGCAGTGTTGCGGGATTTGTTGCGAGAAGTTTGGCTCCAAAAAGAGGATTTGAACCCATTTTCAGATATTATCCAGTAAAATCAAATACTTAGCTAAATAAGTGGCTCCGGCGGTAGGGATCGAACCTACGACCAATTGATTAACAGTCAACTGCTCTACCGCTGAGCTACGCCGGAACGGTTTGGGCGATATAGCAGGGGGGTTTTTGCGCGTCCAGTGGGTATTTGGGGCAATTTCGTGATTTTTAAGGGCGTCGGCCCTATTGGCGCTGAAAGAGCGCATCAGCGGCGAGGGGGCCTTGGGGACTGACGCGGGATTTGGCCGTCAGATCAACCAGATGCGACAAGACATTCCGGCTTGCGGCACCCAGCAGTGCGGCGGGTGTGTCGGTGTAGATCTGTGCGGCAAGGTCGGCGGCCGTGGCGGGCCCCTGCTGCAGCACCTCCAGAATGGCCGCTTCGCGGGCGTTGCGATGGGCGATCAGCCCTTCAAGCCGTGCGGCGGGATCACTGATGGGGGCGCCATGACCGGGATAGAAAACCCGCCAGGGCCGTGCCGTCAGGCGGGCGCAGGAGGCCATAAAGTCCGTCAGATCCCCGTCGGGCGGGGAGACGAGCGAGGTGGCCCAGCCCATCACGTGATCGGCGGTAAAGCAAAGATCACCCCATGCAAAGCTGAGGTGGTTGCCGATATGACCGGGCGTGTGGATCGCTTCAAGCTGCCAGCCGTCCCCATCGATGCACGCGCCATCGCCAAGGCGCTGATCGGGGGCAAAAGTGGTGTCGATACCTTCGCCGCCGCCGATCTCGCCCGCCTGTGCCAGTTCCTGCATGATTGCGGACCGTCCCGATGCGGCATCGCCGAAGGCAAGGATCGGCGCGCCAGTTGCCTTAGCCAAGGAGCGCGCAAGGGGGGAATGGTCAAGGTGGGTATGAGTGACAAGGATATGGCTGACATGCTGATCCGGCGTCACCGCCTTGAGGATTGCGTCAAGATGCGCGTCGCTGTCCGGACCGGGATCGATCACTGCAAGCCCGCGGGTGCCCACCAGATAGGTATTGGTGCCCCGGTAGGTCATCGGGGACGGGTTGGGCGCCGTGATGCGCCGCACCCCCGGTTCCAGCGTGATGGGCCTGCCGATGGGGGGATCAAAGTCATCTGGGGGCAACATGTTTCGGCCTTTCGCAGCAGGGTCGCGTGTCCTAGGGTCTATCCATGTTTTTTGCCTGGCTCAAACGCTATGTGCCGCGCGGCATCTACGGCCGTGCCGCGCTCATCCTGATGCTGCCGGTGGTGGTATTGCAACTGGTCGTCACGGTGGTCTTCGCGCAGCGTCATTTCGAAGGTGTGACCACCCAGATGACCATGAGCATGCTGCGCGAGATCAACCTTGTTCTGGACCGCATGGGGCAGGATGACACGATCCCGGAAGCCCTGATGATCGGGGTCGTACCGGTCGCTGCGGATGCCGTGCCGCCCCGGGATCTGTATGTCTGGTACGATTATTCAGGCCGGGTGATGAGCCGGGTGATGCGTGAAAACCTGCCCGCGTTCGAGGTCGCGGATCTGCGCGACGACAGCAACGTTAAGCTCTATGTGCAGCGCGCCGATGGGCCTGTTGCGCTGTCGTTCCATCGCCGCCGGGTGTCCGCTTCCAACCCGCACCAGCTTTTTGTTTACACAGTGTTCTTTGGTGTGGTGCTGACGCTGATCGCATCGATCTATTTGCGGAACCAGCTTCGGCCGATCAAGCGGCTGGCGCGTGCCGCAGAGGCCTTCGGCCGCGGGCGTCACGACCCTTATGCGCCTGCAGGCGCGGTCGAAGTGCGCGCGGCGGGGGCCGCATTCGTGGACATGCGCGCCCGGATAGAGCGCCAGATCGAACAGCGGACCCTGATGTTGTCGGGGGTCAGCCATGACATGCGCACCCCGCTGACCCGGATGCGTCTGGGCCTGTCGATGCTGGAGGAAGACGATGCGGCCCCCTTGCTGGAGGACGTGGAGGACCTGCAACGCATGTTGGACGAATTCCTCAGCTTTGCCAAAGGGGCGTCGGAAGGCGAGCCTGAACCGGTTGACCCGCATGCATTGCTTGAACAGGTCGTCAAAGAAACGCAGCGGGCGGGCAGGGATGTCCGGCTTTTGCCACCCGAGGGCGATGGGACCGGTACGGTGCTGCTGCGCCGTATGGCGCTGCGCCGTGCGGTGGACAATCTGATTTCCAACGCAGTGCGATATGGCGCGAAGGCAGAGGTGTCGGTGATGCTGACCGACAAGACCCTGCGCATCCGCGTCGAGGATGATGGCCCCGGCATTCCCGAAGATCAGCGATTGGAAGCGGCAAAGCCCTTTACCCGGCTGGACAAGGCGCGCAATCAGGACAAGGGCGGGGGTGTTGGTCTGGGACTGGCCATCGCCACGGATATTGCAAGGGCGCACGGCGGGGTGTTGCGGTTGGGGACTTCATCGCGGCTGGGAGGGCTGCGCGCCGATATCGTAATCGCCCGCTGATACTGCGCAGGGGGTGATTGTCAGACCTTGTCAGGCCGTTCTGCGATATCGCGACAGACCGCCGAGGGCGCACAAGGTGGCCAGCATCAGCCAGATCGGTGCGGGCAGGGGAACCGGTTGTACGCCAACCTCTTCTGACAGGACCTCGGTCGCGGGCGACGTCTGGCTGCCGCCGCTGGAAGTGCCGCTGCTACCGCTGCCGCCGCCGCCAAAAAGGGTCGCACCGCCCCCGCCCTTTGCTGCACCTCCGCCAAGGATCGGAGTACTGACTGCACTGCCGCCACTGCCGCCGCCGCTGGTGCCGAGCTGTGCCAGCAGCGGCAGCCAGAACGCCGCCTCAGGCAAAACATCAACGGGTGTGTCCGCGCCTTCAGCATCAAAAGCGACCACTTCCTTTCGACAAAAATCGGCATAGCGGGCAAAATACTGATCCCACTCCTGTTCGTTCGGGTTTCGTCCAATCAGGGCTGCAAGTTGGAAGGGCGTCAAGGCTTTGACGCAAGGTTCAGGCAAGCAGGTGCGCGGCATGCGGACCCCTTTGCCCGTCGCATGAAACGCCAGATCGATGTGTTGGTCCTGAATGCAGTCAAAGCCAAGCGGGTCCTTTACGATCAGATCATCGATTCTGAGGTTGGCCAGATCTTCGGGCAAAACAAGTGGATCAAGGGGCTTTGTCGCGGCCCAGGCGCAGGTCCCCAGCGTGGCCAAAGCCACGGTAATTACCTTGCCTAACTTCGCGACATGCATACCGATCATGACGGCCCCCATATCCAGCTGTTCTGCTGAGCCCTTTGGCGACGCCTGCATAGCGCGCAGACGCTTCGGCGGCACAAAACCACAGATGTATCAGGAGGTTGGATGCTTGCGCCAACTCAGGACGCCGACCGCATCAAGCCGTACCGATACCAAAACACTCATCAAAACACCAAACAACTTTGGTCGAAAGAAGATGCCAGAAAATCCCAATGATTGCAAGAACTTTGTCAAAATCATGTCCAAAATCGGGCAACTAGCCATGCAGGGGTGGGACAAGGAGAAACCCAGACCGCTGTCCAGCTGATCTGTTGATTCTACTTAATTTTCTATGAAGACAAGGCAGGTATGGTAGGCCCGGCAGGACTTGAACCCGCAACCAAAGCGTTATGAGCGCTCTGCTCTAACCAATTGAGCTACAGGCCCGCCATGGCCAACGGGTATGCAAGGTATGCGAGATGGTCAAGCCTTACCGTTGCGCGCGGGCGCGCACCCTTACCAACGCGACTGGGCGCGCGCCTCTAGCAACGCGCGCAGGCACGCACCCTTACCGTTGCGCGCGGGCGCGCACCCTTACCGTTGCGCGCAGGCGCGCAATGCACTAACGCAAGCGGCATCAGGTTGCAGGCAAGGGGGCGCGCCATGACTTCACCCAAGAATGGGATCACCTATGCTGAGGCGGGGGTGGACATCGACGCAGGCAACGCGCTGGTGGAGCGGATCAAACCCGCCGCCAAACGCACCACGCGTCCCGGCGTGATGGCCGGCCTGGGAGGTTTTGGCGCGCTTTTTGACCTCAAGGGGGCAGGTTTCGTGGACCCGGTTCTGGTGGCCGCCACCGACGGCGTGGGGACCAAGCTGCGCATCGCCATTGATACCGGCAACGTGGACAGCATCGGCATTGATCTGGTTGCCATGTGCGTCAATGATCTGGTGTGTCAGGGTGCTGAGCCGCTGTTTTTCCTTGATTATTTTGCAACAGGCAAACTGGAGCTGGATCAGGCGACGGCCATCATCGAAGGCATCGCGGACGGCTGCGCGCGATCCGGTTGCGCCCTGATCGGAGGAGAGACGGCAGAAATGCCCGGCATGTATGATGCAGGCGATTTCGATCTGGCGGGCTTCTCGGTCGGGGCGATGGAACGGGGCACGGAACTGCCGCGCGGTGTGGCGCGGGGCGATGTCCTGCTGGGTCTGCCCAGCGACGGGGTCCATTCCAACGGCTATTCGCTGGTGCGCAAGATCGTTGAACTCAGCGGATTGGGGTGGGGAGACGACTGTCCTTGGGGCGACGGCACATTGGGTGCGGCGCTGCTGACGCCGACGCGGCTCTACGTCAGGGGCGCTGTTGCCGCGTTGCGGGGCGATTGCGTGTCCGCGCTGGCGCATATCACGGGCGGTGGACTGACCGAGAACCTGCCCCGTGTCCTGCCCGAAGGGCTGGGCGCTGAGATTGATCTGGGCGCATGGGAACTGCCGCCTGTCTTCAAGTGGCTGGCCGCACAAGGCGGCATGGCGGAAGCAGAGATGCTGAAAACCTTCAACGCCGGTATGGGGATGGTCGCGGTCGTGCGCCCCGATCAGGTCGCGGCTGCACAGGACGCCTTTGCCAGTGACGGCCATGCAGCGGTCGAGATCGGCACGATCACGGGGCAGGCGGGTGTATCCTACAAGGGTAGCCTGCTTTGACCAAACGGGTCGCCATCTTTATCTCGGGCGGTGGATCGAACATGCGCGCATTGGTGGCGGACATGACCGGTGATCACCCGGCACGGCCCGCCGTGGTGTTTTCCAACAATGCGGATGCGGGCGGCATCGCCTGGGCCAAGGCACAGGGGATTGCGACGGCCGTCGTGGACCACCGGCCATTCGGGACGGATCGGGCGGCGTTCGAGGCGGCCGTAAGCGCAGCGCTCGAACTACATGAACCGGACATCATTTGCCTTGCGGGCTTCATGCGCAAGCTGACGGCGGGGTTCACGGATGCCTGGGCGGGACGCATGATCAACATCCATCCCTCGCTCCTGCCCAAGTACAAGGGGCTTAACACCCATGCGCGGGCATTGGCGGCGGGGGACAGCGCACATGGGTGCACGGTCCACGAAGTGACGGCGGCGCTGGATGATGGTCCGATCCTGGGACAGGCCCGCCTTGCCATCGCGCCGGATGATACGCCTGATGCGCTTGCGGCACGGGTTCTGGTCCTTGAGCACCAGCTTTACCCGGCGGTCTTGCGCCGTTTCGCGGCAGGTGACACGCGTCTGCTTGAATTGCCCCGCTGATCGACCCGGTGGTGTGTGTCGGCATCTAGTCAATCGCGCGGCTTTGCTTTAACGCTGGGCACTTCAGCGGGTTCCGCCGCTTGTTTCTAAAAAGTGAGTTTATGAGAACCCTGACCACCACGGCCGACCTTTCGGCATATTGCGAAGAAGCGGCAAAGCATCCTTATGTGACCGTCGATACCGAATTCCTCCGGGAACGGACGTATTATTCCAAGCTTTGCCTTGTCCAGCTGGCCATGCCGGGGACTGACGACAGCAACGCGGTGCTGGTTGATCCGCTGGCCAATGGCATCTCCATGGCGCCGCTGTACAAGCTGTTTCGCGACACCTCCGTGGTGAAGGTCTTTCACGCGGCCCGTCAGGATCTTGAGATATTCTTTGTCGATGACGCCGTCTTTCCCGAGCCGCTGTTTGATACCCAGGTTGCCGCAATGGTCTGCGGGTTCGGGGAACAGGTGGGCTATGAAACACTCGTGCGGAAGATCTGCCATACTGGCGTGGACAAGACGTCCCGCTTCACCGATTGGTCCCGCCGCCCGTTGTCGGACGCGCAAAAGCGTTACGCCTTGGCGGATGTGACCCATCTGCGCCAGATCTATGAATTCCTGAGCGAAAAGCTGGCAGAAAGCGGTCGCGCGCGCTGGGTGGAGGAGGAGTTGGAAATCCTGACCAATCCCGCCACCTATACCACCGCGCCCAACGATGCATGGAAACGGGTGAAGACCCGGACCCATTCCGCCCGCTTTCTGGCCATCGTGCGGGAGCTGGCAGCCTTTCGGGAGGAATACGCGCAAGCGCGCAATGTGCCGCGCAACCGTGTTTACAAGGATGACGCGCTGGTCGAACTGGCTGGGCTGAAACCTACGACGCTTGATGAATTGGGCCGCGCGCGGCTTTTGTTGCGGGAGGGGCGCAAGGGTGACATCGCCGATGGGATCCTCAAGGCGGTGGCCGCCGGTCTTGCATGCAAACCTGAAGACATGCCCGAACCCGATCGCAGCCGTGACCGGATACAGGTTAACCCGGCACTGGCTGATTTGCTTCGGGTTCTTTTGAAAGCCAAGACCGAACAGGCGGGTGTTGCAGCCAAGCTGATCGCGCCTGCGGCAGACCTAGACGGCATCGCCGCCGGTCAGCGGGACCTGCCGGCCCTCAAGGGCTGGCGGCGCGAAGTGTTCGGCGAAGACGCGCTGCGCCTGTGCGAAGGCAAGATCGCGCTTACGGCGGTTGGCAATGACGTAAAGGTGGTTGAGGTCTGAACGCGGATCCTAGCGCCGCGATTCCCGCGCGTTGCGTCGTCCTTCCACGCGGATCACCCGCACACCGCGCAGGGTCTGATCCGTAACGCGCCGTGCCGCGATGACTTCGCGGGTCGGGGTGGTGCCGACATTCGTGCGCCGGTCCGGCAGCACCCCTTCCAGACGATAGATCAGCACGCCCTCGACGGCTTCTTCGTCCTCGTTTGCGGGGGTAAGCTGCACTTCGTAGATGCCCTGACGCGCGGCAAGACCCGTGGCGCGGATGATGGCGCCGCCGGGTATACGTTCAATCGTCAGATCGGTGACCTGATCGAAGGGCCGCCCGGCATAAACCTCTTCCTCGGCGCGGGAGGAGGCGAAAAGGCCGCTGCGTGTCGGAATGAGCGGGTTGGTCTGTTCCCTGGGTTCCACCGCAACCGCGCGCGATTGCCCGAACCAGTTGAACGGGTTCACCCGGCTGTCTCGGATCGCACCGCAGGCGCTTAGCGTCAGGGTTGCGGCCAACAAAAGGGAAAGGGTCTTGCTCATGCGCTCTGCCTTCGGGAATTCATGCTTTTTTACGTGGTTACCCCATCCGTTCTGACTTGGGAAGGGGCTGGACCTTTGGGGGGGACGCCCCTACCTCTGCGAGGAAGACGATTGAAAGGACCAACACGATGGCCAGCGCTGCATTCGAAGAACTTGTGGAGGATTTTGAGTTCCTTGAGGATTGGGAAGACCGCTATCGTCATGTGATCGATCAGGGCAAGGATATGGAGCCTTTGCCCGAAGCGTTGCGCGTGCCCGCGACCAAGGTGGATGGCTGTGCGTCACAGGTGTGGCTGCATGCGCAATTCGACGGGGGCAAGCTTCATTTTGACGGGGCGAGCGATGCGATGATCGTATCCGGCCTGATTGCTGTATTGAGAAAGCTTTACAATGGCTTGTCCCCAGCGGAGGTGCTGACGGTGGATGCCCGTTCCGAAATGGCGCGGCTTGGGTTGAACGATCATCTGTCAGCTCAGCGTTCCAACGGGTTGCGGGCGATGATCGAGCGGATCAAGGAAACCGCAGCGCAGACCGCGTGATATTCAGAGGCTACGTATTTGGCGGCTGTTGCGGATTGGTTTTTTTAACCATTTGGAAGCTGCGAGGTGTCGTGGCGTACCCTCGCAAAGGTCTCACAAGGCGGATAGTGCGGTTTTCAGGTCCCCGTATCCGGTGAAACGCCGTTCAAAAGCAAGGCCGAGCCGGGCTGCGCAGTCACGCGCTTTTTCTGTCAGCGCCGGGTCATCGGTCTGCGCCTGATAGACCAGTTTTTCATAATTACCGAAATACATGTCGCGCAGGTCAGGATGGCGGTCCAGCCCCATGGGTTTCCACACGAAGGCGTCGAACTGGCGGACCAGAAAGTCGGTCAGGTAGAAGCTGGTGAATTCTTCCTCTGCTTTGGCGGCGAAAACGTCATGGCCTTCGAAAAAGCTGTAGCAGTGGGGCCCCGCGATCATCTTCACACCAAGGTCGTCACAAGCTTGTTGGAGCAGGCCACCGGTGCCGCAGTCCGCGTAGACCACGAAGATATCGGCGTAGGCATCGCGGTGTTTGACCACGCTCGCGCGCACCTCAGCGGTGATCTTGTCGGGGTAGAGGTGGTATTTCGCGGGCAGGCAGGTCAGGTCAAGATGGTCCCAGCCGTTGAGCGCCTTGAGGTCGAGTATTTCACGCGCCAGCGCGCCGCAGGCAATCAGCAGGATACGCCCCTGCTTGTCGTCCAACGGCAGGCCGTCTTCGGTCAGCGAGGCGTCGGAGGGGATCATTTGCCCAGATACCGGATCGCGAAGGCCGCGATCAGGAAGGCGGGCAGGGCGGCAACCATCAAGCCAGGGCCACCAAGGCTAAGCAGCCAGACTGTTGCACCAGCGGCAATTAACACGCTGAGCAGGATAAGGGCAAATCTGGCTTTGGGCATCGTTTCCTCCTGACATATCCCAAGATAGGGGGAGTTGCGTACACAAAAAAGGCCCCGCCGGAAGGCAGGGCCATGGGTCACGCGCATCGCCGCTCTCAGGCCGATTTGGCGGTGTTGTGTTTGCGGGCCATCCATTCCTTCGCCGTCTCGACCGCCACTGCGGCGTCACGGCAATAGGCGTCGGCACCAATGGCCTTGCCAAATTCCTCGTTCAGCGGCGCGCCGCCAACCAGAACGATGTAATCATCACGGATGCCTTGTTCGACCATCGTGTCGATGACGACTTTCATATAGGGCATGGTCGTGGTCAGCAGGGCGGACATGCCCAGAATGTCGGGGCCTTCGTTTTCGATGGCCTCCAGATAGGTTTCGACCGGGTTGTTGATGCCCAGATCGACCACTTCGAACCCGGCACCTTCCATCATCATGCCGACAAGGTTCTTGCCGATGTCATGGATGTCGCCCTTGACGGTGCCGATGACCATCTTGCCCACGCGTGGCGCACCGGTTTCGGCCAGAAGCGGCTTGAGAATGGCCATGCCACCCTTCATCGCATTGGCGGCCAGCAGCACTTCGGGCACGAAAAGGATCCCGTCGCGGAAATCCGCACCCACAATGGTCATCCCGCCCACAAGCGCTTCGGTCAGGATCCTGTAGGGTTCCCATTTCCGCTCAAGCAGGATGTTCACGCCTTCCTCGATCTCTTCCTTGAGACCGTCGTAGAGATCATCGAACATCTGTTGGACAAGTTCTTCGTCGTCCAGGTCTGCCAGGATAATTTCGTCGTCGTCCGACATGTGTATTCCTCTTGCTCGTGACCGCAGCGTTGGTCCTGACCGCATAGATGTCACGAAAAAGCGCATAATGACGCGCAAATTGCGACACCGCCTGCGCAAAGCGCGACGCTTTTGCCACAGGGGTTCGGGACGAATATACACTTAGCCACAAGGGATTAAGACAATCATATTGTTCATGTTCATTATTTGTTCTATTCATCTGTGATGGACCAAGCGGCACGCCTGTACAAATTGCGGGGACGGGGGACGGACAGCAATCATGCGGGCCGGTTTGAGCGGCTGCGCCGGGAGGTTGCCGATGACGGGTGGGCGGCGGCGGACGCACCGCTGCCGGTCCTGCGCACGCAGACCAGCATCGAGCGGCCGCGCAGCATGATCACCTACAACAGGTCGCCCGATCTGCCCTTCGATCGGTCGATCAATCCTTATCGCGGATGCGAGCATGGCTGCGTCTATTGCTTTGCGCGGCCCAGCCATGCCTACCTCGGCCTTTCACCGGGCCTTGATTTCGAAACGCAGCTGGTTGCACGACCCGAGGCGCCGGAGGTCCTGAAAAGGGAGCTTGCCGCGCCGTCCTACAAGGTTGCGCCCATTGCCATCGGGACCAACACCGATCCCTATCAACCCATTGAGAAAGAGCATGAAATTGTCCGCGCCTGTTTGGAGGTTCTGGCGGATGCGAGGCATCCGGTGGCGATTGTCACCAAGGGCAGCCTGATTGAGCGGGACATGGATATCTTGCGCGACATGGCAGCGCAGGGCCTGGTGCGCGTGGGCATTTCGGTGACCACGCTTGATCCGAAACTGTCGCGCCTGATGGAGCCGCGCGCGCCCGCGCCCGCACGCCGCCTGCGCACGATTGAACGGCTTGCGGCAGCGGGAGTGCCGGTGCGCGTCATGGCCTCCCCCATGGTGCCCGCGCTGAGCGATCCGGAACTTGAGGCGATCCTTGAGGCGGGGCGGGACGCGGGGGCGCAGCACGCCAGTTGGATCATGCTGCGGTTGCCGCAGGAGGTGGCCGGACTGGTCGAGGCGTGGCTGGAACAGCATTTTCCGGACCGGGCGGCGCGGGTGCTGGCGCGGCTGCGCGAAATGCACGGCGGCAAGCTTTATGATGCGACGTGGCACAAGCGGATGCGCGGGGAGGGGCCTTACGCGGAAATGGTGGCGCAGCGGTTCAAGGTTGCGGTCAAGCGGTTGGGTCTAAAAACCTCTGCTGCGCCGATGCGCTGTGACCTGTTTCGCGCGCCACAGCTGCCGGGACAGCAGATGTCGCTGTTCTAGGCGCGGCGGCGTCTGCCCCCGCGACGTGGCGTGCGCGCCGGGGCCGCGTCATCGCCTGTACCGTCATTGGCGGAGGAAAACCCACCCAAGGCCGCTTCGATTTCCGCCAGTTCCGGGGCGCTGCCGCGCGGCTGCGTATCCAGCGCCTCGCGCATTTTCTCAAGGTGTTCCGGCATCGTACCACAACAGCCGCCGATGATCGCGGCGCCGCAATTGCGCGCCATGACCGCATAGGTCGCCATCAGGTCGGGCGTGCCATCGTAATGAATATGGCCGTCCACGTATTTCGGAATGCCCGCGTTGCCCTTGGCAATCAGGGGCAGGGCGGTTTCCTTGGCCGCCATGCCCAGCATGGTGCGCAGTAAATCCGACGCGCCGGTGCCGCAGTTTGCCCCGTAGGCCAGTGGCGGCGCGTCCAGTTCCGCAACCATCTCGACCATGCCCTCCGACGTCAGGCCCATCATGGTCCGTCCGGCGGTGTCAAAGCTCATGGTGCCGCACCATGGAAGACCTGCGCGCGCGAACCCTTCGGCCGCCGCGCGGTATTCCTCGGGCGCGCTGATCGTCTCCAGCCAGCCGATATCGGCACCACCTTCTTTCAGGCCGTCGGCGGTTTCGTGAAACATCTCGACCGCAAGCGCATGGCTCAGCGTTCCGACAGGCTCCATGATCTCGCCCGTAGGTCCGACGGACCCTGCCACGACGACCTTGCGACCTGCCGTATCGGCCACTTCGCGACCCAGTTCAGCCGCGACACGGCTGAGTTCATGGGCGCGCTTGGCGGCGTCGTGCAGCTTGAGACGGGAGGCGTTGGCACCAAAGCTGTTGGTCAGGAAAAGATCGCTACCCGCGTTCACCGCACCGCGATAGAGCGTCAGGATCTTGTCTGGGTCTTCGGTGTTCCAGAATTCGGGCGCGTCGCCCGACATCAGACCCATGTTGAACAGATTGGTTCCGGTCGCACCATCGGCCAGCAGCACCCCTTTGTCGGCCAGAAGGGTGGTGAAAGTATCTGTCATGGCAGCCCCGCGAAATAGTGCGGTTCAGGATATTCCACACGGTACTATATCAGGCAAGCTCATAATCTTCATCTTGATTATGAGCCTGCGTTCACAATCTGAAGGATCAGTCGTGTTCTTCCATAATCTGCGCCTTGGCCTGTGCCATCAGCGTCTTCATCTGGCTGCGGATCGTGGCTTCGTCCGCCTTGTCGCCCAGATCGCCGGACACTTTGCGGTACACGTCTTCGTCGCCGGCTTCCTCAAAATCGGATTTTATCACTTCCTTGGCGTAGTCAGCAGCATCCTCGCCGGTTTTGCCCAACAACTCAGCCGCCCAGAGCCCCAACAGCCTGTTGCGGCGTGCTTCTGCCTTGAATTGCATCTCGGCGTCGTGGGCGTACTTGTTTTCAAAGGCGTTTTCGCGGTCGTTAAAGGTGGTCATCGGCGGGGTCCTCATGCTGATGTCGTTCTGGTTTCAATATGCGTGTCCTCACGGCCCGCCACAAGGGGCATAAGCCGACGCAGCGCGCTTGCAGGGATAGGGGGGTTGGACTAAGAGGGGCGCAAACGCCCCCAGGACCGTCCAGAGGGGCCTTTGGTGAGAGGACGCATATGGCCCGCCGCAAGAAGATCTACGAAGGCAAGGCAAAGGTTCTGTATGAAGGGCCGGAGCCGGGGACCATCGTGCAATACTTCAAGGACGATGCCACGGCCTTCAACGCCCAGAAAAAGGACGTCATCGAAGGCAAGGGGGTGCTCAACAACCGGTTGTCCGAATATTTCATGACCGGGTTGAACCAGATTGGCGTGCCGACGCATTTCATCAAGCGGCTGAACATGCGCGAACAACTTGTCCGCCAGTGCGAAATCATTCCACTGGAAGTCATCGTGCGCAACTATGCGGCAGGCACCATGTCCAAACGGCTTGGGATCGAGGAAGGCACGCAGCTGCCGCGCCCGATTGTCGAATACTGCTACAAGGACGACAGCCTGGGCGACCCGCTGGTCACCGAAGAACATATCGCCGCTTTTGGCTGGGCCAGCCAGCAGGACATGGAAGACATTCTGAGCCTCGCGCTCAGGGTGAACGATTTCATGTCCGGTGTGATGATGGCCGTCGGCATTCGTCTGGTGGATTTCAAGATTGAGATCGGCCGCATCTATGACGGTGATTTCCAGCGCTTGATCGTGGCCGATGAGATCAGCCCCGACAGTTGCCGCCTGTGGGACATTGAAACCGGGCAAAAGCTGGACAAGGACGTCTTCCGCCGCGATCTCGGCTCGCTTACGGATGCGTATACCGAAGTGGCCAAGCGGCTGGGTGTGATGCCCAAGACATCGACACCGATTACCAAACCGACATTGATTAACTGATCTTCTCAAAAGGGGACGCGCCATGAAAGCAAGGGTGCATGTGATGCTGAAGAACGGGGTTCTGGACCCCCAGGGCGAAGCGGTGCGACATGCCTTGGGCGCGCTTGGTTTTGACGGCGTGAACGGCGTGCGACAGGGCAAGGTGATCGAACTGGACCTCGCGGACGGCGCGACAGAGGATGACGTGACCCGCATGTGCGAAAAGCTGCTGGCGAATACGGTGATCGAATCCTATTCGGTGGAGATGGGCTGATGCGCGCCGCGGTTGTCGTCTTCCCCGGCTCCAATTGCGACCGGGACCTTGCCGTGGCCTTTCGCGCCGCCGGTGCACAGGTCGAGATGGTCTGGCACAAGGACAGCGCCCTGCCGGGCAATGTCGATGTCGTGGGCATTCCGGGCGGCTTTTCCTATGGCGATTACCTGCGCTGCGGCGCGATTGCCGCGCAATCCAACATTTGCGGGGCCGTGAAGGCCCATGCGGCGCGGGGCGGATATGTGCTTGGCATCTGCAACGGATTTCAGGTGCTGACCGAAACGGGCCTGCTGCCTGGCGCGCTGTTGCGCAATGCGAGGCTGAAATACATCTGCAAGACCGTCGGATTGAAGGTTGAAACCTCCAACTCTGCCTTTACCGAAGGGTATAACGCCGGCGATGTGATCGATATTCCGATTGCCCACCACGATGGCAATTACTTTGCCGATACTGACACGATCAAGCGGCTTCAGGGCGATGACCGGATTGCGTTCACCTACGAAGACAATCCCAACGGCGCACAGGCTGATATCGCGGGTATCCTGTCTGAAAACCGCCGCGTCCTTGGCATGATGCCGCATCCCGAACGGGCGGCGGACATTGGCCACGGAGGCACCGACGGTGCGGCGCTCTTCCGCGCATTGGTCGGTGCGCTGGCGACAGCGTGACTTGAGCGAAGACCGCACGCGGCGTAGATTGCGCACATGAGCGTCGCAGAAACAGAGAAAAAGCAGCTGTTGACCGTCTCCTGGCGGGTGCGTCTGGCGATTGCGCTGCTGATGTCGCTTGCGATCATCACCATTTCGGTGACCAACCGGTTGCTGACGGACCGATTTACCGAAAGCACGCGAAACCGGGCCGAACTACGGATTGCCCTGTACAGCGGCAACCTGATGGCGGAGTTGCGCCAGAACGCGATTGTCCCGCAGCTTCTGTCGCGCGATCCGGAACTCATTTCGGCGCTGGAGACGGCAAATTATTCGCTGTCCACACAGCGCCTGATCTCCTTCGTGGATGAAATCGGCGCGGCGTCGCTGATGCTGTTTGACGTGGACGGGCGTACCGTTGCCGCCACAGACCGCAATCGGTTGGGATCGGGGCATAAATCCGAACCCTATTTCGTGGATGCCATTCGGAATGCCGCGACGATCTTCAGCAGCATCAAAGTGGAGGGCGGCGGATACCGCTTTGTCTATTCCCGGCGCATCCAGAATGCTGGGGCAACGCTGGGTGTGATTGCGGTCGAGGTCGATCTGCAAAAGTTCGAACGCGCCTGGGCCGGTATCTCTGATGCGGTCATCGTGACCAACAGCACCGGTGAAATTGTCCTCGCGACAACGCCGCTCTGGCGCGGGCTGACCGAAACCGAAGCACTGGCCAGCCACACGCCGCAAAGCGCGATTGAACGCGCGATCAAGGCCACTGCCGATTGGACTGCTTTGCCGCCCGATGCCTATCTGCAGGGCGAAGGGGTGATGCGGCTTGAAAACAAGATCCCGTTTCGCGGCTGGCGCATGACCAGTTACACCACCTATGCCTCTGTGCGCGAACGGGTTAACGCGGTTTTGGCGCTGGAAGTCATGGCGTTTGCGATATTGCTGGCGCTGGCCTTCTATTTCCTCAGCCGCCGCACCGCGGGCCGGCTGGCGATATTCCAGCGCGAGTCGGCCAAACTCCGCGCATTGAACGCAGCGCTGCAGCGGGAAATTGCCGAGCGGAAGCGCGTGCAGGAAACGCTTGCCGTGGCCGAACAGACGCTTGAGCAATCCAGCAAGCTGGCGGCCCTGGGAGAGATGTCAGCGGCAGTCAGCCACGAATTGAACCAGCCCCTTGCGGCGATGAAAACCTATCTGGCCGGTGCCGGTCTGCTGCTCAAACGCAATCGGCCCGATGAGGCGCTTTCGTCCTTCGGCCGCATCGATGATCTGATTGAGCGGATGGGCGCGATCACCCGGCAGCTAAAGTCCTATGCCCGCAAGGGTCAGGAGGCGTTTTCCCCTGTGGATATGGCTTCTGCGCTGGCATCGAGCCTATCGATGATGGAGCCGCAGTTGCGCCAGCGGCAGGTGGAGATCATCCGGATACTGCCTGACGAACCCGTCGTTGTCATGGGCGACCGGATGCGCATCGAACAGGTGATGGTGAACCTTTTGCGCAATGCGCTGGACGCCATCAAATCCCAACGTATGCCCAAGGTCGAAATCATCCTGTCCGCGGGAGAGACCGCGACGCTGACGGTGCGTGACAACGGGCCCGGGATTGAGAACCTCGATCAGCTGTTTGAGCCTTTTTACACTACCAAGCAGCCTGGCGACGGTGTTGGTCTGGGCCTTGCCATCTCGTCCGGCATCGTAAATGACCTAGGTGGAAGATTGACCGCGCGGAATGGCCAGAACGGCGGCGCGGTCTTTGAAATGCAATTGCCCATCATGGGTTCCGAGACAAGCATCGAAGCGGCGGAGTAAACGGATATGGCACAGGCAATGAAGATTGCGATCGTCGATGACGAACAGGACATGCGGCAGTCGATCTCCCAATGGCTCGCGCTGTCAGGGTATGACACCGAGACGTTCGGCAGCGCAGAAGACGCGCTGAAGACGCTGGGGCCGGAGTATCCGGGGATCGTCATTTCGGACATCAAGATGCCGGGTATGGACGGGATGCAGTTCCTGAAAAAGCTGATGGGCAGCGATTCAGCCTTGCCAGTGATCATGATCACTGGGCACGGCGATGTGCCGATGGCGGTGGAAGCGATGCGCGTGGGTGCCTTCGATTTCCTCGAAAAGCCATTTAATCCCGACAGGATGAGCGAGCTTGCCAAGAAGGCGACCCTCGCGCGCCGTCTGGTGATGGATAACCGCGCCCTGCGCCGTGAGTTGAGCGATGGGGGCCAGCTGATGAAAAAGCTCATCGGCCAAAGCCCGGTGATGGAGCGCCTGCGCGAGGATATTCTTGACCTGGGGCAGGCCGACGGTCATGTCCTGATCGACGGAGAAACCGGGACCGGCAAGACGCTGGTAGCCCATGCGCTGCACGCTGTTGGCAGCCGCGCTGGCAAGAAATTCGTCCTGATCTCCTGTGCGGCAATGGAGGAAGAGGCGCTTAGCAAGCGGCTGTTCGGCCCGATGCAACCTGAAGACGCGCAATTGCCCGCAGTCGAGGAAGCGCGCGGCGGCACATTGGTGCTGGAAGACGTCGAAGCGCTGTCAGAGACCCTGCAAGCGCGCCTGCTCAGCATGATCAACGAACAGGGCACCCCGGCAGAGACTCGGATCGTTGCCATATCGAACCTTCAGGAAGCGGGCCGCACGTCGGAAGACGCGTTGCGCTCCGACCTGTTCTACCGTCTGGCCGCCCTGCGCATCACGGTTCCCCCGCTGCGCCAGCGCGGCGAGGACATCCTGACGCTGTTCACCCGGCTCAGCGATCAGTTCGCGGACGAATACGGATGCGAAGCGCCGCAGGTCAGTGCGCAGGAAGCCGCACAATTGTTGCAGGCCCCATGGCCCGGTAACGTGCGCCAGTTGATCAACGTGGCCGAACGTGCCGTGCTGCAGTCGCGGCGCGGTTCCGGCACGATTGCGTCCCTTTTGATGAGCGATCACGATGAGATGCAGCCGGTGATGACCACCGAAGGCAAGCCGCTGAAAGAATACGTCGAGGCGTTTGAACGCATGCTGATCGACAACACCATGCGCCGCCACAAGGGCTCCATCGCCAGCGTCATGGATGAACTTTGCCTGCCGCGCCGGACGTTGAACGAAAAGATGGCCAAGTATGGCTTGCAGCGCTCGGATTACCTCTGAACGCACGTCAGGCCGTCAACCTGTTCGATTTTCAACCAGTTCCAACGCTTTACCGTTATCATCGGTGATGCAGGTCCAGGGCGTGCCAGAGGCCGTCCTGATCACGTAGCGGTTCAATTCGACGATCGGCACCGTGGTATCCACGACCGCGCCGCTGACGTCGGCCTGTTTTTCGACGGCCGCGATGCAGCTTTTCGAACCCCGCAACTCCGCGAGGGCTACGGGATCGTTGGCGACAGC
Source organism: Sulfitobacter rhodophyticola (assembly GCF_041281685.2). Lineage (GTDB taxonomy): Bacteria > Pseudomonadota > Alphaproteobacteria > Rhodobacterales > Rhodobacteraceae > Sulfitobacter. Next base: position 3,692,262 of record NZ_CP166251.2, on the reverse strand, counting down.
AAGTTCATCGCAAGCGGCCAAAGCCAGAAATGGCAGGCACAGGGCAGGTCGCAGAAGGGCAGGTCGCAGAAGGGCAGGCATGGGATTTTCCTTGTGGTCTTGTCTTTTGATCTGATCGTTCGCAACAGCGTGGCAGATGCGAAACGGACCACCCCCGGCAGCCCCGCCGCACTGTCTTTAGGGCAACGGATGTTGTCAAGCGAGGGCGGAAAGAATGGTTTGTGGGTGTTGCGAAACGATTGCCCATTGTCATTTGGCCTCGAAACATCTTAATTGGAAGGACGGGTGTGTTTCGCGTCATGCGTGTATACCGCCCCGTGAGAGTTTCGCTGATGCAACCTGCACTGTCAGGGGTATCAGACCGATTGGGCCGCACTGGCCGACGAACCGCTGACGGTCCTGGGGTAATCGCCCGCAAAGGCACCGCAGCTAACAATGGATGCGGCAGGGCAAATGCCTGACCCGTGTCGGAGAAAAACCGCGATGACGCGCGCAGACGCCATGAGCAGACGACCAGAGGCCGATTTCGGCCCCGTCCCTGCGCCGTCGCCTATCGCCATGACAAGTCACACCGCGCAGCCTGCGGCCCCACCGGGGCCGTCAGGCGCGCGCGCGTTGTGCATAGTGAGTTTATGCCTAAGAAAATGCTTATCGATGCCACCCACGCTGAGGAAACGCGCGTGGTCGTGGTTGACGGAAACAAGGTTGAGGAATTCGACTTTGAATCGGAAAACAAACGCCAGCTTGCTGGCAACATCTATCTCGCCAAGGTAACCCGGGTCGAGCCGTCCCTGCAGGCGGCCTTTGTCGACTACGGTGGGAACCGCCACGGTTTCCTCGCGTTCTCTGAAATCCACCCGGACTACTACCAGATCCCCGTAGCGGACCGTCAGGCCCTGCTGGAGGAAGAGCGCGCCTATGCCGAAGCACAGGCCGCCAAGGACGATGAGGAACCCAAGCCCAAGCGCCGGTCGCGTTCGCGCGGGCGTTCCAAGGCCAAGGCGGAGGAAACAGCGACGGGGGATGCCGTTGCCACGTCCGACGTGGAGGGGATGGAAACCGTCGATACCGACGGCGACGACACCAACGAGGTCAGCGTACCCGAAGATGAAGCCTCCTCTCCGATGGAACGGGTGGGCGAGACGCCGGTGGAAACGCCCGAGGCTGACGACAGCGATGACGACAGTGATGATGGCGATGACAACGACGCCACCAATGCCGCCGATAAGGACGAAACAATCGAGTCCGTTGCGGATGATGACGATATCGAAGACATCCGCCCGGTGCGCAAACCCCGCGCCCGCCGCTACAAGATCCAGGAAGTCATCAAGGTCCGGCAGATCCTGCTGGTGCAGGTCGTCAAGGAAGAACGTGGCAACAAGGGTGCCGCGCTGACCACGTACCTGTCGCTGGCGGGACGCTACTGCGTGCTGATGCCCAATACCGCGCGCGGGGGCGGAATCTCCCGCAAGATTACCAACGCCGCCGACCGCAAAAAGCTCAAGGACATCGCGCAGGAGATCAAGGTGCCGCAAGGCGCGGGCCTGATTGTGCGCACCGCCGGGGCCAAGCGCACCAAGGCCGAAATCAAGCGCGATTACGAATACCTCCAGCGCCTGTGGGAGCAGATCCGCGAACTGACGCTGAAGTCCATCGCGCCCGCCAAGATCTACGAAGAAGGCGACCTGATCAAACGGTCCATCCGTGACCTCTATAACCGCGAGATCGACGAGGTGTTCGTGGAGGGCGAGCGCGGCTACCGCATCGCCAAGGACTTCATGAAGATGATCATGCCGTCCCACGCCAAGAACGTGAAACGCTACGAGGAATCGTTGCCGCTCTTTGCGCGCTATCAGGTCGAAAGCTATCTGTCGGGCATGTTCAATCCGACGGTGCAGCTGCCCTCCGGCGGCTACATCGTGATCGGCGTGACCGAAGCGCTTGTGGCCATCGACGTGAACTCGGGCCGGGCGACCAAGGAGGGTTCGATCGAGCAGACGGCGACAAAGACCAACCTTGAAGCTGCCGAAGAAGTGGCGCGGCAATTGCGGCTGCGCGACCTTGCGGGCCTGATCGTGATCGATTTCATCGACATGGACGAACGCAAGAACAACATCGCCGTTGAAAAACGGATGAAGGACAAGCTCAAGACCGACCGCGCGCGCATTCAGGTGGGCCGCATCTCAGGCTTTGGCCTGATGGAAATGTCGCGCCAGCGCCTGCGCCCCGGCATGATCGAGGCGACGACACAGCCCTGTCAAGCGTGTCACGGCACCGGCCTGATCCGGTCGGATGACAACCTTGCCCTGTCGATCCTGCGCCAGATCGAGGAAGAAGGCACCCGCCGTCGGTCCCGTGAGGTGCTGATCAAGGCACCGGTGGGCATTGCCAATTTCCTGATGAACCAGAAGCGCGAACACATCGCCCAGATCGAAGCGCGCTATGGCCTGTCCGTGCGGATTGAAGGGGAGCCGCATCTGGTCAGCCCCGATTTTTCGCTGGAGAAGTTCAAGACGGCCACACGCAACGTGGTGCAAGCCGTGTCGCATGTTGTTTCTGTCGATACGTCGCTGATGGATCAGATCGACGAGGACGAGAGCGAAAGCGCCGCTGCGGAAGACGATGCACCGGTGGATGATCAGCGCCAGGACAATGGCAACGGCGAGGACGGCGAAGGCAAGCCCAAGCGCCGCCGTCGCCGCCGTCGGGGCCGTGGTCGGGGCCGTGGGGCTGGCGAAGGTCAGGACGGCGATCAAAAGAGCGATGCCGCGGATCAGGATGCGTCATCCGATGCGGGCGAAAAGGCGTCTGACGCGGATGCCAAGTCCGATGCGGACGCCAAATCCGACGGGGATGCCGGGGCCGAAGACACGCCCAAGCCGACCCGCCGCAGCCGATCACGCAAGCCCAAGGCCGAGGTAGAGGCGGAAGCAGCGGCAGATACGGATACCAAGACCGATACGCCTGCGCCGCAAGAAGATGCGCAGGACACGGCGGAGGAGAAGCCCAAACCCAAGCGGACCAGGACGCGCAAGCCCAAGGCCGACGCGTCCCCGAAGGAAGAGGCACCCGCGGAAGAAGTGGCAGCAGAAGATGCGCCCGCAAAAGACGCCGAAGCGGAGGAAAAGCCCAAGCCCAAACGCACCCGCGCCAAGAAGGCCAAACCGGCGGAGGAAAAGGTGAACGATACGCCGGAACCCCCTGCGCCAGAGCCGACACCCGAACCGATCCCGGAACCGGTTGAGGCAGCCGCTGAGCAGCCTGCAGCGCCGGTTGAAAAGAAGCCAAAGCGTCGGGGCTGGTGGTCACTGGGCGGAAAATAACTGCCGCATCTCTCCAAAATACGAAAAGGCAGGTCCACTAGGGCCTGCCTTTTTCTATTGAAACAAGCGGTTGCGGGAATCCTATCTTTGCCGGGTGCCCTTGCGCACGACATAGAGTTGCGCCGCGCCGTCTTCCCGCGTCTCCACCAGATCGTGCCCGGCTTCCGCGCAGAAATGAGGCACATCAACGATGGCAGCGGGATCGTCGGCGCGCAACGTCAGGATCGCGCCTGCGTCCAGCGCGCCCAATCGTTTACGCAGTTTCAGCACGGGCAAGGGGCACAGCAGCCCGGTGGCATCAAGTTCGGTATCGGTCATACGCAGCGAGATAGGCCAGTTGTTACACCGCGTCCACAGCCTTGTGACCACCTGTCGCGTGACGTTCACACAAATCACCGCTAGGTGTGAGACATGTTTGGATTTGACCTGATCGATGCCAGCCTACTGCCGGCCATGATGATTGCGCTTGTCGCAGGCGTTCTCAGCTTTCTGTCGCCGTGTGTGCTGCCCATCGTGCCGCCCTATCTGGCTTACATGAGCGGTGTGTCCCTTGGCGATATCTCCAGCGAAAGTGCGGCGCGCCGCAAGGCAGTGGTTGCCGCGCTATTCTTCGTGATGGGGTTGAGCACGGTCTTTTTGATCCTGGGTTTCACGGCCTCGGCGTTCGGCATGTTTTTTCTGCAAAATCAGGTGCTTTTCGCCCAAATCTCAGGTGTGGTGATCATTGTTTTCGGCCTGCATTTCGTCGGCCTTTTCCGCATTCCGTTTCTGGATCAGGAAGCCCGTCTTGACGCAGGCGACAAGGGCGGATCAAGCTTCGGGGCTTACGTGCTCGGCCTTGCATTTGCCTTTGGCTGGACGCCCTGCATTGGCCCGCAGTTGGGTGCGATCCTGTCGCTTGCGGCGACCGAAGCATCGGTGTCAAAGGGCACGCTGCTTTTGGGGGTGTATGCCGCGGGGCTGGGCATTCCATTCCTGCTGGCGGCGATGTTCATCACCCGTGCGATGGGTGTGATGAACCGCATCAAGCGACACATGAAGCTGATCGAACGGATCATGGGCGGTTTGCTGATTGCCGTGGGGCTTGCGATGGTGACGGGAGCGTTTTCCGCCTTTGCGTTCTGGCTTCTTGAAGCCTTTCCGGTTCTGGCCACCTTCGGCTGACCCCGGCGCGCCACCACTGCGCCTTACTCTTGCCCGGAAAAACCGGTAGATTGCCCGCAATCGCCGCGTGGATTGAGGGCGCAATGAGCAGGACAGATCAGGATCAGGTGAGACGACGCCGGGTGTTCTACATCCCCGGCTATGATCCCATTCATCCGCGCCGCTACCGGGAGCTTTATCGCAAGGAAAGCACCGCGCAAGCAGCGATTTCCGGCTACGACATCGCGCTGAAGGCAAAGCCAAAGGGCGCACATTACGGCTGGCACGTCGATGCGCAGATGGACGGCGCAGCGGTCGAGGCTGATGTAGACGTCCTGATCTGGTCCGATATCGTGCGCGACAGCATGAGCACCTCGATCCCCGCAACCTATGTGCAACTGATCCGCACCGCGTGGGTCTACATCGGCACCGGTGCGCTGTGGCGGCTGATGCGGCTGCGAAAGGGGCCGGTGATCGCGGCGCTTTATCCCATCGGGATGTTGCTGGTGCAGCTTGCCCTTGCCCTTTTGGTCGCGGGTGTGGTGCTTGCGGTGACAGATGCGTTGTTGGGGCCTGTGCTGGGCGTGTTTGCCACGGCCTTTGGCGCGGTTCTTGGTGCGGCTGCATGCGTTGCCTTGCTGCGCTGGTTCAAGTCCCGCGATGGGAAATTCTTTGCCTACTACCTGATGCATGATTACGCCTATTCCGCCGCATCGCGTGGTGCCAATCCGCCTCAGCTTGAAGCGCGGATGGCTGAATTCGGTGACGCCATCGCGGCGGCATTGGCCACGGACGTGGACGAGGTGCTTGTGGTGGGCCATTCCTCCGGTGCGCATCTTGGCGTGTCGGTTCTGGCTGATCTGCTGCGCACGGGCAAGGTGCCCGCAGGCGGGCCGCCATTGGCGTTCCTGTCACTGGGGCAGGTGGTGCCGATGGTGTCCTTCCTGCCGGACGCGCACCGGTTGCGCGCTGATCTGCATTACCTGTCGGCAAGCGATGCGCTGACCTGGGTGGATGTCACCGCCCCCGGCGACGGCTGCGCCTTTGCGCTGTGTGATCCGGTGTCGGTGTCCGGGGCGGCACCTGCTGACAAGCGCTGGCCTTTGGTCTTTTCTGCCGCTTTTACCCAGACACTGAGCCCCGCGCGCTGGAAAGAGCTGCGCTGGCGCTTTTTCCGGCTTCATTTCCAGTATCTTTGCGCCTTCGACCGTCCCGGCGATTATGACTACTTTCGCATTACCGCGGGTCCGCTGCCGCTTGCCCGGCGCTATGCGGACCGCGCGCCATCCAGATCGCGTATCGAACGGCCGGTGAACAAGTTCACCTCCCGCGCCGCATGACGCAGCCGCCCAAACCCGCCAGCCGCCCCGACAAGGTATCACTTTGGCAGTACATGCGGCTCTTTCGGCGGGACATTCTTTCTGCGCAACCGGAACGGCTGTACCGCGCATGGATGGCTGAGTTCCGCACACCGTTCTTTCGCAGCTTCCTGATGAACCAGCCCGCGCTGGTAAAGACATTGCTGAAGGATCGTCCCGATGATTTTCCCAAATCCGACAGGATCAGCGAAGGGCTACGCCCGCTGCTGGGAAACTCGGTATTCCTGACCAACGGCGAGACGTGGAAACGTCAGCGGCGCATCATCGATCCTGCCTTCGAAGGGGGACGCCTGCGCGAAACCTTTCCGGCCATGTGGCAGGCCGCAGAGGCGGCCGCGCAGCGGCTGGGGGAGACGGGCGATCTGCCGCAGGACGTCGAACCGCTGTGCAGCCATGTGGCCGCCGATGTCATCTTTCGCACCTTGTTCTCCATCCCTATTGAGGCACCGCAGGCCAATGCGGTTTTCGAGGCCTTCAAATCCTATCAACGCACGCAGCCCTTGTTGAACCTTGGCGCGTTTGTGCCCCTGCCGCGCTGGATGCCGCGGTTTTTTCGCAAGGACACGAAATCCGCCGCAGTGCATATCCGTCGGTTGATCGCCGATTTGACGGAGGCCCGCCAACAAAAGATCGATGCCGGCACCGCACCGGCTGATCTGGCAACCAAGATCATGACCACGCCCGATCCTGAAACGGGCGAATGTTTTACCGCAGAAGAAATGGTGGACCAGGTCGCGATCTTCTTTCTGGCTGGGCATGAAACAAGCGCCTCTGCGCTGGCGTGGACCTTGTACCTGATGGCGATCTTTCCTGATTGGCAGGACCGTCTGGCCGCAGAGGCGCAGGTCCTTGAGGCTGAGGATTTCGCGGTGATGTCGAAGCTGCGGCTGAGCCGCGACGTGTTCCGCGAGGCGCTGCGGCTTTATCCGCCGGTGCCGATGATGGTGCGCGAGGCCCAATGCCCGGAGCGGTTCCGTGACCGCACCGCCCCCAAGGGCGCGCAGCTTGTGCTCAGCCCCTGGCATCTGCACCGGCATACGCGGCTGTGGGACAACCCGGATGGCTTTGATCCCGGACGGTGGCAGACCGAAAATGGCAAGACCTGCATGCGCGACGCGTTCATTCCGTTCTCCGCCGGGCCGCGGGTCTGTCCGGGCGCGGGTTTTGCGATGATCGAAGGGCCCTTGATCCTGTCGCGCCTGCTGCGGGACTTTCGCGTGGTGCCGGTCGAAGGGGCCGTGCCGGTTCCCGTTGCACATCTGACGGTGAGATCAGCAAACGGCATCACCCTGCGGGTAGAACGGCGCTGAGACCCGACTACCATCGGCGGCGTGTTTGGCGTAGAACGGCGACACATTGGAATCAGGCAGCAGGGGTAGGGCAAGATGGCCATAAACGACGCACAACGCGCGCAGATTGAAACCGGGCAGGGGTTTATCGCAGCACTGGATCAATCAGGCGGCTCCACCCCCAAGGCGCTTGGTCTTTACGGTGTCGAGCCGGGCGATTACAACGGCGAGGACGAGATGTTCGCCAAGATGCACGAGATGCGGGCGCGCATCATCCTTGCGGATGATTTCACCTCCGACAAGGTGATCGGTGCGATCCTGTTCGAGCGCACGATGGATGCGGAGATCGACGGGAAGCCTGTGGTGGACCTGTTGTGGCAGGACAGGGGTGTCGTACCTTTCCTGAAGATCGACAAGGGCCTTGAGAACGAAGCGCAAGATGTCCAGCTGATGAAACCGATGCCCGATCTGGCAGCGTTGCTGTCGCGGGCGGTGGACAAGGGTATTTTCGGGACAAAGGAACGGTCGGTCATCCATGCGGCGAACGAAGCGGGGATCGAGGCGGTCGTGGCGCAGCAATTCGATGTGGCGCGGCAGGTCTGTGCGGCAGGACTGGTCCCGATCATCGAGCCCGAAGTCAACATCCAGTCGGCCAGCAAAGGTGCTGCTGAAACGCTGCTGGCAGCAACCCTGGCACGCCATCTTGATACACTGGCGCCAGATCAACCGGTGATGCTGAAGCTGACACTGCCGGAGACTGTAGGACTTTATGACGATGTGTCGGCGCACCCCAATGTGCTGCGGGTCGTGGCGTTGTCGGGGGGCTATTCAACGGATGAAGCATCGGCCCGGTTGGCGCGCAATGCCAAGATGATCGCGAGCTTTTCAAGGGCGTTGACCGAAGGGTTGAATGTTAAGATGAGCGATGCGGAGTTCCAGGCAGCACTTGGCGGGAACATCGACAAGATTTACAGCGCGTCGGTGGCGTGAGGTCTCGGAAATTTTGAAAATTTCCGACCGTTTTCTTTCAAAGAAAACGACTACACGACTTTTCGGACCGGTTCTTGATTGCAGAAAATTATCAATTGTCCGGCGTTCTCTACGGCACGAAACCCGCGTCGGCGCAGTTCGTCTTCGAACTCAAGCATGCCGACGTAGCGCTCAATGTCACGCTTGTTGCGACGAATGACCCCTCCTTTTGCAGCTGCGCGCGAGCTGAATAGGGCGGTGATCCATTCATGAGCGGATAGGGGTGAAGCCGAAAATCGCATGTGCCGCACTGTACCTAAATCAAGGTAAACGTTCCTTTAACGCCCGCAGCACATAAAGCCGGATCGCCGAGGCCAAGCCTAAATCCATGCCGCGCTCTGCATCAATTTCGGCCACCAAGGCATTGATGGCCATGTTCTTTTCCGTCGCCAACGCGCGGAATTCGGTCCAGAATTCGTCCTCAAGCGATACCGACGTGCGATGCCCTTTGAGCGTGACAGAGTGTTTGACGGGCCGTCCGCTCATGTCTCGCGTTTGTGCGCTTCCAGGTTGCGCGCAATCTGCTCGGCCCGTGCTTTCAGCGCCTTTTTCTGCGCCTTCGTCTGCCCGAAGGCCACAGCGTTTTCGTCTGCGCGCGCCTTGCGCGACGCGCGGTTACGCTCTTTCTTCACTTTGTTGAGGTTGATGGGCGCGCTCATTTCGGTCCGATCATCTGCTCAGGCCGCACCACCTTGTCAAAGGTCTCCGCATCCACAAACCCCAGCGCTATCGCCTCTTCCTTCAGGGTTGTGCCGTTCTTGTGCGCGGTTTTGGCGACCTTGGTGGCGTTGTCATAGCCAATGGTCGGGGCAAGTGCTGTGACCAGCATCAGGCTTTCCTTCATCAGCTTGTCGATCCGTTCTTCATTAGCCTGCGTGCCCACGACCATGTTGTCCGTGAACGACCCCGCTGCATCACCCAAAAGCTGCATGGACTGCATGACATTATAGCTCATCATCGGGTTGTAGACGTTCAGCTCGAAATGCCCCTGCGATCCGGCCATTCCCACGGCGGCATCGTTGCCCATCACATGCGCGCAGACCATGGTCAGCGCTTCGGCCTGCGTCGGGTTGACCTTGCCCGGCATAATGGACGATCCCGGCTCGTTCTCCGGTAGGATCAACTCCCCCAAACCCGACCGGGGACCGGACCCCAGCAAACGCATGTCGTTGGCAATCTTGAACATGGACGCGGCGGTGGCCTTCAGCGCGCCCGAGAACATGACCATCGCGTCATGCGCCGCCAAAGCCTCAAACTTGTTGGGCGCGGTGACAAAGGGCAGGTCGGTGATCGCTGCAATCTCCGCCGCCACTTTCTCCGCAAATCCTTTGCGTGTGTTCAGCCCGGTGCCCACGGCGGTGCCGCCCTGTGCCAGTTCATAGATGTCGGGCAGGCAGGCCTCGACGCGTTCAATCGCCTTGGTCATCTGGTGGGCGTAGCCGCCAAATTCCTGACCCAGCGTCAAGGGCGTGGCGTCCTGCGTGTGGGTCCGGCCGATCTTGATGATGTCCTTGAATTCTTCCGACTTGGCCGCCAGCGCCGCCTGCAACTTGCGCAGACCGGGCAACAGCGTATCACGCGCCATCATGCCGATGCCCACATGCATCGCCGTGGGGAAGGTGTCGTTTGATGACTGCCCCATGTTGCAATGATCGTTGGGGTGGACCGGCGTTTTTGAAGCCAGTTCGCCACCCAAAATCTCAATCGCACGGTTCGAGATCACCTCATTTGCATTCATGTTGGACTGTGTGCCCGAGCCCGTCTGCCAGACCACCAGCGGGAAATGATCGTCGAACTTGCCGTCGATGACTTCCTGTGCCGCCTGCTGAATTGCCGGGGCGAGTGCGGCGTCCAGATCGCCGAAGCCAAGGTTCACGGTTGCACAGGCCTTCTTGATCACCCCCAGCGCGCGGATGATCGCCACGGGCTGGCGTTCCCACCCGATGGGGAAGTTCATGATCGACCGCTGCGTCTGCGCGCCCCAGTATTTGTCGGCTGGAACTTCGAGAGGGCCAAAGCTGTCGGTTTCGGTGCGGGTATCGGCCATGGGGCGCTCCTGAAGGGTTGTTTCGCCTCAGGGTGTAGCGCCGGGGCACGGCGGGTGCAATCTTTGGGCGTAACAGCGGGCGCTATTTGCGGAAACTGTCCAGAGAGACGATTTCGGCCGGTTTGGCCTCTTCGGTTGCTTCCAGCGTGGCGGGTTCTTCGGAAACCTGCTCCACCGGGGCTTCGACGATCGTTTCTTCGTCCGTGTCGTCGCCATCCTGCTGTTCAAACCGCAGGCCGAATTCCACGGATGGGTCCACAAAAGTGCGAATGGCATCATAGGGGATATAAAGCGGCTCTGGCGCATCGCCAAAGTTCAGCGTGACCGAAAACCCATCCTCCGTCACCTCAAGACCGTCATACCAGTGCTGCATCACCACGGTCATTTCGCCGGGATACCGATCTGAAAGCCAATCGGCCAGTTCCGCATCGGGGTGCGATGTGTCGAACGTGATGAAGAAATGGTGGTTGCCGGGTAATCCCCGATCCGCCACGTCCAGAAGCACCTTGCGGATCAGACCCCGCATGGCTTCGTGCATGAGATTGCCGTAGTCGATGTCGCGGCTCATGTGCGTCTCCGGTCGCTCCCCCACCTCTCACCATACCCCATTTGCGGCGGAGGGAAAGGGGGCGCTTACAGCAATCCGGCAATGGTGGCGACAACAGCCAGAATGGCCATGGTCTGCACAAAACCGCGCCGCAGCGCCAGCATCAGAACAGCCGCAGCACACGTCAGCGCGGCCGCAATCGCATCAAAGCTGGAAAGCGTCGGGGCAGGCACCGCCAGAAAGCGCGCGGGCTGCACGTCAGTGAACAGGACATGCAAGGCAAACCAGATCGACAGATTGGCGATCACGCCCACAACTGCGGCTGTAATCGCCTGCAAGGCACCTGACAGGCGCGGTTGCGCGCTGATCCGCTCCAAATAGGGGCCGGCAAGGAATATCCACAAAAAGCACGGCGTAAACGTCACCCACAGGGCGACAAGGCCCGCCGCAATGGCCCCGGCAATACCCGCTTGCGCAAAACCGGCCAGCAAAGCGACGAACTCCGTGACCAGAATAAGCGGCCCCGGCGTGGTTTCGGCAAGCCCCAGCGCGTCGATCATCTGGGCGGTCGTGATCCAACCGTAATCCTGCACTACCGTCTGCGTCATATAGGCCAGCACCGCATAGGCCCCGCCAAAGGTGACCACGGCCAGTTTGGAAAAGAACAATCCCAGTTGCAGCAGGAAATCCTGCCCCAAACCCCAAAGCATCAGCAGCGGTGCCACCCAAAGGCCGCCCCAGATCGCAAGGGTGCGCAGGCTGTGACCGGGTGTAGTTGCGACATCCCCAAGCGGCGGCGCAGTTTGCGGCCCTGCACCCGTCAGCATGCCCCAGATCCCGGCAGCAAGGATGATCAGCGGAAAGGGCAGGCCAAAGAAAAACAAGGCCACAAACGAGAGGCCCGCAAGGGCCCAGCCCTGCCATCCTGCCAGCGCCTTGCCCGCAACCTTGCGCAGCGCCTGAAACACCACGACAATGACCGCCGCCTTGATCCCCGCGAATGCCGCCTGCACCAGCGGCAACTGCCCCAGATAGGCATACCCCAGCGCCAGCAGTGCGATCACCAGCGCGCCGGGAACGACAAACAGCAGCCCGGCCAACACACCACCGGCGACACCGCGCAGGCGCCAGCCTGCGTAGGTGGCCAGTTGCATCGCTTCTGGCCCGGGTAGCAGCATGCACAGGCTCAGCGCACGCAGATAGCTCTGTTCGCTCAGCCAGGGGCGTTCTTCCACCAATTCCTTGTGCATCAGGGCTATCTGGGCGGCGGGGCCGCCAAATGACAACAAACCGATGCGTCCGAAGATGCGGGTCATCTCCGGCCAGCCCGGTGCGGTCACAGCGGACCTCCGGGCGCGCCGTGTGTCTCATTCGCCCCATCCCGCGCCCAACGGTAGAGCGCATCATACATCTGCATCCCGGCGTCCAGCTGGGCGCTGTCATCGCGGTATTGCCGCGACAGGCCGACCGACAGGGCCAATAATCCCGCCGCCTGCGGGCAGTCATCATGCGCATTTGTGTCTGCCGCGCGCACAACAGCTGCAAGGCGGTCAAGCGCTCCTGTCCGCAGATTAAAAGCGTCCAGCATGCTGTCAAAGGTGCAATGGTCGCCACGATGGCTGAAATCAGCGCCGTCAATGTCGAAAGGGATCGCATCGTAGCGGTCCGCGACGCCCATGACCTCAGCAGGAGAGACATAGAGGAACCGCGCCGCTGCATCCACAAAGCGCCGGATCAGCCACGGGCATGCAATACGGTCGATCTTGGGGCGGTGACGCGTCACCCAAAGGGTGCCTCCCTCCACGAGGCCGGGCAGGGCCTTTGCGGGCACGCGCGGGGCGTCCGGATGGTCCCGCCACGCGAAATTGCCGCCTTGCAGGTATTCGGCCGGGATACCTTCCAGACGCAGGAGGGCCGTCATCCCCTGGCTCAGCTTGATGCCCTGTTGACAGGTGATCACGCAGGGGCGCTGGTCCAGTCTGGCGATCAGACCGGACCGATCGGTATGTGGATGCCGAAAGGCACCGGGGATCAGGAAGGGATCGTCCGCGAAATCCGGATCAATCGAAATATCGACGATCACCGGGCATTCCGGCGTGCCGATCAGACGCAGAAGTTGGGCGGGGGTCATCTCGTTCGGGGCTGCCATGGCATGCGTCCTTTGTGTTGGAAACATGCGAACCTCTGGCTGGCGCCTCACGGGGCGTTCGCGGTCATCCCCATGTGTCCAAGGGTGCATCTGAACGCCGCCGTGTCAAGCGCGACAGATCAGTAAAGCGCAATCCGTGCGACGCTGACGTCGGCGCTGAACTCCCGCCCGATGGCCAGAATGCCAATGCGGCGCAGGCGTGCGGGGTCGAAGGTGGCATCGGTCTTGTGCGACTGAAAGGTGTCGAAGGGAATGCGCAGGGTGGTCCACTCTGGTGGTGCATTGAAATCGGTACGGAAGGATTGCCACGGACGGGTCAATTGATCTGTGCGCAGACGCAGATCATAGGCTTCGCCATTGCCGAAAACGCTGATCTCGACCCCTTCGAAGGCACTGGCATCAAATGCGCTGCCATCGGGTTGCAGATCAAAGGCCATCTGCACGAACCCCCCATTGTTATCGAGCGAGACATCCCCGGTCAGCCGCGTCGCATCCTGGCCTTCCACGACCTCCGCGCTGATCTGCCCGGAGGACACGCCGCCCATCACCCGGTCGGCGACATATTCCCAATCGGGTGTCAGGTTCAGCATTCTGTCCTCGGCAAATGAAGGGGTGCCCAGCAGCAGGGCCGCAAGCGTGGAGTGGACGAGCTTCATCTAGCACTTACCTGTAAAGGGGAAAGAAAAATGCAGGCTTCTGTTGCCAGGTGCCTGCGAACCCCGCCTAGAACTGCAAGGCCCTAGGACTTAATTTTCAGTCTCTCCGGTCGCTTACGCGGCCATCGCTACTGGTGCACGATTGTCATTTGCAATTGTACGTTTTGAACCGATAACGGTGGTATCTCACCGAGACAAAGCTAACCCCTTTAGACGTTCGTCGATCCTGTTTCGGCCCCATGATCCCCAAATGAAGGATATTGGTGGAGCCGCCGGGTACCGCCCCCGGGTCCGATCCGCTTATGACGAGCGCGTTTATGTCCATAGTCCCGAAGGACACCGCTAATATAGGATAGCCTGCGTGGCGTTTCAATTGAATTGATGCGTATCTGACAGCGGGCTGCTTGGGATGTCTGACAACGGCGCGGTGGTATAAGTTGCCTTCTGCCGTGGACTTCAGGGTGTTTTCGCCGGTGGACCTCAGTTCTGCTGTCGTCCGCAGCGCTAGTTGGTCTTGTCCCGCGCGGCCCGCTTGGCTAGGACATCACGGCCCAGATTGCGCGTTTCTTCTTCCAGCGCGTGCAGGCCCTTCCGGGTGCCCGGCGCATCCTGCTGCTCAACCGCGTCGGCAATGGCACCATGCAGCGCGACGATCTGTGCCCGGTCGCGGGCGGTGAAGGTGATCATGTTCATCAGGGGCTGCATCGCCTCCACCGCACCGGCCAATTGATAGCTGAGCACGGGATTGCCCGCCGCATCGACCAACGCCCGGTGAAATGCCACATCGGAAGCGCAAAACGCCTCATCCGTGAGGCCGGGTTGGCCCTGACGGTGAATTTCGGCGCGCATCGCGGCCAGATGATCCGCCGTGCGCCGGGTGGCGGCCAGGGGCGCGCAGGCCCGCTCAAGCGCATAGCGCGCCTCCAGCGCTGTCTCGAAGCTGACGGCATTCATGCTCAAGAGCAGGGTCGAGGTGGTGATCTGCTGGCTGTAGGCTTCTTCAAAGCTGATGCGGTTCACAAAGGCACCGCCCGTCGCCCCACGCTGTGTGCGGATCAGCGACTGTGCGGCCAGCCGCTTCAACGCTTCGCGCACTGTGGGCCGGGAGACGTTGAAGGTATCTGACAATTCCGCCTCGGACGGCAGGCGTTGATCCACGATCAACTGGCCGGAAATGATCGCATCGCGGATGGCGGTGGCAATCTGGGCGGAAAGATCAGCGGTACTGGAGGGATCAAGTTGCATATGTCTTACAATTAGGATTTGCCCGAAGCTTAAATGTCTGACATTAGTTTCGCAACTACTGAGTCGGACCACTTCATGAACCCTGTCCTGCGATCCTCTTTGTGGCTGATGTTTTTTGCGCTGGTCCTTGCGGCCTGGGCAATGATGTACCTGATGGCCATGGACATGGACGTCGACCTGCTGGGTCGGCCGGGTGAAATGGGCGAGCGGATGCGCTGGATGAACCCGCGCATGCCGATGTACATGCCCATGGCGAATTTCGGACCCTTGTTTGCGATGTGGGCCGCGATGATGGCGGCGATGATGCTGCCGACGATGGTGCCGACGCTGCGCGCTTATGAAGACCTGATCGTATCCGCGAACGGCTCTCGGGCGGGGTGGCTGGGCGTTCTGGCGGGCTATTCGATCATGTGGGTTGCCTTTGCAGCGCTCATTGCCGGGGTGCAGCTTTCACTGCTTTTCGGCGGTGTGATCGACATGCTGGGCATTGCGCGGTCCCGGTGGTTTGCGGTCGCGCTTTTGCTGGCGGTGGGCCTGTTTCAGTTCACCCGGACCAAGGAAATCTGCCACGGCGTCTGTCACAGCCCGATGATGTATTTCCTTGGCCATTGGCGCACGGGGTTTGCGGGTGGATTGCGCATGGGGCTGGGGTTGGGCGCGTTTTGCGTCGGGTGCTGCTGGGGCTTCATGGTGCTGGGATTTGCGGGCGGGGTGATGAACCTGGCCTGGATGGGGCTGGCCACGCTTTTCATGGTGGTGGAGAAGCTGCCGCAGGTCGGGCATTATGTCACCAAACCAATGGGCTTTGCCCTGATCGCGGGCGCGGGCCTTGTGGCGGGCTGGCCCTTCATTACGGGACTAACGGGAGGATAACACATGGCGGTGAAACGCAAACCAGATGCCGACAGGCTGCCTGTCTCGCAGCGGATCGACAGCCGGATGCCCAATCCGGGGCGCCGCCAGATGACGCCGACCGAATGGGCGATCAAGGGCGAATTGTTCATGAACTGCTCATGCGAAGTGGTGTGCCCATGTGGCATTTCCCTGGGCAAGCACCCGCCGACTTACGGGTATTGCCAGACGTGGTTCGCGCTTCAGATCGAAGACGGGCATTTCGAAGGGGAAAGCCTTGCGGGGCTCAACGTCGCATTGCTGATCGATATCCCCGGTCGCATGTGCGAAGGGAATTGGAAGGTCGCCGCATATGTTGACGAGACGGCCAGCCAGAAGGCTTACAATGGCATCTTGCAGATCCTGTCAGGAGCAGCCGGAGGAAGCACAGGCGTGTTTCATTTTCTTGTTTCGGAGATCATTGGTGCAGAACGAGAGAAAGTCATCATTGAACGCGACGGTCGTAAGCGCCGCATCATAGTCGGCCGAAAAATCCAAGGCGAAATTGAAATGATTCCGGGTAAGGATCCAGATGTACCGGTTTCCATGCAGAACACGCAGTACTGGATGGGTCCGGTTATCTACCCTGCCGTCGGCCTTAAATCCAAAGTGCGAGATTATGGCAGGATCTGGGATTTTGAAGGCAAATCTGGAGACATCATTCCGGTGGATTGGAAAGGCCCCAAGCCGTGATCACGCCGGACTATCCGCGCACGATGGCGCGGTATAACGCATGGCAGAACCAGTCGATCTATTCGGCGGCAAACGGGTTGACCGAGGCAGAGCGCAACGAGGACCGGGGCGCGTTCTGGGGGTCGATCCGTGCCACGCTGGCGCATCTGCTTTGGGCTGACATGATCTGGACCGCGCGGTTCGATGGCGGCGAAGGGCCGGATCGGGGGGCGCTGGAGGCACATGCCGAGTATGACTGGGCCTTCCTGCGGGACACGCGCCCAAAGATGGATGCCCGCATCGCCGACTGGGCCCGGAGCGTCACGGAGGACGACCTGGCCGGTGACTTGACGTGGTATTCTGGGTTTCTCAAAACCGATATGACCCGGCCGAGGGCGCTGTGCGTCATGCAGCTCTTCAACCACCAGACCCACCATCGCGGGCAGGTCCATGCAATGCTGACCGCGCTTGGGGCAAAGCCCGACGATACTGACATTCCCTTCATGCCGGAGGACGCTTGATGGCGCTCATCTCTCCCTCCCGTCGCCTGCGGCGCACGCCTTTCTCCGAAGGGGTCGAAGCGGCGGGGGTCAAAGCCTACACGGTTTACAACCACATGCTTCTGCCCACCATGTTCAAAAGTCTGGAGGAGGATTACCACCACCTCAAATCCGCGGTGCAGGTCTGGGATGTTGCGGTCGAACGGCAGGTTGAGTTGCGCGGCCCGGACGCGGCGCGCCTGATGCAGATGCTGACCCCGCGCGATCTGCGCGGCATGCTGCCGGGGCGCTGTTTCTATGTGCCCATCGTGGATGAAACGGGCGGGATGCTGAACGACCCGGTCGCTGTGAAGCTGGCTGAGGATCGGTGGTGGATTTCCATTGCCGACAGCGACTTGCTGCTTTGGGTGAAGGGCATTGCCAACGGCTACCGGCTGGATGTGTTGGTGGATGAACCCGATGTCAGCCCGCTGGCCGTGCAGGGACCAAAAGCCGAAGATCTGATGGCGCGTGTTTTTGGCGAAGCGGTGCGCGAGGTGCGCTTCTTCCGCTTTGGCATGTTCACCTTTCAGGGACGTGATCTGGTCGTGGCGCGGTCAGGCTATTCCAAGCAGGGCGGGTTCGAGATCTACGTCGAAGGCAGTGACATCGGCATGCCGCTTTGGCACGCATTGATGGAGGATGGTCAGGATCTGGATGTGCGCGCGGGCTGTCCCAACGCGATCGAGCGGATCGAAAGCGGGCTTTTGAGCTATGGCAACGACATGACCGACGACAACACACCGCATGAATGCGGGTTGGGCCGGTTCTGTGATACACAGACGGCCATCGGTTGTATCGGTCGCGACGCCTTGTTGCGGGTGGCCAAGGAAGGTCCGGTGCAGCAGATCCGCGCGATAGACATCGGGGGCAATGCGGTGCCGTCATGCGACAGGCCATGGCCGCTGATGGCGGGCAGCAAGCGGGTGGGGCAGGTGACCTCTGCCGCGTGGTCGCCGGACTTCAAGACCAATGTCGCCATCGGCATGGTCCGCATGACCCATTGGGACGCGGGCACGGAATTGACAGTCGAGACGCCGCAAGGGCCGCGTGATGCACAGGTGCACGAGGATTTCTGGGCGTAAGCGCCGGGACGTGAGGACAGGAGCGGGAGGCCGGCCTCTCGCGCTGTCCGGGATTTTGAACCATTTGGAAGCAGGCGCAGTCTGCAAAGGGAGTACGAGATGTTTAACGCACTGGTTGTAAACAAGGATGATGAGGGCAAGACGTCGGCTGCGGTGACGCAGTTGGGGTTGGACGATTTGCCAGACGCGGAAGTGACCGTTGCGGTGGAATACTCCACAGTGAATTACAAGGACGGGTTGTGCATTGGCCCCGGCGGCGGGTTGGTGCGCAATTATCCGCATGTGCCCGGTATCGATTTTGCAGGTACGGTCGAGACGTCTGATGATGACCGTTACAAACCCGGCGACAAGGTGGTGTTGACCGGCTGGCGTGTGGGCGAGGCGCATTGGGGCGGCTATTCCCAGAAGGCGCGGGTGAAAGCGGATTGGCTGGTGCCGCTGCCTGCAGGGCTGGATACCCGTCAGGCGATGGCCGTCGGTACGGCGGGTTTTACCGCGATGTTGGCGGTGATGGCGCTGGAGGACCACGGCATCAAGAGCGGTCCGGTGCTGGTCACAGGTGCTGCGGGTGGTGTGGGATCCGTGGCCACGGCGCTGTTGGCGAAGCTCGGGCATCAGGTGGCGGCGGTGACCGGGCGGCCAGAGACGGCTGATTACCTCAAAGGGTTGGGCGCCACGCAGATCGTCGCGCGCGAAGAGATCAATGAGACCACCAAGCGCCCGCTTGAGGGAGAGACCTGGGGCGGGTGCGTCGATGCCGTGGGCGGCGCGATGCTGGCGCGCTTGCTGGGTCAGATGCAGTACGGGGCCAGTGTGGCTTCTGTCGGTCTGGCCGGGGGCGCGGGGCTGCCTGCGACGGTCATTCCCTTCCTGTTGCGCGGGGTGAACCTGCTGGGCATCGACAGCGTCATGCAGCCTTACGACAACCGTCTGCGGGCCTGGAAACGTCTGGCAAAGGACCTGCCGATGGACAAGCTGGAAGCGATGGTGCAGCCCGCGACCCTGTCTGATCTGCCCAAGCTGGGGGCGGATATTCTGGCCGGCCAGGTCAAGGGCCGGGTCGTGGTCGACGTCAACGCATGATCCCGCGCGCCGCGGCCGTGCCGCGCGATGCGCTGTTGCACCGCTATGTTGAGCAGGCGGGTTGCTATACCGATTGTTTCGAGGTGATGCACCCGATGGAAGCGGATTTGCCCGCTTTCATCGAAGCGTTCTATACCACGTGGCTGTTCCGGTTGGAGCGGTTGGTGCTGGGCGTCGGTTTGCGGCGCGCGATCCCGGACAGGGAGGTATCGGCACTGGCGCAGGGGGCGGAGGGGTTTGCCGCGTGGCGTGTGGAGGACCGATCGGAACGGCAGATCCTTTTGTGTGATCTGTCTGGCAGGACACGCTCCTGGCTTGCGGTGGCACCCAAGGACGGCGGCACGACAAGGCTTCTGTTCGGCTCCGCCGTCGTGGGGGATGAGCAGCAGGGATTGTCCCGCGTCATGCGCGGCTTGCTGCCGTTGCACCGGCTTTATTCCCGGGCGCTTCTGCGGCTGGCCGAATGGCGCTTGCGCAAGACCTGAAACGCCGGGGGTGACGGCCCTGCGCGGGGCGCATAAGGTGCCCGAAATGATCAGGAGAACCCGATGACCGCCTATGACCCCGAGAATATCTTCGCCAAGATCCTGCGCAAGGAAATCCCCAGTTTCAGGGTCTATGAAGACGACGAGACCTATTGTTTCATGGACATCATGCCGCGCAGTGACGGGCATTGTCTGGTCATTCCAAAAACACCCTGCCGCAATATTCTGGATGCCACGCCTGCGCAGTTGGCGGCCTGTATGGCGACGGTATCCAAGGTTGCGAATGCGGCCAAGGCCGCTTTCAATGCCGATGGTATCACTCTGCAGCAGTTCAGCGAAGTGGCGGGCGGGCAGGAGGTCTTTCACCTGCATTTCCACATCCATCCGCGCCATGAGGGCGTGTCACTTCGCCCGCCCGGGACCATGGGCGATATGGATGTGATCAAGTCCAACGCAGAGGCGATTCGGGCAAAAATTGATCAATAACGGAACGTGGTTAACGGGTGTAATAGTGGACCGAGTCCGAAATTCGTTGTTGAAGTCAATAATTGCAAATTAGAACAATTCAGTATGTGCTGATCTTAATGTAAAACCAACCGTATTGGATTTGTTACAAACGTGTTACCCTCCCGGCGTTGGCCGCAAAGAAGCTGACGACAAATAGGGAACAGTAGTATGTCAATCAAACCTCCACTCATGCATCTGCCGATAGCCACGGCCGACAGCGGGTTCTACAAGGGTTTTGCCAAGAACGTGACGATCGCGGGCAAGCTTCTTGTTGGTGCGCTGATCGTCTGGGCCGTCGCTTTTCCGGACCAGGCCGCGTCGGTGCTTTCAAGCATCAATGGCGTGATCCTTGCGACTTTCAACTTTTGGTACGTCTACGTGATGGCCTTTTTCGTCGCAGTCTGTCTGCTTCTGGCGATTATGCCTGCTTCGGGGCGGCTGAAGCTGGGACATGCGGATGATGTGCCGGAGTTTTCGAACTTCTCCTGGTTCTCGATGATGTTTGGTGCCGGGATCGGGATCGGGATGCTGACCTTCGCGACGGCGGAGCCGATGTATCACTGGGGCGCGAACCCGCAGACCATTTCAGGGGAATTGGTCGGCAGTTCGGCCGAGAACGTGCGCGCTGCCTATGTGTGGTCATTTACCCACTGGGGGCTGGCCGCATGGGCCGCCTACGCGATTGTGGGTCTCAGCCTTGCCTATTTCGCCTATCGCCGGGATTTGCCTTTGACCATCCGGACAGCACTGGTGCCGCTTTTTGGCAGCAGGCTTTCGGGTTTCCTGGGTCACCTCGTGGACGTGGTTGCGGTTGTCGCGACGGTTCTGGGTGTTAGCCAGACGCTGGGTTTCGGCGTTGAACAGTTCGTATCAGGCCTGAGCCGCATCGGTTTTGGTGACTGGCTCTATGCTGAAGCAGCGGACGGTGGACAGAAAGTATCAACCGCTGCGATCGTCTTTGCACTGGTCGTGATCATGGGGGCCTCGACGCTGTCGGCACTTTCAGGGGTTGGCAAAGGCATCAAGTGGCTGTCCAACATCAACATGGGGCTGAGCTTTTTCCTGCTCGCCTTCTTCCTCATCTTCGGTTCGACTTTCTTCGGGCTGCAGGCGCTGTTCGTGGGCATCTGGGATTACCTGCTGTCAATTCCGGGCAATATCCTCACCGTGTGGACTTCGACACCGATGGAAAGCTTCACGGCGTCAGTCCCCGCGGCGGTGCAATCGCTGCCGGCTGAAGATCTGACAACGATCTTCGGATCCGCATCGAGCCCGTGGGGCACCGAGCAATCCTTTGCCGAAAGTCTGCCTGCATCCGCGGCATCACTGACACCTGCCGATATCACAGCGACCTACACGGCGGCCACCGACGGCCGTCAAGCGGGCTGGCAAGGGGCCTGGACCATCTTCTACTGGGCATGGTGGATCGCCTTTGCGCCTTTCGTGGGCGTGTTCCTGGCGCGCATCTCGAAAGGTCGTACAGTGCGCGAATATGTGCTGGGTGCGATCGTGATCCCGGCGCTGATGTGCTTTGTCTGGTTCGCGATCGTGGGCGGTACGGCCATTGATCTGGAACTGAATGGCGATGCGAATGGTGCGATTACCGGGGCAGGTCAGTCTGACCAGCTGTTTGCGATGCTGGCCGTGATCCTGGAGCCGACGCTGGCATGGATCATGTCCGTTATCGTGGTGGTCCTGCTGCTGACCTACCTTGTCACATCTGCTGACTCCGCCGTGCTGATCATCAACACGATCAATGCGGCCGGCGATGAAGGTCCAAAGGCGCGGCCGCATATCCTGTTCTGGGGTGCGGCACTTGCCTTTGTGGTGGGGGGGCTGATCATCGCTGGCGGTCTGGGTGCGATCCAGACGGCGATGGTGATCGGCGCCTTGCCCTTCAGCCTTGTGATGGCGCTGATGGGTCTTTCGGTCCTCAAGGCGATCTGGCGTGACGGCAAGCGGGAGCGCGCAGGCGTGGCCGCGACAAAGGCCGATCTGACAGGCGAACCTGCGGAATAAGCGACAGGTTTCGAAACCTGCTGGAAAGCCCCGGTGCCGCATGGTGCCGGGGCTTTTTGCGTTTGACGGGCGGTGCCGAGTGTAGAACTGTGCCGCAATGACACTTGATATCGACTGGGTCCGCGCCCAATTCCCCGCCTTTGATGAACCGTCTCTCAAGGGGCAGGCCTTTTTTGAGAACGCCGGGGGATCCTATACCTGCAAGCAGGTCATCGATCGGCTGTTTCGCTTCTATACCCAGCGCAAGGTGCAGCCCTATGCGCCATACGCTGCCAGCACCATCGGTGGGGAGGAGATGGACGAGGCGCGCACGCGGCTTTCCGCGATGCTTGGTGTGGATAGCGACGAGTTGAGCTTTGGTCCCTCGACCACGCAGAACACCTATGTGCTGGCGCAGGCCTTTGCGCAGATGATGCAGCCCGGCGAAGCGATCATCGTCACCAATCAGGATCACGAGGCCAACAGCGGACCGTGGCGCAGGCTGGCCGACCGCGGGATCGAGGTGCGCGAATGGCGGCTTGACCCGGAGACCGGGCATCTGAATCCCGCCGATCTTGAAAACCTGCTGGATGACAAGGTGCGGCTGGTCTGCTTTCCCCATTGCTCGAACGTGGTGGGACAGATCAATCCCGTGACCGAGATCACCGCCCTTGCCCATGCTGCCGGGGCCTTTGTCTGCGTTGATGGCGTATCCTATGCGCCACACGGGTTTGTCGATGTGGGTGCGTTGGGGCCGGATGTGTACCTGTTTTCGTCCTACAAGACCTACGGGCCGCATCAGGGTATCATGGTGATCCGCCGCGCACTTGGCATGCTGCTGCCCAATCAGGGGCATGAATTCAACGCGGATAGCCTTTACAAGCGTTTCACGCCTGCGGGTCCGGACCACGCGCAGGTGGCGGCCTGCGCGGGGATGGCGGATTACGTCGACGCGTTTTATGCCCATCACAAACCGGATGGCACCGACGGCCCCGCCGCGCGGGCGGGCGTCGTACATGACATCATGCGCGGGCATGAAACCGGTCTGTTGGCACCTTTGCTGGATGCGGTGCGCAGCCGCAATTCCGTCCGTCTGATAGGCCCCGCTGAGGCGACAGGGCGTGCGCCGACGGTCGCGCTTGCCCTGAACCGCAACGCCGAAGACGCCGCCGCCGCCCTTGCGCCGCATGGGATCATGGCGGGGGGCGGGGATTTCTACGCCGGGCGTGCCTTGTCCGCGATGGGGGTGGATTTGGACAAAGGCGTGCTGCGGCTCAGCTTCACGCACTACACAAGCCGGGATGAGATGGATCAGCTGATCACAGCGCTTGACGCAGAGTTGTGAAGATTTCGCGCCGTCCCTGCCTTGATTGCCCCGCGCTGGCCCTACCTCTCTGGAGTTAAGAGACTGTTAAGGCCGGAAGATGAGCGATACCTCCCCCATTTTGATGTGGTTCCACCGTGATCTGCGACTGAGCGACCATGCCGCTTTGTCTGCGGCGTGCGACGCGGGGCGCCCTGTGATCCCGGTCTTTGTCCATGACAAGCTGGTGGAACAGCTGGGCGCCGCACCCAGATGGCGGTTGGGGCTGGGCCTTGGCGCGCTTGCTGACAGTCTTGCGGAGAAGGGCAGCCGCCTGATCCTGCGCCGGGCGGACGATGCGTTGGACGCGCTGCGGGCCCTGATCGACGAAACCGGGGCAGGGGCCGTGTACTGGAGCCGCCCCTACGACCCCGACACCATCGCGCGCAATACCGATATCAAGTCCGCCCTGAAGGATGCCGGGATCGAAGCGAAGTCGTTCAAGGGACACCTGATGTTCGAACCCTGGACGGTGGAGACGAAGACGGGCGGTTTCTACAAGGTCTACACGCCGTTCTGGAAGATGGTGAAGGGCCGCGACGTGTCCGAACCGCTGCCAACACCGGGCAAGATCCCTTCTCCTGCGACATGGCCCGAAAGCGACGCGCTGGACGATTGGAACATGGGTGCCGCGATGGATCGAGGCGCAGATGTCGTGCGCCCGTTTGTGCGGTTGGGTGAGGCTGCAGCGCAATCACGCCTCGGGGCGTTCACCGCGCATATCATCGAGGGTTACGACACCAGCCGCGATATGGTCGCGCAGGACGGCACATCGAACCTGAGCGAAAACCTGGCATTGGGAGAGATCACGCCGCACCAATGCTGGCACGCGGGCATGCGGGCGCGCGAAGAAGGCAAGGCGGGCGCGGAGACATTCCTCAAGGAACTGGTCTGGCGCGAGTTTGCCTATCACCTGATGCACCACACGCCACGCATCCTGAGCGGGAACTGGCGCGAGGAATGGGATGCCTTTCCATGGAAGGACGACGCGCGCGCTTCCGAAGTCATCGCTTGGAAGCGCGGGCGCACCGGGTTGCCGTTTGTCGATGCCGCCATGCGGGAGCTGTATGTGACGGGCCGGATGCACAACCGGGGGCGGATGATCGTGGCCAGTTACCTGACCAAGCACCTTCTGACCCATTGGCGTATCGGCCGCGACTGGTTCGAGGAGTGTCTGATCGACTGGGATCCTGCCAGCAACGCAATGGGCTGGCAGTGGTCGGCAGGCTCCGGGCCGGATGCGACGCCCTATTTCCGCGTCTTCAACCCCGAAACGCAGTTGGACAAGTTCGACAAGGATCGCGCCTATGTCAGCCGCTGGATCGCAGAGCGCAAGGCCAACCCGCATGAAGATGCGCTGGCGTTCTTCGATGCCATCCCCCGCCACTGGGCGATGTCACCCGACGATGCCTATCCCGCCCCGATCGTATCGCCGTCCGAGGGGCGCGAACGCGCACTTGATGCCTATTCAAACAGGGATTTTTAGGAATTGTTAATTCTGTTCAACGGGCTACACTCTGCCCCGCTTCAAGACCATTTGGGGGCTTCATGATCCTGACCAGCACCGAGGGGCAGACAAACCTGCCGCGTTATTTCACCCGTGTCTACAGCATGGCGCAGGACATGCAGCATGGGCGCGTCGATTTCGTGCTGCCCGATGGCCGCACTTTTCGCGCCGAAGGGCGCAAGCCCGGTCCGGTGGCCGAACTGCGCATCCACAACAACGATCTGTTCGCGCGTCTGATCCGCGAAGGCGACCTGGGGTTTTGCGATGCGTATCTGGACGATTGGTGGTCCACGCCCGATCTTCAGGCCTTCATGGACCTTGTGCATGCCGACAACGAAGACGTCTATGACGGCTTTCCGGGCATGGGGCTGGTGCGCAGTTTCGAAAAGCTGCGTTTCTGGCTGCAACGCAATTCCAAGTCACAGGCACGTAAAAATATCTCCTATCATTACGATCTGGGGAATGACTTCTACAGCCTTTGGCTGGACGATACGATGACCTATTCCTCGGCCTTGTTTGAAGATGGCGCGCAACAATCCCTCGAAGTGGCACAGACGGCCAAGTACAAATCCATGGTCGACCAGATGGGGGTCCAGCCAGGTGATCACGTGCTGGAAATCGGCTGCGGCTGGGGCGGATTTGCCGAATATGCCGCCAAGGAACGCGGGCTGAAGGTCACCGGGCTGACCATCAGCGAAGAGCAGTTCAAGTACGCCCAACAACGCATTGAAAAGGCAGGTCTTTCGGAAAGCGTTGATTTCAAGCTGCAAGACTACCGCGATGAAGCGGGGCAGTACGACGGCATCGCCAGCATCGAGATGTTCGAAGCCGTGGGTGAAAAATACTGGCCGATCTATTTCGAGACGGTGCGCGACCGGCTGAAACCGGGCCGTTCAGCGACCTTGCAGATCATCACCGTCGCGGACAGGCGCTGGGACGTCTACAAGCGCGGTGTCGATTTCATCCAGAAGTACATCTTTCCGGGTGGCATGCTGCCCAGCCCGAAGGCGCTGCACGATCAGGTCTACAGCGCGGGATTGAGCGTTGAACGCTCCATCGAGTTTGGCAAAAGCTATGACATCACGCTGCGGCGCTGGCATGAAACCTTTAACGAACGGTGGGAACAGGTGCGTGCCCTGGGCTTTGATGAGCGGTTTCGGCGGATGTGGAATTTTTACCTCACTTCCTGCGCGGCGACATTTGATAGTGGAAATTGTGACGTAACGCAGATTACCATCAAGAAACCCGCGTAGCCAAAGACCCCGAAGGAACACCCCATGCCCACCGCAGCACGCTTGATGGCCGCCGTCTGCCTTGCGGCGCTGGCGTATGTTCTGTCTTCCATCGTTGTGCCCCTGATGCCTGAAAGCACCGATTTCGGTATCTTCTTTCCGCTCAACTCCGTCCTTGGCTTCGGCGTGGGCTGGTTCGTGATGGGCCGCCGCGCCGGGCGTGGCACCACGGCAGCCATCAACAATGGGCTGACGGGCGTCTTCGTTCTGCTGCTTTGGGGCGTGATGGTGCAGGCCATCAACGAGATGGTGCGCCGCGCCATGCTCAACCGGTATGACAATGCTTTCGAAGCGATGGTTGCGATATTCCAGCTGGGCGCGGAATATGCCTATCTTATCGCCGTGGTTCCCATGGGCATCGCGGCGGTCATTGGTGCGGTCATAGCCGGGCTGATGACGGAATACGCCGACAATCACTGGAAATAGGCCGCTTGTGCGCAATCTGTTTTTCTACGGCACGTTGCGGCATCTGCCGCTGCTTGAAATCGTGATGGACGCGCCGACATCGGCGCTTGACCTTCAGCGCGCCGAATTGCCGGATCACGCCGTATTCAGCGTGGCAGAAGGGCCGTTTCCAATGATCTGCGCTGAACAAGGTGCGCAGGCAGACGGTGTAATCTTGCGCAATGTATCGCAGGCTCAAATCGACCGGCTCGATTTCTACGAAGGCAGCTTTGCCTACGATCTGCATCAGGTCACCATGGCAGACGGCCAAACGGCTGAGGTCTATTTCCCCCAGCCCGGTCAATGGACTGCGCAGGACCCATGGTCGCTGGAGGCGTGGGAGGCTGACTGGGCCGAGATGAGCTGTCATGCGGCGCGCGAAGTCATGGGTTATATGGGGACGCGTGACAGGGATGCGGTCGCCGCGATGTTCCCGATGATCCGTGCACGGGCAGCTTCCAAAGTGCGTGCGGCGCAGTCGCTTCACGGGGAAGGGACATTGGAGGGGCGCATCGACGTGACCGCCCGGCAACGGGCCTATGCCCATTTTTTCGCGCTGGATGACTACCGCCTGCGCCACGAACGCTTCGACGGGAGCCTGTCGGAGGAGATGGCGCGCGCGGTCTTCATCGCCACGGACGCCGCGATCCTGCTGCCCTACGACCCCATCCGCGACCGGGTCCTGCTGGTGGAGCAGATGCGCATGGGGCCGCTTGCGCGCGGGGACAGGGCGTGCTGGCAGCTGGAACCGATCGCGGGTCATGTCGATCCCGGCGAGACGCCCATCGATGCCGCCCGCCGCGAAGCGCAGGAGGAGGCGGGTCTGACATTGGGTGCGGTTGAGGCTGTTGCACAGGTCTATGCCTCTCCGGGGAACTCTACGGAATTCTATTACATCTTCTGTGGACTTGCCGATTTGCCCGATAACGTGACCGGTCTGGGCGGCCTTTCGACCGAACATGAAGACATCCGGTCCCATCTGCTGAGCTTTGACGCACTGATGACGCTGGTCGAAGGGATGGGGGCCGCGAATGCGCCGCTGGTGCTGGCGGCCTTCTGGCTGGCCCGAAACAGGGACCGACTGCGAGGGACCGCTTGAGGTTGCCGGGGGCGGGGGCTACACCGGAGGAAAGATAACCTTTGGGGGCATTATGCACGTCGCAACCGATCTGGCTCAGGCTGTTGGAAACACACCGCTTATCAAGCTGCGCAAGGCCAGCGAAGAGACGGGCTGCACCATTCTGGGCAAGGCTGAATTCATGAACCCCGGTCAATCGGTCAAGGACCGCGCGGCGCTTTTCATCATCCGCGACGCGGTCGCCAAGGGCCTTCTGAAGCCCGGCGGCACCATCGTCGAAGGAACGGCGGGCAATACCGGAATCGGGCTGGCGTTGGTTGGCGCATCCATGGGTTTCAAGACCGTCATCGTGATCCCGGAAACCCAAAGTCAGGAAAAAAAGGACATGTTGCGTCTGGCAGGTGCGGAATTGGTACAGGTACCAGCAGCGCCTTACAGTAACAGCAACAACTACATCCGTTATTCGGAACGGCTGGCCAAGGAACTCGCCCGGGAAAGCAACCTCGGGGTTATCTGGGCAAATCAGTTCGACAATGTCGCCAATCGCAAAGCGCATATCGAAGGTACAGCGCCCGAAATCTGGGAGCAGACGGAGGGCAAGGTCGATGCGTTTGTCTGTGCCATCGGGACCGGCGGCACACTTGCGGGGGTCGGCATGGGCCTGCAGCCCAAGGGCGTGCGCATCGGATTGGCCGATCCTGAGGGGTCGGGCATGTACAAGATCTATACGGGCAAGGAGGCAGGTGGCGACAGCATCACCGAAGGGATCGGTCAGGGGCGTGTTACTGCCAATCTTGAAGGGTTCACGCCTGACGTCTGTTACAAGATCCCTGACAGCGAAGCGTTGCCGATCGTCTTCGACCTTCTGGCTGACGAAGGGCTGTGCCTGGGTGGATCATCCGGGATCAACGTGGCGGGTGCGATCCGCATGGCGCGGGAATTGGGGCCGGGGCATACCATCGTGACCATCCTATGCGATTTTGGCACGCGGTATCAGTCGAAGCTGTTCAACCCCGATTTCCTGCGGGAAAAGGGCCTGCCGGTGCCGGACTGGCTTGATCGTGCGCCCGCATCTATCCCGGGCGTGTTCGAAGACGTCTGATGGCAATGTTTGCGCGCATATGTGCGACCCTGATTGCCCTGATCTGGTTGTCTTTGGCGGCTGGGGCACAGGAGCTTTCACAGGCCGATTTGACCCGCTGGGAAGGGGTGGCCGCACGGGCCGACCGTGCGATTGCCAATCCGGACGCGTCCGAAGAAACGCTGGATACCCTGCGAACCCAGATCACCGCCTTCCGAGAGGATTTCGAAGCTGCGCGCAGCGTTAACAGTGTGCGCATTGCCACCCTGCGCGAACAACTTGCGGCACTCAATGCGACCGCAGCGGGGGAAGGCGCAGAAGAATCCGAGGAGTTCCTGCAAAAACGCAAGGATCTGACGGATCAGCTTAGCGAAGCGTTGGCCCCTGTTCAGCGGGCAGAAGCGGAATTTGTCCGCGCTGAGGCGCTGGTGGTCGAGATCGACAAGCAATTGCGCGAACGGCAGGCAGCGGCGTTGCTGACTGTCGTGCCATCGCCGCTGAACCCGGCCAACTGGCAACCGGCGTGGAACGAATTGGTGGCGTCGATGCGTGCGCTCTGGTTCGAGAATCCGGCCCACCTTGCCACGGCAGACGGTATCCCGGTGCCGCAGTCGCGGATCGTCAGCGGCGTGCTTGCCTTGCTGGGGCTGATCCTGATTTTCAGGGGGCGGCGATGGTCGCGGCTGATCGTCAATAGATTGCAACGGTTTGGCGCGCGTGGGTTCGGTATCTGGCGATTTATCGTGTCGCTGTTCCGGATCATCTTGCCTTTCGCGGGCCTGTTGCTGCTGGCGCTGGCGGCGATTTCGACGCAGCAATTCGGGCCGAAGGGCAATGAGCTCCTGATCTCGCTTGCGTTCATCGGTGGGATCATGCTGGGCGTCCGCTGGGTTTCCGAGCGGGTGTTTGCACGCGACGACGACGAGGCGTTACTGTTGCTGTCCGCACCTAAACGCGCGCGCATGCGGTTCTATGTGGTCCTGATCACGCTGATGATGGCGCTTCACGCGCTGATCATCTTGGTGCTTGAGGCGAACGAAGCCGCGATGGTCAGCATGGCGGTGTTCGCTTTCCCCTTCACGGTGATTTCCAGCCTTGCGCTTTACCGGATCGGGGTGATGCTGCGCGGCTATTCGGACCCTGAGCCAGTGGACGAAACGGCGACGGAGTTGCGCGCATCAACGTTGGGGCGCGTGGTGCGCGGCCTTGGAACGGGTGCGGTGCTTGTGGCCTGCGTGTCGCCCCTGCTGCTTGCGGCCGGGTATTTCCTTGCGACGTCGGCGCTGTTTGGGCCTTACGTCATGACTCTGGCGCTGCTGGGGCTGGTGATGGCACTGCAGCGGTTCGCGGCGGATGTCTACGGTGCGATCAGCGGGCAGGGGGACCGGGCGCGCGATGCGCTGGTACCGGTGCTGATCGGTCTGGTGCTTCTGGTAATGCTGGCGCCTTTGCTGGCGCTGGTCTGGGGTGCACGCCTGACCGATCTGACAGAATTGTGGACCGGGTTCGAACGCGGCATCGCGCTGGGGGAGACGCGGATTTCCCCGTCCGATTTCCTTGCCTTTGCGGTGATCTTCGCGATCGGCTACATGCTGACACGTCTGCTGCAATCGGCGTTACGCAGCAGCGTGTTGCCCAAGACCCGGCTCGATATCGGGGGACAGAATGCGATTGTCTCGGGGTTGGGATATGTCGGTATCTTCCTTGCGGCCATCGCCGCGATCAGCGGCGCGGGCATTGACCTGAGCTCCCTCGCGTTGGTGGCATCGGCGCTGACGGTGGGCATCGGTTTCGGCCTGCAGAACATCGTCAGCAACTTCGTCTCCGGCATCATTCTGCTGATTGAACGCCCCATCTCTGAAGGCGACTGGATCGAGGTTGGCGGGCAGATGGGGTACGTGCGCAACATCTCCGTCCGCTCCACCCGGATCGAGACGTTCGATCGCACGGATGTCATTGTGCCCAACGCAGACCTGGTCAGCGGCACGGTTACCAACTACACGCGGGGCAATACGGTCGGGCGGCTGATCGTGCCGGTTGGGGTCGCATATGGCACCGATACCAAACGCGTCGCGGCGATCCTGAGCGAGATTGCGCAGGCGCAACCCATGGTGCTGGCCCAGCCTGCACCAAACGTCTTGTTCGTGAACTTCGGCGCCGATGCGCTGGAGTTTGAAATCCGCTGTTTCCTACGGGATGTGAACTGGATGATGGTGGTCAAAAGTGACATCAACCATGCCATCGCAGAACGCTTTGGGACCGAAGGGATCGAAGTGCCCTTTGCCCAGCGTGATCTGTGGCTGCGCAACCCCGAAGCGCTTCGCAGTCAACCGGCGGACGCGCCGCCTGCCGATGATCCCGACCCCACGCCCGACAAAGGAACGCCCGCTTGACCGAAATGCTTTTCCGCGCCGACGCCTACCGGCGCGACGCCGCCGCCCGCGTGACCGGCTGGACCGATGAAGGCGGCGTCATACTGGATCAATCCATCTTTTATCCCACCAGTGGTGGCCAGCCGGGCGATGCTGGCTGGTTGGAGTGGGACACCAACAGGCTGCCCGTTGCCACCACGGTCAAGGGGCAGGGCGAGGACATCGTGCTGGTCCCCGCAGAGCCGCAGCCGCTGCCCCCTGTGGGGGCCTATGTGCAGCAGGTGCTGGATTGGGAGCGGCGGTACCGCCACATGCGGGTGCACACCGCGTTGCATTTGTTGTCGGTGGTCATCCCCTTTGGTGTGACCGGTGGCCAGATATCTTCCACCTATGGTCGGCTCGATTTCGACATGCCCGAAGCGCCGGAAGACCGTGATCAGATTGCGGAGGCCCTGAACGGCTTCGTGTCAGAAGACGCCCGTGTCAGCGATGGCTGGATGACGGCGGAGGAACTTGCCGCCGCGCCACATCTGGTCAAGACAATGGCCGTCAAACCGCCTGTCGGGGCGGGTCAGGTGCGGCTGGTGCGCATCGGGGAAGCGGATGATTGGATTGACCTGCAACCCTGCGGCGGCACCCATGTCGCACGCACCGGCGAAATCGGGGCTTTGCGCCTTGGCAAAATCGAAAAGAAAGGGCGCCAGAATCGACGTGTTTACATCCACTTGGACGGTTAATTGTGCGGGCGGCAATTCCCTCTTGCAACTTGTGGCACCGCCACGCTAAACCGCCCCTCACGGAGCGGTGGCCGAGTGGTCGAAGGCGCACGCCTGGAAAGTGTGTAGGCGGGAGACCGTCTCCAGGGTTCGAATCCCTGTCGCTCCGCCATCTACCTTACTTTTCTGGGCTGACTGCGCAAAAAGTGGCCTGACATCAACTGACCTCAATCGCGATGACAGAGATATTGTCGGCTGCACCGCAGTCCAGCGCGATCCGCGTCAGCCTGTCCGCCACCTCATCAATTGGGGCCTGCATCAGCGTCAGACGCTGAGTTTCAAGGTCTGCAAAGTTGCTCAAGCCATCGGTGCACAACAAAAAGCGGTCGCCGCGCATCACGGACCCCTGCACAGCGTCCAGTTCCAGGGCATCGCCCATGCCAACCGCCCGGGTGATCATGTTGGCCTGGGGGTGATGCTCTGCCTCGTCCCAGGTCAGTTCGCCCAGCCCCACAAGATCGGCGACAATGGAATGATCTACCGTCAGCATTTGAAGGTCCCGGTCACGCAGCCGATATAGTCGGCAGTCGCCTGCCCAAAGGCATATGAAGCGGTCATCCGTCACCACAAGCGCCGCGACGGCAGCGCCGATGGGTCCGTCGCCGCGCGCTTCGCTTTCGGCCATGATGATGGCGTGGGTTTCCAGAATGGTACGGCGCAACGCCCGCGATTGTTCGTGGGGGTCGGCGCTTTTGGGCATGGCTGCGACATGATCCACGACGGTCTGCGATGCGAAATCGCCCGCGGCATGGCCCCCCATGCCATCTGCGACCACCCAGATGCGATGCTCCGGCAGCGTCAGAACCCGGTCTTCGTTGATCTTGCGAAAGTTGCCGATATGGCTTGCAGCGCTGAACGGAAATCTACGCATGCGGATCGGGCCAGGGGGCAGCGGAGCGGGCAATCGAAAAGGCCACCGGGCCCGCGCACGATCGGTGGCACACGCCGGTCATCTGTCCGCCCGCCGTGTCTGGGAATATTTGATGACGGCCTCCAATGACTGCTCAAACGGCGCGCCCAGCGAAACGGCGCCGTTGCCGATCAATGTGACGTTGTCCCGTCGCGCCACGATTTCCCGGCCCGCGTCCATGCGCACGAAGCTGCCCAGGGTGCTGTGATCCCGGAACACCACGATGCCGTTGCGCACCGACACGGTCGCATGGTGCCGTGACACCCACGGTTGTGACACGACGATATCCGCGTCCGCCGCACGGCCCAGGGATACCTCGGAGCCTTCCACAAGTTCCTTGATGACTGCGTTGTGGCTCAGGATGACCTTCAAGGAATGTGCAGTTGCCGGGGAGGCCGTTGCGAAGTTCATGGTTTGCCCGGCAGGGTCTTCGGCCACGCGCGAGAAAACCTTGAGCCTGTCGCTTGATCCTTTGAGGCTCAACCGGTCCACCTCGCGCAGTGTCCCGCGGATCGACGCGCCCAACTGGTCGTACAGGGCTTCATTCACCAGCACTTCGTGAGGTTTGGCCAGCGACGCCAGACGTGACGCGACGTTGACAGGGGTGCCGTAAAGGTCATTGGGCAGCAACAACATGCCGCCCCAACTGAGGCCCGCGTGCACTTTCAAGGCGTCTTCCGTCGTCCTTTTGGTGGCGATACATGCCATCTTGAACGCGGCGTCGGCCTGCTCGAAATAGGCCAACACGTCATCGCCTTTGGAGTGTAGAAAGACCCCGCCCAGTTCCTTGATCTGTGAACGCATTTCCGTCAGGCGGTGGCTTATCTTTCGGAATGCATCCTGTTCACCCGCCTGCTCGAACAACGGGGTGCTGTTGGACACGTCTGCCATCAACGCCGCGCCGACAACCTGCATTCGTCACGCTCCACCATACCGCGCCCGGACCACGGCCCCCGCGCGCAGTTAGGGATTTTCAGGGATTTGTGATAGTCTCATACAATCGCTGTTAGAGCAATTGCCATGCCATAGGGGGGGCCGTGTGAGATGCAACAGTTCGAAAAGCTGAAGTCAGGACCCATTGCAACTGTCGTGTTCTGTGTGAGTATCAGCATATCCGGCACAGCAGTGGCACAGGATTCCAATGCCTGCCCGGTTGACGGGTGCGTCGTTGATATCGTTTCGGTGACACAGGACAACGGGGAACTGACCGTAGAATTGAATGCGAATTTCAAACCCGATATTTCCAAGAACCATTTTCATATCTGGTGGGGTGAACTTTATGATGTGCGGCAGGTCAGCAATAACGCAGAGACAGTGCACAATGTATCGCAGGGGGACTGGCATCCGACCGATGCGTATCCGACCTACGCGACATCTGGTGTGACGTCCGTTTTGCAACGGGGCGAAGCCGTTTCCCTGTGCGTTTCTGCCGCTGACCGCAATCACGACATCATCGACCCCGAAGCTCTCAATTGCGTGGACGTTTCCAACAAATTCTAACGCTGGGCTTTGAATGGAACTACCGGCCTACATCGGACGCTACGTCGTCCGCAGGGAAATTGCGCGGGGCGGTTTTGCCGTCGTGGCCCTTTCGTGGGACGAGGAACTTGCGGCTGAAGTCGCGATAAAGATCCTGTTCGAACATGGGTGCGAAGATGACGGTCTGAAACAGCGCTTTATTGAGGAAGCACGGCTGCTGCGGCGGATACAGTCGCACAATCTGGTCGGCGTGCATGACATCGGCAGGCTGTCGGATGGCCGTCCGTATTTCGTGATGGATTACGCCGACCTTGGATCGCTGACCCAACGTCTGCAGGTCAGAAAAACGGACGATGGCGGCATGGCGCAGCACGATGTGTTGCAACTGGTGGATGCGATGACATCAGGCCTGTCGGCAATCCACCGCGCCGGTGTCGTCCACCGTGACATCAAACCGGACAACATCCTTTATCAGACCATCGGATCACGTGCGCCAAACGCTGCCGACACGGGGGAGGCCGAAGACCAGACCGTCATGTCCCCATCGCCCCCCAAACAGACGTTCAGCGTGGATCGTGTGATGATCGGGGATCTGGGCATCGCGAGCGATGCGTTGCGTCATAACAAGGCATCAACGGTCATCGGCGGCACGCCGGCCTTCATGGCGCCCGAGCAATTCGAGACCGATGGCGCCGTCAGTGCCGCGGGCGACATCTATTCTGCCACCGCGGTGCTTTGGTATGCGGTGACTGGCTCCAAGCCTCCCGATGCATCGGCGTTGGAGGATGAGGTCGAAAGCAGGGCAAGCGCATGGCAGGATTTCTTTCTGCGCGGGATGGCGACAGACCCAAAGCGGCGTTTTGCGGATATCCAGTCCTGGAGCAGTGCCGCACATGACGTCATGGCGCGGATTGCGGCGCAGGCACCCGGTCCGACCGGCGCGCGCCAGGATGGGAATGCCGCGCCCCAGACGGACGTGGATTGCCCCTATCACGGGCTGAGCGCCTTTCAGCCCGAAGACGCCGAGCGGTTCTTCGGCCGCGAGGAATTGGTGGCCGACCTTCTTCATCGCTTGCGCAGCATGAAGGTTCTGGTTGTCGGGGGTGCCTCTGGCAGCGGTAAAAGCTCCCTCATCCGGGCAGGTATCATCCCATCCCTGCAGCAGGGCCGAATTCCGGGCAGCGAGCAGTGGCGCATTGAGCTTTTTACGCCGGGCCGGGACGCCCTTTCCGAATTGTTTTTCCGCCTGCGCGGCACGGACGGCGATCCCCGGGTCCGTTTGGACGAATTTCTCGCCCGGCCCTCCATCGCGCGACAGGTTCTGCAGGACGCGGGGGCGCGGCCCTTGCTTCTTGCCATCGACCAGTTTGAAGAACTCTTCACGCTCAATGATGAAAAGGTGGCCCGGGAATTCATCGACGCGCTTGCGTCGATCACCGATCCTGCGGACAGCCTGGTGCGCATCATCATCACGATCCGCGCGGACTTCTACGAAAAATGTGCCGCCTTCCCGTGGCTTGCCAAGGCTGTCAGCCGCAATCAGGTGCTTGTCGGGCCCATGTCGGCCAGCGATCTGCGCCGGTCGATTGTTGAGCCGGCCAGACGCGTGGGGGTCTACGTGGAACAGCATCTGGTCGATGCCATCGTCGCGGAGGCAGGCACGGATGCGGGTGTTCTGCCCCTCATGTCACATGCGCTGGTCGAGGCATGGAAACGGCGTTTGGGCGCGACCCTGACCTATGAAGGGTACCGGGGCGGGGGCGGAATGGCAGGATCGATCCGCCAGACGGCAGACGCGATATTCGACACTGATTTCTCCGACAAGGAACGCAAGGTGGCTGAACGCCTGCTGCTCAGCCTTGTCACGCCGGGCGAGGGCGGTGCCGACACCCGGCGGATCCTTGAGCGTAGCGATCTGGCGGATGACCCGGATGCCGGGGTGATGGACCGTGTTGTCAAAAGCCTGACCGAGGCGCGGTTGCTGACAGTCGATGATGAAACCGTCCAGATCACGCATGAAGCCCTGTTGCGATCCTGGCCACGGTTGAGCCGCTGGATTGACCGGTCACGTGGTGACCTGCGGCTCCGCCTGCGGATCGTGCAAATGGCGGATGAATGGATTGAAGCGGACCGCGACGCGGAGATGCTGCTGAGCGGTGCGCGGCTGGATTACATTCTGGAATGGTTGGAAAAGAACAAGGACAAGGTCGGGGCAAAGGAGCTTGATTTCCTTTCCGCAAGCAGCAACGCCCGGGACGCCGCACAGGCGGAGATGATCACCCGTCGGCAAAAGCGGCGGCGGCTGCAGATTGTGGCTGTTTGCGCGCTGGTGGCCTTGACGATTGGCACCACCGCGGCGTCGATCATCGCGCTGAACCAGACGCGGCAGGCGGAAAGGAACGCCGCCATTGCGGATGCCGCGACCCTTGTGGCCAATGACAGTCTGGCCAGCGCCCTGGGGGCGGCGGCGGCGGGATATGCGATGGATGACCCCTTGCTGGCATTGAACCTGGCGGCGCAGTCGATTGCCCAGTCCCGTGGTCCCAGCACCCGTTATGATGCCAAGGTCGCCATGCTTCAGGCGCGCAGGACGCTTGCGACGGGCCTTCCTGTCCCGGTTGGCACGCCTGTCGCGGCAGGCGATGCGCTGTCGATCGCCATTTCGCCCGATGCACGATCGGTGGTCATCGGCGGTCGCGACGGGACGGTACGCATACTGGATGGTGCGTCCCGTCAGCAGATCGGCGGCAGCCTTCAAGGTGGTATTGGCGGCATTCAGGATGTTGCCTTTTCTCCCACTGGCGATGGATTTGCGGCGGTGGGGGACAGCGGGCGGATCGCCTATTGGCCCTTCAGCGACGGACAGGCCGGAGACGCCGCTTTGTTGGGACAGGCAAGCGATATTCAATGGCGTCTTGCCTTTCACCCCACCAAGCCCGAAATCGCCACCGCCGGAGAGGACGGCAACATCGCAATCTGGGCCATTACCCACGATGGCCCCCAAAAAAGCAGGGTTCTGGCAGCCAGAACGGGAGATTTCACCAGCGTCGCCTTCAGCCCGGATGGCAGTGTGCTGGCAGCCGGCAACGGAACGGGAGAGGTCCGCGTCTGGCATTATCCGTCCGGAAAGGAGGCGTTTGCGCCCCTTGACATGCTGCATTCCAGCGATGTGTGGGAACTGTCGTTCAGCAATGACGGTGCGCTGATTGCCACCGCCAGCAGTGATGGCAGTAGCGCCATCGTTCAGGCCGCATCGGGGCGGGTGATGGGAAAGGCGTTCCCACAGGAAAACGTGATCAGCAGCAGCGCATTCATGCCGCGCGGGTGGACGTTGGTGGGGGGCAACACCGCGGGTCGGCTGTTGATCTGGGATGTGTTCACCCAGACCCTGACAACGCAGTCACCGCCGGGACATTCGGGCCGTATACTGGATGTTGCCCTGTCCGCCGATCTTCATACGGCTGCCACCCTTGGTGTCGATCAGACCGTCCGGTTCTGGCGGCTGGGGCCGCTTGCACGGCTCGCCACGCAGTTCTCGCCGGAAGGCACCGCAACGCCAAAAGGCTTGGCCATTGGGGAAGACCGGGTGTTTTTCGGTGATACTGACGGCGCCATCGCGGGCACGGATATTGAGACAAAGGCGCAGTCACAAGTCGCGTCTCATGGACACGCAGTCTGGGCCGCCGCGCTGTCCCCTGACGGACGGCACCTCGCAACGGCAGATCGCAAGGGCCACATTGTCATTTCCGCGGCTGATTTCAGCGGTCGCCAAACCCGGTTTCCGCCGCTTGATGAAGCGATCTGGTCGCTTGCCTACACCGCTGATGGCAACAGGCTGCTTGCGGCGGCTGATACCGCCGCACATCTGATCGATGTCCAAACCGGCGCGACCCTGCGTCGGTACGCACCAGACAGCGGCAGCGTGACCCGGGCAACGCTGAACGCCGCCTCCGCCCGTGTCGCGGTCGCCACAAGCCGGGGTGACGTTCTGATCTGGTCGATGGATCAGGACGCGCCGCCCACCATCCTCAAAGTATCCGATAATCTTGTCTGGTCGGTGGCCTTCAGCGCGGACGGCACCTTGCTGGCCGTTGCGGACAGTGACGAAACCGTCTCCGTCTGGAGCGTTCCCGACGGGGTCCGATTGCAACATTTTACCGGGCATGGTGGCGGGGCAACCGATGTTGTTTTTCTGGGCGATGACGCCAGCCTCGTGGCCTCCGACAGGCAGGGCGGGCTTCATTTTTGGGATTTGAGCTTTGGAAAACTGATTGGTCGGATCCCCTCCGCCCACACCGGTGCCATCTGGCGGATCGCAGCCCATCCCGATGGTCAGACCTTTGCAAGTGCGGGCGATGACGGGGTGGTGCGTGTCTGGGACGTCCTGAATGATCGCGCCGCATGCCAGCTAAGCGCCGGTGTCCTGGGGCAACAGCAGCGCGAACAATACCTGGGTGCCGCGCATAACGATGACGCCTGTGCCGGTTTCAAGGCACCGTGACCGTATGGCGGCAGGATTGCGGGCAGTTCAGCAGGGCCGCCGTGGCAGCCCGCACCGTCTACAAGGGCCTGATCTTCAGCTGCGTGATGCGGTTGCCATCGCGGGCCAGAACCTCGAAACGGAAGCCATGAAAGCTGAACACCTGACCGGAGGTCGGGATCATCTGCGCCTCATGAATCACCAGACCGGCCAGCGTGTTCGCCTCATCATCGGGCAGCGACCAATCCGTCGCGCGATTCAGATCGCGTATCGTCATGGCGCCGTCCACAAGGTAATGGCCATCCTCGCCCGGGGACAGCATGTGATCCCCGTCAGGGTCGAATTCATCGGTGATTTCGCCCACGATCTCTTCGAGGATGTCTTCCAGCGTGATCAGGCCCTGAAGCGATCCGTATTCGTCCACCACCAGCGCAAAATGCGTCCGGCGGCGCAGGAACTGGCGCATCTGTTCATCAAGGGTTGATGTTTCCGGCACGAAGTAGGGTTTCATCGCCACGCTTGCCACGTCGAAGTGCTTCAGCGCCGCCGCATCCCCCTCCGGACCGCCGATCAGCTTGTACATCGCGCGCAGCAGGTCCTTGGCGTGAATGACGCCGATGATGTTTTCGGGATCATCGCGAAAGACCGGCAGCCGCGTGTGGTTGGATTGCAGACACTGCGACAGGATTTCCTCCGCCGGGCTGCCCGCGTCGATCATCTCTATGCCGGAGCGGTGGAGCATGATTTCCTCCACCACCCGTTCCCGCAGATCAAGCGCACCAAGGATACGGTCACGGTCTTCTTTCTCGACCACGCCTTCGGAGTGGCCCAGTTGCAGCGCGCCGGCGATTTCCTCGCGCACGGCAAGGATGTTGCTGTCCGGGTCGATGTCAACGCCAAAGACCTTCAGAACACCACGCACGAAATAGCGGACTGCCGTCACAACCGGGGCAAAGACCAGCACCACAATGCCGATGGGCCGCGCGACCAAGGCCGCGGCACGTTCGGAATTGGAGATGGCGTAGGTTTTAGGCAGCACTTCGGCAAACACCAACACAAGCAGTGTCATCACCAAGGTTGCCAGTGCCACGCCGCTTTCGCCAAAGAGGCGGGTAAAGAGTGCGGTTGCCAAGGACGCGGCAAGGATGTTGACCAGATTGTTGCCCAGCAGCACAGACCCGATCAGCCGTTCGGTGTCTTCGGTCAGCTCCAGCGCACGGGTCGCCCCGCGCGACCCCTTGTCCGCCTGCACCCGGAGTTTGCCCCGGGAGGCGGCAGTCAGCGCGGTTTCGGAGCCGGAGAAAAAGCCGGACAACACGAGCAGAAAGAGAATGATCCCCGTCGAGATCCAGAATGCTCCGTCAAGCAAGGTGGTGCTGTCTTCCATCAGTGTGTTTGTCCATTCCTATAGGTATCATTGGGTTATGGGCATCGCAGGGCATGCAATCAAGGGCCGTGGCCTGATCTGTTGCGCCGTGCGGATGCTGTATCACGCTTCGGGGAGGCGTCATGTGTCCTTGGGATCGCCTTTGCGCCCGCTTGTCCGGGCCAAGGGGTGATGGTCCAGCACCAGTTCGCTGAGCCGTTCCTCCAGCACATGGGTGTAGATTTCGGTGGTTGCGACATCCGCGTGCCCCAGCATCGTCTGGATGGCGCGCAGATCGGCCCCGTTGGCCAAAAGGTGGGTGGCAAAGGCGTGGCGCAGGGTGTGTGGTGTGACTTTGCCGGGCTCCACACCCGCATCGACGGCGAATTCCTTGATCAGAAGGTAGAACCGGTGCCGCGTCAGGTGGCCGGACTTGCCGCGGGACGGGAACAGAAATCGCGAAACCGGCAGGCGCTTGGCGCGCACCGCTTCATCCATCCGGTCCCGTTCGACCAGCCAGTCGGTCAATGCCGCGCGGGCAGGCGGCGACAGGGGCACCATGCGTTCCTTGCCGCCCTTGCCGGTGATCAGCAACAGCCGCGGATCGCCCCGCGTGGCGGAGATCGGCAGGCTGACCAATTCGCTGACCCGCATGCCCGTCGCATAAAGCAGTTCCATCAGGCAGGTGTTGCGGGTCTGATCGGCCAGACTGCGTCCGGAATTGCGCGCAGCTTCCAGCAGACGGTCTACTTCAGCCTCGCTCAGGATCTTGGGCAGACGTTTGTCCTGACCGGGCCCTGATATCTGGATCGCGGGGTTTTCGGTGCGCAGGCCTTCTTCAAAGGCAAAACGGTACAGCTGCTTGATCGCCGACAGGCGGCGGGCGCGGGTGGATTTTGCCAGCCCCTGCGCGTCGCAGTGAACAAGGTAGTTTTCGACATCCGCGCGGCCCGCAGTGGCGAAATCCTGATCCTGGGTCGTCAGGTAATGCTGAAAGTCTTTCAGATCACGCCCATAGGCCAGTTGCGTGTTGGTGGCCGCACCAAGTTCGGCCGCTTGCGCTTCCAGAAAGGCGGAAATCCAATGGCTGGTATGCGACGTTGCCACTATGACCGCTCCAGTATCAGGATCTGCAATGCCGCCCGGCGCGCGGTGTCCTCCAGCCCGAGGGCGCGCAGGGTGGCAAGTGCGTCGCGCAACGTGGCAGGATCGCCGCGCGCGCCTTCGTGAAGCATTCCGAGCACCTTCAGAATGGCCTCCCCCAGCCTGTTTGCGCGGGCATCCTGCAGAAGGGCTGCAGGGGCTTCGGCACCGGCAAAAGCATCATGGATCGCGGCCGCCAGCGGGGCATCGGGACGCCGCCCTGTGGCGCTGCCTTTCGCAACCTGATCGGTAAGGTCTTCTGCGCCATCGCGGGCGGGTACGCTTTCATAGGCGGGCGACAGCAGCGCAATGTCGCGTGCGATGGCCTGCGCGCGGCCCGCAAGCGTGATCTGCGTCAATTTCTCAGCAAAAAGGGCGGCAAAGGGGACTTCAAGCTCTGCCCCGCGCATCTGCAGCCATGCCTGTGGCAAGGTCTTGGCGACGGCATCCGGGCTGCCTGTCTGAAGCGCGGTTTCAAACCGTTGCAAGGCCTGCGCGCGGTCCCACACACCGCCCGACGCGGCGGGGGCGCGGTCCGTATAAAGCCCCAAAAGGCGATTGTCAGGCAGGGCACCCGCCCGCGTCAGACGTTCCGCTGCCTCCAACTGCGCCTTCCAGCCCGCGAGGTCCCGCAGATCGGCCACGGCATAGGCGCGCGGCAGCCTGCGGGTGGATTTGGGCTCTCCAATGGCTTCGAATAGCCGGAAACTGAGCGGGTCCATCCTTTGTGGATCGGGCAGGGGGGCCGCGTCTTCGAATAGGTCGGGGTTCAGGAACCGGTCCAGCAACGCCAGCCTTTCCTCCGGCATCAGTTTCAGCGCCTGCGCCGCACCAAATGTCAGTGCGGCGTTGTCCCAGTTGCCGGCACGGGCATCGCAGAAAATGCGCGCGCCGTACTCGCGATTAAGATGCGGCGTCACCCGCATCAGGGCGCAGGCCCGGTCTTC
This sequence comes from Sulfitobacter rhodophyticola, assembly GCF_041281685.2. GTDB lineage: Bacteria > Pseudomonadota > Alphaproteobacteria > Rhodobacterales > Rhodobacteraceae > Sulfitobacter. Next base: position 3,649,957 of record NZ_CP166251.2, on the reverse strand, counting down.
GGTCCCGGACAGCAGGCTGATCTGCATGTAAAGGTCGAAATGGGCAGGCGAGGTTGCGACACCCGCCTGTTCGATCAGCGAAAGCGCAGGGTCCAGCGCGCCGACTTCCATCAGCTTGGCGACACGGGCCAGCGCCAGCGCATCGCCTGCGGCTGCATTGCCGCCGGGGGCCTTTGCGTCGGCCAGCAGGATGGTAAAGAACAGCGATTGTGCCGCGGGAAGCTTCAGATCGGGCAGGGCTTCGATCTGCCGGATCAGTGTTTCGGGATCACTGCCGGCCCAAAGGGTCTCCGGCAGTCCGGTCACCTGCGTGGGTACAAGCCCGATCTGGCGCGGGCGACCCTGGCCCAACGGCTCCACGGTGACCTGCGGGGTTGCGCCGCTGTCGGTCACGGCGGGTTCGGTCGGTGCGGGCTGGGCTGCGGGGGTTGGCGTTGCATCTTGGGTGCCAAGCCAGTCAATTACCGAAAGGGGGCGTTCAACAGCGGGCGCTCCGGCCTGCTGTGCATGACCCGGTGCAGCCATGCCAAGGCTGATGCCGACAAGCAAAGCGGTCTTGGATAGGGCCCGGATGCCTTGCCCCATGCGTCAATCCTCCGTCAGGGTGACGGGTTCGCGCGTCTCAATCTGGGACGGGGCGAAATCCGCACCGAAGAACGGCCCGATATAGGCATATGCCACAAGGCCGATGAACCCCAGTATCACTAGGTATATCAACAGCTTAATCAGTCGTCCCATGGGTATTGCCTGCTTATTTCTGCCCTCGTGGGACAACATATATATAGCCTTTCCCGCAATATCACGTCATTCAGAAGAAAATGAGTGAAATTGAGCAATCCATGGCCGACACCCTGCCTCCCACGCGCCACTACCGTCTGAAAAAGACGGTGGCGCTGGTGGGGATGATGGGCGCGGGCAAAACAGCCGTCGGTCGCGCCGTTGCCGCACGGCTGCACGTGCCTTTTCTTGACAGCGATGCAGAGATCGAAGCCGCCGCCAATCAGAGCGTTCCGGAGATTTTCGCGCGGGACGGGGAGGCATTCTTCCGCAAGCGCGAAAGCGAGGTCATCGCCCGCCTGCTGAAGGAAGAACGCGGCATCCTGTCGACCGGCGGGGGGGCGTTCTTGGCTGAGGTCAACCGCGCCAACATCCACGCCAAGGGTGTGGCGGTCTGGCTGGATGCTGACCTTGATCTGCTGTGGAACCGTGTCAAGCACAAGGACACGCGCCCCTTACTGCGCACGGCCGATCCGCGCGCGACACTGGCGGGGCTGTTCGAAGCACGAACGCCGATCTATGCGCTGGCGGACCTGTCGGTGAAATGCGAGGCAAGCCTGACAATTGAGAATATGGCCAGCCGGGTAATCAACTGCCTGCTGAGCCGACCGGATGTGTTGGAAAGCGACGATGCGTGAGACAGTAAAGGTAAACCTGCCGGGGCGGGAATACGAGGTGCGCATCGGGCCGGGCCTGATCGGTGAGGCAGGCGTTCAGATTGCGCCATTGCTGGCACGCAAGCGGGTCTGTGTGGTGACAGATGCAAATGTCGCGGCCCTGCATCTGGACGCCTTGCGGGCCGGATTGGCCGCCGACGGGATCGGGATGGAAGCGCTGATCCTGCCCGCTGGGGAGGCAACCAAAAGCTGGTCGCATCTGAGCGACACGGTGGGCTGGTTGCTGGACCAGAAGGTTGAACGGGGCGATCTGGTGCTTGCGCTCGGCGGTGGGGTGATCGGTGATCTGGTGGGCTTCGCCGCGGCCATCCTGCGGCGCGGTGTGCGGTTCGTACAGGTTCCGACCTCACTTCTGGCGCAAGTCGACAGTTCGGTTGGCGGCAAGACCGGCATCAACACGCCACACGGCAAGAACCTTGTGGGGGCCTTTCATCAGCCTACGCTGGTGCTGGCCGATACCGGCGTCCTGGCCACCATGGCCCCGCGCGATTTTCTTGCAGGCTATGGCGAGGTGGTCAAATACGGCCTTCTGGGTGATGCCGATTTCTTTGGCTGGCTGGAGGCGAATGGCACTGCGCTGGCCGCTGGGGACGAAGCCTTGCGCGTTGAAGCCGTCCGCCATTCTGTGCAGATGAAAGCCGACATCGTGATGCGCGATGAGAAAGAACATGGCGATCGTGCATTGCTCAACCTCGGGCATACCTTCTGCCATGCGCTTGAGGCCGCAACAGGCTACAGCAACCGGTTGCTGCATGGCGAAGGGGTGGCGATCGGCTGCGCGTTGGCGTTCGAATTGTCCGCCCGCATGGGATTGTGCGCACAGGAAGAACCAAGCCGGGTGCGCGCCCACCTCAAAGCCATGGGAATGAAGACCGACCTGACCGATATCGAGGGCGATCTGCCGGACGCGGCGAGCTTGCTCGACCTGATGGGGCAAGACAAAAAGGTCGTTGCGGGAAAGCTACGGTTCGTTCTGGCGCGGGGGATCGGACAGGCATTTGTCACCGGGGACGTCCCGGCGCAAGCCGTGCTGGATGTGCTTGGGGAGGCGCTTGTAGAGCGCGGCTAGGGCCGCCTGAGCACCATGCCCGTCTTGTCCTCCGATCCAAATCCCAAGGCTTCGTAAAACCCGCGCGCCGCGCGTTTTTCGCCCGTCAGCAGCATGATCTTGTAGGCATCCGCCTTCCACGCGCGGTCAATTGCGCCTTGCATCACCTGTCGGCCGATACCTTTTCCACGATGGGCGGCCGCAGTCACGACGTTTTCGATCAGGGCATAGGGCCGCGCATCCCAGGTGACATTGGGCAGCAGGTGCAGGGTGATCATCCCGATGATCCGCCCCCCGGCCTCTGCTCCGACCACCGTCGTGCCGGGGTGCGTAAGCACACGTAAAAAGGCCGCCCCGTCTGTGCAGGGCGGCCCGAATGTCAGTTCAGTATAAAGCGCCAACGCGTCTGCGGTGTCATCACCTGTCAGGTCGCGGATGTGCATGTCTGATCAGAACGGGATTTCATCGTCCAGGTCGCGCGATCCGCCACCGCCACCCTGGCTGGGGCCACTGTCATACCCGCCGCCGCTGTCGTACCCTTGGTCCTGGCCGCCGCCGCCGTAACCGCCGCCACCACCGCTGCCGCCGCCGCCATCACGGCCATCCAGCATGGTCAGCGTGCCGCCATAGTTGCGCAATACCACCTCGGTGCTGTAGCGGTCCTGACCGGACTGATCCTGCCATTTGCGGGTTTCAAGCTGGCCTTCGATATACACCTTCGACCCCTTGCGCAGATACTGCTCCGCAATCCGCACCAGCCCTTCATTGAAGATCGCCACGGAATGCCATTCGGTCTTTTCGCGCCGCTCCCCGGTGTTGCGGTCTTTCCAGTTCTCGGACGTGGCAATGCGCAGGTTGCACACCTTGCCCCCGTTCTGGAACGACCGCACTTCGGGATCGCGCCCCAGATTGCCGATAAGGATCACTTTGTTCACTGAGCCGGCCATTTTGCCCCCCTTGAGATCAGTTTTTGCAAAGGTGCTGCGAATCCACCACAGCCCGGTTTGCGCCGTTATATCCATCTGTTCATGCCTGAACCATGGTTAACGAAACGTTTCATGCGTTTTGCCCGATGCGCCGTGCCATTCAAAGGCTGGCGGAAACCAGCGTTCTTGGTATATGGTCCAAAAGACTGGGCGGAGGCTTGGAATATGCGAAAATCTGCGCGTGCAGCAGTACTTGCAGCGTTGACTGGTGGACTTGTGTCCGCCGGTCCTGTCAGCGCGGATGTGTTTTCATCCAAAAGCCGCCAGACCTTGTTCAACTCCCAGAAGAAACTGCTCGATAGTCGTGCAGCGGCGCAATACTCCTCTTCGGTGCGCTTGAAGCCGCCCACGGTCGTGACCCCCTCCAAGTGGAACACGCCGAAATACAGCGGCAAATACAGGGGCCAGTATCTGAACATGGCCCGCGATGCAGCGCAGCGGCACGGCGTGCCGGTCGATCTGTTCCTGCGGCTGGTTCAGCAGGAAAGCGGGTGGAACCCCCGCGCCAAATCCCACAAGGGCGCCATGGGCCTTGCACAACTGATGCCGGGTACCGCGCGCAAGCTTCGGGTCAACCCCGCCGATCCCGCACAGAACCTCGAAGGTGGTGCGCGCTATCTCAAGCAGCAGTTCAAGGCATTCGGAACCTGGCGGTTGGCGCTGGCGGCCTACAATGCCGGTCCGGGGGCGGTGCGCAAGTACGGTGGTATTCCCCCTTTCAAGGAAACACGCAACTACGTGAAGATCATCACCGGTAGCTAAACGTCTGATTTCACAGCGATGTTCTTCCAGTCGGCGGTATCCCGCGGCTTTGCGCCCGTGTCGCCCGGAACCTTCTTCTCGCTCCTTTTGTTGAGGCCTCGAACACGCGGCAGCGGTTGCGATGCCGCCCGCGGTGTTCTGCAGAAAAGGAGTGAAACGATGTTTGATATGATCAAGAAGTCTGCTCTCGTGGCCACTGTCGGCACCCTTGCTTTCAGCTCTGCCGCCATTGCAATTGAAACGCCACCCGTGTCCGAGGTCACTGTCGAGGTCTCCGCCGAAGCGGCGCAGGACGACAATGCAGCGCGGGTTTATGACACGATCACCGTTGATCTTGCAAAAGCCATTTCCGAACGTGTCACGCGCGGGACCGGTGGCGATGCCTATAACATCAAGGTGGATATCCGCAAACTGGCGCTGGACGGCGATACGCTTCAGCCAGACGATACCGAATTCAACCAGCTTGAAGGTGTGGTCGTCTTCAACGGTCCACGCAGCGGCGCGGGCAATGCCACACTGCCCATCCGCATCTCCGCGGTCACCGGCGATCAAACGGCACCCGAAGGTGTGATCATGATCAAACCCGGTACGGATGATTTCTATGACGCGATGATTGCGGGCTTTGCCGACAACGTCGCCGAAGAACTGACAGGTGTCTATACAGGCGGCTGACCCGTTGCGGGCACCACGCGGAAGGCGCGGCAGATCACGCCGCGCCTTTCACGATCATTCTGCCGCGACACCAACCTCGATCACCGGTTCCATCTGATCCAACTCACTGTCGGGCAGGTGGCACTTGATCTGGTGACCGTCTGCCAGCTGCCGGATGGGCGGAACCTCCTTCTCGCACAGCCCGCCTGCGACCTGTGATTTCCAGCGGCAGCGCGTCTGGAACGGGCAACCGGGCGGCGGGTTCATGGCCGACGGAATATCCCCTTCCAGCACGATGTGTTTTTTCTTCACGGAGGTATCCGCAATCGGCACCGCCGACAGCAGCGCTTCGGTGTAGGGATGATAGGGCGGGGCAAAGACCTGATCGGTGCTCCCCAATTCGACCACATGGCCAAGGTACATCACCATCACCCGATCGCTCAGATAGCGTACGATGCTGAGATCATGGGAGATGAACAGCAGCGTGGTCTTCTGCTCGCGCTGGATTTCCATCAACAGATCGGTCACAGCCGCCTGCACGGAGACGTCCAGGGCCGATACAGGTTCATCCGCAACCACGATCCGCGCATCCCCGGCGAAGGCGCGCGCAATGCCCACGCGCTGCTTCTGACCGCCTGACAATTGCCGCGGCATCCGGTCTGCAAATTCACGCGGCAGCTTGACCAGATCCAGCAATTCCAGCATCCGCTGACGCCGTTCGGTCTCATTCCTTCCGATCTTGAAGATCTCCAGCGCCCGGATGATCTGGCGTCCCACGGTCATGGACGGGTTCAACGTATCGAAGGGGTTCTGGAACACCATCTGCACATCTGCCACGTTTTTTGTCGTGCGGTCCTCAATCGGCACATCCCCGATATTCTGGTTGTCCAGAAGGATCTGGCCTTCGGTTGCCGTCTCCAGTCCCATGAGAACCTTGGCAAAGGTGGATTTGCCGCAGCCGGATTCGCCTACGATGGCCAGTGTCTCGGATTCGCGGGCCTCAAAGGTCAGTTCCTCGTTGGCCTTGACGACTTTGGTGTCGCCACCACCGAACATCGCATTTGCGGCCACCTGATAGTATTTCTTCAGCCGGTCCATCTTCAGGACGACATTGCCGATCTCGCCCTTCTGCTTGACCGCACCGGCAACCAGCGGCGCGTTCCAGTCGATTTCATCGAACTTCACACAGCGTGTGGCGTGGCGTTCGTTGCCCGGCACATCGCGCATCGCAATGTCGCCATGATCACAGCGCCCTTCCTCGAAATAGTCGCATCTGGGCCCAAAGTTGCAGCCGGGTGGACGCTCATGGGGCAGGGGGAAGTTGCCCGGGATCGCCACGAGAGGACGCGCGTTCTTGTCCGCCCCCGGCAGCGGAATCGACCGGAACAGCGCCTGCGTATAGGGGTGCTGCATTTCGTCGAAAACATCTTCGATCGACCCACGCTCCACGGCCTCGCCGGAATACATCACGCAAATCCGGTCACACGTCTCCAGCACCAGTCCAAGGTTGTGAGAGATAAACAGCATCGACGTGCCGTACTTCGTGCCCAACTCCTTGACCAGTTCCACCACGGCGGCTTCCACCGTCACATCGAGCGCGGTGGTCGGCTCATCCAAGATCAGCAACGACGGCTCGGACATCAGCGCCATAGCGATCACGATCCGCTGTTGCTGTCCGCCGGACAACTGATGCGGATAGGCATTCAGAATGCGCTTGGGGTCAGGCAGCTTCACGTCCGTGACCACCTGAAGCGCGCGGTCAAAGGCTTCCTTCTCGGACATGCCCGCGTGGATCATCGGCACTTCCATCAACTGTTTGCCGATTTTCATCGCCGGGTTCAGCGATGCCATTGGCTCCTGATAGATCATCGCGATTTCTGATCCACGAATATCGCGCAACTCCTCGTCGCTCATCTCGCCCAGGTCGCGGCCCTTGAACTTGATCGACCCGCCGACGATGCGTCCGTTCTTGCCCAGATCCTGCATCACCCCCAGCGCCACGGTGGATTTGCCACAGCCGGATTCGCCAACCAGTCCGACCGCTTCGCCCGGTTTGACCGCAACGGAAAAATCCATCACCGCCGGAATTTCCCGCAACCGCGTAAAGAACGAAATCGACAGCTTGTCGATCTCAAGGATCGGCCCGTCATAATCCAGCTTCGCCATCACGTCTCTCCCTCAGCCATCTGGTGCCACTCTTGGTCTTCCAAATGGTTCAAAAAACCCGGAGGTCCGGAGGCAGAGCCTCCGAAACCCCTCTCATCTCAGTCCCGCAAGCTTTCTTCGCGCAACCCGTCCGCCAGCAGGTTCAACCCCAACACCAGCGACAGGAGCGCCAGCGCGGGTGCCACCGCCGCATGGGGATAAAGCGCCAGCAAACGGCGGCCCGCATTGATCGTGCTGCCCCAATCCGGGCTTTCGGATTCCAGCCCCAGACCAAAGAAGCCCAACGTCCCCAGAAGGATCGTGGTGTACCCGATCCGCAGGCAGAAATCGACGATCAGCGGTCCACGCGCGTTGGGCAGGATCTCCCACAGCATGATGTACCACGGGCCTTCGCCACGGGTCTGCGCCGCCGCCACGTAGTCGCGCGTCTTGATATCAAGCGCCAGCCCACGCACGATACGGAACACCGTGGGGGAATTGACGAACACCACCGACACGAAGACCACCAGGATCTCCGGCGGCATCTTGATCCAGTCCATGATCACGGGCAGGCCGGGCAGGGTATAGTCATCGTTCGACACGATCGCCCCATTGTTGGAGATCAGCGAAAGATAGGCCCAGGCAAGCCCGCCAATGACCACAATCAGGAGCGGCGTGCGCACCGACGGTTGCGTGTAATAGCGTGAATTCAGCAGCACGGCGAAGAAGATCACCGGGAAGACGAACAACACCGCCGCCATGTAGTTGGGGATCCCCGTCAGCACGATCTCCGGCGTGACCAGCAGATAGAACAGCAAGATCACCGGGAAGGCGAGGATCAGATTGGCCAGAAAGCTCAGGATCGTGTCCAGACGCCCGCCGTAATACCCCGCAGGCAGACCCAGCGTAATGCCCACCATGAAGGCAAAGATTGTCGCAAGGGGCGCGATCAGCACCACGATGGACGACCCGATGATCAACCGGCTGAAGACATCACGTGCCAGATTGTCACCGCCCAGCAGGAACCACTGGAAATCCTCTGGCGCTGCCCCGCTCAGCGGTGTGCCCGGCAGCTTGTTTTTCATGCCCGAGGTCTGGCTCAGCGGGTCGTGGGTGATCAGCATGTCCAGCGCGCCGCCCATGATGCCGGTAAAGACCCAGAACATCACGATGGCAAAACCGATCATGCCGACCGTGCTGTCAAACAGCTTGCCGTACAGACCCAGCTTGCGCTTGTAGGTGATCGACACCGCAAAGGTCACGATCAGCGCGATCCACACCGGCAGGAATTGCTGCGCCATGCCCCCGAAGATACCCGCAGCGGTGCCCGCGAAAACACCCGAAAGAAGATACACCACGACAAAGGCCAGCACCGCGTAGAACAGGTAACTGACGATGACCCCGACAAAGCCCTGCAAGCCGCTGTCGGCCCCCATGGTGCCATCGGCGTGAATGGCGCGGGTATTGCCCGAGGGTACGAAGGACAGGATGATCTGCACCACGATGGCCAGGGCCAGCAAACCCACGGCCAGCAGGAAAAAGACATTGAGGAAGCTGAGCCCTCCGGTCCAGGTTAACGGTTCCATATGCGCCCCCTCAGGAAATGCGAATGCGTGGGTTGAGATAAACGTAGCCGATGTCGGAGATCAGCTGCGTCACCAGCACCACGATCACCGAAATGACCGACACCGCCAGCAAAAGCTCGATATCGTTGTTAGAGGCCGCCTCAACGAGCAGCCAGCCGAAGCCCTTGTAGTTGAAAAGCGTCTCGACAATCACCACCCCGTTCAAAAGCCAGGGGATCTGCAACATGATCACCGTAAACGGCGCGATCAGCGCGTTTCTCAGCGCGTGTTTCAGCACGATATCGGAGAACTTCACCCCCTTCAGGCGGGCGGTGCGGATATACTGCGCCGTCATCACCTCTGTCATGGAAGCACGCGTCATCCGCGCGATATATCCCATGCCATAAAGCGAGATCGTCAGGACAGGCAGGAAGAAGTTCCAGAAATTCGCGTCTGCCATGGCCGAGGTCGCGGAGCCAAGGAACAGCGTCTTGCCATCCAGCAGCCCCATGTCCGCCAGCCAGGGCGATATCCCGAATTTTGAGGAGGCCAGCAGCGCGATGAAAATAACACCGGACACATATTCCGGCGTCGCGGTGGTCGCGATGGAGAAAGTGGAAAGCGACCGGTCCAGCTTTGACCCCTCCCGCATGCCCGCCAGCACGCCGATGATCAGCGCTGATGGCACCATCAGCAACAGCACGCAAAGCATCAGCTTGCCGGTCAAAGCCAGCCTGGTCATCACTGTGGGGCCTACGTCATCCTTGAAACGGGTTGAAAACCCCCAGTCTCCTTGCAGCACACCGCATCTGTTGGGACGCGCGTCTTCCGGGGTGCCCGCGTCAAAGCAGCGCCCAAAGGTTTGCGAAGGGTCTTCGCCTTCGGTCACCCAGCCCGGCATCACACCCAGCCATTGACCGAATTTCACCGGCAGGGGCTGCAGGTATCCGCGATCCCCCAGAAAGCTGGCGACGGCCTCGTCCGACATTCGGAAGTTGCCTTGTGTCTTGGCGAGTTTTTCAAGGTTCGGATAAAGATTGGTCAGCCAGAACACGATGAAGGTCAGGCACAGTGCCGTCAGCAACATCACGCCCAGACGGCGTAAGATAAATAGTCCCATTCAGCGCCCCTGTTGGTGGCCAGGCGGGGTGTCCCCGCTCATTTTTATGCGGCCTTTGGCCTGCGGTCGTGTGTCGGATGGTGGTCCGACGGATTCATTTTGTGGGTAGATCAGCGCGCGAAAGGGCTGGCAAAGGCCAAGTTTCCTGTCTTGCGCGGCCCGATCAATCCGGGCTTTTTCCTCCCCACGGGTTTCATGAGGCAACAGTTAAGGCTGAAGGTCAACGGTAAGTTCCGTCAGAACAGGATCATTTTGCGACATTCGCAAGTCACGAAACCGACCATTCGGTTTCTCGAAAGTCTGGTTCAACCGCCCGCGCGGCGCAGTTTGCCGGGCGTCATTCCCGTGTGCTGCTGGATGAAACGGGTGAAGTAGGCCGCCGACCCGAAACCAAGGTGACGGGCGATATCCTGTGCCGGTTGCCGCGTGTCCACCAGCAGGCTGCGCGCGGCATGCAGGCTGCGTTCGGTCAAAAGCTCTGCCGCCGACAGGCCGGTTGCGGTCTTCAGCGTGCGGGTCAGATGGGTCGGCGTCACGTCCAATGCCTGCGCGTAATCCGCCATTGGCGCGCCCGACCGGAAATGCCCCGGCACCATATCGCAGAACCGCTTTGCCAATCTCCCTGCGGCATTGCGGGCGGCGGGGATGTGTTCCTCCAGCAAGATCTGGCGGCGCAACCAGACGGACATCAGCGCAGCATGGGCTTCAAGGGCGTCCTGATGGAGCGGGCGGCTTTGCGTTTGTTCGCGCTGTGCAGATTCGATCAGCGTTGTCAGTTCGGATTGCACCTGCACGTCCCGAATGCGCAGGTGGCGCGGTATCTCCGGCAGGCGCAGCGGTGTGCCCTGCGGGATGATCACCGCCTGGCCAATCGCCTGCCGTCCCAGTTCAAGCGCGAACAGCGTTCCGGCGGGAATCCAAAGCGCGTTGTGCGCGCCAAGCCCCCGGCGCAACCCGTCAAACAACATCCGCCCCTGACCACGGGTGACCCAGACAAGCAGATGATCGTCGCGGTCATGGGCCAGTTGGAGGCGCCAGTCCTGCCCGCCCGCCAATTGGGCAAGTGTGGTGATGCGAATGTCAGATGATAGGGGTGACAAGGATGATTTATCCGTTTTTGGATATTTATTGACTGCTTTATACCCAATCAGAATGCCAGATTGTTTGCATATGTCAACTGACCCGCGTCAGGACGCTTCTACTTCGGCGAGAATCGGTGCCAATCGGCCATTTTGCTGCGCGCCCAGGTCCGTTGACGCTTGGCGAATTGGCGGGTGGCGATGATGGTTGCCTCGCGGGCGGCTTCCCGCGTCATTTCACCGGCCAGATAGGACATCAGTTCCGGCACACCTATGGCGCGGTGCGCGGGCAGGGCCGGGTCGTAGTCGGGCAAGACGGCCTCGACCTCCTGCAGTGCGCCTGCTTCCAGCATCAGGTCGAAACGTCGCGCGATCCGTGCGTTCAGCCAGTCCCGCTCCACCGTGAACGAAACCGGATAACATGCGGTCAGGGGCAGAACCGGCGCGGGCGTCTCGCTTTGCCAATCGGCCAGCCCGCGCCCCGTGGCCTGCAACACTTCCCACGCCCGCTGCACCCTTGCGCGGTTGTCGGGATCAATACCCGTGGCGGTGCGCGCATCAAGACCGTCATGCAAGGCCGCAATGTCCATCCCATCCGCCTGCGTGCGTATTTCTGCCGGTGTCTGGGGGATCTGCGCCAACCCTTGCGTCAATGCGGCAAAGTAAAGCCCGGTGCCGCCGACGATGATCGGCCTCCGGTCCCCGGTCAGAACCTCCCTTACTTCGCGCAGCCAATGGCCTGTCGAATAGGGATCGGTCGCGGCAACGTGGCCGTACATCAGATGTGGTGCTGCGGCTTCATCCTCCGGCGAAGGCCGTGCGGTGATGATCCGCCAGCAGTCATAGACCTGGCTGGCATCGGCATTCACGATAACGCCGCCCTGCCGTGCCGCAATCTCCAGCGCCAGGGCAGATTTGCCCGATGCGGTCGGTCCTGCGATCAAAACGGGTTGTTCGGGCGACAAGTTGCGCAGCAATGGCGTGAATCCTTGCGACATCTGCACTCCTTTGCTCTGACGCATTGAACCTTGGTCCCATTTGCGACAGTTTGCGCGCAATTGAAAGCCGCAGCACAAAAGGTCCCATATGCCACAGGATACGCCCGACACCTCATTCAAACGCGTGATGTTGAAGATTTCCGGTGAGGCGCTGATGGGCGATCAGGGGTACGGCCTGCATCCGCCCACCGTTCAACGCATCGCCGAAGAAGTGAAATCGGTCCATGATTTGGGTGTGGAGATCTGCATGGTCATCGGCGGCGGCAACATATTCCGCGGCCTGCAAGGATCTGCACAGGGGATGGAGCGGACGACCGCCGACTACATGGGCATGCTCGCCACCGTGATGAACGCGCTTGCGATGCAATCGGCGCTGGAGGAACTGAGCATCCATACCCGCGTGATTTCAGCAATCACCATGAACGAAGTCGCAGAGCCCTATATCCGCCGTCGCGCCGTGCGCCACCTTGAGAAAAAGCGCGTGTGCATCTTTGCGGCTGGCACCGGCAACCCCTATTTCACCACCGATACCGCCGCGACCCTGCGCGCCAACGAGATGTCCTGCGAAGCGATCTTCAAGGGCACCAAGGTTGACGGCGTCTATGACAAAGACCCGGCCAAACACGCCGATGCCAAACGCTATGACACGGTCAGCTATGACGATGTGCTGGCCAAACGGCTGGGCGTGATGGATGCCTCCGCCATCGCGCTGGCGCGCGACAACAACCTGCCGATCATCGTGTTTTCGCTGGATGAACCCGGCGGATTTCGCGGTATCCTTGCAGGCAAGGGGACCTATACGCGCGTTCAGGGTTAAGACCGCGCGAACCGGTTCAGACAGGGTTGCCCGTTCTTGGCCAACCGGGCAATCAACTGTCTTTGCCGTGGTGCTTCAGGCACAAGGCGCGCGCTTTGCATCTGTCCGATCTCCGGCAGCCTGACGGAACGTGGTATGGATTTGCGCGCCTCCGGCCCGGGCCAAAGGGTCTCCACCGGGCTGCCTTCGGAAAAGACAATTGCATGTTCATCAAGTAGGATGTGCCAGTAACATACTGGGTCCTGCACAGTAATTTGTCTGATCCCCGGCAGGGGCAACAGCCGTTTGGCCGGGATCAAAACCTCGTCAACGCCAAACATGCGCCGGACGGCCTTCGCATTGATCATGATCCTGTGTTGCGGAGACACCCGCAGGGATCGTTCCGGCAGGCCGCAGCCCAAGGCACCCGCTTCGATCTGAATGGGGGACTGCGCCGTTTTGGTCCTGCGTTGCTGCCGACGACGCCAGATGATCGGCTTCGTGCCTCCGTCCAGCGTATCGACCAATGCCCCCGGCGCCAGCGTCTCGATCCGGCGCAGCCCGGGCGGGGTCGAAATAAGCGTGCCCTGCACAAAGCAGATCGTGGTGCTGGACGTGGTGGCATAGGTGTTGCGGCCCGCGCTGCCGGTTATCACCGGGGCGATGAGTTCGATACTATCGATGAACAGCCCATCGGTGGTCCCCTGCGCACCATAATCGTTCACGAACGTATCGCCGTTCGGCATCTGGATGACCGAAACTTCTACATCATGGATCGTGCCATCGTCTTCGGTGATCCGGGCCGAATAGATGATGATCGCATCCTGTGCCGTCGTCGTCTCTGTCTGGTCACGCAGGGTGTAGGTCACGTAGTCGGTCGTGCCCATTTCGTCGCTCCAGATCACACCGTCACCGTCCTGATCGAAGTTGGTTACATCCACCATCTGCATTTCGGAATCGACATAGGTGCCTGCAAGGGCGCCGACATTCTCAGTTGCCGGATCGCTTTCATCGGTGTCGATGATCGGCAGGTTGCCGATGAAGATCATCGTTGACGTGGTCTGAACCATGAGGCCCCGCTTTTTCAGCGGACCGAACTAGCATTTGCGCGTTAAATCTCCGTAAAAAAGACACGCCTATACAATCCCCGCCTGCTGACCTAAAAACCACAGCCAAGGACAAGAACACCGAGGCTCCCATGTCAGACGATTTTATGCTTGATACCGACGACCTTGAGCGGCGCATGAAGGGCGCCATCGCGTCACTGCGCACTGAATTTGCGTCACTGCGCACCGGTCGTGCTTCGGCCTCCATGCTGGAGCCGGTGATGGTGGATGCCTACGGGTCGATGACGCCAATCAACCAGGTGGGCACCGTCAACGTGCCGGAGCCGCGCATGGTCACTGTCAATGTCTGGGACAAGGGTCTTGTGGGCAAGGTTGAAAAGGCCATTCGCGAAAGCGGGCTGGGGATCAATCCGCAGCTGAACGGTACGATCATCATGCTGCCGATCCCGGAGTTGAACGAGGAACGCCGCCGCGATCTGACCAAGGTGGCGGGGCAATATGCCGAACACGCGCGCGTCAGCATTCGCAACATCCGCCGCGACGGCATGGATCAGATCAAGAAAGCCAAGGCCGATGGCATGTCCGAGGATGACCAGAAGTTCTGGGAAACAGAGATGCAGGACCTGACCAACACGTTCATCGCGCAGATCGATGAACAACTCGAAACCAAACAAGCCGAGATCATGCAGGTCTGAGGCGCGACAGGGCCGCCCCCGCGGTTGGGGACGGTCCGGACCAGGTTGGACAGTGCTTCGCGTCCATCCCCACAGTGAATGGTAAAGTGAGCCGCCCATGAGCACCGCGTCAAAAGCCAGCAATGATGCGTCTGACCCGTCAGAAGAGACGGAGATCGTGCCGGGTGGACCCCGCCATGTGGCGATCATCATGGATGGCAACGGCAGGTGGGCCACGCAGCGGGGCCGGCCACGCCTGTTCGGCCACCACGCCGGCGCACGCCGGGTGAGAGAGGTGGTCGAAGCCTGCCCTTGCTTCGGTGTCGAATATCTGACGATCTTTGCCTTCTCGACCGAGAACTGGAAGCGCACGCAGGTCGAGGTGGCCGGCTTGATGAGCCTGTTTCGCCGCTATATCACCAAGGAAACGCGCACCTTGCGCGATTTCGGTGCACGGGTGCGCTTTATTGGGGACCGGGTGAAGCTGGACAAGAAGCTGATCCGCCTGATGAACGAACTTGAGGAAGCCACGGCGCATAACGACAAGGTCAACCTGACCATCGCGCTGAACTATGGCGGGCGGGACGAGGTGGCGCGCGCCACCCAGCGGCTGGCGCAGGATGTCGCGGACGGCAAGCTTGATCCCGCGTCGGTGGACGAGGAAACGCTGCCCAGATATCTTGATACCTACGTCCTGCCAGACCCCGATCTGGTCATCCGCACCAGCGGAGAGGCGCGGATTTCCAACTTCCTGCTGTGGCAATCGGCCTATGCGGAGTACGAATTCATTGATACGCTCTGGCCCGATTTCACTCGCGATGAATTCGGCAGGCTATGCGCTGCCTACGGCGACCGCGACCGCCGCTTTGGCGCGGTCAAGACCTGAGGAACCTAATCCATGGCAAAAACGCCTGAGCAATGGTCGGACCTGAATGCACGCATGGGGGCAGGGGCCGTCATGGTCGTGGTTGGCCTGATCGGCATCTGGCTAGGGGGCCATGTGTTTCACGTGCTGGTCGCGTTGATTTGTGGCCTGATGGTCTGGGAACTGGTGGGCATGCTACGCCCCGGTGTGCGCCATGCGCAATTGCAGTTGGGCGTTCTGACGGGTGTTGCGGTACTGTTGGCGATCTATCTGCCGGTGGGATTTGCCCTGCCGCTGCTGCTTGCGCCGGCCTTTTTCGGCTTTGGCCAGCTGGAACAAAACCGCACGATTTTCATGTCCTTCACGGTGCTGATCCTGCTTGCGGGCTACGGCATGATGCAGGTGCGCGATGACATGGGGTTCGGCTGGCTGTTGTGGCTGGTGCTGGTCGTGGTGGTCACGGATGTCGTGGGTTATTTCGCAGGCCGTGCGTTTGGTGGGCCGAAGTTCTGGCCAGCGGTCAGCCCCAAGAAAACGTGGTCGGGCACCGCATCGGGCTGGGCGGGGGCGGCGCTTGTGGGGCTGCTGTTCTCCATCAACTCGGGTATCGGGATCCAGTTGGTGGGCATATCCATCGCCGTTTCCATGGCATCGCAGATGGGTGATATCGCGGAATCCGGCATGAAACGGAAGATGGGCGTCAAGGACAGCTCCAACCTGATCCCCGGTCATGGTGGGTTGATGGACCGCTTTGACGGGATGCTGGGTGCGTCGCTGTTTCTTCTGGTGATTGGCCAGTTCATCGGCTTTCCGCCGGGTGTCGGGTGAACGTGGCGCGCAAGGTCAGCATTCTGGGCGCAACCGGATCGATCGGGCAAAATACCATCGACCTCATTTCGCGCGCCTCGCAGGAGTACGATGTGGTTGCGCTGACCGGCGCGTCCAATATCGCGCAACTGGCGCAGGATGCGATTGCGCTGAAGGCCGATGTGGCCGTGACCGCGCGCGACGATCTGCTTGAGGATCTGCGGCGTGCGCTTGACGGATCAGGGGTTGAGGCCGCCGCAGGGGCGCAGGCCGTAACCGAAAGTGCGGCCCGCCCCGCTGACTGGATCATGTCCGCGATTGTCGGCGCGGCGGGGCTTGCGCCGGGTTTGCAGGCAGCCCGCCAAGGCACGACGCTGGCGCTGGCCAACAAGGAATCGCTCGTCTGTGCCGGGCCGCTGCTGATGGAAACCGCGCGCGGGGCAGGGACCAAGGTCATGCCCGTCGATAGCGAACACTCCGCGATCTTCCAGGCGCTCATCGGGGAGGATCTTGCGGCGGTGGAGCGGATCATCATCACCGCCAGCGGCGGGGCTTTCCGCGACTGGCCGATTGAGGAATTGGCGCAGGCGACATTGGCAGAAGCGTCAAGCCATCCCAATTGGGACATGGGCCAGCGGATCACCATCGACAGCGCGTCGATGTTCAACAAGGCGATGGAAGTCATTGAAACGCGGGAATTCTTCGGGGTACGTCCGGATCAGATCGAAGTTATCGTGCATCCGCAATCGATGATCCACGCGCTTGTCGGGTTCAGTGACGGCGCGCTGATGGCGCATGTCGGCCCACCGGATATGCGCCACGCCATCGGCTTTGCGCTGCATCACCCAGACCGTAGGCATCTGCCCGTCGAACGGCTGGATCTTGCCGCCATCGGCCAGCTTGATTTCCGCGCCCCGGATGAGGTCCGCTGGCCCGCATTGCGACTGGCCCGCGAAACGCTGGAGGCAGGCGGCATGATGGGCGCGGTCTTCAACGCAGCCAAGGAAACCGCACTGGACCGGTTCATCGTCGGCGGGCTTGGATTTACGGAAATGTCACAGGTTGTGGCGCAGACTTTGGACCACATGAGCACACACTGCGACCATATTGATGCCAAGATGACCCTTGATAACGTGCTCCAAGTAGACCATCTGGCACGCAAGGCGGCAAAAGCCGCCGCTGTCAAAAGAGCAGGGTAGCACATTGGATACAGTTGGGCTTTTGCCGCAGTTTGGCGGCGTCATCTGGATGCTTGTCGCATTTGTCGTGGCGCTGTCCGTAATCGTGGCGATCCACGAATACGGCCATTACATCGTCGGACGCTGGACGGGCATCAAGGCGGATGTGTTTTCGCTGGGATTCGGACCGGTGTTGTGGTCGGGGACCGACAAACACGGCACCAAATGGCAGGTCGCGGCGCTTCCCTTTGGCGGTTACGTCAAATTCGCGGGCGATGCCAACGCGGCATCCGGCAAGGATGAGGCGGCGATGGCCGCGGTGGCCGATGACCCCAAGGCGCTGCGGCACACGATGCACGGCGCCCCCCTTTGGGCGCGCACGCTGACCGTTGCTGCGGGGCCTGCGTTCAACTTCGCCATGTCGATCCTGATATTCGCGGGCATCGCTTTTTCCGTTGGTGTTCAACAGGATCCGCTGACCGTGGGCGACATGCGCCCGCTGCCACAACTGGCAGAGCAGGGGTTGCAGCCCGGTGATGTGATCGAGGCAATCAATGGCCAACCTGTGCCCCCGGCAGAGGATGCTGAGGCGCGTGCGGAGATGTTCGCGGATTTGCCTGTTTTGCCCGAGCTTGCTTACGACGTGCGCCGCGACGGGTCCGCGATGACCGTGTCAGGGCCTTTTGTGACGCCTCCGCTGGTGACCCAGGTTCTGCCGCGGTCAGCAGCGTTCGAAGCGGGCTTGCGGCCGGGTGACGTGATCACCCAGATCAACGGCCAGGACGTTTTTGCGTTCAATCAACTCAAGACCGCCGTTGAAGGCGGCGACGGTGGTACCCTCGATCTGACCGTCTGGCGCGAGGGGGAAACACGCAGTGTGGAGATGACCCCGAAGGTCACCGATGTGCCCCAGGACGATGGCAGTTTTGAACGTATCTTCCGCATCGGGATTGTGGGGGGATCCGCCTTTGAACCTGCCACGGACGCGCCCGGATTCGGCACGGCGCTGTCCAGCGGGGTGGCGAACACATGGCGGATCATCACAGGCTCTCTATCCGGGCTCAAGGCGATGATCGTGGGGCAAATCAGCAGTTGCAACCTGAGCGGGCCGGTTGGCATCGCGCAGGCATCCGGCGCGATGGCCAGCCAGGGGGCGCAATCGTTCATCAATTTCATTGCCGTGCTCAGCACCGCGGTGGGGCTGCTGAACCTGTTTCCCATTCCCGCGCTGGATGGGGGGCATTTGGTGTTCTACGCCTACGAGGCCGTGACCGGCAAACCGCCAACCGACAAGGCGCTGCGTGTCCTGATGACCATCGGTCTAGCACTGGTCCTGTCCCTGATGATCTTTGCACTGGGGAATGACCTGTTCTGTCCGTAATTCAACCTGTTACGCGACAGTGGCCACTTCAGGGCAGGGCGAAACGCACACGCGTCTTCGTTGAAAATGCCCCAAAAATGCCACATTTCATCACGATCATGCCGCAATGCTTTGGTAATTAACCTTTGTAGCAAAGGAGTTTCCCATGCAGGCGATCCAGAAATCCTACCGCGGGCTGAGCGTGTTGATGGATCTCAACTGGGATCTGGTGCTTTACATCTGCACCATCGCATTCGCACTTGCTGCCGGAGCATTCGTCGGCTCCCTCTGACACGTGTCACCTACTTCATGATGTTTCCCACCTGAAACCCACTGCACGATGTAGTGGGTTTTTCGCTTTCTGGGTTTTGACAAACTGCCGCAACCTGCGTACTCAGGTTGCAAATGGTGTCTTAAGAATGGGTCAAAACCATGAGACTGACGAACCGGGGCGGTGAACACTCCATGCGGGCAAAAAAATCAGCAGTAGCAAACCTCATCAGGAGCACATCTGTTTGTGCCTTGATGTCAATGGCTTGGATGGCACCAGCGGTGCCGGTGGAGGCGCAGGAATACCGCTTCACCAATGTCGAGATCAACGGCAACAACCGGATCGGGGACAGTGCCATCCTGGCGCGGGCCGGAATCGGAAGCGGTCAGGTGGTCTCAGGCGGTCAGTTGAATGACGCATTTCAGAATTTGCAAAACTCCGGCTTGTTTGAAACCGTTGCTATTGAGCCACGGGGCAGCACGCTGGTAATCAACGTCACGGAGTTGCCGACGATCAATCGGATCAGCTTCGAAGGCAACCGCCGGATCGACGATGAAACGCTGGCAGAACTGACCAGTTCGGCTGAACGACGCGTGTTCAATCCGTCACAGGCCGAACGGGATGCCGCCGCCATCGCCGAAGCCTACAGCAACGATGGCCGCATCGCCGCCCGCGTGCAGCCCCGCATCATCCGCCGCAACCAGAACCGCGTTGATCTGGTGTTTGAAATTTTCGAAGGCGACAACGTCGAGATTGAGCGCCTCAGCTTTGTTGGCAACCGCGTTTACTCCGACCGCCGCCTGCGCCGCGTGCTGGGCACCAAACAGGCCGGTCTGTTCCGCCGTTTGGTCCGTCGGGATACATTCGTCGAAAGCAACGTAGAGGCGGACAAGCAACTGCTGCAGGATTTCTACCTGTCGCGCGGTTACATCGACATGCGCACCGAAGCGGTGAATGGGCAATTGACCGAAGAACGCGACGGTTTCTTCGTCTCCTACAACATCACCGAAGGCCAGCAGTTCAAGTTTGGCGCGGTCGATCTGGTGTCAGAGATGAACGGCGTTGATCCAGCGGCTTATCGCAAGCTGGTCAAGGTGCGCCCCGGCGTCGTCTATTCCCCCACACTGGTGGAAACTGACATTGCCCGCCTCGAACGGCAGGCGATCCGCGATGGCGTCGATTTCATGCGGGTCGAACCCCGCATCGAACGCAACGAACGCACGCAGACGCTTGATGTGACTTACGTGCTCAGCCGTGGACCGCGTGTGTTCGTGGAACGCATCGACATTGAAGGCAACACAACCACGCTGGATCAGGTGATCCGCCGCCAGTTCGACAGTGTCGAAGGCGACCCGTTCAATCCGCGTGAAATCCGGCAGGCGGCCGAACGTATCCGCGCGCTCAACTATTTCGAAACCGCTTCGGTGAATGCCCGCGAAGGCAGCAGCGACGAACAGGTCGTGGTCGATGTGGACGTGGTGGAAAAACCGACCGGCTCATTGCAGTTTGGCGGCACGTTTTCCAACAACGATGGCATCGGTGTCGTCGTCAGCTTTGCCGAGGAAAACTTCCTGGGCCGCGGTCAGCGCTTGCGCCTGAACCTGTCGACCGCCGAAGACGCGCGGCGCTATGGCATTACCTTCATCGAACCCAGCCTGCTGGGCCGTGATGTCGAACTCGGGTTGAACCTGAACTATTCGGAAACGGACAGTTCTTTCGCGACCTATGACACCGAAGTGTTGGTATTCCAGCCCTCGATCACCTTCCCCGTCAGTGAATTCGGGCGGCTGCAGCTGCGCTATACAGCAGAAAACCTTGAAGTGACGGCGCGGGACATCGTGGTGAACGGCAACACCGTTCAGGATGATATCGACGCGGGCGAACAATTCGCCTCCTCCATTGGCTACCGCTATACCTATGATACCCGCGAGGGTGGCCTTGATCCGACTGCAGGGGTCCTGTTTGAGTTTTCTCAGGACTTTGCCGGGCTGGGCGGGGATGCAAATTACGTCAAGACCGTCGCCAAGGTTGTGGGAGAGCGTAAGCTGTTCAACGAAGAACTGACCCTGCGCGCCTCCCTCGAAGGCGGGGCGCTGGCCTGGTCCAGCGGCAATAACCGTGTCGTCGATCGTTTCCTGCTGGGGCCGAACATCATTCGCGGGTTTGAACCCGGCGGCATCGGCCCCCGCGACACAAGCGGCGTGGAAACCGATGCGCTGGGGGGCAACCTCTATCTGGTGGCCCGGTTTGAGGCGCAATTTCCCATCGGTCTGCCGGAGGAATACGGCATTTCAGGCGGCGTCTTCTATGACGTTGGCAACCTGTGGGACCTCGATGATGTGAACCTGAACGGCGGCACGATTGTCGGCGAAGGTGGCTCCTTCCGGCATGTTGTCGGCTTCTCGGTTTTCTGGGATACACCTGTCGGGCCGCTGCAATTCAACGTCTCCAAAGCGTTGAAAAGCGAAGACTTCGACGAGGAACAGAACTTCGAGATCACGCTGCGCACCGAGTTCTGAAGATGCGGCGGGCCTTGCCCCTCGTTACACTGGCGTTTGCCCTGATCGGGGCGGACGCGGCCCTTTCCCAACAGCCATCTTCCGGTCAGCCCGCTAGCCCCGGCGGGTTGGAGCGGGGCACGGTGGTCAGCCCGGTGCTGACCATCGATTCCGAACGGATATTCCTGGAAAGCGATTTTGGCCGCCGTGTGGTCAATCAGATCGAAGCCGAAAGCGCGGTGCTGGCCCGCGAAAACCGCCAGATCGAAGCGGAGCTGGAAGCCGAGGAGCAGGATCTGACAGCCAAGCGGGCGGAAATGGCCCCAGAGGACTTTCGCGAACTGGCGAATGCCTTTGACGAAAAGGTTCAGAACATCCGACGCGCGCAGGCGGAAAAAGGGCGGGCCATCAATGCGATGCTTGAAGACGAACGGGAGGTGTTCCTCACGGCGGCGGGGCCCGTGCTGGAACGCCTGATGCGTGACGCGGGCGCCGCCGTGATCCTTGAGCGGCGGTCCGTTTTTGTCAGCGCCAACGCGATCGACATCACCAATGATGCCATCGCCCTGCTGAATGAGACGCTGAATTCCCCTGATCCTGCGCAAGACCCCTGATCGGCTTGCCGGCTGGGCTGCAAATTGCTAGCCCCTGAAGACAGAAATACCCCTGAAGGACTTCTCATGAGCACAGATTTGAAGCGCGCCGACATTCTGACCATCCAACGCATCCTGCCGCACCGCTATCCGTTCCTGCTGGTGGACAAGGTGGAGGAGATCAACGGCACGCAATCCGCCGTGGGTTACAAGAACGTCACCATGAACGAGCCGCACTTTCAGGGGCATTTCCCAGGCTCGCCCATCATGCCTGGGGTGACGATCGTCGAGGCGATGGCCCAGACCGCTGGCGTCATGATCGGTGTGGCGCTGGATCAGCTGGACACCAACATGCTGATTTATTTCATGTCTATCGACAAATGCAAATTCCGTCGCAAGGTCATCCCCGGCGACGTGCTGCGCATGGACCTGACGACCCTGCGCGGCAAGCCCGGCGGCAAGGTCTGGCGGTTTTCCGGCGTGGCCACGGTCAAAGGCGAGATGGCCGCAGAGGCGGAATTCATGGCGATGCTTGATCTGCCCAAGGACGACGCATGAGCAACATCCACCCTTCGGCCGTGATCGAAGACGGCGCGCGGATTGACCCCACTGCCAAGGTCGGACCGTTCTGCATGGTCGGGGCCGATGTGGTGCTGAAGGCCGATGTCGTGCTGAAAAGCCATGTCGTCGTGACGGGCCGGACCGAGGTTGGTGAAGCGACCGTGATCTTTCCCTTTGCCGTGATCGGTGAAATTCCACAGGACCTGAAATTCAAGGGTGAGGCGAGCCAGTTGATCATCGGTGCGCGCAACCGCATCCGCGAACATGTGACGATGAATTGCGGAACCGAAGGCGGTGGTGGTGTGACCCGTGTGGGGGACGATGGGTTGTTCATGGCAGGCTGCCACATCGCCCATGATGCGATCGTCGGTGACCGGGTGATCGTTGTGAACTCTGCCGCCGTTGCGGGCCATTGCGTGATCGAGGATGACGTGATCATCGGCGGGTTGTCCGGCATCCATCAATGGGTGCGCGTGGGGCATGGGGCCATCATCGGGGCGGTGACCATGGTGACAAATGACGTGATCCCCTACGGCCTTGTGCAGGGCCCCCGGGGTGAACTGGACGGGCTGAACCTTGTGGGGTTGAAACGGCGCGGCGTCGCCCGGTCCGACATTACCGCGCTCAGAGCCGCATTTCAGATGCTCGCGCAGGGCGAGGGGACATTCCATGATCGCGCGCAGCGACTGCGGGATGAAACCTCAAGCGCCTATGTTCAGGAAATCGTCGATTTCATCATGGCCGACACCGGTCGTCACTTCCTGACGCCGAAATGACACTGGCGCTGATTGCAGGACGCGGGCATTTGCCTGCCGAGGTTGCCGCCGCACAGGCGGAGCCGCCGCTGATCTGCGCCTACGAAGGGATTGCGCCCGAAGCGCTTGATGTCGATCTGATCTTTCGGCTGGAGACGCTGGGCACCTTGCTGGTGCAACTGGGCGAAAGGGGCGTGACGCAGGTATGCTTTTGCGGCGGCATCGACCGGCCCACGCTGGATTCGAGCAAGCTGGATGCGGAAACCACCGCGCTTGTGCCGTTGTTTCAGAAGGCGCTTGCCGCCGGTGACAATGGCGCGCTGCAAATTCTCAAGGAGATTTTCGAGCAGACCGGCTTTGCTGTCATGGGTGCGGACAAGCTTGTGCCGGATCTGGTGGCACCACCCGGCGTGCTGTCCGAAGCCTGGCCCGATGCGCAGATGCGCCGGGATGCCGCGCGCGGCGAAGACGTGCTGGCAGGGCTTGCGCCACTTGATATCGGTCAGGCCTGTGTGATTGGCAAGGAACAGGTGTTGGGTGTGGAGACGATGGGCGGCACGGATCATCTTCTGTCGACGCTGCCACCGGTGACGCGCAGTGCCAATGCGATCCTGTGCAAAGGCCCGAAGGCAGGTCAGATTCGCGAAATCGACATGCCTACCATCGGCCCCAATACCCTTGTTGCCGCCCATGCTGCGGGTCTGGTCGGTGTGGTCGTGGACGCGGGCGACGTAATTATCCTCGATTCCGACCGCTGTGCACAGGTGGCCGATGATCTGGGTCTTGTGCTGTGGTCCCGGCGCGGGGGCGAAGGGTGAAGGTCTTCATCCTTGCGGGAGAGCCTTCGGGTGACCGGCTGGGAGGGGCGCTGATGGCCGGGTTGAAAACTTTGCATCCGGATGTAACCTTCGACGGCATCGGCGGCCCCGAGATGACCGAGCAAGGTTTGAAAAGCCGCTTTGACATGGCCGAGTTGAGCGTCATGGGGCTGGCCGAGATCCTGCCGAAATACCGCGCCCTCAAGGCTCGGATCCGGCAGACGGCGCAGGCGGTGCTGGACCTGAAGCCGGACGTTCTGATCACCATCGACAGTCCTGATTTTTCCCTGCGGGTTGCGAAGATTGTCCGACAGAATGCGCAGATACGCACGGTACATTACGTTGCTCCGACGGTCTGGGCATGGCGTCCGGGGCGCGCGGCGAAGATGGCGCGCTGGGTGGATCATGTGCTGGCGCTTTTTCCGTTCGAGCCGCCTTTGATGGAAGCGGCGGGCATGGCCTGCGATTTCGTTGGGCATCCGGTGGTGGCAGAACCGCAAGCCAGTGCGGCGGGGGCAGATGCCTTTCGTCGCGAAAGCGGGATCGGTGCGGCACCGCTTTTGCTGGTCCTGCCGGGGTCGCGCCGCAGCGAGGTGACCCGCCTTGCCCCGGTGTTCGGCGCGGCGGTGGCGCAGCTTTGCGAACAACGCCCTGAGCTACGCGTCGTCGTGCCTGCGGCGGCGCCTGTTGCGGGGCTGGTCCACGATCTGACGAAGGGCTGGGCGGGTCAACCGCTGATCCTTGATCCAGACCAGATGCCCGCCGATACTTTCGCCGCTCTCAAGCGCGCGGCCTTTCGCGCGGCCGACGTGGCGCTGGCCGCCTCCGGCACGGTTTCACTGGAACTGGCCGCCGCCGGAACGCCGATGGTGATCGCCTACGACATGAACTGGCTCAGCCGTCAGATCATCGGGCGCATGGTGAAGGTGGACACGGTGACGCTGGTCAATCTGGTTTCCGACACTCGCGTGGTGCCGGAGTTCATTGGCGAAAGATGCAAGCCTGACCTGATCGCCGACGGTGTTGAGAATGTGCTAGCCTCCCCAAGCGCCCAGGTCGATGCGATGGCGCTGACCATGCAGAGGCTGGGACAAGGGGGGGAGGCGCCGGGGTTGCGCGCGGCACGGGCGGTGTTGGCGCGGATGTGACCCAAATGGCGCGCCCCAAGGGGCGCGGCACGATGTTTTGGATGAGGGGCTAGCCCCTCAAACTCCCCAGGTTTTTGAACCATTTGGAAGGGCTCAGCCCTTGTGAATCCATCCACCGCCGAAGATGCGACTGCTGTCGGTGTCATAAAACACGCATGCCTGTCCGGGAGATATGCCTTCCTCGGGGGTCAGTAGTTCAACCATAGCGGTAGTATCACCCTGTGGACGAACAATCGCCTCCCGCGGCGGCCGGGTGGATCTGACCTTGACGGAGATGTGCCATTCTTCCCGTGATGTCAGCGGCGCATCGCCCAGCCAATTGATTTCCCGCACCGGCACATTGCGGGTGGCCAGCATGGATTTCGGCCCCACGATCACCTGTTTCTTTTCCGCATCCAGCCGCACGACGTAGAGCGGATCGGCGAGCCCGCCAATCCCAAGGCCCCGGCGCTGGCCTATGGTGTAGTTGATCACCCCGTCGTGCTGGGCGAGCACGCGCCCATCGGTATCCACAATCTCTCCGGGGTCGGCGGCTTCGGGGCGCAATTTGCGGATGACGCTGGCGTAATCGCCGTTGGGGACAAAGCAGATATCCTGGCTGTCGGGTTTCATCGCGACCCCAAGCCCGTATTTCGCGGCAAGCGCGCGGGTGTCGTCCTTGCTGGGCAGATGGCCCAGCGGGAACCGCAGGAAGGCAAGCTGTTCCGGCGTGGTCGAGAACAGGAAATAACTTTGGTCGCGGCTTGCGTCGGCGGCGCTGTGCAGCTCCGCACCGCCAGCCCCCATCTTCCGCTGGATATAGTGACCGGTGGCCATGCAATCGGCGTCCAGATCTCTGGCCGTTTCCAGCAGGTCCTTGAATTTCACCCGTTCGTTGCAACGAATGCAGGGGACCGGTGTTGCCCCCGCAAGATAGCTGTCGGCAAATTCGTCGATCACGGCGTCCTGAAAGATATTCTCGTAATCAAGCACATAGTGGGGAAAACCCATGTCTTCGGCCACCCGGCGCGCGTCATGGATATCGATGCCAGCGCAGCACGCGCCCTTCTTGGCCAGTGCTGCGCCATGGTCATAAAGCTGCAGCGTGACGCCGACGACGTCGTAACCTTCCTCGGCCAGCATCGCGGCCACGACCGAACTGTCCACGCCGCCGGACATCGCCACCACCACGCGGGTGTCGGCGGGCGCCTTGGCAAAGCCAAGCGAATTCAGCGGTGGGGTCTGATCAAGGGCCATCGGAACGCTCCGGCAACGTGGAATTGGGGTGGTTTGATGGGAATATAGGAAAATCCTACTTACTCACAAGGGGGCGCTTCACCCGGCATTAAGCCTGCGGGGGCAGTGTGACGCGACCCGAGCCAGGAAAGAACGATGTATCTCAAGAAAGTAGACGGCCCCCGATCCGTGACATTGGCAGATGGCACCATCATGTCGCACGCCGACCTGCCGCCGGCCGATACGCGCCGCTGGGTGGCATCGCGCAAGGCCGCGGTGGTGCGCGGTGTGGGCTATGGCCTGATCACCCAGAGCGAGGCGCTGGACCGCTACCGCATTTCCGAGGAGGAATTCTTTGAGTGGGTGCGCGCGGTCACGGAACACGGGGAAACGGCGCTGAAGGCCACGATGCTGCAGAAGTACAGACAACCTAAAGAAGAGTAACGGTGGACAACCTAAAGTTGTCGTGCTATCAGGGTAAACATCAGTAACGGGTGGTTAACCTTTTTTGTTCACGATCCGAGGCGACATCAATGATCACGACCCCGGAGAAAAGAATGCGCGTACTACTTGTCGAAGATGACCCCACAACGTCCCGCAGCATCGAATTGATGCTGACCCATGCCAACCTCAACGTCTATGCGACCGATCTGGGGGAGGAAGGCATCGACCTTGCCAAGCTCTATGACTACGATCTGATCCTGCTGGATCTGGACCTGCCGGACATGAACGGCCATGAGGTGCTGCGCCAGCTTAGGCTCAGCCGGATCGAAACCCCGATCCTGATCCTGTCGGGCTCCGATGATACGGAGAACAAGATCAAGGGATTTGGATTTGGCGCAGACGACTATCTGACCAAACCCTTTCACCGGGAAGAACTGGTGGCGCGCATTCACGCCATCATCCGGCGGTCCAAAGGCCATTCCCAATCGGTGATCGAAACCGGCCAGATTGCGGTCAACCTTGATGCCAAGACCGTCAGCGTGGAAAACCAGACGGTGCACCTGACTGGCAAGGAATATCAGATGCTGGAACTGCTGTCGCTGCGCAAGGGCACGACCCTGACCAAGGAGATGTTCCTTAACCACCTTTACGGTGGCATGGACGAACCTGAATTGAAGATCATCGATGTGTTCATCTGCAAGCTGCGCAAGAAACTCTCCGCCGCGACGGGCGGGGAAAGCTATATCGAAACGGTCTGGGGGCGGGGTTACGTACTGCGCGATCCGGAACCTGCGGCACTTGATCTGGCCGCCACCGCCTGAAGGCGCGCCCGAAATCTGCTAGACCTGCCCCTGTGCGCGGCCTATCTAGGCGGTGCAAGGGAGCAGGCGGGGCAAACGGGTGACGCGCGATATCTCAGTTGAAAACCTGACCAAGGATGAGGCGCAGGCCGAACTGGCGCGCCTTGCTGATCTGTTGGCAAACGCCAACACGGCTTATCACACCGAAGATGCGCCGGAAATGGACGATGCGACCTATGACGCGCTGAAGCGCCGCAATGTCGCGATCGAAGCGCGGTTCCCGGCGCTGAAACGGGCGGACAGCCCGTCTGATCAGGTGGGCGCTGTGCCAGCAGATGGGTTTTCGAAGGTGACCCATGCCGTGGCGATGCTGTCGCTCTCCAACGCCTTTGATGCAGAAGATGTTGAGGAATTTGACGGGCGGGTGCGCAAATACCTCGGGCTGCCTGCAGACAGGACATTGGCCTATACGGCAGAGCCGAAGATCGACGGGTTGTCGCTGTCGCTGCGGTATGAAAACGGCGAACTGGTGCAGGCGGCAACGCGGGGAGACGGAGCGGTTGGGGAAAATGTCACCGCCAACGCCCGGACCATTGCCGATGTCCCGACAGTGATCGCAGACGCGCCGGACGTCCTGGAAGTGCGCGGCGAAGTCTATATGAGCCATGCGGATTTCGCCGCCCTGAACGCAAGGCAGATAGACAGCGGCGGTAAACCCTTTGCGAACCCGCGCAACGCGGCGGCGGGATCGTTGCGCCAGTTGGATGCGGAAATCACCCGCGCGCGGCCGCTGCGGTTCTTCGCCTATGCATGGGGTGCCCTGTCAGCACCCTTGGCGGAGACGCAGAAGGGAGCCATCGACCGACTGGCCGATCTGGGGTTTTCCACCAATCCGCTGACCGCCCTGTGTCATTCCAGCGCGGAAATGCTGGCGCATTACGCCCGGATCGAAGAACAGCGTGCAACCCTGGGCTATGACATCGATGGCGTCGTTTACAAGGTGGATGATCTGGCGCTGCAGGATCGGCTCGGCTTCCGGTCCACCACGCCGCGATGGGCAATTGCGCATAAGTTTCCTGCTGAACTGGCGTGGACCCGGTTGGAAGGGATCGACATTCAGGTCGGCCGCACCGGGGCGCTGTCACCCGTTGCACGGTTGCAGCCGGTCACGGTTGGTGGGGTCGTCGTCTCCAACGCGACGCTGCACAACGAGGATTACATCAAGGGGCTCGACAGCAAGGGCAATGAAATCCGCGGCGGCAAGGAAATCATGGTCGGCGACTGGGTGCAGGTTTACCGCGCGGGCGACGTGATCCCCAAGGTCGCGGATGTGGATCTGTCCAAACGCGCAGATGATGCGATGCCGTTCGCCTTTCCGACCCGCTGTCCCGAATGTCAGAGCGAAGCGGTCAGGGAACCCGGCGATGCCGTACGCCGTTGCACGGGCGGTTTGATCTGCCCCGCGCAGGCCGTTGAAAAGCTGAAACATTTCGTCTCCCGCGCGGCTTTTGACATCGAAGGCCTAGGCGCCAAGCAGGTTGAACAGTTTTATGCGGATGGCTGGATCGCCGAACCGGGGGATATCTTCACGCTTCAGGATCGGTACGGCAGCGGCATGCAGCAGCTGAAAAACCGCGAAGGGTGGGGCGATAAATCTGCGCAGAACCTTTTTGACGCGATTGAGGAAAAGCGCGCCATCCCGCTCGCCCGGGTCATCTTTGCCCTGGGCATCCGCCATGTCGGTGAAGCGGCCTCGAACCTGATTGCCCTGCATTATGGGACCTGGGACGCGTTTGAGGCGGCGATGCAGGCCGCCGCCGCTCAGAAAGGGGAGGCGTGGGAGGATCTGATTGGCGTCGATGGTGTGGGTACCGTGATGGCGGGATCGCTGGTGAACACCTTTGCACAGGAGGCGGAGCGTGCGTCGATCGACCGGTTGGTCGCCCATCTGACAATTGCGGAAGCGAAACGCGCCGGCACGTCCGGCAGCCCGGTGGCGGGCAAGACCGTTGTGTTCACCGGCACGCTGGAAAAGATGACCCGAGCGGAGGCCAAGGCACGGGCCGAACGGCTGGGGGCCAAGGTTTCAGGCTCCGTCAGTGCCAAGACCGATCTGCTGGTGGCCGGCCCGGGTGCCGGGTCCAAGGCAAAAAAGGCAGCAGAACTTGGGATCGAGACGCTGGACGAAGATGGCTGGCTCACGCTGATATCGGGCGCATGACCGGTCGGCCGGAGCCGCTTTTCCCGCTTTTCGCCGGGTTGGAAACGCTTCCCGGCGTTGGCCCCAAAACAGCGCAGCTTTTTCCGCAACTGCGCATCGACGCCCCGCGCGATCTGCTGTTCACCCTGCCGCAATCGGGCATCGACCGGGCGTTGCGCACCACCGTGAAGGACGCGTCGCTGCCCGGAACGCTTACCGTTGCGGTCACCATCGGCGCACATCAGCCGCCGCGCAACAAGGGCGGGGCCTACCGCATTCATGTCATGGACGAACAGACAAGCTTTCAACTGGTCTACTTTCACGCGCGGGGCGATTACTGGAAACGGCAATTGCCTGAAGGTGCGCGGCGGATCGTGTCGGGCCGGGTGGAGTTGTTTGACGGCATCCCTCAGATGGTCCACCCCGATCATGCCGTGCCCGAAGAGGAAGCGGCTGACATTCCGGCGTTCGAACCCGTCTATCCGCTGACCGGCGGGATCACGCAAAAGTTGATGTACAAGGCCACGCGCGCCGCGCTTGATCTGATCCCCGACATGGCCGAATGGATTGACCCCGGTCAGAAGGATCAAGCGGGCTGGCCCGATTTCGCGGCAGCCGCCCATGCCGCCCACGCCCCGCAAAGCCTGTCTGATCTGAGCGCCACATCCGTCGCGCGCGAAAGGCTCGCCTATGACGAACTGCTGGCCCACCAGATCACCCTTGCGCTGGCGCGCCAGACCGAACGCCGCAAGCCGGGCCGTGCCACAACCGGAGACGGTCATCTGCAACAGCGCGTGCTGGATGCCTTGCCCTATGCGCCCACCGGGGCACAGACCCGCGCGGTGGCCGAAATCACGCAGGACATGGCCAGCACGCAGCGCATGAACCGCTTGCTGCAGGGCGATGTGGGTGCGGGCAAGACTCTGGTGGCCTTCATGGCGCTTTTGTGCGCCGTCGAAGGGGGCGGACAGGGCGTGCTGATGGCACCCACCGAAATCCTCGCCCGGCAGCATCTGCAGGCGTTGCGGCCTCTGGCCGAAACGGCTGGTGTTGTGCTGGAAATCCTGACCGGGCGCGACAAGGGAAGCGAACGGCAGGCAAAGCTTGCTGCGCTGGCGCGGGGTGACATTCAATTGCTGGTGGGAACGCACGCGGTGTTTCAGGCCGACGTTGCATTTCACGACCTGCGGTTGGCGATTGTCGATGAACAACACCGCTTCGGTGTGCGCCAGCGCCTCGAACTGGGGCGCAAAGGGCAGCGGGCGGATGTGCTGGTGATGACCGCCACACCGATTCCGCGTTCGCTGGCACTGGCGCAATATGGCGACATGGATGTCAGCGTGCTGGACGAAAAACCCCCCGGCCGACAACCGATCAAGACCGCATTGGTCAGCACCGACCGGATGGATGAGGTGATCGACCGCTTGCGCGCCGCAATTGCCGAAGGGCGTCAGTGCTATTGGGTTTGCCCTTTGGTGGAGGAAAGCGAGGTCAGCGACCTGATCGCGGCGGAGGATCGGTTCAAGCGGCTGCGCGCCGTGCTGGGCGAAGGCGTGGTCGGCCTTGTGCATGGACAGATGGCGCTTGCGGACAAGGACGCCGCGATGCGCGCCTTTCAACTGGCCGAAACACAGGTTCTGGTGGCTACCACGGTCATCGAAGTGGGTGTGGACGTACCCAATGCCACGATCATGGTGGTGGAACGCGCCGAAACCTTCGGTCTGGCGCAGCTTCACCAGCTTCGCGGCCGCGTCGGGCGCGGGCAGGGGGCATCGACCTGCCTGCTGATGTACCAGAACCCGCTCAGCGATACGGGGCGTCACCGGCTTGAGGTGCTGCGCGGCACTGAAGACGGCTTCGCCATTGCCGAAGCCGACCTGAAGATGCGCGGCACCGGTGACCTGATCGGCACCGCGCAATCCGGCGTTCCGCGGTTTCGCGTGGCGGACCTTGAAAAACAGGCGGGCCTTTTGGCCGTGGCACAAAGTGATGCGCGCAAGCTGCTGCACGATGATCCAACGCTGCAAGGCGACCGGGGGCAGGCGGCGCGCCTGTTGCTGTGGCTGATGCGGCAGGACGAAGCGATTCGTTTGATTTCAGTTGGTTAAACATATGTGTTCCATTTTGTTCGCAAATGTTCTTAGAAAGTTCTTTACAACCAGTTAAAGAAATGAGAACAAAGGAGCAACAAAGACGGAGGCACCCATGACAACGCTCAAGACCCTGAAATCCATCGCAACGCGCTCGCACGACACCTTGTTGCAGGATGCTGTCGGTGCTGCCGCCCTTGTGGTCATGCTTTTTGTGGGGCTTCACCTGCCGAACCTGATCTGATTTCTGCCCGCTTTCTCGTGCCGGTCTGTCCCCAGCATCCGTCCCAAACTTGATGCTGCCGACGACACTGCCTGTCACATTTCGGTCGGGGTCTGCCGCCCCAGGATCGTCCGGGTCCCACACGAGAAACGTTTCCCTGCGCCGCCATCCCTTTGGATGTGCGGCGCTTTTTTTGCAAATTCAGTGTGTTGTGGCCTGCATGGCTTCGGCCATGGCCTCAATGCTCAGCAGGATGGACGCGTGACGGTTCTTGTAATCCACCGCCGGGCTCAAGACTTCGAAACCGTCAAAGGGCGCGTCTGGCACGGGTCCGGCTTCCTTGAGCATCTTGCGCAACTGGTCGCGCGCCTTTTCGATCTGTTCGAGGGTGGCACCGGGGGCGGCGGCACCGGTCACGGCAGCGGCAGCCTGGCCCAGGGCGCAGGCTTTCACGTCCTGACCCAGATCGGCGATTTTCCCGTCGCGCACCTTCACGTCGACGGTCACGGTTGATCCGCACAGGGGCGACCGGCGCTTGACCGTGGCATCCGGTGCCTCCAGCCGACCCAGATGCGGGATGTCCGCCGCCAGCGCGAGAATGCGCGCGGAATAGAGTTTGATCAGGTCATTATCGCCGGACATGGCTGTTCCCTTTGCAACTTATCCCCTACATAAACCCCTGTTCGGAAGATGCAAAAAAAATCAGTGAGGTGCCATGCCCTTCGACCCCGCAACGCTGACGTATAATGACGCAGGGCTGATCCCGGCCATCGCGCAGGACGCCACCAGCCAGGAGGTATTGATGCTGGCCTGGATGAACGCCGAAAGCATCGCACAGACCTTGCAAAGCGGGCAGGTCACTTATTGGAGCCGTTCGCGGCAGGCGTTCTGGGCCAAGGGGGCGACCAGCGGCAACGTGCAAAAGTTGGTGGAGATGCGGTTTGATTGCGACAGCGATTGCCTGCTGCTGATGGTCGATCAGACCGGGGCTGCGTGCCACACCGGGCGGCGGAGTTGTTTTTTCACGGCCATTCAGGACGGTGAAGCGGTCGAGGTCTGATCGTCACAGCCCGATCATCCCGCGGATGTCGGCGGGGCTGGCTCCTTCCTTGCGAAACAATGCGATTGCCCGTGCATCGTCGCGCTTGGCAAGACGTTTGCCCGCGTGATCCCGGATCAGCTTGTGATGATGGTAGACGGGGACGGGCAGATTCAGGAGTCCCTGCAACACGACATGGATCCGCGTGGCTTCAAACAGGTCTTCACCGCGCACCACATGGGAAATCCGCTGTTCGGCGTCGTCCAGCACGACCGACAGGTCATAGGAGGTTCCCATGTCGCGCCGCGCCAGCACGATATCTCCGACCTCCTGCATCAGGCTGTCGCGCCCGACCGTAACCCGGCCATGTGCGGGCCTATATCCGGTTTCCTCGAACGACAGCGTCGCCAAGTCCCCCACCTGCGCAAGCGCAGCGGCCATATCAAGACGCAGAACGCTGTCCGTGGGGCGCGGCCCGGTGCGGCTGGCACGGCTGCGGCAGGTTCCGGGGTAGATGATCCCATCTGGCCCCATCGGCACCCCTTCCTGCGGTGCGGAAAGCGCATTCTTGATGTCAGCGCGCGAACACGTGCAGGGGTAAAGCAATCCGCGCGCCCAAAGGTCATTCAGCGCGGCGTCATAGCTAGGCAACCGTTCTGACTGCCGCATCACTGGTGTAGGCCAGGTCAGGCCGAGCCAGTGCAGGTCATCATATATCTGCGCCTCCCATTCGGGGCGCGCGCGGTTCTGGTCGATGTCCTCGATCCGGAGCAGGCATTCTCCACCCGCCTCCTGCGCCATGTCATGGGCCAGCAATGCGGAAAAGGCATGCCCCAGATGCAGGGGTCCGGTGGGCGACGGGGCAAAGCGGGTTCGGAAAATCACTTCTTCTCAAGCACGTAGACCGTGGCCTTCAACCCAATGCCGGGCACATGATCACCGTGTTTGCGAAACAGCAGGCGCGCCGCGCCGCAATCGGTCCACTCGGACACCCGCGCTTCATAGGCGGGGTCTGCCAGCGTGTGATCATTGTAGGAGAACAGGAAATATCCCCCCGATGCCAATCCGCCCATCAGCTTGTCAAAGACCGCCACAGGTGCCGCGCCCGCGCCGATAACGCCGATGGCCGCGATGGTGGCATAGGTGCCGGGCGTGAACCCAAGGGGCGTGTCGGCCTCGATCTGGGACAGGGTGCGATAGACGTCCTTTTTCTCCGCCTGTGCCAGCATCTCCGCCGACAAATCGACGCCGTCCAGCACCTCGAAACCAGCAAGTTTCAGCGCCAGACCGGAAAGCCCGGTACCGCAGCCGAAATCAAGAATAGGCAGGCTGCGGTCCGTTTGCACATCCGCCAAAGCCGCCGCACAGCGGGCTGGCGTGACGTATCCGTTTTGCGCCAGTTCCGTCTCGTAACTGGCTGACCACGCATCATAAAGAGAGCGGGTAGAAGCGGCGTCGCGTGCGCCGTAGACCTTATTCAGATAACCATCCGACATGGCGCCAAGGGTAAGTGGCGCTGCAACAGGCGTCCAGTGTTAACTCTGCAACCAGCCTTGCCAGTCCTGCTTGGCGCGGTCGGTATACGCCTTGTAGCGATCCTTGCGGCCCCGCCGCCCCCCTTTGAGGCCCTGCACGGGCGGAAACAGCCCGAAGTTGACGTTCATCGGCTGGAAGGTCTTTGCGTCCGCCCCGCCGGTGATGTGAGTGATCAGCGCGCCAACGGCGGTCGTGTCGGGTGGCGGACCCAGCGGCGTGCCCCGCATTTCTGCCGTGGCCAGACGCCCCGCCAGCAGGCCCATGGCGGCACTTTCGACATATCCCTCCACACCGGTGATCTGCCCGGCAAAGCGGATGTTGGGCCGCGCGCGCAGGCGCATCTGGTCATCCAGCAACGTGGGAGAATTGATGAAGGAATTGCGATGGATGCCGCCCAGCCGCGCAAAACTGGCGTTCTCCAATCCGGGAATCGTCTTGAAAACGTCTTTCTGCGCGCCGTGCTTCATCTTGGTCTGGAAACCCACGATGTTGTAAAGCGTGCCCAGCTTGTTGTCCCGGCGCAGCTGCACGACGGCATAGGCCTTGATGTCCGGCTGGTGCGGGTTGGTCAGGCCCACGGGCTTCATCGGACCAAACCGCAGCGTTTCGCGGCCCCGTTCGGCCATCACTTCGATGGGCAGGCAACCATCGAAATACGTTGCCGTCTCCCCTTCGCGGAACTCCGTCTTGTCGGCGGCCAGCAGCGCGTCGATGAACGCCTCATACTGGTCGCGGTCCATCGGGCAGTTGAGGTAGGCCGTGCGCTCTTCCTCTGTCTCCCCCTTGTCATAGCGTGACTGCATCCAGGCTTTGGACATATCGATGCTGTCGAAATAGACGATGGGGGCTATTGCGTCGAAGAAAGCCAGCGCATCGACCCCCGTTTCGCCAGCAATCGCCTTTGCCAGCGCGCCGGAGGTCAGCGGCCCGGTTGCCACAATCCAGTGGCCTTGATCGGGAAGTTCGGTGATTTCGCCATATTCGACCGTCACATTCGGGTGCGCGGTCAGCGCGTCGGTGACCGACTGGGCAAACCGGTCCCGGTCCACGGCCAGGGCACCCCCGGCGGGCAGGGCGTGTTTGTCCGCCATGGAAATGATCAACCCGCCCGCCGCGCGCATTTCCCAGTGCAGCAGCCCCACGGCGTTTTGTTCGCTATCGTCGGAGCGGAAGGAGTTGGAACACACCATTTCCCCCAGCAATCCGGTCTGATGTGCGAATGTCCCGACCTGCGGCCGCATTTCATGCAGCACCACCTGCACGCCAGCCTCCGCCGCCTGCCATGCTGCTTCTGATCCGGCCATGCCGCCGCCGATGATATGGAGTGTCTCAGTCATGCCCGCGATGTAGGGGAGTGCGCCCAGCGGCGCAAGAACATCCGGGCGGGCGCGGTGCCGCAGGCGCATCTGGTCTTGTGTCGGGGAAGAGAGGCAGACCTTGGAGGGGAGTTGCCATGGGACGGGAGAGAGATTTTTGGGGTCGCCGCTGCGGGTATGGTCGGTCAGTGAGAGGCTGACCCGGAGGGACCTTCCGCAGGTGGCGACCCAAAATCATATCGGGCCGTCCGCCCTGACATAAAAGTGCCCCAATTGCGCCAGATTTGCCAGCGAAAAGACAGCAACAATCCCGTGCGACTTTGGAAACAATCATTACGGGAATATCTGGCCCTACTGCTCCCAGGTCGGATCGCGTTTTTCCAGGAAGGCATCGATGCCTTCGCGGGTGTCATCGCGCAGCATGTTTGTCACCATGACGTCGCCGGTATAGGCATAGGCTTCTGCCGTGGGCAGCTGCAGCTGTTGATAAAAGGCCTCCTTGCCGATCCGCACCGCGGCACCCAGCTTGGATGCGACCTGCGCGGCCAGCGCATCGGTTTCCGCAGCAAGGTCCGACGCAGAAACCACACGATTGACAAGCCCAAGTTCCTGCGCCCGCACCGCATCTATGAAATCCCCGGTGGTCAGCATCTCGAACGCCTGCTTGCGCGGGATGTTCCGGCTCAGCGCCACCATCGGGGTGGAGCAGAAAAGACCGATGTTCACGCCATTGACGCCAAACCGCGTGCCTTCGGCGGCGACCGCCATGTCGCAGGTCGCCACCAACTGACAGCCCGCGGCGGTGGCGATTCCATGCACTTGCGCAATCACCGGCTGCGGCATGGATTGAATGCGGGCCATCACCTTGCTGCACCGGTCGAACAAATCCCGGAATGCGGCCGCGCCGCCATCCTCGCTTTGGCGCATGGCCGTCATCTGGCGCAGGTCGTGGCCCGCGCAAAACGCTTTCCCGGTCCCCGACAGGGTCACCACACGCGTGGCCGGATCATCTGCCAATTGATCCAGCGTGCCTTGCAACGCCGCCAGCATCTCGTCTGACAGGGCATTCAGCCTGTCAGGCGCATTCATTGTTAGCTGTGCCACGGCACCACGCTGCGTCACTTGCAGAATTGTCATCTTGTTCCCCTTCGCGATCCGGTCCAAGTCTAGACCCGCGCAGCAAGGGAGAACAAGATGGCCGCAGAACCGGTGATGACAGCGCAGGAACTCGAAGCATTCATGCATCAGGTGTTTCAGCAGGTCGCAGATGATTTTGCCGTGGATCACGTGGCCTCCGGTGAGGTGACGATGCGGCTGAAGACCACCGACAAACATCTGCGCCCCGGCGGCACGGTGTCCGGCCCGTCGATGTTCGGCCTCGCGGATGTGGCCGCCTATGTCGCAACGCTGGCGATGATCGGGCCGCAGGCGCTTGCGGTGACAACCAATTGTTCGATTGATTTCATGCGCAAGCCGGAAGCGGGCAGGGATCTGGTCGCCAAGGCGCGGCTCCTGAAGCTGGGCAAGCAATTGTCGGTGACAGATGTCCTTTTGTACTCCGAAGGAAAGCCGGAGCCTGTGGCACGGGCGAGCCTGACCTATGCGATCCCGCCCAGGTCCATGGGGTGAGGGGAAGGGCCTTTTCAGGGCGCATCACGCCACCCCGCGTCAGCCTCCAAACCGAAACGCGCACTCACACCTTCAAGGCGCAACCCGTCCCGGACATTGCGCAAACGCGGCGCGCGGAATCGAAGGCGAAATGATACCCGTCCGCATCAAGCGGACTTGGCAGCGAATATGCCGGGTGTATGCTTTGGCCCATGGATTACGTCACGTCTCTGTTTGCACGAAAAATGGTTGTTGCGGCGGGTGATGGCGTTGACGCACCATCGCTTCTGAGGAGTGTCGGAATTGATCCCGACGGCCCGTGGGATCCGAAGGAAATGATCCCGGCTACGGGATACTACACCATGCTGGAACGCATGGCCGAAAAGATCGACGTGACAGAACTGCCGCTGCGTGTCGGTGCCTCCATGCGCCTTGACGAATATGGCGCGTTGGGTCTGGCATTCAAGGCGGCGACAACGCTGGGTGCGTCCTATGCCCGCATAGAACGCTATGCCCGGCTGTGGACCAGCGTGGTGGAATATGAACTGCGCCCGCACCCATTGGGCACCCTCTTTATCCTGCACAGGGCAGGCGACCGGGGCCTGGGTCTCCGGCTGTCAAACGAAGCGACACTGGCAAGCGGCGTGGCAATCGCGCGACAGGTCAGCCCTGCGCATGTCGAACCTCTCGAAGTTCTCATGCAGCATTCTGCGCCCAAAACGATCAGCGCGCACGAAGACTGGTTCGGTTGCCCTGTTCGGTTCGATGCCGAACTTGATGCGATCCTGTTCGCGCCAGAGACAATGGCGCAGCCAAACATTCTTGGTGACGAAGGGATCTCCCGCTACCTGATCTCACACCTCGATGCAGAGCTGTCGGAAATCACGACAGAGGCCACCCTGGTGGGCCAGGCCAGGGATGCCATCGCCCAGGGTCTGAGCGAGGGGACGCCAAAGATGGCGGATATCGCCCGCGGTCTTGGCCTGAGCGCACGTTCGTTTCACAGGCGCCTGTCGGAACACGGGATGAGCTTCAAGTCACTGACGGAGGAGACCCGGCGCGACCTCGCTGAAGGGCTGCTGCGCGATGACCGGCATACGCTCGCGGAAATTGCATTCCTGACCGGATTCTCCGAACAAAGCGCCTTTGCGCGTGCCTTCAAACGCTGGGTCGGGCACACCCCGGCCAGCTACCGCAGGTCGCTTTCTGGCCGCTGATTGCGCCCTTGGCGGTCCCGGTCAAAACAGTGGCAGGGCCGGTCAATACCGCCACCCTGACACTTGCGTATTCTTGGGCGATCAACCCAAGCTGAGGAGTACGAAAATGCAATCCAATCCTATTCTCGTCATCGGCGCGACGGGCAAGACCGGCTCACGCGTTGTGGCCCGACTTGAAGCCATGAACCTGCCAGTGCGGCACGGCACACGGCACGCGGCCATCCCCTTCGACTGGGATGCGCCGGACACATGGGCGCCCGTACTTGAAGGTGTCGACAAGGCCTATGTCACCTATTTCCCCGATCTTGCCTTTCCGGGTGCTGTGGAAAAGGTGGCCGCCTTTTGTGAGACCGCCCGCGCAAGTGGGCTGAAACACATCGTCCTGCTGTCCGGTCGCGGCGAACACCATGCCCGACAGGGCGAAGAGGCAGTGCGCCGCTCAGGGATCGACTTCACCCTGGTGCGGTCATCCTGGTTTGCCCAGAATTTCAGCGAAGGCTATCTGCGCGACCCTATTCTTGCAGGCGTGCTGCCAATGCCTGGCGGCATGGTCCGTGAACCGATCATCGACATCGATGATATCGCGGATGTCGTTGTGGCGGCGCTGACCGAGGAGGGCCACGCGGGCGAACTCTACGAAGTCACCGGCCCTAGGTTGATGAGCTTTGCCGACATGGCTGAGACAATGACACAGGCCACCGGGCGCTCCATCCGGCATGTTCCGATCAGCTTTGAGGACTTCCATGCCAACGTGGCGCAATCCGGTGGCGATTTTGTTGCGGATGTCTTTACCGGCATTGCCCGCGAAACCCTCGACGGGCGCAATGCGGAGGTCTGCGACGGCGTAACCCGCGCCTTGGGGCGTCCACCGCGTGACTTCGCCGATTATGCCGCGGCGGCTGCGACATCCGGCGCTTGGGCAACTGCTGCCTGATGATCCGGCCATACCACCTCAGAAGTATACGGAGCGTTCCATGACCTTTACCTTCTTTCAAAAACTAACTCTGGGTATCGCTGGCGCCTCTGCTTTGGCAGTTGGCCTGTCCATCCTTGCCGTCCCGCAGGCATTCTATGCCAGTTACGGCATCGCGCTTGGCGGTGACGTCAATCTGCTCAGCGAACTTCGTGCCCCTGCTGCGGGGCTCTGTGCACTTGGTGCTGTCATGCTGATCGGCATTTGGCACGACCGCTGGCGCGAGACGTCGATTGTCGCTGCATTTACGGTGTTCCTTGCCTTTCCGGCAGGGCGGATCATCGGGCTGATCGTGGATGGCATCCCCTCCGGAAGCGTCATGGGGGCGTTGATCCTGGAACTGGTGATCGCGGCCCTTTGCCTTGCCGCCTTTGGCCGCCGTCCCCGGACCGTGCGGGACGACAGGTGCAATCCGCAATCTGCACGGGTTTGAAATCGCGGGTCAAACCGGGTGGGAGGCGTGGTTCCCCCATCCGCATGCCCCTTCAGGGAGATCGATCATGTCACCTTTCATCTTTGTCCTTCTGCAACTGGCGATCCTCGCTTATGCGCTGGTTGCCGGCGTCTTTTTGGCGTTTTCCGATTTCATCATGCGGTCCCTGGCTGCGACGGGTGGCATCGGTGGCGTCGATGCCATGCAGACCATCAACCGCGAGGTGTTTCGCTGGGTCTTCATGGCGCTTTTCATCGGACTGGCCCCGGTTTCGCTGCTGATCTCTGCGTATGGCGGGATCTTTATGGGCAACGGGCCGGGCATGGTCATGATGCTGGCGGGCCTGTTGTATCTTATCGGCTGTTTCGGCGTCACGGTCTTTTTCAACGTGCCGATGAACGAAACGCTGGCAGGCATGGACCCGACCGCAGACGCAACCCGTGATTATTGGACCGGCACATATCTGCCGCGCTGGACCTTCTGGAACACCGTGCGCACCGTCGCCAGTGGCCTGGCCGCAGCACTGCTGCTGTTCGGACTGATGTGGATGGCCCAAACACAGGCGCAAGCGGTCTGACGGCGCCGGGGAAAAGATCCCGCGATTACCTGTGATATACCCTCGAAGGAATGGGGCGGCCGGTCCAATTCTTGTTGCTTTCAGACCTCGGGCGGCTTCTGCTGAGCAAAACGCATTTGCAGGGAATGACTGATATGACGGAACGCAAGCTCTATCTTGGCCCTCTCACAGACAACAGGCGTTGGGACATGGTCGACATACGGCCCGACGATGTGTTCGTTGTCACCCCGCCGAAATGCGGAACCACCTGGATGCAAACCATCGTGGCCCTGTTGTTCTCCGGCGATCCCGAGGTCGAAACCGAACTATCGGTCCGGATGCCCTGGGTGGATATTCGCATCCGCGAGATGGCGGAGGTGGCGGAGCGGCTTGCGGCGATGACCCACCGCCGCAGCATGAAAAGCCACACGCCTATGGACGGGCTGCCTTTGGATGATCAGGCGCAATATCTGTGCGTGTTTCGCCATCCGCTTGATGCGCATTTCTCCTTTCGCAAACACGCGCGTAACATCCCGATGTCCTGGTTCGACATGTGGTACCCCGAGAATGACGAGGAGGGCGTCACGTTTCGCCGCTTTCTGGATGGTGGGGCCGAAGGGTTTGACGGCGACGCCATGCCGCTTGCGCATATCATCCAGCATTTCAAAGCTGCCAGCGCGCTTGCGGATCGGCCCAATGTGTCGCTGTTTCACTACGCGGATATGACCCGTGATCTGCCGGGCACCTTTGCCAAAGTGGCCGAATTGCTCGACATCTCGCATCCTCCGCACGTTCTGGATCAATTGGTTCAGGCGGCGACCTTCGACAACATGAAGGCACATGCCGCCCGTTTCGCGCCCTCGGGCGGCAAGGGATTCATGAAGTCGGACAGCGCGTTTTTCCACAGCGGGACAAGCGGCAAATGGGATGGCAATCTGACGGAGAAGGAAATGCGCGCCTACGATGACATGATGGATGCCCATCTGACCCCCGCAGACCGGGCATGGCTGGAACAGGGCGAGGCAGGGCAGGTGCGTAGCTAGACAGATCTCGCGCGATGCCAGACGAAAACCTTTAGATCCCGCATCAATCCCGATGAAAAAAGGGCCGGGAAATCCCGGCCCAGTGAAGAGGTCTGGCAGAAGCCACAGGGATGCTACCCCTGCCAGAACGCGCGAGAGGCCTCTGTGAAAGCCTGCTCCGGCGTCAGTCCCACGTCGGCCAACTGCCAGGGTTCAAGCTGGCTCAGGGCGCGGCGTGTACGGGTGCGGATGCTCCATTTGGTGACGCAAACCGCAAATGTGACCGCCCAGCGGGCCGCGAAGGGCAGGCCGGGCTGAGAGAGGATACCGAGCGCGTCGGTGGAAACGGTTCTTGCGTGTGCCATGAGGAGTCTCCTTTTCGAAATGTATTGACACAATGTAGCCAATTGCTACAAATATATTGGTACAAAAAACGATACAAACCTGCTAGGAAAACATTGTCATGGATACAATTTGGCCGACAGACGCGCTGTCCGGGGCAGGCCCCAAGTACAAGACCGTGGTCGGCATGATCCGCAACAAGATCATCAGCGGAGAGTTGGCCGTCGGTGCCAAGCTGCCCCCGGTGCGCGAGCTGGCCTGGCAATTGCAGATCACGCCCGGAACTGTCGCACGTGCCTATACTGTGCTGACTGACAGCGGTGTGCTGAAAGCGGAAGTCGGGCGGGGCACCTTCGTGGCAACGCCTGAGGCGGGGCGGGTCATGCCCCCGCCGGATAAGCCGCTGAACCTGATTGAGATTGATGTCGTCGAACACAACAACGGCGGTGCGAATGAAGAGGCCGTCAATCTGTTCTCGCCGCATCTTCCTGATGGCGGGCAAGCGCAATTGATCCGCCATCTGCTTGGTGAGATTGCCAAGGATCCACCATCGGGTGTGATGCACTATCCCTCCCGCCGTTCTGCCACGGCAGCACGACAGGCGATCGCGGATTGGCTTCAGGGGGTGCCGATCGGACCATTCGACGAAAGCGACATTGTATTGTCACACGGTGGCCAGAACGGGGTGCTTCTGGTCCTGCAAACGGTCCTTCGGGGCCGCAGGCCGACTGTCTTTGTCGAAGAACTGGCCTATCCGGGATTTCGACGGGCCGCCGAACTGCTGCGCGCGGATATTGTACCAATCGCGATGGATGGGGACGGGATCATTCCCGATGCGCTTGCGCAGGCGGCGGTGGATCATCCCGAAGGCCAAGTGCTGTGCACATCACCCGAGGTGCACAGCCCCACCTGTGGTTTCACGCCCATATCCCGAAGGCTGGAGATCGTGAAGATCGCGCGCAAGCATGATCTGCAACTTCTGGAAGATGATTGTTACCGCATGGGTCGGGCCGAAGGCGAAGGATACCGCGCCCTGGCACCGGAGCGGGGCTGGTATGTCACCTCTCTTTCAAAGACGCTGACGCCCGCCTTGCGCGTCGGTTGTGCCATCGGGCCGCGCGGCACGACCAGCGCGCTGCACCGCGCGGCAGAGCATGGTTTTTTCGGCCTTGCCACGCCGATGATTGACTTGACGGCTGCGCTGCTGAGCCATCCGCAATTGCCCGACATCCTGAAAACCGCCCGTGACGGGGTGGAACGGTATGTGAAGGTGGCGGTGAACGAGTTGGGCGCTTTCGATCTGCGCTGGCGGCGGGACGTGCCGTTTCTTTGGCTGCACCTGCCTAAGGGCTGGCGCGCCAGCGCCTTTTGTCAGGCCGCTGAAAAGAAGGGCGTGCAGATCCGCGCGGCAGAGGAGTTTGCAGGCCGTGACGCACAGACGCCCCATGCGGTGCGCATGGCCATCAACGGGGGCGTGCCGCTGCCCCGTTTCGAAAGCGCCATGCACCGCCTGCGCGATTTGCTGGACAATCCGCCTGAACAGATCAGCGTTTGAGTGGGGTATAATAATACCTAATTTTCAAAGTACTGTTTTTGTGTGATTATTTGGGGTCTTTGGCGCTTGACCTGTCAGTGCAGGCAGATATAACCCGCCCATCTTCAAGGCGTGCGCGCGCACGCTTCAGCATCACATGGGAATTCCAGATGAAAACCTTCTCTGCAACACCGGCAGACATCGACAAGAAGTGGATCCTGATCGACGCGGAAGGCGTCGTTCTGGGCCGTCTTGCCTCGATCATCGCCACGCGCCTGCGCGGCAAGCACAAACCGTCCTTCACCCCCCACATGGATTGCGGTGACAATGTCATCGTGATCAATGCCGACAAGATCCAGATGACCGGCAACAAGCGGGATGAAAACTTCTACTGGCACACCGGCCACCCCGGCGGCATCAAGTCCCGCACCAAGGCGCAGATCCTTGAAGGCGCGCATCCAGAGCGGATCGTGACGCAGGCGGTCAAGCGCATGCTGCCCGGCAACCGTCTGAGCCGTCAGATCATGACAAACCTGCGCGTTTACGCCGGCACCGATCACCCCCATGAGGCGCAAAGCCCCGACGTTCTGGACGTGAAGTCCATGAACAAGAAAAACACCCGGAGCGCATAAAGATGGCTGAAGAAATCAAGACACTCGAAGGCCTCGAAGGGGCCGTGACCGAGAGCATCGGCGGCGTTCAGGGCACCAGCCCCGACACAGCGGTCGACACGATCACCCGCGAACCCGTCCGTGACGAACTGGGCCGCGCCTATGCCACCGGCAAGCGGAAAGACGCGATTGCCCGCGTCTGGATCAAGCCCGGCTCCGGCAAGGTCACCGTGAACGGCAAGGAGCAGAACACCTATTTTGCACGCCCCGTTCTGCAGATGATCCTCGCGCAGCCGTTCGGCATCACCAACACCGAAGGCCAGTTCGACGTGGTCGCCACCGTCAAGGGCGGCGGTCTGTCCGGTCAGGCCGGTGCGGTCAAGCACGGCGTGTCCAAGGCGCTGCAGCTTTATGACCCCTCCCTGCGCCCCGCGCTGAAAGCGGCAGGTT
Source organism: Sulfitobacter rhodophyticola (assembly GCF_041281685.2). GTDB lineage: Bacteria > Pseudomonadota > Alphaproteobacteria > Rhodobacterales > Rhodobacteraceae > Sulfitobacter. Next base: position 3,605,149 of record NZ_CP166251.2, on the reverse strand, counting down.
TCCTGACCCGCGACAGCCGTGTGGTCGAGCGGAAGAAATACGGCAAGGCCAAAGCGCGTAAGAGCTTCCAGTTCTCCAAGCGTTAAGCGTTATCCAAGATTTGTGGGAAAGGCCGTGCCGTTGGGCGCGGCCTTTTTCGTTTGGTTGGCGTGGTGCTTTGACGGCACACGCCAGACCCGGTAGCTGATATCCGGATAGAGATTTTAACCCTCCGGGGGGGTATTTTTAACCATTTGGAAGGGGGTGGCAGGCGGTCGTGCGATCATTCATCGGGCCGCACCAGGCCCAAGCCGCGCAGGTAGATCCCGATCCCGGTCTCCAGCAAATCCTCCGGTGGAAACGGCGAGGCGCGTCCCGGTGAATTCCGCGCGAACAACTCGACAACCCCGTGGCTCATTGCCCAGATATGCGCTGAAAACATCGACGCAGGCGGGCGTTTGTCTTCGGGGATGTGCTGGCTGAGGTCGGTTGCGGCCTTTTCCAGCACGCCATTGGCGCGGCCCGCAACGGCGGCCAGTTCCGGTGTGCGATTGACCGAAACACCGCTTTCAAACATCGCGATGTAGTGACCGGGATATTTGCGCGCGAATGCCAGATAGGCGCGGCCCGTCGCCTCAAACGCTTTCAGGGCGGAGGGTTGCCCGGATTGATAGGCGTATTCCATCAGGTCGGCGAAAATGCCGTAGCCCTGCAGGGCCGCTTCCGCGATCAGGTCCTCGCGTCCGTCGAAATGCCGGTAGACGGCGGCGGGCGTCACACCCGCCTCTTTGGCCGCCTCCGACAGGGTGAACCCCATCGGACCGCGCAGTTCGATCAGCTGCAGTGCGCCGTCGATCAGCGCCTGTCGCAGATTGCCGTGATGATAACCGCGTTTAGGCATCCCAGATGTCCGGGCCGCCGCTGATCTGCATGTCGATTTCACCAATCGCCTTTTCGTCTTTGCGTTTATAATCAAAGGCGTGCAGGACGATCCTCATCGCGTTCAGGCGCGCGCGGCGTTTGTCGTCGGACCGGATGACGGTCCAGGGGGCCGCGTCGGAGTGGCTGCGGGTCAGGGTCTCGCGGATCGCGTCGGAATAGGCGTCCCACAGCGGCAGGCCCTTCACGTCGATCCCGCTCAGCTTCCATTGCTTCAGCGGGTCGCTTTCGCGTGCCAGCATGCGCCGCAACTGCGCTGCACGTCCCACGTTCAGCCAGAACTTGAACAGGTGGATCCCTTCATCCACCAACATGTCCTCGAAGGGGTTGACCTGGGTAAAGAAATGCTCCCGTTCCGCGTCGGTGCAAAAGCCGAAGACATGCTCCACCACACCACGGTTGTACCAGCTGCGGTCAAAGAAAACCATCTCACCTTCAGTCGGCAAGTGTTTGATGTAGCGTTGAAAGTACCATTCCCCGCGTTCCGTTTCCGTGGGTTTGGACAGCGCCACGACCCGTGCGGCACGCGGGTTCAGGTTTTCACGCAACCGGCCGATGGTGCCGCCCTTGCCGGCCGCATCGCGCCCCTCGAACACCATGGCGATACGGGTGCCGGTGTCGCGTACCCAGGCCTGCAGTTTGACCAGTTCGATCTGTAACTTGGCATATTCCCGTTCATAGACCTTGCGCGCCAGCCGGTCACTGTGGGGATAGCCCGGCGTGATGATGTCACCCTTGTCGGCGCGCCGGATCGCGTTGCGGATCGCCTCTGGCGCGTCGTTTTCATAGTAAGCGCTGATCGCACCATCAAAGGGCAGGTCCATTGCGGCCTCCGTTCTGCTCGTCTTTGCTTCAATATGGGATGTTAATCGGATTAACGCAAACCGGCGCGTGCCGCGGCGCGGTCAATGGCCGCGATTATCTCATCCGGAACAGAGTGTTGCGGCATGTGCCCCTGACCGGGCAGCATCGTCAGATTGGCGTTGGGCGCGTCATTGACGAACCGTTGCGCGTGAATATCGGGGGGCACGGTGGTGTCCGCGCTGCCGTGCACCAGTTCAATGGGCATTGTCAGGGTTCCATATACCTTTTCCATCTCAACCACATGCGGGCGCAACGCGTTCACCTGTTGGGCATTGGCGCGGATGCTTTCGCGGCGCAGGGACAACCCGATCCCGAGATGCTTGGCATAGCCGTCGGGGGCCGGCTGGGGGGCAAACACCTCTCCCACGCTCTGCTCGACATAGCTTTCGGGCAGGAATGCCGTCGCCAGCGGGATCAACAATGCCCCGCCAAGGGTCGTGCCGCCCACCGTATAGGTCGGCCCCAATTCACCGGGCCAGGGCTTTGACACACTGGCCACCAGCACAAGGGCGGCTGTCTCATCATTCCGCTCCAACCCCCAGGCAAGGGCCACGATCCCGCCAAAGGAATGGCCCAGCACAATCGGGTTTTCCACGCCAAGCATGTCGGCGGCACCGGCCAGCAGCCTGGCCTGCTCCTGCGGGGTCTCCTCGCGCGCGTTCCAGGCCCCGGCTTTGGCGGGCAGACGCCCGGTCCAGCCCAGTCCGGGGCGGTCAAACATGATGACGCGGTAATCCTCGGCCAGCATCTGGGCAAAGCCCATGGTGAATTCGTTCAGGTTGCCGTTGGCGCCATGGATCAACACCACATCAGGCCCGCTGCCGATGATCTTGTAATGGACCGGGACCCCATCGACCGTGACGATTTCGCCCGCCGGGGGATGGGCGGCTTCGGCGGCGGCCTCATGGGCGCTGGCACGCCAATGGGTCAGGGCGACAAGCCCTGCAAGGCTGACAAGAACATAGATCATTACACGCACGTCAATCCTTTCCGATCAGGGACATATCAAACGGGGTGGTCTGGTATATCTCATTGATCCAGTTGCCATAAAGCAGATGCGCGTGCGACCGCCAGCGGTTCAGCGGTTGCTGCGCGGGGTTATCGCCCGGGTAATAGTTCCCCGGCACGTTGATCGGCGTGCCGTCGGCCACGTCGCGGTCGTATTCCTGTTTGAGCGTGTCACTGTCGTACTCAAAATGGTTGAAGACATAAAGCGCACGGTGCGCAGGGTCCTCGATCAGGCAGGGTCCGACCTCCGCACTGCCCAGAAGGGTCCGCAACGTCGGCACCGCGTCGACCTCTGCCTGCCGGATCTCCGTCCAGCGAGAGACCGGCATCACGCATTCATCCGAGAATCCCCGAAGATAGGGGGAGGAGGGCGCAAGGTTGCGGTGCCGGAAGCAGCCGAAGGCCTTGTGATCCAGCATGTGCTTTTTGACACCGTAGAAGTGATTGATCATCGCCATACCGCCCCAGCAGACGCCAAACGTCGAATGGACGTTGGTCTGGGTCCAATCCATGACGCGGGTCAGCTCGTCCCAGTAATCCACGTCTTCGAAGGCCAGATGCTCAATCGGGGCACCGGTGATGATCAGCCCATCAAATTTTTCGTCCCCCACATCCTCGAACGGGCGATAGAAGCTGGCCATATGTGCAGCGGCGGTGTTGCGTGTCTTGTGGTCTGACATGCGCAGCAGGCTTAGTTCGATCTGCAGGGGCGTGGCCCCGATCAGCCGGGCGAACTGGTTCTCCGTCTGGATTTTCTTGGGCATCAGATTCAACAGCGCGATGCGCAGCGGGCGAATGTCCTGACGTGCGGCCAGTTCCTCATCCAGCACCATGACACCCTCACGGGTCAGCACGTCATAGGCGGGCAGGGTTGCTGGGATCTTGATGGGCATTGCGCGGGTCCGTTGATCGTGAGGCTGTTAGATAGACCGCGCGCCGCGTCGTGCCAAGGGGGCCGGGGTCACGGCCCCGCGAGCGGTTTGAAGGCTTGCGTCTGGCCGGGCGGCCGGCCCATGTTGGTCCATCTGGACAACAGGAGTGCGGGATGCGGTGGGGTATTGGGGTTCTATTCTGGTTGTGGCCGGTGATCGGGGCGGCACAGGATGACCCGATGGCACTGCAACGGTGTATCTGGTCCTGCCTTGCCGATTCTCCCGGCGCGGATAGTCTGCAATACGATCAATGCGTTATTAGCCGGTGCAACGGCATCGCGGAACGGCCGCCTGCGCCGCGCCTGCCGGATTTCCAGACCGATTGGCAGATCGGCTTGGCCAGCAACGGGGTGCACCACTACGCGGGCACACAGGCCGAACAGGGCTATGCGTTCAATTATTTCTGCACGCCTGCCGAAAGCTATTTCGTGCTGGATCTGCCGATTGAGTCGGGGCAATACCGCCTGCTGATCGGATCGGTGGAATATCTGGTGCCCTTTGACCGCAAACGCGGGGCGCTGACGGTGGACATCCCGCCCGGTTCCGCCTTCATGCAAGCCGTGCAGGGCGGGCGCTGGCTTACCGTACAGGACATGAGCCGCCGCCACCTGATCCGCTTTTCCCTGCAAGGGGCCGGTCAGGCGATCGGCAACGCAACGGCGCAGTGTTTCTAGGGCAGGCACCCTGCGATCAGATCGACGAAATCCGCCTCGCCGCGCAGCGCCGCAATCTGGTCGGCGGTCACTGTCACGCCCCAGCGCGACATCGCCTCATACCGGGGCTGGCGGTGCGAAAGCGCGGCGGCATAGGTCCGGCGGATGAAATCATCGGGGTCGACGTCGCCCTCCTTGAGGCCCTTTTCGGCAAGATAGTCCGCCCAGACTTCTGCAAGGAATTCCGGCTGATAGGCCATCGGTTTGGGGGCTGCATCAAAGCGGCGGATCAGGTCCTGCTGATGGGCCACATCGCCCTTGATCCAGACCAGCAGACATTGCTCTGACAGTGCTGTCAGCAGCGGGTCTTCGGGGTCATCCGCATCGACCCATTCACAGATCGACCCGCCGGTGTCGCAGATGAAGTGCTCATAGCCATATAAGGACCGGGCCCGTGCGGCGAAATGGGGTGTGTCGTTCAGTGCGGCAATCTCCGCCTGCTTGAAGGCTTCCTGACGGGTGGCATATTCCGCCATCGGCAGGCCGTCCTTGTCCGCATTCCCCGGTTTGCCCAGCCATGTGGCGACAGGTGTCAGGTTCTCAAACGTGATGTTCGATCCGATATAGATACTGTCGCTCAGCAGCAGGTCGCGCAAAAAAGGGACCTTCATCGCCTCGGCCTTGGCATTGTCCGCGATGGTTTCGCCCAGATACCGGGTGCCGATGCGGTAATCGATGGAATAGTGAAACCAGTCGCCCGACCGGCGCAGCAGTGCCGCAAGATGGGTCTTGCCAAGCCCCGACATCCCGAAAACAAGCACCTTGCGGTGTGGGGCGGCGCGCCAGGCGTCGGCAGAGGGGTAGAGCATGTGCAGCGTCTCTTTCGAAGGAACTCTGCGCGTTATCTAACGCGCCTGCGCATCAGACGCCAGACGCGCCCGTCCAGCACGATCATGCCCACCACCAGCAGGGCAAAGCCTGCATAGGCCGCTGCGCTCAGGTCCTCATCCAGCAGCCACGCGCCCAGCATGATGGCAAAGGGCGGGATCAGCAGGGTCACCAGCATCAGGTTGCCACTGCCCGCCATGCCAAGCACGCGATAATAGAGCAGATAGGCGAACGCGGTCGAAATCAGCCCGACATAGACAATCGCGCCCCAGGTGCGCGGCGCCAGATCAAGGCTCAACGGTCCTTCGAACAGCCATGCCATCGGCACAAGGATCAGGGTGCCGCCGGTCAGCATGCCGGCCGCGGCCAGTTGCGGCGGCTGCCCACCCAGCCGCTTGCGGGCCCAGACAGACGCCAGCGCATAGGAGACCGTACCGCCGATCACGGCAAGCTGCGCCAGCGCGCGCAGATCGAAATTCCGCAGGTTTTCCAGACCGATGGCGGTCGCGACCCCGGCAAAGCCCAGCGTGACCCCAACCAGCTTGCGCGTCGTCAGCCGTTCGTCTGCAAAAAACAGCGCCGCCATCAGCACGCCGAAGATGGCGGTGGATGCATTGAGGATCGCGGTCAACCCGCTGGGGATATGCAGCTGCCCCCAGGCCATCAGGCCGAACGGTATGGCGTTGTTAAGCAGCCCCATCACCAGAAAGCCGACCCAGACGCGCGGATCGCGGGGCAGGGGCAAGCGCCGCCACCAGATCACCGCCCAAAGCGCCAGCATCGCCCAACCGACCCGGTGTGCGACCACCGTCAGCGGCCCGATTTCATCCAGCGCGATGCGGATCGCGGCAAAGGATCCGCCCCACACGGCCGCCAGCAAGAGCAATTCGGCCCAGGCCCGGCCAGAGAGTGATTTTTGTTCCATCATCAGACCTGCCTACGCGGCTGCGGGCCCTCCGACGACCCGGATCCTGCGGGTCCGCGCGATTCCGACCAGATGTTGAGGTAATTGGCCCCGAAAATCACCACGGCCCCCACGAAAACCCAGATATCCAGCGCCTCGCCATAGACCAGCATGGCAAGGATCGCGATGAACGGCAGGCGGGCAAAGTCAAACGGGGCCACCACGGCGGCGGGCGCGATGTTCAGGGCATTGGCAATGCAATAATGCGCCAGCAAACCGCACAGCCCCACCAGTACCAAAAGCGGCGCGCCCTGCACGGTGGGCGCGGCAATGTCGCCGTCATAGCCAGCGGTGATCAGGCCGAACACCAGTTGCAGCGCCGTGAGGTAGAACATGATGCCGGTCACGCTTTGCCGCCGGGTCAGTTTCTTGGTGAAGATGAACGTCAGCCCGAAAAACACGGCAGAACCCGCCGCCATCAGCATGCCGATGCTGACAGGCGTCATGCCGGGGCGCGCCACGATCAGGATACCGATAAACCCGATCACCGCCGCCAGCGCGCGCCACGCGGTCAACCGTTCTCCCAACAGGACCGCCGACAGCACCACCACCCAAAGCGGCGTGGTGAACTCCAGCGCGAAAACCAGCGCCAGCGGCGCGACCGTGACGGCATAGAACCACAGGTTCTGCCCCGCGAAATGCGCCAGGTTGCGGATCATGTGCAGGCCCAGCGTATCGCGGTTGATCTGGTGCAGCGTCCCGGCCCAACCGGCAACGGCCACCACGATCACCAACCCCACAAGCGAGCGGTACATCATGATCTCGAAGGTGTCGTATTGCGCGCCCAGCTCCCGCCCGGCGATGGCCATGGCGGAGAAGGATGAAATTGCGCCCAGCATCCAGAACGCCGCGCGCAAGGTTGTGCTCATGTCAGGCCGTTGACCGTGTATCTGCGTTCGATCCCGGCGGTCTGCCTGGCCCAGTCGCTGCCTTCTGCCCGGGCCTGATGGGCCTCGAATGCGGCTGCATCCGTGAACGCCTCGTCCACCTGCCAGATCAATGGGTCATCGGTGGGCACGACGGTGAAGGACAGACAGCCCGGCTCGGCCCGGGTCAGCCGAATGTGCGCGTCCAGTGCCGCGCGCACGCGGGCAGCCTCCGCAGCATTTGCGCAGATCAATTGCCCGGTCAGGGTCACTCCCATTCGATCGTCCCCGGCGGTTTGGAGGTGATGTCATAGGTCACCCGGTTGATCCCCGGTACCTCGTTTATGATGCGGGTGGCGGTCTCTCCCAGGAACTCATGGGTGAAGGGATAATAATCTGCCGTCATCCCATCGACGGAAGTGACCGCCCGCAGCGCGCAGGCAAAATCATAGGTCCGCCCGTCACCCATCACACCCACGGTGCGCACGGGCAGGATCGCCACGAACGCCTGCCAGATCTCGTCATAAAGCCCGTGCTTGCGGATCTGATCGATATAGACGGCGTCGGCCTCGCGCAGGATCTCCAGCTTTGGACGGGTGATCTCCCCCGGACAGCGGATTGCAAGGCCCGGACCGGGGAAGGGGTGGCGGCCAATGAAAGATGGTGGCAGGCCAAGCTCCGCGCCCAGCGCGCGGACCTCATCCTTGAAGAGCTCGCGCAGCGGCTCCACCAGTTTCAGGCCCATCTTCTCGGGCAGGCCACCGACGTTGTGATGGCTTTTGATGGTGACCGAAGGTCCCCCGGAAAAGGACACGGATTCAATCACATCCGGGTAAAGCGTGCCCTGGGCAAGGAAGGCCGCATCGCCCACGTCCTTTGCGTGCTTCTGGAACACATCGATAAACAGCTTGCCGATGATCTTGCGCTTGGTCTCCGGGTCGCTGACGCCATCCAATTCGCCCAGGAACAACTCCTGCTCATCGGCATGGATCAGCGGCATGTTGTAGTGGTCGCGGAACATAGTGACGACCTCTTCGGCCTCGCCCTTGCGCAACAATCCATGGTCGACAAAGACGCAGGTCAGCTGATCACCAATCGCCTCGTGGATCAGGACGGCGGCGACAGACGAATCGACGCCCCCCGACAGGCCACAGATCACCTTCTGATCCCCCACCTGCGCGCGAATCGCGGCAATCGCCTCTTCGCGGTAGGCGCTCATCGTCCAGTCGCCCTTGAAACCCGCCAGCCGCACGAAGTTTTCATAGAGCTTCGCGCCGTTGGGCGTGTGATGCACCTCCGGATGGAACTGCACCGCGTAAAAGTGCCGGTCGGTGTCCGCAGTGATGGCGAAAGGCGCATTCGGCGACGTGCCGAACACCTCGAAACCGGGGGCGATTTTGCTGACATGATCGCCATGGCTCATCCAGACCTGTTCGCGGTCGGTCGCGAACCAGCCGTGCAGCAGGTCAAGCTGGGTGGCCGTCGGGGTGACAAACGCCCGGCCAAATTCGGCCGTCCCGCCACCGCCGGAGATCTTGCCCCCCTCGACCTTGCCACCAAGCATCTGCATCATCACCTGTTGGCCATAGCAGATCCCCAGCACCGGCACGCCGCGCTCGAACACGGAAGCAGGCGGGCGGGGCGCGTCGTCATGCACCACGGACGCGGGACCGCCCGACAGGATCACCGCGCGCGGGGCGAAAGCATCCAGAAAGGCGTCATCCACGGTGTTGAAGGGATGAATTTCGCAAAAGACATTCAATTCGCGCAGGCGGCGGGCAATCAATTGCGTCACCTGGCTGCCAAAATCGATGATGAGAAGGCGGTCGTGGGAAAGCTCTGTCATGCTGCTCTGTTAGGCGAGGGGGCGCTGGGGGACAAGGGTTCATGCGCCCCCCTTGCAGACGCCGTTTCCGGGTCGGCCGTTGCGTCGCGGGATTTTTGGCCAAAAAGAGAGGCAAGGCCAGCGCCCCGATGTCGCTTTCTTCCTCAACGGGCCGTTATCCGCGCGAAGCTTGTGCACCGCCTGCGATAGTACAGGGCAATCATTCAGGTGAAGGGGTACGACATGGCGGAAGCACGGCGCAGGGCACGGGGTGGCGGCGGCGCGGCGCGGCGGGCGGAACGCTCTGCCGTTTCGTTCGAAACCGCGCGCTTCATCGAACGCAACATTCCCAACTTCGAAGTGCTGACCGAAGAGGCGTTGCAGATCATCGAACACAACGCCGATACGATCCTCGAAGAGGTCGGCGTGAATTTCCTCGACAATCCTGCAGCACTTGCGCGGTGGCGGGACGCGGGCGCGGACGTGGACGGCGAACGGGTGCGCATCCCCCGCGGCCTTGCGCGCAAGCTTTGTGCCACGGCACCCTCCAGCTATGTGCAGCACGCGCGCAACCCGGCCCGCAACGTCGAAGTCGGCGGTCGCAATCTGGTGCTGGCCCCGGTCTATGGCCCACCTTTCGTGCGCGATGCCGTGGGCGGGCGGCGCTATGCCACGATGGAGGATTTCAACAAGTTCGTGAAACTGGCCTATATGTCCAAATGGCTGCACCATTCGGGCGGCACGGTGTGCGAACCCACCGACATCGCCGTGAACAAACGCCATCTGGATATGCTGCACGCGCATATGACGCTCAGCGACAAACCCTTCATGGGGTCGGTCACGGAACCCTCCCGTGCGCAGGATTCGGTGGACATGTGCGGGCTGCTCTTCGGGGAGGATTTCGTCCAGCAGAACACCGTGATGACCTCGCTGATCAACATCAATTCGCCGATGACCTTCGATGACGTGATGATGGGCGCGCTGGAGGTCTATGCGCAGAACAATCAGGCCTGCATCATTTCGCCTTTCATCGTGGGCGGGGCGATGGCGCCGGTGTCCGTCGCGGGCACGCTGACGCAGGTGCTGGCCGAAACGCTGGCGGGCATCGCCTACAGCCAGTTGATCCGTCCCGGTGCGCCGGTGATCATGGGGGCCTTCGTGACCTCCATCGACATGAATTCGGGTGCGCCCACCTTCGGCACACCCGAAGCTGCGCATATTACCTATGGCGCGGGGCAGTTGGCGCGGCGGCTGAACCTGCCGTATCGGTCTGCCGGGTCCTTCTGCGGCTCCAAACTGCCTGATGCGCAGGCGGCCTATGAGACCGCGAACAGCCTGAACATGGGGCTGCTGGCGGGCGTGAACTTCATGCTGCATTCCTGTGGTTGGCTGGAAGGGGGGCTGGTGTCCTCGTTCGAGAAATTCGTGATGGACGCCGATCAGCTTGGCGCGCTTCACCACCTTGCGCGCGGCGTCGAGGTGGATGAGAACGCGCAAGCGATGGATGCCATCCGCGAAGTCGGCCCCGGCGGGCATTACCTGGGCTGCGAACACACCCAGGCCAACTTCAAATCGGCCTTCTGGAAGTCCGATCTGCTGGACTACAAACCCTTCGAGACATGGGAAGACGAAGGCGCGCGCGACACGCAGGCGCTGGCCAGCCAGCGGGTCGAAAAACTGCTGGCCGATTACCAGCAGCCCGCCCTTGACCCCGCCATTCGCGAGGCGCTGGACAGTTACGTGGCCCAGCGCAAGGCGGCGGAGCCCGACAGCTTCATGTAATGAGCCGTGCCGCGCGCCTAGACGGCGCGCGGTGCAGGCGCTGCTGTCTTGTGTGACGCCCGCAGCACGCGGGCTTCGCCCACCATCGCGATCAGCACATCCACATGGCGGATCAGGCTATAGCTGGCGTCGGCCGTCGTGCGTTGCTGTTCCAGGGTGCTTTCGATCTCCATCAGGCGCATCAACGCGGCCCCGTGCCGGGGCAGGTTGCCATAGCCCAGCAAGCGGGGCAGATGGGCGGAGCGGTGGTATTCCTGCGCCCCGATGCGCGCCGCGCGCATCATCAGACGGGGGCGGTGAAGGGCGTTCAGGCGGCTGAGAATGTCTTGCATGGAAGGGTCCTCGTTGATGTCACAGGGCAGGAATTACGTCTTCTACGCCCTGACCTTGGCACAACTTTGCCGCGTGTTGCGCATCTTTAAGTTGTATCGCACGCCACCTTCATTTCAGATTATTGCTTAGAAACAATGCTTACCCAGATCGTCGGCTTTAACTTTCCAGTAACCAATACATCCATAGGTTGTCTTGAATAGTGGTTAATTTACATTAATGGTGAGTGACAATGAACATGGTACCCAAGATCGAAAATCCGAAAATCTGGATCCCGGCCGGACTGCCTGACTGGGTCCCCGCGGGCACCTCGCGCTATCTTGCGCATACCGAATGGGGGCTGCCGATCCGCTATCTGGCGCGGGCGGCAGATTGCCATGCCTCCACGATCCTGCGCCAGATCCGCAAGGTCGAGATGCGCCGCGATGATCCGCTGGTGGACGCCGCCCTGCGCAACCTCGGTGCCGCGCACAAGGCACAGCCTTCGCCGCTGGATCCGGCCGCCGCAAATGGCGCGAAGCCGCCTCAGGATACGCCCCTTGACGCTGTCCCCGACAAGCGGACCCTGATCGCGGAGGCCATGCGCGTGCTGCGCAGGCTGTGCGAAACCGGTGCGCTGCTGGCGGTGGCTGCGGAAATGGACAAGGCCGTGGTGGTCCGTGATGCCAGCGGCAATGCACCCACCCGCACGGCCGTGCTTGGCACCAAGGTCGCACAGGCCATGGCAATCAAGGGCTGGATCGCACCGGGCAATACCGGACGCATCATCCGATATCACATCACCGGTCAGGGGCGCAGCGCGCTGGCCCGCATGATCAAGAAACAGGGCGCGGATCCGGTCAAGACACGCGATACCCGCGCATTGGCGGAGGCCCACGCGGACTTCCTGCCCAAGTCCGACAAGGACATTGGCACCCAACAGCGCCGGATGCGATATTGTCTGGCCGACAGCCCGCTGATCGCGTTGGCGCGCCGCCGTGACCGTGACGGCAGCGCGTTTCTCCCCGATGCGCTGGTACATGCCGGGGAACGTCTGCGCGAAGATTTCGAACTGGCGCAGATGGGCACCTCCGTGACGCAGAACTGGGATGGTTTCCTGACCGCGGGGACCAGCAAGGGCCGCGCTGCGCGGGGTGGTGACGCGGCTTCGGACGCGCGTGCACGGGTTTCTGCCGCGCTGGGGTACCTTGGGCCGGGCCTATCGGAGGTGGCACTGCACTGCTGTTGCTATCTGGAAGGGCTGGAAACCACGGAAAAGCGCCTTGGCTGGTCGGCACGCTCCGGCAAGATCGTCCTGCGCATCGCGTTGATCCGTCTCGAACGGCACTACGCCGAAACGCAGGCCGACGGGGGACCGCTGATCGGCTGATCCGTCGGTGTCAAAAGGGTTGCCCGAGGCGGAGCATGAGGTAGATCAAGGAACCGGGGCGCGATGCAGGATATGCATCGCGTCAGGCAGGCGATGTGGAAACGCCTGCGCTTGCCGGGGCGATTGACCGATTGCGGAAGGAAGACTTCAGACAATGGCGCGGCCTGTGTTGCGAAAGAACGTTGATCTGCGCCGCTTGGGTTGGAAAGGGGCCATCGCCTTTTGTGCCGTCCTTCTGACGGGCGTCGCCGCCTGTGCTGCCGACCCTTCCGAACGCGTCTACATCGACCGCTTCGCCGGTGTGATGACGCAGAATCGCTGGCACGACGTGTTTGATCCCAGCCGGGTGCAATTGGCCGATTCCATCCTGCTGGGCGTCGGCATCGGCTGGCAACGCCAGATCGCGCAAAGCCGCTTTCATTTCGGGATCGAGGTTCAGGCCGTCGCCCATGCGGGCAGGCAGGACCATTTCGAATTCAACCTGCCGGTGGTGCTCCGCTATGTGCCGCGCAGGCCTTTTCCCCGACAGCTCAAAAGTGCCGCCTTCGCGCTTGGCCTGTCCCATGCCACCAAGGTGCCGCAGGTCGAACTGGACCGCACCGGAGAATCGCAGCGCACTTTCGCATATTGGTTCGGGGAGCTGGAATTCTCCCTTCCCGACCCGCAAAACAGCCTGTTCCTGCGTTTGCACCACCGGTCTGACGCCTATGGCTTTTTTGACGCCGACAGCGGTTCCACCGCAGTGACCTTCGGCCTGCGCGTCCCGTTCTGAGCGGTGGCGGGGCCCAAGGCGGCTGATTTCAACTTCCCTCACCATCGCGTGTGCAAAGGTTTGATCACGTGACCTTGCCGCAGCGCTGCTCTAGCAAGATCAAAACGGAGGGCGACATGCGGACACAGGATCAACGCGACGGGGCTGCACTGCTGATCCTCCGGCTTGGGCTGGTGTGGTTCATGTTTCTATGGGCCATCCACAAGGTGATCACCCCCAAGCAATATCAGGGACTTGCCAAGAATTTCGATGGTGTGGCGCTGAGTTTTGAACAGATCTATCTGATCGCCGCGCTGCAGATCGCGCTATGCGTGCTGGCCGCGCTTGGCCTGTTGCGCCCGGTCAGTTACGGCACGCTGGCCTTGATGCACTTTTTCACCGTGACCCGCCGGTGGGAGGGGTTTTTCGATCCTTTCGCCCTCAATGACCGCGGGTTCCCGATCCACCGCAATCAGGTGATTGATCTTGCGGTACTGGGCGCTTTCATCGCGCTTTTGCTCCTCATGCACCGCGACCGGTGGAGCCTGGGTGCGCTGCTGGCCCGGCGTCATGGCGCGCGCTGGTGGTTGTGAAAGCCCTGAACGGGACGCAACGCCGCATTGCGCGGGCTGGGTCTTTTGCCAGCCCTGTCAACGTGCTAGATACCCCTTCATGACGGAGGCCCCGATGCGCGATCTGAAAATTCCCGAACAGCGCCACCCCGAAAAGGCGCGTAAACCCGACAATGCCCAGCCCAAAAAGCCCAGCTGGATCAGGGTCAAGGCACCGGGCGGCAAAGGCTATGCCGAAACGGCAAAGATCATGCGCGACAACAAGCTGGTGACCGTCTGCGAAGAGGCCGGGTGCCCCAACGTCGGCGAATGCTGGTCACAGGGCCACGCCACCATGATGATCATGGGCGAAGTCTGCACCCGCGCCTGCACCTTCTGCAACATCGCCACCGGCAAACCGCCTGATGCACTGGACGTGTTTGAACCGGGCCGCGTCGCCGATGCGGTGGCCAAGCTGGGGCTGAACCACGTGGTCATCACCTCCGTGGACCGCGACGACATCGAAGACGGCGGGGCAGATCACTTCGCCCAGACCATTCGCGCCGTGCGCCACCGCTCTCCCGGCACCACGATCGAGATTCTCACCCCCGATTTCATCCGCTGCGGCCCCGAGGCGCTGGAACAGGTGGTGGAGGCGCGGCCGGATGTGTTCAACCACAACCTTGAAACCGTACCCGGCCTCTATCCGGAGGTCCGTCCCGGCGCGCGCTATTTCCACTCTCTGCGCTTGTTACAGCGCGTGAAGGAACTCGACCCAAGCATGTTCACCAAGTCCGGCATCATGGTGGGCTTGGGCGAAGATCGTCAGGCGGTTATGCAGGTGATGGAAGACATGCGCGCCGCCGACATCGATTTCCTGACCATCGGGCAATACCTGCAACCCACGCCGAAACATCACCGGGTCGACCGCTTCGTGCACCCCGATGAATTCGCCGCTTACGAAAAAGCCGCCTACGGCAAGGGGTTCCTGATGGTGTCGGCCACGCCGCTGACGCGGTCGTCCTACCACGCGGGCGATGATTTTGCCCGCCTGCGGGCGGCACGGCTGGAAAAGCTCGGCACCTAGGGCAGGCGCGGAATTCGCTCCGCCTTGGCCCAGTCGGGCCAAAGCCCCAGCCATTCAATCCCTCCGATCACCAGCGCGATGGCGACAAAGCTGAAGACCATGATCACTCGCTTCATCGACGGCGGGTTGCGCACCCACAGGGCCGCGCGGAACAGGTGACGCGGGTTCAGCATGGCCCGCTCACGGGAAACGCACCTTGCCGATGAACGGCAGGTTGCGGTTGCGTTGCGCGTAATCAATGCCATAGCCCACGACGAATTCATCCGGGATCTCAAACCCGGTCCAATCGGCTTTCATGTCCACCTCCCGGCGGCTGGGCTTGTCCAGCAGGGCAATGGTCCGCAACCGCGCGGGATTGCGGCTTTGCAACAACCCGGTGACATGGTGCAGCGTATGCCCGGTGTCCACGATATCTTCGACCAGCAGCACGTCGCGCCCTTCAATCGCCCCTCGCAAGTCCTTGAGAATACGCACTTCCCGGCTGCTTTCCATCCCGTCGCCATAGGATGACGCTTCAAGGAAATCGACCTCGATCGGCAGGTCCAGCTCACGCACCAGATCGGCGATGAACACGAAACTGCCGCGCAACAGGCCCACCACCACCAGCTTGTCGGTGTCCTTGAATTCGCTCTGGATTTCGCGGCACAGAGCCTCGATCCGGGCGGCGATCTCCTTGGCGGAAATCATTTCATCAATCACATAGCGACGATCTGTCATTCTCTGGCCCTTGTATTCACGGTCCAAAGCCGTGAGATAGGGCGCACTTGATCAGACCCGGACCCCAATGCCAACCCATTCCGAGACCCGCCCGCTCCCCTATACCGCGCAACAGATGTATGATCTTGTCGCAGACGTGGGCAGCTATCCAGAGTTCCTGCCGTGGACCGCCGCCGCCCGCATTCGCCGCGATGAGCCGCAAGGCGACCACCGGTTGATGGAGGCCGATCTGGTGATCAGCTTCAAGGTCTTCCGCGAACGGTTCACCAGCCGCGTACTCTTGTGGGAAGATCAGCGCAGGATCGATACGGAATATCTTGACGGCCCGTTCAAGTACATGAAGTCAAACTGGTTCTTTGAAGATCGCCCCGGCGGTTGCACGGTGCATTTCGACGTGGATTTCGAATTCCGCAACATGATCCTGCAAGGCATCATCGGTGTGGTGTTCAACGAGGCGATGCAACGCGTCGTGCGCGCGTTCGAGGCGCGGGCCAGAAAGCTTTATGGCAATGGCTGATCAACCGCCGACCCTGACCGACCAGCTGCTGAAGTTCGCCCGCACGACGCCACCGCAAGACGCGCAGGCCATGATGCGCCTGTCGCTGATGGATTGGGCCGCCTGTGGCATCGCGGGCGCGCGGGAAGCGGACTTCACCGATTTCGTGCGCGCCAACCGGGGCGGCGGCGACTGCACGGTTTTCGGCGGCGGCACCGCCGGCCCTGCGGCGGCCGCACTGGTGAATGGCACGCTCAGCCACGCGCTTGATTACGACGACACCCATTTCGCCCATATCGGCCACCCGTCCGTCGCGGTCGTCCCTGCTGTCCTCGCCCTGGCGCAGGACGTCGGCGCCCCGATGGAAGACGCCGTCCACGCCGCCACGCTGGGGGTGGAGGCGTCCATACACGTGGGCCTCTGGCTGGGCCGCGATCACTACCAGATCGGTTATCACCAGACCGCGACCGCCGGGGCGTTCGGCGCAACCCTTGCCTGCGCGCGCCTTCTGGGGCTGGACAAGCACCAGATGCGCCATGCGCTTGGCCTGTGTGCCTCCATGGCGTCGGGCATCAAGGCGCAGTTCGGCACCATGGCCAAGCCACTCAACGCGGGCCTTGCCGCCCGCACCGGGGTGGAGGCGACGCTTTGGGGGCAGGCCGGGATGACCGCCGCCGCCGACGGCCTCGCGGGTCCCTTGGGCTTCGGCCCGACCCACCACGGGACCGGGGCGGAGGTGACACCGGGCAAATCTCCCTGGCAGATCCTGTCGATCAGCCACAAGTTCCATGCCTGCTGTCACGGGCTGCACGCCATGCTCGAAGCGCTGCGCGACGCGGATATCGACCTCGCCCGCATCGATACAATCCGCATTCGCACCCATCCCCGCTGGATGTCCGTCTGCAATATCACGGACCCCAAAACCGGGCTGGAAGCCAAGTTCAGCTATGCCCAGACCGCCGCCATGGCGCTTCTGGGCCATGACACCGGCTCCATCGCCAGTTTTACGGACGCCATCACGCAGGATGCAGACATCACAGCCCTGCGCGCGCGGATGCGAGTTAATGAGGATGCGCGCCTGTCCGAAACACAGGCAGAGGTCTTCATCAGCATGGAAGGCCGCGAAATGCGCCGCTTCCGCCATGACCTGATGGCCCCGATGACGCTGGATGCGCGGTCGGCGAAACTACGCAGCAAAGCCAGCGCACTGGTGGGTCAGGCACAGGCGGACGCGCTGTGGCAGGCGACGCAGGGCGACGACCTTGCCGCGTTAATCTCCATCTTGTCAGCGGGTTAGGGCAGGGCCCTCATCCCCTCAAGCAGCAGTGTCAAGGCATGGTCCCGCGCCGCTGCGCGCACTGCGTCGCGTCCCAGCGGCCCGAAGTCCCGCGTTTCCACATTAACCCGGTCGCCCGACGCCAGCCCGAAACACACCCGCCCCTCCGGCTTGAAATCCGACCCGCCGGGGCCCGCAATCCCCGTGATCGACACCGCCAGTTGCGCGTCCGAATGCTTCAACGCCCCTTGCGCCATCTCCCGCGCGACCTCTTCGGACACCGCGCCATGGGCCTCAAGCGTTGCTTCGGAAACGCCCAGCATCTCCACCTTTGCGGCATTCGTGTACGTCACGAAACCCCGGTCCAGCATCGCCGAGGACCCCGGCAGATCCGTCAGCGCCGCCGCCACCATGCCACCCGTGCAGCTTTCAGCGCAGGTCACCATCACGCCTTTTTCAATCGCCAGCGCCAGCAGTTGCGCGACCATCACAACACCCCGTGATAAAGCGCGGCCAGCACCAGCACGCCAATCGCCGCGAACACCCCCGCAATCACGTCATCCAGCATCACACCCAGCGCATCCCCACGCCGGTCTGCCCAACCCACGGGGCCGGGTTTCCAGATGTCGAACAACCGAAACAACACGAACGCCGCGATCCAGCCCGGCCACATCGCCAGAATGCTGATCCCCATCGACCACGCCGCCCAGGACAGTGGCAGCAGCGCAATCCACTGACCGACCAATTCATCGATCACGATCTCGGACGGGTCGTGACCTTCCTGCCCGCGCGTCATCTGCGCCGTCGCCCACCACCCCTTGAGAAACGCCGCGATAATCCCCAGCGCCAGCAGGGGCAGGCCACCAATCACATGCAATACCCAGGCCCAGGGCAACGACACAAGCGATCCCCAGGTCCCCGGCGCGGGCTTGATATAGCCTGTGCCCAGAACCGTGCCGATCATCCGCGCAAGCCCCATCATGTCGCCACCAACGTCGCCGTGGCGATACAGGCGATCCCCTCACCACGCCCAGTGAACCCAAGCCGTTCGGATGTCGTGGCCTTCACCGACACGCGCCCCACCTCGATCCCCAGCAGTTCCGCCATCCGCGCCCGCATTGCCTGCGCATGGGGGCCGATCTTGGGATTTTCGCAGATCAACGTGCAATCCACATGGGTCAGTTTGTAACCACGTGCAGCGACGCGCCCGACCGCGTGGCGCAGGAAGACCGCGCTGTCAGTGCCTTTCCACTGCGGGTCCGACGGCGGGAAATGTTGGCCGATGTCACCCTCTGCCAATGCGCCGTATATCGCATCCGTAACCGTATGCATGCCCACATCCGCATCCGAATGCCCCACAAGTCCCTGATCATGCCGGATATTCACCCCGCACAGGGTCACATGATCGCCGGGACCGAAGGCATGCACGTCAAATCCGTTGCCCGTGCGAATGTCCATGCTTGTCTCCCGCTGCTTGCTTGCGGACAGGTTATCAACCCCGTCCACAGGGATGGCAACCGCATATCGGCCGGGCCTTGGCCGGGTTATCCGCGACATCGCCTAAAAAAGTGGCACATGAGCGGCGTATCACCGCAATTCGACCCGGGTTTTGTTGTGATACGGCAGGGGAATGGCTACACCTGAGCCGTCTGCACAAGGATTAAGCATGTGACCGCGGCTGCCCTGCCACTTGATCTCTCTCCGCCGGTGTTTCTGGCCCCAATGGCCGGGATCACCGATTTGCCGACCCGCGCGCTGGTGGCCAGCTTTGGCGCGGGGCTGGTGGTGTCGGAAATGGTCGCCTCGCAGGAATTGCTGTGCCGGCGTCCCGGCACCCGCGAAAAGGCCGAACTGGGTCTGGGGGTCGCAGGCACCGCCGTTCAGATCGCAGGGCGCGAAGCGGCCCCCATGGCCGAAGCGGCGCGGATCGTCGCGGGGCAGGGTGCGCGGATGATCGACATCAACATGGGCTGCCCGGCCAAGAAGGTGACCCAAGGCGCCTCCGGCTCCGCGCTGATGAAAACTCCCGATCACGCCCTGCGCCTGATCGAAGCGGTGGTCGCGGCGGTTGATGTGCCCGTGACCCTCAAGACCCGGCTCGGCTGGGATGACGCGATGCTGAACGCCGCCGATATCGCCAGACGCGCGCAGAACGTCGGCATCCGTATGGTGACCATCCACGGGCGTACGCGCTGCCAGTTCTACAAGGGCCACGCCGACTGGGCGGCGATTGCCCCTGTGAAAGAGGCATTGCACATCCCCGTCATCGCCAATGGCGACATCTGCGACGCCGCCACCGCGCAGCAGGCGCTGGATCTCTCGAAGGCCGACGGCGTGATGATCGGGCGTGCCGCGCGCGGCAAGCCGTGGCTGCTGGCCGAAGTCGCGCACCACCTTTACGGCAAACCCGCCCCCGACATCCCCCAAGGCGCTGATTTCGCTGATCTTGTCGCCCGCCACTACGAAGGCCTGTTGGGCTTTTACGGCATGCCGCTGGGCGCTCGGGTCGCACGCAAACATCTGGGCTGGTACATGGACCACTGCGCCACGCCGCCCGCCTTGCGCCAGCAGGTGCTGACCGCCGCCAGCCCCGACACCACCCTGCGCCTGATCCGCAGCGCCATGCTGCCGCACCCACAGGCCAGCGCCGCATGAATTCAGACCGCAGCATCTGGGCTTCCCTGCCGGTGCCGACCCTGCTTATCGACGGGCAGGACCGGATCGCGGATGCCAACCCCGCCGCCGAAGGGTTCTTCAACGCCTCCATCAAGACCATCGAAGGCCAGCCCCTCTGGGACGTCCTCGCCGTCGATCACCCGTTGGAACCCGCCTTCGCGCGCGCCCGCGAAACCAGCACGCCGCTGTTCGTCAATGACGTGGATGTGGGCACCGGCCAGCGCGCGCCGCTGCAATGCGCGCTGCAGATCGCCCCCGTGGCCGGGTCCGAGGATCACATGCTGATGATGATCTCTCCACGCGAACTGGCGGGGCGCATGACGCAAAGTCATTCGGTCAAATCCGCCGCCAAATCTGCCATCGGCATGGCGGAAATGCTGGCCCATGAAATCAAGAACCCGCTCGCGGGCATCACCGGGGCGGCGCAACTGCTGTCAATGAACCTGCCGGCGACAGAACTGGAACTGACCGATCTGATCGTCGCCGAAAGCCGCCGGATCGTGAAACTGCTTGAACAGGTTGAACAATTCGGCAACCTCAGCCCGCCTGCGCATCAATCGGTCAACCTGCATGACGTGCTGGACCGCGCCCGCCGTTCCGCGCTTCTGGGCTTTGGTGCGCAGATGCGGATCAAGGAAGACTACGACCCGTCTTTGCCCCACACATGGGGTGACAAGGACCAGCTGATGCAGGTCGTGCTGAACCTTTTGCGCAACGCGTCCGAAGCGGCGGGCGAAGGCGGCGGCACCATCTGCCTGCATACCTATTACGAACATTCCTTCCGCATGCGGCGCGCCGATGGCTCCGGCCAATCGCTGCCCCTGCAGATTGAGGTGATCGACGACGGGCCGGGCCTGCCGGACAACATCAAGGGCGATATCTTTGACCCCTTCGTGTCTGGGCGCGAAAACGGCACCGGGCTGGGCCTTGCGCTGGTCAGCAAGATCATCTCCGAACATGACGGCTGGATATCCGTCGATTCCGTGCCCGGGCGCACGGTCTTCCGCATCTCGCTGCCGCGCGCACCTGATCCTGACAAACCCCCCGTACCCCAAAAGGAGAGCTAATCATGGATGGCACTATCCTTGTAGCGGACGATGACCGCACGATCCGCACCGTTCTGACGCAGGCGCTGACGCGGGCGGGGTGCAAGGTGCACGCGACCTCAAGCCTGACCACCCTGATGCGCTGGGTGGGCGAGGGGCGCGGCGACGTTGTGATCACGGATGTGGCCATGCCCGATGGCAATGGGCTGGAAATGCTGCCGAAAATCCATAATGACCGCCCCGAATTGCCGGTCATCGTGATCTCCGCGCAGAACACCATCATGACCGCCATCAAGGCAGAGGAGGCGGACGCCTTCGATTACCTGCCCAAACCCTTCGATCTGCCGGACCTGATGAAACGCACCTCCCGCGCATTGGACCGCCGGGGACCCACGCGCAGGCCCGCAACGCCGGACGCCAGCGACCCGGACCGCGATGATCTGCCGCTGGTGGGACGCACCCCGGTGATGCAGGCGCTCTACCGTCTGGTGGCGCGGGTGATGAACACCGATCTGCCGGTCCTGATCTGGGGTGAAAACGGCACCGGAAAATCGCTGATCGGGCGGGCGATTCACGACTTCTCCGACCGGCGCAGCCTGCCTTTCGTCACCGTGACCGCCGGGGATCTGCAAGACCTCGAAGGGCCCGCGCGGGTGCTGGCCCGTGTGCGCGGCGGCACGCTGCTGATTGACGAAATCGCGGATATTCCCGCCGAAATCCAGGCCCGCATCGTGCGCATGATGGATGCACCGGGCGAATACACGCCGCGATTTCTGGCCACCAGCCAATCCGATCTTGCCGCTGCCATGAAAGAGGACAAGCTGCGCCGCGATCTATATTATCGCCTGTCCGGTGCCACGCTGCATGTCCCCGCCCTGCGCGACCGGGTGGAGGATATCGAACTGCTCGCCGCGCATTTCCTGGGCCGCGGTGACACTGGCAACGCGACGCGCGCGTTGTCCGAAGGGGCGGCCAAGGTCTTTGCCAATTACCCATGGCCTGGCAACGTCCGCCAGCTTGAACACGCCATGCGCCAACTGGCCCTGACCAGCCGCGCCGCGGAGATCAGCCAGATCGAAGCCGAACAGGTGCTGGGCGCGCAACCCACCGCAGAACCGCTGCATTCGCAAGCCAACACCGAACGGCTGGGCCAAAGCGTGGAACGCCACCTGCGCCGATATTTCGACCAGCACGGCGCGATGTTGCCGCCACCGGGCCTCTACGCCCGTATCCTGCGCGAAATCGAAGCCCCGCTCATTGAAATCGCCCTTTCCGCCACCGCCGGAAATCAGGCGAAATGTGCTGATTTGCTCGGCATCAACCGCAATACCTTGCGCAAGAAGATCACCGATCTCGATATTAAGGTGACACGGGGGCGCAAGATGATGTAAAAGCGCCACATAACCGTGGCCATTGGGGGACTCCTCCCGATCAGGACCACAAAATATGGCGGTCGGTGCAGCAATGCACCACATCATCGGTGAGGGCAGCGGGTGACAACCCGGGCACGCAGGATCACACTTGAACGTCTTGGACGTTTGCGGCGCATCAAGCGCCTTCGCAACTGGGCGACCCTGGGACTGGTCGTGCTTGGCCCTGTTCTGGCGGCTGTCACCTATCTGGTGCTGGGGCCCTTGGGGCAGGGGGCTGATACCTTTGCACTCCGCCTCATCCTGCTGACCGACCTTGTCTATGTCCTTGTGGTTGCTGCCCTCGTCATCTCTCAGGTCGCACGCCTGATCGCGGCGCGGCGGGCGAAATCCGCCGGGTCCCGCCTGCACCTGCGCCTGACCGGCGTCTTTGCGCTGATGGCCCTGATCCCCACCGTGACCGTCGCGGTCTTTGCGGGCCTGACGGTGAACGTGGGCCTTGAAGGGTGGTTCTCCGACCGGGTGCGCGGCGTGGTCGGCAACTCTCTTGCCGCCGCCGAAGCCTATGAAGCCGAACAGCGCGAAGACCTCACCGCCGACGCCACCGCGCTGGCGCGCAGCATCGACAACGCGCGCAGGCAAGGCGTGCCGCGCGGGGATGCCGAACTGCTGGGCGAAGGCCAGCGCCTGATCCAGCGCGGCCTGCGCGAGGCGTACCTGATCGACGGCACCGCGCAAATCCGCGCCCGCGGGGACCGCTCATACCTCTTTGATTACGAAGCACCTTCGCCTGACCAACTGGCCGACGCGCGCGAGCAAGGCCTGCTGGTCATTCAAGACTGGGACAACAACGAATTCCGCGCGCTGGTGCCGATGGAATCCTTCGCGGACAGGTTTCTTTACGTCAGCCGCGATGTGGATGGCGATATCCTGTCGCTGCTGGATGAAACCAAAGAAACCGTGCGGCTCTATCAACAGCTGGAATCCGAACGCGGCAAGCTCCTGTTCAACTTCGGGCTGCTCTATGTCGCCTTTGCCGTGATCCTGATCCTTGCGGCGGTCTGGCTGGGCCTGTGGTTTGCCGAACGCCTGTCCGGGCCGGTGGGGCGTCTGACCGGGGCCGCGCAACAGGTGGGGGCCGGGAACCTCGATGTGCGGGTGCGGGAAGAGGACGGCGATGACGAAATCGCCATGCTCAGCCGCTACTTCAACCAGATGACCAAGCAGTTGCGCGGCCAGCGCGAAACGCTGCTCGACAACACCCGCCAGATCGAACGCCGCCGCCGCCTGTTCGACAGCGTCCTGTCCTCCGTCACCTCGGGCGTGGTGGGCCTTGACCCCGAAGGGCGTGTGACCTTCGTCAACCGATCTTCCATGCGGCTGCTGGATTGGTCGGAAACCCAGCAATCGCTGGATCTGGCCCTTGCCGTGCCGGAATTCGGACCGCTGTTCAATGAGTTGCGCAACACCCCCGCCGAAGTGGCGCAGGGCGAGGTCAAGGTCTCCCGGCAGGGCGCGCAGGAAAACCTGCTGGTGCGTATGGCCACCCGGCGCACCGATGATGGCCGGCTCGAAGGTTACGTGGTGGCCTTTGACGACGTGACCGATCTGGTCAGCGCCCAGCGGATGGCCGCCTGGGGCGACGTCGCCCGCCGCATCGCGCATGAAATCAAGAACCCGCTCACCCCGATCCAGCTTTCCGCCGAACGCATCCGGCGCAAGTTCGGCCGCACACTGCCCGAAGACGACGCCGAAAAACTGGAACAGATGACCGGCGTCATCATCCGCCAGACCGGTGACCTGCGCCGCATCGTCGATGAATTCTCCAAATTCGCCCGCATGCCGGAACCGCAGACCGCCCGCGAGGACCTGACCGATCTGGTGCGCGATGCGGTGCTTTTGCAACAGACCGGGCAGCCGGACGTGCGCATCACCTCCGATCTGCCCGATGGCCCCGCAGACGTGGAGGTGGACGCCACGATGATCTCGCAGGCGCTGACGAACCTGATCAAGAATGCAGGTGAAGCCATTGAAAGCCTGAAGGAAAAGAACCCACCCGACAATCTTGAGCCGCAGATCCGTGTGACCCTGACCAAAGGCGAAAACAATCTGCGCCTGACCATCGCCGACAACGGCATCGGCCTGCCGCCCGACCGCGCGCGGCTGTTCGAACCCTACGTGACAACCCGCAGCGAAGGGACCGGCCTTGGCCTGCCCATCGTCAAGAAGATCATCGAAGAGCACGGCGGCAGCCTCACGCTCGACAATGCGCCCGTGTTCGACGGGCAAGACCACTTTGGTGCCATGGCGGTGATTACCCTGCCGCTGGCCCATTCCCCTCAACCGCTGACCCTGGAGACGACTGATGAGTGACATCCTGATTGTGGACGACGAACGCGATATCCGTGAACTGATCTCGGACATTCTCGAAGACGAAGGCTACGCCACGCGGCTGGCTGGCAATTCCGACGACGCGATGGCCGCGATCAATGCCGAACCGCCCGCGCTGATGATCCTCGACATCTGGCTGAAGGACAGCCGCATGGACGGCATCGACATCCTCAAGGCGGCCAAGCGCGATAACCCGGACGTGCCCGTGGTGATCATATCGGGCCACGGCAACATCGAGATTGCCGTCGCCGCGATCAAGCAGGGGGCCTATGACTTCATCGAAAAACCCTTCAACATCGATCAGTTGCTGGTCGTGATCCGCCGCGCCATGGAAACCTCCCGCCTGCGCCGCGAGAACATCTCGCTCAAGCGCCGCGACGTGACCTCCGCCGAAATGCTGGGCACCTCCGCCGCCTACCGCGCGCTTGTGGGGCAACTGGACAAGGTCACCAAATCCAATGGCCGCGTGATGCTGACCGGGCCTGCGGGAGCCGGCAAGGAAGTCGCCGCGCGTTATATCCATGCCAATTCCAACCGCGCCTCCGCGCCCTTCGTCACCGTGAACTGCGCAGGCGTCGAACCCGACCGCATGGAAGAAGTGCTGTTTGGCCGCGAAACCGCCGACCGGGGGGTGGAACCGGGCCTGCTGGAACAGGCGCACGGCGGCGTGGTCTATTTCGACGAAGTCGCCGACATGCCGCTGGGCACGCAGGGCAAGATCCTGCGCGTGCTGGTGGACCAGCAATTCACCCGCGTGGGCGGCAACGACAAGGTGCGCGTCGATCTGCGGGTGATTTCCTCCACCAACAAGGACCTTGAACAGGCGATTGCGGCCGAAACCTTCCGGCAGGAACTCTACCACCGCCTGAACGTCGTCCCCATCGCTGTCCCGTCGCTGGAAGACCGGCGCGAAGACATACCGCTGCTGGCCGAACACTTCATCAAGGAATGCAACACCTCCCAGGGCCTGCCCCAGCGTGAATTGACGGAGGATGCCGTGGCGCTGATGCAGACGATGGTCTGGCCCGGCAACGTGCGGCAGCTCAAGAACCTCGTCGAACGCGTGCTGATCCTGGGCGACGGCACCGGCCCGATCGAGGCCCGCGAACTCCCCGGTGAAGAGGACAACGGCGAAGACGAAGGCCGCGTGGTCCTGTCCGGCGCGCTGGCCACACTCCCCCTGCGCGAAGCCCGCGAGGCGTTCGAGCGTGAGTATCTGCTGACCCAGATCAACCGTTTCGGCGGCAACATCTCCCGCACTGCGAACTTCGTCGGCATGGAGCGGTCGGCGCTGCACCGCAAGCTCAAATCGCTTGGGGTCGTGACATCCGCCAAGGCCGGCGTGCGCGTCGCACATGTCGATGAAGAAGCTGAAGCGCAAGCCGGGTAGGGTGCGCATTTATTGCGCACCGATGGTGCTCACCCGCGACAAAGGACGGTGCGCAATAAATGCGCACCCTACGGGTTCGGATGGGTGTCGAAGGCCTGGTTTGAGCCCCAAAGCTACTGATGCTGCATACGGACCGAATGTCGGCAACTGACAACATGTCGCGATTGATTGGTTGAATTGGTGCGCGCTTTGTTTGTGCCTCACGCGCATCGCAGGCAAAGCGCCGTCGGCCAATGCGATCCTCAAACACTCGAAAGATTCTGAAGAAATCTGGTCGTATTTTCAGCGCTTTCCCTGTGACGTTCATCACCCTTTTGCCACTGACCCGTAGCGTCCCGCGTGACGACTGGAGGTGAACATCATGGCAACAATGAATTCTGGTTTGGGCGGGCCTGCGGGCTATGGCGAAAACAAGTTTTCGACGACCCCCAAATTTTCCGGCGATAACGATGACGGCAATGTTCAGATCGACATCACGTCCGTTTTCGACGGCGGGATGAATTTCTTCGGAACGACCTACACCGAGTTTTATCTTGGCGTGAATGGCATTATCACGTTCGGGGGTTCGCACGACAACGACAATGATGACGGTTTTGGCGTCATCAATCTTCCTGCACTTGTGCCTTTCTACTCTGACCTTGATGTCGGTCAGGGTGGCGAGGTCTACTGGGATTTCGACACTGCAAACGGCAAGATCACGATTACCTGGGACGCTGTCGAGCCCTATAACTATTCCAACGACTCCAACGACGACGACGGTGCCGCAAACTCCTTCCAGGTCGTGCTCACGGATCTGGGCGGCGGCGATTTTCGCGTCGAATACATCTATGAGGATATCCAGGACGCATTCGTTGGTGGTGACCACGCAATTGCCGGGTATACCGACGGGGCAGGAACGGTCTTCGAACTTGAGGGCTTGGGCAATGACTCCTTTATGGAGGCCAACTATCCCACCAACGATTTCGACAATAACGATCCGGCAGGAACGTTTTCCTTCAGCAGTATTAACGGCACGCCGAATCCAACGGCTGCGCCACCTTGCTACGCCCCGGGCATGATGATCGACACGCCGGACGGGCCGCGCGCGGTCGAGACATTGTCGGTGGGGGATATGGTGAACACGCTGGATCACGGCCCGCAACCCATACTCTGGATGCGCAGTGGTGATCATCCGCTTGAACAGGTCGAACCGGACACCATGCCTGTTCTGATCGCCGCCGGGGCGCTTGGGCGCGGGCTGCCCTCGCAGAACCTGATCGTGTCGCCACAGCACCGGATGTTTGTCGGTGGCGGCAGACAACTTGATGGCTGGTTCAAGGCCGAGGCCTTTGCCCCGGCGAAATCCCTGACGTCCGTGCCGGGCATTCGCCACATGAAGGGTAAACAATCCATCACATGGATTCACTTTGCCTGTGAGCGGCACGAGGTCGTTACGGCCAATGGTTGCCTGTCGGAATCATTGTTGCTTGGGCCAATGGTGACAAAGGGGCTGACAGGCTTGGAACTACGAGAGTTGACCGCCATCTACGGCCCCGCAGAAACGCCGGATGCTGCGCTCAACGGTCCAGCCGCGAGGGAATGCCTCAAGGTCGGCGAGGTGCGGCGGCATCTGGCCAAGTGCAAGAAAGACAAGCTGCGGCGCACCGCAAAGGAGATCAGGAAGTGGGATCGCGACCTTGCGATCGAACAGTGTGAAGCAGACCGGTTGGAACTGGCATCGTCAAAACCACAAAGGCCCGATCGCAGGTTCGTGGCCTAGGAAATTTGGCGGATCAATCGTTGAAGCCGACCTTCGTTAAATTGCAGCGAACGCTCACTTCGTCCCGCGACTGTTAGGTTCGAACACGATGCAGCGAAAGGGCGCATGTACCAGACCAGCCGTTCAAGCAGATTGCGGCGAAGGCGCTTTGAGAGCCCAACCTACATGGTGCTGCGGCGCAGGCGAGCGGTTGTTTCGCAAGATTTTGCATAGATGTTTTCGGGCTTGTTTCTGTTGGTGGCGTTGAGCTAGCTTCTGCGCACCATCGTGTGTGGGATCTTCGATCATGCCAACAGATAGAAAAGTATTCATCCCGTTGGGTTTGCTGATCGGGCTGCAAATTCTGGATATCGTAGTCCATGTTGCAACGATGCAGGTCGAACCGATCCGCATCACGTCGAACCTGATCATAGCCGCTGGCACAATCTTCGGCGTGTTGAATGCGGGCAAACGGTCACGCATGGTCATTGCTCTTGCGGCGGCGGCTTATCTGGTGCTGAACCTTCTTTTTCTCGCGCAGCACGGTTTGGTCAACCCGTCAACAGAAGCGCTGCGCACTGCATTGTTCGTTTTCGTATTTATGAGCATGGCCCTCGTGTTTTGGTTGGGCCGCCTTCTAAAATAGATCAGAGCTGCCATTGGCGCGACCGCAGCAAACGGCAGCATAGTCCGCCACCCCCCGCTTCACCCAACCCCCAAATCCCCCAAAACATCCACCCCCTGCATCCCCAACCAATGCAGCGTGTCAAAGAAAATCCAGTTCTCCGCCAGTTTCTCTCCCTCGCGGCGGTACACATCCACCACCCGCAGATCGGCGCGCACGTCATTGCCCGGCACCCCCATGTAGGCGCCGGCATTGGTGATCGTCAGGTTCGGCCAGCCGAAGAACGCGCCATAAGTACCCTCCGCCATCCGGCACAGATGCCCGTTGAACGAACGATCCGCGATGTGCTGGCGGAACGGGCCCTGATGCTGCTCGATATAGCGGTCGATGGTATAGGTCGCGCCGATCCCCTCCGGTCCCCACCAGGTGAAATCCTCGGTCCAGTTCTCCAGCAATTCCTCGCGCGGGGTGCGGGCGCGGGGGTCGCGGTTGGCCGCATCGATTGACCCGATCATGGTGTTGATCCGCGCCAGCGTCTTCTCTCCCTCCGCCGCATCTTGCGGGGTCAGCAACCGACCATCCCCGGTCAGCGGCCCCGGCTGCACCAGGTGCTGCGCGGTCTGGTCGGGGAACGCCACGATCCCCGCCTGCCGCATCAGATGCAGGATGTCGCAGAAAAACGCCACTTCCACGATCTGTCCACCTTCAACCCGCGTGAACTCCGCATAGCGCAGCATCGCGATCTTGCGCGTCGCGGGTATGCCCAGCCAGGGCGCATCGAACAGCCCCTGCAGATGTCCCATTGAACAGGTCCAGACGGAGGAAAAACCGTCAATCTCGTTCAGCCCGGCGAAAAAGATGTCCTCGCGCCGCTTCACATGGGCAAAACTGCGCAGGTAAGGCCCCCAGAACGCGCCCGCCGCGGCGTCCGGCCCCGCGACCACGCCAAAGGGATCGACCCCGCGCCACAGCGCATCCGCCGTCATCCGCCGGGCCAGCACCGTTGCCACATCCTGCGTCGTGGCGGCCAGCAGATCGGCGTACTGCGCCTGAACGAGGGCCTTGGCGTCTTGAAAATCGGTCATGGAAAGGCTCGGCCTTGGGGATTCTTTCGCGCAGGCTAGGCTTTTGCACACGTGTGCACCAGCGGTAATCCACGCATCACCGCCCGAAATGACCTTGGGGGACGGCGCCTTGCTTGCCCCTTGCACAAGCGGGGCGCTTGGCGTCTATTCAGCCGAACGAAGGCTGCGAAACGCGGCGCAAGCAAAAGGTACGCCATGAAAGTGATCATTTGCGGCGCAGGGCAGGTGGGTTGGCAGATCGCCCGCCACCTCAGCGGCGAACGCAACGATGTGACCGTGGTCGACAACAACGCCGATCTGGTGCGCCGCGCCACCGAAACCCTTGATGTTCAGGGGATTGCGGGATTTGCCAGCTACCCGGACGTGCTTGACCGGGCAGGGGCGCGGGATGCGGAGATGATCATCGCCGCCACCCACTCGGATGAGGTCAACATGGTCACCTGTCAGGTCGCCCATTCGGTCTTCGGCATCAACCGAAAGATCGCCCGCCTGCGCAGCCAGTCTTACCTCGACGCGATCTACTCCGATCTCTACCGCCGCGATCACATGCCCATCGACGTGGTGATCTCCCCCGAAAAGGAAGTCGCCGCGGCCGCCCTGCAGCGCCTTTCGGCCCCGGCGTCCTTCGACACCGAAACCTTCATGGGCGGCAAGGCACACCTTCTGGGCATCACCATCGACGCCGAATGCCCGGTGGTGAACACGCCCCTGCGCCAGCTCAGTGATCTGTTCTCCACGCTGCGTGCCGTGGTGGTCGGGGTCCGCCGGGACGGCACGCTTTTTGCGCCCGAACCCAAGGACCAGCTTTTCGTCGGTGACGATTGCTATGTCTTCAGCCACCGCGATGACATCCCCCGGACGCTGGAAATCTTTGGCAAGAAAGCTTCCAAACAGGAACGCGTGGTGCTGGTGGGGGGCGGCAATGTCGGGCTGACGGTCGCACAGGCGCTGGAAACCGACGCCCGCCGCATCCGCACCAAGGTGATCGAGAAGAACCGCCACTGCGCCGAACGCGCCGCCGAAGCGCTGGAACGCACGATCGTGCTGAATGGTGACGGGCTGGATGCCACCCTGCTGGCCGAAGCGGGCATTTCGCGCGCCGACGCCATGCTGGCGGTGACCGATGATGACAAGACCAACATGCTGGCCTGCGTGCGTGCCAAGGCCGAAGGCTGCCCTTACGTGATCGCGCTGGTGAACGATCCCACGCTGGTGCCGCTGATGACCCCGCTGGGCATTGACGCCTATATCAACCCGCGTGCCACCACCGTGTCATCGATCCTGCGTCACATCCGCCACGGCCGCGTGCGCGCGGTCTATTCCATCGGCGACGCGGAGGCCGAGGTGATCGAGGCCGAGGTCCTGTCGACATCGCCCATCACCGGCAAGACCATATCGGAGATCGACTTTCCCGAAGGGGTCCTTGTCGGCATGATCCGCAAGGGAGACGAGATCATCCGCCCGCTCGGCAGCACCCGCATCGAGGAAGGCGATACCATCGCCGTCTTCGCCCTTGCCGGTGACGTGGAGCAGGTAGAGCAATTGATGCAGGTCTCCATCGACTTTTTCTGACGCCAAGGAGCGCCTTTGCCCCGCGAGCCCTATATCCGCGCAAACCTGATGGCGCTGCCGCTGTTCCTGCTGATGTTCGGCATCGCGTCGGTGTCCATGATGGTTCCCGCCCTGCATGCGCTGGTGCTGGATGATGAAAGCACCGCGCGGGCGTTTTTCTATGCGGGGCTGCTGGGGATCATCGCCTTTGTGCTGATCGCCGTCGCCCACGCCGGGCGCAAACCGCGCCATGGGGCGCTGGGGCCGCTGATGTCGCTGTTTGCGGCCTTTGTGACCCTGCCGGTGATGCTGGCCCTGCCGTTTCTTGAGGCGCTGCCCTCCACCCGGTTCGTGAATGTCTATTTCGAGATGACCAGCGCGCTGACCACCACCGGTGCCACGATGTTCAGCGACCCTGAGCGGCTCAATGACACGCTGCACCTGTGGCGCGCGCAGGTGGGCTGGATGGGCGGCATGCTGATGTGGGTCGCGGCTTCGGCGATCCTTGCGCCTTTGCACCTTGGCGGGTTCGAGGTCACCGCACAGGCAGAGCCGGGCCGCCGTGACACCGGGCAGGGCGCGCGGTCGGTCGCGGCGGACCCGCGCGCGCGGCTCTTGCGGGTGTGCCGGGCGCTGGTGCCGATCTACGTGGGCCTGACACTGCTGTTGTGGCTGCTGCTGATGGCGGGCGGCGACCGGCCGCTGGTGGCGATCTGTCATGCCATGTCGGTACTGGCAACCTCCGGCATCTCGCCCGTCGGCGGGGTGCAGAACGCAGGTATCGGCACCAGCGGCGAAGCGGTGATGCTGCTTTTCATGCTGTTCGCCCTGTCGCGGCTGACGTTTTCCAAGGACACGGTGACCGCCACGCAAGGCGGGCTGCGCAACGATCCCGAATTCCGCATCGGGCTTTTCATCGTCGTCGCCGTGCCGCTGGTGCTGTTCCTGCGCCACTTCCTTGGGGCCTTCGGCGTCGACGAAGGCGACAACCTCGCGAAAGCCTTCTATGCGCTCTGGGGGGCGGTGTTTACCGTAATGTCCTTTCTGACGACGACCGGCTTCGTGTCCGAACATTGGGCGGCCGCGCAGGATTGGTCAGGGCTGGCCACACCGGGGCTGATCCTCATGGGTCTGGCGCTGATCGGCGGCGGCGTGGCCACGACGGCGGGCGGGGTCAAGCTGTTGCGGGTCTTCGCGCTCTATTTCAACGGCGCACGGGAGATGGAGCGGCTGGTCCATCCCCATTCCGTCAGCGGGGCAGGGGCCGCTGGCCGCCGGCTGCAAAGCAACGGTGCCTTCATCGCATGGATTTTCTTCATGCTTTTCGCCCTGTCGCTGGCGGGCATTACGCTTTTGCTGACGCTGGCGGGCACCTCATTCGATCAGGCGCTGGTGCTGTCGGTGGCCAGCTTGTCCACCACCGGCCCGCTGGTGGATTACGCCAGCGACACCCCGATCCGCCTGATCGAACTCAGCCTTGCAGCCAAGGCAATCCTGTCGGGCGCGATGGTGCTGGGGCGGCTGGAAACCCTGGCCATTATCGCGCTGCTGACGCCGGACCTATGGCGTTCGTGAAACCGTGACATACTGCCCCTGCGTCAATTCTGCCACGCCCCTGAATTATCTGCTGGAAACTCCCCAGATGTAACGACATACTTACACCCGTTGGGGGGCCCCGTTCGCGGGTGCCAGCAAGAATAAAAGGTATGCAAATATGGCATCTGACAGACAGAATCTTCAGGATGCGTTCCTGAACCATGTACGCAAGACCAAGGTTCCGGTCACGATTTTTCTGATCAACGGGGTAAAGCTGCAGGGCGTGATCACGTGGTTCGACAATTTCTGCGTTCTGCTGCGCCGCGATGGCCAATCCCAGCTGGTCTACAAGCATGCCATTTCCACCATCATGCCCAGCCAGCCGATCAGCCTGTATGAGGGCGAAGACGCTTCTTGAGCAAAGCGCAATTTCAGATTGATGATACCGACGGCCCCCGCATCACCCGCGCGTGGGTGCTGCATCCTGACATTCGCTCCAATCCCGACCGCCGTGACCCCGGTCCGGCGCTGGAAGAAGCCGTGTCGCTGGCCCGCGCGCTGCCCGCGCTTGACGTCGCCGGGGCGGAGGTTGTGCAACTGCGCAGCGTCGATGCCGGCAAGCTTTTCGGCAAGGGCAAGATACAGGACCTGCACGACCGGTTGGAGGAAAACGAGGTCGAACTCGTCCTTGTCGATGGCCCTGTCACACCCGTCCAACAGCGCAATCTGGAAAAAGCATGGGGCGTCAAGCTTCTGGACCGTACCGGCCTGATCTTGGAGATTTTCTCCGACCGCGCCGCCACCCGCGAAGGTGTGCTGCAGGTCGAAATGGCCGCGCTGAATTACCAACGCACCCGCCTTGTCCGCGCCTGGACCCACCTTGAACGCCAGCGCGGTGGCCTCGGCTTTGTCGGGGGTCCCGGTGAAACCCAGATCGAAGCGGACCGCCGCGCCATTGACGACCAGCTTGTGCGCCTGCGCCGCCAGTTGGAGAAGGTCACCAAAACCCGCGCCCTGCACCGCGCCGCCCGCGCGAAGGTGCCCTATCCGATTGTCGCGCTGGTGGGCTATACCAACGCCGGTAAATCCACACTTTTCAATCGCTTGACGGGCGCGGACGTCATGGCCAAGGACATGCTCTTTGCCACGCTCGACCCCACCATGCGAAGCCTCACGTTGCCTGACGGGCCGGAAATCATCATGTCCGACACCGTGGGTTTCATCTCTGACCTGCCCACAGAACTGGTCGCCGCCTTCCGTGCCACGCTTGAGGAAGTACTGGCCGCCGATCTGATCCTGCACGTGCGCGACATCTCCCATGCGGAAACCGAAGAACAGGCCGCCGACGTGCGCGAGATCATGACGTCGCTGGGCGTTGGCACCGACACGCCCACCTTTGAAGTCTGGAACAAGATTGACCTGCTGCCCGCCGACCGCGCCGATGCCGTCCGGCAACGGGCCGACCGCGATGATCATGTGCTGGCTCTGTCCGCGATCACCGGGGAGGGGCTGGAGACGCTGCAATCCGCCGTTGCCGAAGCCCTGCAGGGCGCTGTCCGCGACGCCGACCTGATCCTGACCTTTGCGGAGGGGCGCAAGCGCGCGTGGCTGTTCGATCAGGATGTGGTCGTCTCCGAAGACCAGACCGACGAAGGGTTCAACCTGACCGTCCGCTGGACCGCCAAACAGGAAGCGCAATACCAGCGTCTGTAACCCGCCGGAACGTCCACGATCCGCGATTGCCAAACGCTCAGGTGCGACAATTTCGAACTTTTCCGAACTCAGCCGCATCTGATGCGTTGACCCGCCAGACAGGAGCACACAATGACCCTTATTATTCTTTACGTAACCAGTTTCGTGATCTTTCTCGGCATCGATTTCCTTGGCCTTGGCTATATCGTCAAACCGGTCTTCGACCGCCACATCGGCCATCTGCTGCTGGAGGATATCCGCATATTCCCGGCTTTCGCCTTCTACGCCTTCTACGTCGTCGTGCTGTTGTGGTTTGTGTCCTATCCCGCGCTGGCGCAGGACAAAAGCCTTCTGTGGGTGGCGGGCAACGCGGCCCTTCTGGGGGCTGCGGCCTATGGCACCTATGAATTTACATCACTTGCGGTGATGAAGGACTGGTCCTGGTCGATGGTGGCCACCGATCTGACCTGGGGCACCTTCCTGACCGCGGCAACGGCTGTGGGAGGCGTGTGGCTGACCCGGATGTTCACAGCCTCGCTGGCTTAGGCACCCGTCTCTGACGCCCACCGCCACGCGCCGGGGGCCAGATCATTCAGCCGCCAATCCCCGACACCTGTTCGGATCAGGCGCAGCGTTGGCAGCCCCACATGGGCCGACATGCGGCGCACCTGCCGATTGCGGCCTTCGCGGATGGCAATCTTCAGCCACGCGTCCGGCACCGTCTTGCGAAAGCGCACCGGCGGGTCGCGCTCCCACAGATGATCGGGGGGCGCGACCTGCTGCACGTCCGCAGGTTTCGTGCGCCCGTCCTTCAGATCAACCCCCTTGCGCAACGCCTCCAACGCCTCCTCTGAAGGCACCCCTTCGACCTGCACAAGATAGGTCTTGGCGCGCTTATACTTCGGATGCGCGATCCGCGCCTGCAACGCGCCATTGTCGGTCAGCACCATCAACCCTTCGCTGTCCTTGTCGAGCCTGCCTGCCGGATAGAACCCCGGCTGATCGATGAATCCCGACAACGTCAGTCGCGCCGATCCTTCGGTGCCCTTGTCGGTGAATTGCGACAACACGCCATAGGGCTTGTTGAACAGGATCACCCGGTTCATCGCTGCTGCGGCTCAAGTATTGTGACCCCGACGGAGGCCGCCCGCGCCAGCCCCTCATCCAGCGACATCGGAATATATTCCCCGCGCCGCCACAGCTGCGCCAGATCATCGTAGTGCCGCGACAGGAAATGCCCCGACTGCCCGGTGGAGATCACGAAAACCGACGAATCCGGATCGGCGAAATCATAAACCCCGCGATAGCCCGCGCCGTGCACGTTGTGAAAGGGATCGGGCCCGCTGCCCTTGGTCTTGCCCCGTTGTAACGTGTTGTCGCCACCGGAGGTCGACTGCCGGATGTTGACGAAATACCGCAGCACCGGGATCTCTCCCAATACCTGATGGTCATGGGTCGCCTGATGCGCGTCGCCCCAGCGCAGGGATTCCAGATTGTCGCCCCAGGTCTCGTTGATCCAGACCAGCGCATCATCCAGCGCCAGTTTCGCCATGTCCTGACAGGTTTCCACCGGGGCGGACTGGCGCACGTCGCACCAGATCGCGGCCCCCTCCACGTTGCGAAAGGCACGTTCGATGAAGATTGGCTCCACCTGGACGAACTCATCCGCCAGTGGTCCCAGATCGTCCTGTATCAGCCGCGCCTGCAAACTGCGCAGCCAGGCGGCATAGATCAGCGGTTCGGGCAGGTGTTCGTTCATCTCCCCCGACCAGCCCGCCAGCAGGGTCAGCGCGCGCTGGCGCTGGCGCTCGGGCGTGCCATCGGGGGCGGCCTCCCCGGTGAACCACAATTCCGCGCCAATCAGCGGCAAAAGCGACCGCGCGGTGAAACTGACCGTGTCCAGCTGCGCTTCGATGAAACTGTCGCGCGTGTGCACCTGCCGGTTCTGCATCAGCCGCTGCCAGCGTTGCACCCGCTGCGTGTCGCCCCACAGGAATGACACGTGGTTGGGAAAGGGCCGGTCGACGGTCTTGTTGTTGGTGTTGCCAAGAATGCCGCCCGCAGGCGCCACGAATTCGGGGTTGGCGGCATAGGGCAGGCGCCCCTCCCAGCGGTTTTCCTTGATCCAGCCGGGGCTGGGCAGGCGGCCCTGCGACTGGTGCGCCGCGTCCCGGCGGGGCATCGCGCCGATCGTCTTCATCGCGATGTTTTCGCGGTCCACCAGCGTCAGGTTCTGCGCAGGCGCGATATAGGCTTCCCCAGCGGCAATCCCTTCGGCCACCGATTGCGCCCGCATCAACGCCATCGCCGCTGCCATCGTGGTGTCGCGGGCCGACAGCAGCGTCCAGTTCACCGTCGCCACATGACCGGGCGGGGTGATGGCGGCAAGGTTGTAATGGGTACCGGGCAGGACCGGTCCGTTCTCGCTCCACAGCAGGTTGAGGGTGACGGGGTTTTCGTCCTTGATGGTGATGATCGAGGCGCGGCTGGTGAATTCCCGAAACCCGCGCGGGGTGCGGTATTCGTTCTTGTTGTCGGGGTTCAGCTCTTCGATATAGACGTCCTGATCGTCGACATAGGCGCTGGTCAGACCCCAGCCCAGATTGGCGCTGCGCCCGGTCAGGATCACCGGTACACCGGGGATCGTGCCGCCGATCACGCCGCCGGTGGAAAGCTGCATCCGGGCCAGATACCAGATCGCCGGTGCGCTGAAGCCCAGGTGCGGATCATTGGCCAGCAATGTCCCCCCCGAGGCAGAGCGTGACGGTGCCGCGGCCCAGGCGTTCGACGCCCCCGCCAGCGCCAGCGGCCTGAACGGGGACAGGGGATGTGGATCAAGCGGGATGTTGGCGGCAAAGCGCGGCGCATCTTCGAACAATTGCGCATATTCCGGCAACGCCGCGACGCCCGACCCTGGCGCATCAGGCAGGATATCGAC
Source organism: Sulfitobacter rhodophyticola (assembly GCF_041281685.2). Lineage (GTDB taxonomy): Bacteria > Pseudomonadota > Alphaproteobacteria > Rhodobacterales > Rhodobacteraceae > Sulfitobacter. The sequence continues at coordinate 3,567,834 of NZ_CP166251.2, read as the reverse complement.
CAGCCGGTCCGCGTCCTCCAGCGCCAGCGAGGCGCGCGCGCGTTTCACTTCCGCGTCCAGATGCCCCGAAAGCTGCAAGCCCATCAGCTTGATGATCGCCAGCGAATCCGCAGGCCGCCAGGGGGCGACGGGCGCATTGAACAGCATCATCTCGGGCGCACCACGCCCCAGCGCTTCGGTATTGATCTGGTCCAGCCGCGCGTTCACCCCGGCGGCATAGGCGTCCAGCGCATCCTGTGTCTGCGGGTCCAGCGCCTCCACCGATTGTACGGCAAGGGTGTAAATGTCCAACCGTCTGAGCAGCTTGTCCACGTTCAGCGTCGGCGTGCCGAAAACCTCGCTCAACCGCCCTTGCGCGGTGCGGCGCAGGGTGATCATCTGCCACAACCGGTCCTGCGCATGGGCAAATCCAAGGCCATAAAAGACATCGCCATCGTTCTGCGCAAAGATATGCGGTACATTGGCGTTGTCGCGCACGATCTCAATCGGGGTGGCGATGCCGGGAACCTGCACGGTGGTGTCGTAGTCCGGCAGGGACCGGGACGCCAACCAATAGACCAGCGTGACAGTGGCCACGCCCAGCACGATCAAAGCGGCGGCAATCCGTACCAGCCAACGAAAGAGGAGGGCCATGCCATGCTCCGAAAAGGCTGCGCAGATTGACCAACCCGCGCAGGGTGTTAGGTGTAGCCTTCGCAATAGCGCAACTGATTGACATAGAAAAGGCGATGGGAACACGCATGGCAAAGCTGGCATTTCTGGGACTGGGTGTGATGGGCGGCCCGATGGCGGGCCACCTTCAAAAGGCAGGGCACGCGGTGACGGTCTATAACCGCACCGCATCAAAGGGCGAAGATTGGGTCGCCACCTACGGCGGGGCGGCGGCGGCAACGCCGCGCGCGGCGGCGGAAGGCGCGGAATTCGTGATGGCCTGCGTTGGCAATGACGATGATCTGCGCGCCGTCTGTCTGGGCGAGGAAGGCGCGTTCGCGGGCATGAGCCCCGGCAGTGTCTTTGTCGATCACACCACCGTTTCCGCGGCCGTCACGTCAGAACTGTATGCCGTTGCCGATGGCCTGCAAATCAGTTTCGTCGACGCGCCTGTCTCCGGCGGGCAGGCCGGGGCGGAGAACGGTCAGCTGTCGATCATGTGCGGCGGAGAGGCCGGCGCGTTTGACCGCGCCCTGCCGGTGATGGAGGTCTATTCGAAGATCTGCCGCCGTCTGGGGAACAGTGGCGCGGGCCAGATGACCAAGATGTGCAACCAGATCGCCATCGCAGGCCTGGTTCAGGGGCTGTCCGAAGCGCTGCATTTTGCGCAGAAGGCGGGACTGGATGGCGCGGACGTGGTCGAGGTGATTTCTCAAGGTGCCGCCGGGTCGTGGCAGATGGTCAACCGCTACGAGACGATGCTGGCCGATGAATTCGACCACGGTTTCGCGGTGGATTGGATGCGCAAGGATCTGGGCATCTGCCTGTCTACGGGGGACGAGATCGGGGCGAGCCTGCCGGTCACGGCGTTGGTCGATCAGTTCTACAAGGATGTGCAGAAGCTGGGCGGCGGACGCTGGGATACCTCCAGCCTGATCAAGCGCCTGAATGCCGTCGGGTGACAAACGGGCGCGCCTGTCCCCGCGGGGACAGGCGTTAACCCTTTGTTACTCACGTCAGATCAACGTCTTGCGCTGTGTTCCTCACGTTAACGCAGGCCGAGGCAAACGCGGATCAGGGGATGATCCGGGTGTATTTCGTGCCTTCCAGCGTCGCGCCGATCCGCAGGCCCGCGCGGCCAAAGACCGCCGCCAGCACCGGGGCCAGCACGGTGGTCGTGTCGGCAGACACGCTGTCGCCCTGATCGGAAATGACATACTCCAGATCCGCGCCCGCGGCCCAGCCGGGGGACCGGCGGAAATTGGTCAGCGCGTCTTCGGTCATGAAGAACAGCACATGCGCGTATTGCTGCGCGCCAATCTGCAGGCCGCCCGACGCCTTTGCCACCGAATAGTAATCGACGGAGATGTCATCGACCCGCAGCGCGCCGCGCCCGTAGGCACCGCCAAAGCCAAAGCCCGCTTCGGTGACCAGCGGCATGATCAGCATCCCGGTGGATTTCTGCGCCAGCGATTGCGTGTTGGGAAACTGGCGGTACATCTCCGCCAGTGTGGCGTCGACGCGCGCGTCGATCATCTGGGAGCCGCGACTGCCCACGCCGTTGCCACATGCCGCCGTTACCCCAACGGAGGCCAGCGCGCCCATGGTAAAGACGCGCCGTGAAAAGATCGGATTGCTCATTGTTTTGCCTGTGATTTGTGTGCCGGTTATACTTGCTCGTGCCGGTTTGCCCGGCTTGTGCCATATCATAGGCGGTTTTTCGCGCCTTGTCATGGGCTAAGGCGGGATGGGCGAAATGGTGCTGCTGCGGGCGGGGCTGTTCAAGGTCAAGCCTGTCTGGCACACTGGGGTCACGCATCAGACGTGGAGTCGTGTCATATGCTTGAAATCAGCCACGGGAAGGTTGTCAGGGTCATTGCCCTGTCGCGCGAATACGGCCCGGAGAGTGTGAAGCTGTCAGATTACATTTCTGGCCTCAACGATGATGAAAAATCGAACCTTGTGGCGCTGATGTGGATCGGACGCGGAAGCTTTGAACCCGAAGAGCTTGAGTATGCCAAGGAAGAGGCCCGCCGCGAGGCGACGGCGCCCACGGAAAGCTATCTGTCCGGGATCCCCAGCCTGCCGGAGCATCTGGAAAGCGGGCTTGAGGCGCTTGGCATTGATGTGACTGACGCTGAAGACAATCTCTGACGACGGGTATTTTCCGTCACCAGTTCTGCCGTTCATCCTTTGTGCGGGAGGCTTTATGCCCTATCCAGCGGCCCTTTTTCTGGCGCTTGTTCTTGCGCTGAGCCTGTTCTGCCGGGATGCCGCGCGGGCCGAGGCGCCGTCTGACGGCATCGGCGCGCTGGACGGGATGGTTTTTGTCGGGCGGATCGGGCCCGAGGGCGATCTGGATCTGGAGGAGGAGCTGCATTTCAGTGACCGGGTGTTCTGGTCGCGCAGATGCCTTGCCTGCGGTTTCGATCCGGCCCCCTACCAGACCCGGCACACGCCCGATGGCGTGCGCTTTACCGGCGAACTTGTCGGCAGGTCTGGCAGCGTCTTTCAATATGACGGCAGGATCGTCGGTGCGGAGGCGGAGGTCGCCGTGCGCTGGACCAAGAAACGCTGGTATCGGACGATTGACCGGATGCTGGTGTTTCGCGGACAACGCGCGCCCGATACCGCGGCACTTACGGGCGATGGGGCCGCGCAACAGGCCGCCGCTGCACGCCGCAGACCGCTGCCGGGGTGGTGCCCTTGAGCACCGCGCGCTGGATCATTCTTGGATTGCTCTATCTGGGCTTGCTGGTCACGGGGTGGTTCGCAAGCGGGCTGTTGGCGCATTTCGAGATGTTGGAAATCCTGCCGGAGAACGAGGCGCGCGTGAACAGGATGATCATGATCTCCCTGTCGGTGTTCGTCGTCACCTCCGCGCTGCCCTTCGTGCCCGGCGCAGAGATCGGGATTGCCCTGTTGATGCTGTTCGGCGCGCCCTTTGCGCTGATCGTCTATGTCGGGATGGTGCTGGCCCTGACCCTGGGGTTCGCGCTGGGGCGGCTGATCCCGATGCATGCGCTGGCGCGGTTCTTCGGGCTGCTGCGGTTTCGCCGGGCGCAGGCGTTCATCGATCAGATGGCAAAGCTGACCCCGGAAGAAAGTCTTGCCCTGCTGAGCGCCAAGGCGCCTGTGCGCTGGGTGCCCTGGCTGCTCAGGCACCGTTATCTGGCGCTGATCGTGCTTTTTAACCTGCCGGGCAATTCCGCCCTGGGCGGGGGCGGCGGCATTGCGTTTGTCGCAGGCTTCAGCCGGTTGTTTTCCGTGCAACGGTATCTGGCGGCGGTGCTGGTCGCGGTCGCGCCAGTGCCGCTGTATTTCGCGCTGGCAGCGGCGTTCGCCTGATCCGGTTCAGGCCGACAGCAGCCGCGCGGCAGCGGGCGCGAAATAGGTCAGCACCCCGTCACAGCCCGCGCGTTTGAAGGCCATCAGGCTTTCCATCATCACGCGGTCCTCATCGATCCAGCCATTTGCGGCGGCGGCCTTGATCATCGAATATTCGCCCGACACCTGATAGGCGAAGGTGGGCGCGCCGAAGGTGTCTTTCACCCGGCGGCAGATATCGAGATACGGCAGGCCGGGTTTGACCATGACCATGTCGGCGCCTTCGGACAGGTCACGTGCGACAAGGCGCAGTGCCTCGTCCGAATTGGCGGGGTCCATCTGGTAGGTCTTCTTGTCCCCCGTCAGCGCGGCGGAAGCGCCCACCGCATCGCGGAACGGGCCATAGAAGGCCGAGGCATATTTGGCGGCATAGCTGAGGATGGTGACGTTTTGATGGCCCGCCGGTTCCAGCGCGTCCCGGATCGCGCCGATGCGCCCGTCCATCATGTCGGATGGGCCAATGATGTCGGCCCCCGCATCCGCTTGCGCCAGCGCCATCTTCACCAGCGCCTCCACCGTGCGATCGTTGACGATGATGCCGTCCTCCACGAACCCGTCGTGGCCGTTGATGTTGTAGGTATCGAGTGCCACGTCGCTCATGATCGCCATGTCGGGGAAGGCGGCGCGGATGGCGGCGATGGCGCGGTTGGCGTGGTTTTGCGGATCCCATGCGCCTGCGCAATCCTCGGTCCGTTCTTCCGGTCCGGTGTAGGGAAAGATGCACATCGCGCGGATGCCAAGGGCATGTGCCTCCGCCGCGGCCTTGACCACCCTATCGGCGCTGCGGCGCATGACACCGGGCATTGAAGGAACGGGTTCCTCGATCCCTTCGCCGGAGCGCACGAAGACGGGCCAGATCAGATCGCCCACCGCAAGCGCGTTTTCACGCACCAGACCCCGCAAGGCAGGCGTGGCGCGGGTACGGCGCAGGCGGGTGGCGGGGAAGGGGGCGTGAAGCGGCTGCATCAAAAATACCTCATGTCAGTACGTCCTTGGCTTGCCACGAAAAATCTGTTGCCTCAAGGGTAGGAATTGCCCCGGCACTTGGGTATGACCCGTGCAGTTTCTGTGCTTGAGGCCTGCCTTGGACTGGTATTCGACCCTTTTCGAACTTATCGACATGCGCTCCTTCTCGAACCTGTGGTTCTGGATCGTGCTGGCGGTCGTGTGGTCCACCACGAGCCATTGGGTCATCGGTGTGCCTTACGACATGGTGCTGCGCGCGCGGCGGCATGGTGAGCAGGCGATGACCGATCTGGAAGATATCGTGCGGATCAACGTCAACCGGCTGCTTTTCATTGCGCAGATGTCGGGGCTTTGGTTGTTGGGGTTTGGCTGCTTTGGCCTGACCATGCTGGGGCTGCTGGGGTTCGTCTACGCCAATGAATTTGCGCAGGCGGTGTTCCTGCTGGGCTTTCCGCTGTCGATTGTGGGATTGCTGAGCCTGAGCACCGCGCGGCTGATTTCCGAGGAAGGGTCGGAGGGCGAGGTTTTGTGCAAGCGGCTGACGCGTCACCGGCTCTATACCCAGATCATCGGCATGCTGTCGATCTTCGTCACGGCGATCTGGGGCATGTATCAGAACTTGACGCTGGGCGCATTGGGTGGTTGACGGGGTGTCTTCCCGACCCATGTGAGAGCCGATGACTGCTGCTGACAAAATTACCCTATCCGGTGTGCCTGAAGGCTATGACGCGCGTGCGATCCTGAATGAGGTCGCGCGCCATGGGCCGGTGGTGCATGTGGCGCGGGATGACAAGCGGATGGCGGCCACGCAGGCGGCCCTGCGGTTTTTCGCGCCCGACATGCCCGTGGTGACCTTTCCCGGCTGGGATTGCCTGCCCTATGACCGGGTGTCGCCCAATGCGGATGTATCGGCGCGGCGCATGGCGACGCTGGCCGCGCTGGTGCATGGGATGCCGGAGCGGTTCGTGTTGCTGACAACGCTTAATGCCGCCACGCAGCGGGTGCCTGCGCGCAGCCTGCTGCGGGATGCAGCGTTTACCGCCAAGGTGGGCAACCGGATTGATGAGGGCGCGCTGAGGGCGTTTCTGGTGCGGATGGGCTTTGTGCAAAGCCCCACGGTGATGGAACCGGGCGATTATGCGATCCGGGGCGGGATCATCGACATCTATCCCCCCGGTGATCTGGGTCCGGTGCGGCTGGACCTGTTTGGCGACACGCTGGACGGCGCGCGGCGGTTCGATCCGGCGACGCAAAGGACCACGGAAAAGCTGGAGGTGGTGGAACTGGCCCCTGTCAGCGAGGTCATTCTGGACGAGGCGGCGGTGACGCGGTTCCGGCAGAATTACCGCATCGAATTCGGCGCCGCAGGCAGCGATGATCCCCTGTACGAGGCGATTTCGGCGGGGCGCAAGCATCAGGGGGCGGAGCATTGGCTGGCGTTCTTCCATGAGGAACTGGAGACGCTGTTCGACTATGTGCCGGGTGCATCGATCACGCTGGATGATCAGGTAACGCCATCGCGGCTGGCCCGGTGGGAGAGCATCGAGGATCAGTTTGAGACGCGGCGGCTGGCGATGGGGCACCGGTCCAAGATGGACACGGTGTATAAGCCGGCACCCCCCGAAGGGCTTTATCTGGATGATGCGGCATGGGAGACGGCGGTGACCGGGCACCGGGTAGTGCAGTTCACGCCGCTGCCGCAGGCGACCGGACCCGGCGTGCTGGATGCAGGCGCGCGGATCGGGCGCAACTTCTCGCCCGAGCGGCAGCAGGAATCAGTGAGCCTTTTCGGGGCGTTGGCGGCGCATATCAAGGCGAAGCTGGATAAGGGTCCGGTGGTGATCGCCAGCTATTCCGAAGGCGCGCGGGAGCGGCTGACGGGGTTGATTGAGGATGAAGGCCTGGCCGAAGCGATCCCGGTGCCCAATGCCACGCGGGTCGGCAAGCGTGGGCTGCATCTGGCGGTCTGGGCGTTGGAGCATGGGTTTGAGGGGCCGTTTGGGGACGGCTCGGCCTCAAGTAGCGAGGCGGTAGGCCATAGTGGCACTTTGACGGTCATTTCGGAGCAGGACGTGCTGGGGGACCGTTTGATCCGCGCGCCCAAGCGCAAGCGACGGGCGGAGAATTTCCTGACGGAGACGCAAAGCCTGACGCCCGGCGATCTGGTGGTTCATGTGGATCACGGGATCGGGCGCTATCACGGGATGGAAGTGGTTGCGGCACTGGGCGCGGCACATGAATGTCTGGTGCTGGAATATGCCGAGGATGCCAAGCTGTACCTACCGGTCGAGAACATTGAACTGCTGAGCAAATACGGCCATGACGAAGGATTGCTGGACCGTCTGGGGGGCGGGGCGTGGCAGTCGAAGAAAGCCAAGCTGAAAGAGCGTATCCGGGAGATGGCGGACAAGCTGATCCGCATCGCCGCCGAACGCGCCTTGCGCAAGGCCCCAGTGCTGGAGCCGCCGCCGGGGATGTGGGACGCGTTTTCGGCACGCTTCCCCTATCAGGAGACGGATGATCAGTTGCGCGCGATTGGCGAGGTGATTGACGACATGACTTCGGGCAATCCGATGGATCGGCTGGTGTGCGGTGACGTGGGTTTCGGCAAGACCGAAGTGGCGATGCGCGCGGCCTTTGTCGCGGCGATGTCAGGCGTGCAGGTGGCGGTGATTGCGCCGACGACGCTGCTGGCGCGGCAGCACTACAAGAGCTTTTCAGAGCGGTTCCGGGGCTTCCCGATTGAAGTCCGGCAATTGAGCCGCTTTGTCAGCGCCAAGGATGCCAATGCCACGCGGGATGCGATGGCGAAGGGGACCTGTGATATTGTCATTGGCACCCATGCGCTTTTGGCAAAAGGTATAAAATTTAATAACCTCGGGTTGCTGGTGATCGACGAGGAGCAGCATTTCGGTGTGACGCACAAGGAGCGGCTGAAGGCGCTGCGCACGGATATTCACGTGCTGACGCTGACGGCGACGCCCATTCCGCGCACCTTGCAGTTGAGCCTGACAGGGGTGCGCGACCTGAGCATCATCGGCACGCCGCCGGTGGACCGTCTGTCGATCCGCACCTACGTGAGCGAATTTGACGCGGTGACCCTGCGCGAGGCGCTGTTGCGCGAGCATTATCGCGGCGGGCAGTCGTTTTACGTGGTGCCGCGCATCACCGACCTGCCGGAGATCGAGGCGTTCCTGAAAGACCAGTTGCCCGAACTGACCTATGTGGTCGCGCACGGGCAGATGGCCGCGGGCGAATTGGACGACCGCATGAACGCCTTTTACGACGGCAAGTTCGATGTGTTGCTGGCGACGACGATTGTGGAATCGGGGCTGGATATCCCCACGGCAAACACGATGATCGTGCACCGGGCGGATATGTTTGGCCTCGCGCAGCTTTATCAGATCAGGGGGCGCGTGGGGCGGTCCAAGACGCGGGCCTATGCCTATCTGACGACCAAGCCACGCGCCAAGCTGACGGCGACGGCGGAGAAGCGTCTGCGGGTGTTGGGCAGCCTCGATACGCTGGGGGCGGGGTTCACGCTGGCGTCGCAGGATCTGGACATTCGCGGGGCGGGGAACCTGCTGGGCGAGGAACAATCGGGCCAGATGCGCGACGTGGGGTTTGAACTTTACCAGTCGATGCTGGAAGAGGCGATCGCCAAGATCAAGGCGGGCGAGATGGAGGGGCTGTCGGAAGCGGATGAGCAATGGGCACCGCAGATCAATCTGGGTGTGCCGGTGTTGATCCCGGAGGCATACGTGCCTGATCTGGACGTGCGGCTGGGGCTTTATCGGCGGCTGTCGGGGCTGTCCACCAAAGTGGAGTTGGAAGGTTTTGCTGCGGAATTGATTGACCGCTTTGGCAAACTGCCGCGTGAGGTCAACACGCTGATGCTGGTGGTGCGGATCAAGGCGATGTGCAAACGCGCCGGGATTGCCAAGCTGGACGGTGGGCCGAAGGGTGCGACGATCCAGTTCCACAATGACAAGTTCGCCTCCCCCGAAGGGCTGGTGCAGTTCATTCAGGATCAGCGCGGGCTGGCCAAGGTGCGCGACAACAAGATCGTCGTGCGGCGCGACTGGAAGAAGGACGCCGACAAGATCAAAGGCGCCTTTGCGATTGCCCGTGATCTGGCCGAACATGTGATTGCCAAGGAAAAGGCCGCGAAGAAGAAGGTGAGCGCCTGACGGGCTTATTCGGCGGCTTCAGGCTGGGTTTCTTCGCTTTCGGCCCCCATCAGGATCATCAGCCCGAACCCCACTGCGGCCATCACCAGCACGGCCACCATCAGCGGGATAATCGTGCCGTCAAAGAACAACCCGACCGGAGAGGCGATGGCGGCAGCCATCACCGTGGCCAGCGCGCCGATGATGGAGGCGGCCATGCCCGCGATATGGCCCATCGGTTCCATCGCGATGGCGTTGAGATTGCCAAGCGTCAGGCCCGCCTGAAAGAACAGGCAGGTCTGCCAGAACACGAAAGCGCCAAAGCCGTAGGGCCGGGCCAGATCGCCTAGGTTGAAGATCAGCATCAGCGCGGTGATGAACACCTGCCAGCCCAGCATCGAGGTGACCATGTGGCGCATCCCGAATTGCACCACCAGCCGCGCGTTCAGCAGGCTTGAGGTGCCAGCGACCACCGCGACTGCACCGAACCAGTAGGGAAAGCTTTCGGCGCGGTTGTAGACCTGTTCGTAGATCGGCTGCACCAGCATCAGCGTGGTGAACAGCATCGCCATGGCAAGGGTTTGCACGAAGATCGACAGCATCACGGTGCGGTTGGAAAACATTTCCCCCACGGCGGCGAACATCAGCTTCCAGCGCAGCGGGCGGCGGTCCTCAACAGCCAGTGTTTCGGGCAGACGCAGGCCCATCCAGAGCACGGTGACGGTGGAGAACACGATGAAGGCCATGAAAATGCCGCGCCAGCCCGAGACGTTGATGATCACCATGCCCATGAGCGGCGCAAAGGCCGGCACCAGCGTGAAGATCAGCATCACGAGCGAGACGATCTTGGCCATCTCGCGCCCGGAAAAGAGATCGCGCACAATTGCCACGGCCACGATCCTTGGTCCCGATGCGCCCAGCCCCTGCAGCACCCGTGCGATCAGCAGGACCTCAAGCGACCAACTGACATAGGCGAGTGCGGCGGAGGCGGTATAGAGGATGGCGCTGAAGAAGATGACGCGGCGGCGGCCAAAGGCGTCCGACAGGGGCCCCGCGATGAAGGTGCCGACCCCCATGCCAAAGACGAAGGCGGTCAGGATCAGCGGCGCGCGGTTGGCCAGTTCGGGCGACAGTTCTGCGGCGATGTCGGGCAGGGCGGGCAGCATCGCATCCAGCGAAAACGCAATGGTGGCGAACATCATCGCAATCAACGCGACGAATTCCCCTCGACCCATGCGAAAGTTCGCTAGTTTCTCGCTCACACTGACCCTCCTTGCGGGTCAAATCGAATTGACGCGCAATAGCGTCTAGTTAACCTGCGGTAGAGTGCACGGCAATACTTATCGCCGTTGAAATCAGTAGATCGCGTATTTTTGCACAGGCTGTGTCAGTTTCACGGGCGCTTGTGGCATTGCGTCATGCGGCAGGTAGAGCAGTTTCACAATATCGCGCAACCCGTCCAGCTGGCCGCGCCATTCCGGGCCGACCGCAAGGGCCGACACGTTGTAATTAACGATATCGGTATGCTGCTGGTCGAGCGTTTCAAACGGGATCACGCGGGCAACAAAGCGGCAGTGTTCCAGCACGGCGCGCCGTTCGGCGTAAGGCACAGCACAGGGTTCAGCGTGGTCGATGCAATAGCCGTCGGTGGCGCACCCCACGATCAGTTCAGCGCATTTGCCCGACAGATCGCGCAGCAGGCGCACATGGTTCTGGGAAAACAGATCGAAGCTGCCGTAGGTCAGGATGGTGCGGTGGCGCAGGCCGGATGCGACGATCATGCGAACCCCTCGTCGCGCGGCGTGGGGTAGCGGGTCATTTCCTTGACGAAGGCCGGTGCCGGGGATTGGCGCTTGGCCCGTTTGTGGTTCATGTCGGGATGCGGCGCTGCGCCGTGGTGGGTGTCGGTGGTGCGTACAGGATTGGAAGCACCCCTGTAAGGTGCGTGTGGATTTTCTGCCATGTGCCCGCTCAATGTGTTGGGAGTCTGTGCTCCGATTACGCTGCAGCGTAGGGCAGCGATTCGACGCTGGCAAAAGGATTGTGCGACATGACGGCCGGTTATGGCCAATCTGCCACAGGGGCGGGTCAGCCCTGATCGGAAAGGTCTGCGATCACCTTGGCCCAAAGCTCTGGCGGTTGCGCGCCCGGCACGGCGTGCTGGCCCGCCACGATGAAGGTCGGTACGGAGTTGACGCCCATCTTGCGGCTGTGCGCGTCACGGGTGCGGATGTCTTCGGCGTCCATATCCGTTCCCAGCAGGCGGGTCACCACGGCGGCGTCCATTTCGATACCATCGGCGATGTCGGCCAGCACTTCGGCATCGCCGATGTCACGGGCATCGACGAAATAGGCGTGAAAGAGCGCCGCGACGGCGGCGGTCTGACGGCCTTCGATCCCGGCCCAGTGGATCAGGCGGTGTGCATCCAGGGTGTTTGGGGTCCGCTGCATCGCCTCAAAGTTGATGTTCAGCCCGGCCTTTTTGGCGTGTTCGACCACCGGGGCATAGGCGCGCACCGCGCCTTCCTTGCCGCCGAACTTCCCTTCGAGGTAGGCGCGCCGGTCCATGCCGCCTGCGGGCATGTCGGGGTTCAGCTGGAACGGGTGCCATTCGATCGCGAAGGGGTGGTTGGGGTGGTCCTGCAACGCGCGGTCCAAATGCGCCTTGCCGATATAGCACCAGGGGCAGATCGGGTCGGACATGATATCAAGTTTGATCGGGTCGGTCATGGTTCAGGAGGCCTTGTAAAGCGGTGCCAGCGCGCGGCGCTGCACCTTGCCGTTGGCCCCGGTGGGCAGCTGCGGCAGGTGGACGTAAAGGCGCGGTTGCTTGTAGCGCGCCAGCTTGGTCTCCGCATAGCGGTGCAGGGCGTCGGCGTCCAGCGGTGCGGCACTGGTATAGAAGGCGGCGATGACCGATGCGCCGGGCTTGATCTCCACCTCGGCGGCGGCGACGGCGGTCAGGTCGTCGAACGGGAGCAGCGCGGCTTCGACCTCCAGCGGGGAGACGCGGAAGCCGCCGGCGTTCATCATGTCGTCGTCGCGGCCCAGATAGGTGATCTGGCCATCTGCGTCGCGGCTGCCGATGTCGCCGGTGAGGAACCAGTCACCGTCAAAGCGCGCGGCGGTTTGTGCCGGATCGTCGAGATAGCCGAGCATCAGGCCCGGATCGCTGCGGTGCACGGCGATGGTGCCGGGGGTGTCCACGGCGACCTCCGCCCCGTCCTTGCGCAGGCTGATCCGGCGACCGGGCTGGGCGCTGCCCAATGCGCCGTCGCGGGCTGGCGTGTCGGGAGAGGCGGAGATGAAGGTGGAGCATTCGGACATGCCGTAGGCTTCATAGATGGCGGTGCCGGTGGCGGCTTCCCACGCGGTGCGCACCGGCTCTGCCAGTTTTTCCCCGGCGCTGAGGCCGTGGCGCAGGTGGGGCAGGTCCAGCTTGCCCCGGTCCTTGAGCATCTGGCGGTAGACACCCGGTGCGGCGGCAAAGATCGTGGCGTCATGGGTCTTGAGCCGCGCAGGCAGGTCGCCGGGCGCGGTGCCGGGCGCGGGGATCAGCGCGGTGGCGCCCTGCGTCCAGGGGTCCATCAGCCCGGTGCCCAGCGTATAGGTCCAGTTGAAAGCGCCTGCGTGCAGGACCCGGTCGTCGGGGCGCAGCCCGTACCAGCCGTCAAACATCATGCCCCGCGCCCAGATCGCGCGGTGGGCGTGCATCACAGCAGAGGGTTTGCCAGCGGTGCCGGAGGTATAGACGATATAGCCCAGCCGCGCGGGATCGCCCATGTGCCAGGGCGTGGCGGGCAGGGCGCGAAAGCGGCGTACCACGTCAAGCGGCAGGATGCGGGGATCGTCGGGGCAGGGCACATCGGGATCATGCAGGATCAGGGCCGGGTTCAGACCCTTGATGATATGGGCAACCTCGCCCGCCGTCAGCGCGGCGGCGGTGGGGACCGGCACCAGCCCGGCGGCCAGTGCGCCCAGATAGGCCAGCGGAAAATCCACCGTGTTGCCAAGCCGCAGCAGCACGCGGTCACCGGGGGTCAGGCCAGCGCCCAGCAACCCGGTCGCGGTGCCGCGCACGGCGGCGGTAAGGGCCGCGAAGGTCCAGTCTTCGGAAGTATCGGGGTGCAGCAGGCTGAGCGCGGTCTTGTCGGGATCGGGCGTCCCCGCCGTCAGCACATGGCGGGCCATGTTGAAGGGCACAGGACAGGCGGGATAGGGCGGGGAAGCAGCGGTCATGGGTGCGTCGCTAGCGCAGGCCGGGACACGTTGCAAGCCGGTGCGCAGGCGCGCTATAGCAGCGGGATGACAAAAGATGCGCCCGCCTCGCTTATCCAGATTGCCCGTTCGGACGGGGACGCCGAAACCGCGCCCCCCGTTGATCTGGGCGCACGGGTGCGGGCGTTACGCAAGGGCCGGCAGTGGACGCTGGAACAGGCGGCCCGGCAGGCGGGGCTGGCGCGTTCCACCCTGAGCAAGATCGAGAACGGGCAGATGTCGCCCACCTATGACGCGTTGAAGAAGCTGGCGGTGGGGCTGGAGATTTCCGTACCACAGCTTTTCATGCCGCCCGCGCAGGATCAGGTGAATGGACGTCTGGCGCTGACCAAGTCAGGCGAAGGCACGGCCAAGGCCACCACCACCTATGAGCACGAGCTGCTGGGCGATCAGTTGCGAAAGAAGCGGATGCTGCCCTATCGCGCGCGGGTGCGGGCGCGCAGCATGGAGGAATTCGACGGCTGGGTGCGCCACGACGGCGAAGAGTTCCTGTATGTGCTGACCGGGGTGGTCCAGCTTTATACCGAGTTCTACGAGCCAGTGGAATTGCGCCGGGGCGACAGCGCCTATTACGACGCCACGATGGGGCACAACGTGATTTCCACCTCCGCCGAGGATGCGATGATCCTTTGGGTGACCTCGCTCAGCTAGAGGGGCCGCGCGTCAGCCGTCTGCGTCCCACCACCACATTTGCGGCATGAAATAGGGGCCGTCGCCGTAGATCGGCAGGGTGTCCGGGAATTTCATCCGCGCGTCATGGGCAATCAGCCCTTCGTCGAATTGCCAGAACGGGATCACGTAGCGGCCTGCCGTCAGCACCCGGTCCAGCGCGCGGGTGGCATCGGTGAAGTCTTCGGCACTGCGCGCGGCCAACATCTGGTCGATCAGACCATCCACCACGGGGGAGGCGATGCCCATCAGGTTGCCGGAGCCTTCGGAGGCGGCGGCCTCCGAGCCCCAGTAGAAGCGCTGTTCGTTGCCGGGGCTCAGCGACAGGGCGCGGCGGAACGGGGTCATGTCGTAGTCAAACGACGCCATGCGCGCCACGTATTGCGCGTTGTCGACGGATTCGATGCTGGCGGTGATCCCCAGCCGTTCCAGCGCCTGCAGATAAAGGGCCGCGATCTTGGCGTGTTCGGCGTTGCCTTTCTTGAGCAGGATGCGGAAGGACAGCGGGGCGCCGTCTGCGTCCTGCATGGTGCCATCGGGGGCGGCGTAACCGGCGTCGGCCAGTTGTGCCATGGCGGCGCGGATGCCCGCGCGGTTGCGGGCGGAGCCGTTGCCTTGCGGCAGGGTGTATCCATCCAGCGTGCCGGGCAGCAGGGTGGCTGCGTGCGGGCGCAGCAGATCGGCCACGCCGCCCTGTGCGACGCCCGGTTGCATGGCCAGCACGGAGTTGGAGAAATAGGACGTGATGCGCGGCAGGGCACCGCCGGTCAGGGTTTCGTTGATGTATTCGAAATTGAACGCCGCGATCAGCGCGTCGCGCACGCGCCAGTCGTCAAAGGGCGCGCGGCGGGTGTTCATGGCGAACCCGGTCATGCCGGAGGGTTTTTGGTGCGGGAAGGTGGATTTGACGATGCGGCCGTCGGTGACGGCGGGAAAGTCGTACTGGGTGGCCCATGTTTCGGCGTTGAATTCGCGCACGGCGGAGATTTCGCCCGCCTTGAACGCCTCGAACAGGACGGAGGTGTCGCCGTAGAAGTCGATGCGGATGCGGTCGAAGTTGTAGGTGCCGCGCCGGAACGGCAGATCGGCACCCCAGTAGTCGGGATTGCGGGTCAGGGTGACCTGCCGGTTCGCCTCGAAATCGGTGACGGTGTAGGGGCCGGTGCCCAGCGGGATCTCGGCCAGCGGCGCACCTGCGAAATCCTTTCCCTCCCACTGCGCGCGCGACAGGATGGGGCGCATGCCGGCCAGCAGCGCCAGTTCGCGGTTGTCGGTGTTGAAGGTCATGCGCACGCGGCGCGGCCCGGTCTGTTCGATGCGGTCGATCTGGTTGTAAAGGCCGTGATAGCGCGGGTGCCCTTCGGTGCCGAGCAGCGCGTAGGAAAAGATCACGTCATCGACCGTGACCGGGCTGCCATCGGAGAATCGGGCGTCGGGACGCAGGGTGAATTCAACCCATGCGCGATCCTCCGGCACCTCAATCGATTCGGCCAGCAGGCCATAAAGGGTGAAGGGTTCGTCCCACGATCGGCCCATCAGGCTTTCATGCGTGAAGAAGCGCAACTGCCACGGCACGGTGCCTTTGCGCACAAACGGGTTGAGGCTGTCGAAGCCGCCGGCGTTGCCAAGGGTGATCTGGCCACCCGTCGGCGCATCGGGGTTGGCGTAGGGCAGAGACACAAAATCAGGGGGCAAAGCGGGGTCGCCATACATAGATATCCCGTGCATGGGTTCTGCAATTGCAAAACCGGACCAGAGAATCGCTGCCAGAATCACCCCAAGGCCCCGCAGCTTTTGGAAAAAATCCATCACCATTTTCGCAACAATCCTGCCAGCCCCTTTTTTTCTTACGTCAATGCTTAATGGGGGTTTGAGGCCAGTTGCAACTTTTGACTTGGCGTAGGGCATTGAATTGCCTATAAAGGGGTCACTGCTCGATAGGTTTCTTGCCTGTATGAAACCTGCCTCAATAACTTTACGCCCGCCTCGTGCGGGCGTTTTTTTTGGGCAAGAGTTGGGCAATGGATCAGGTAATTGATCTGCAACGGGTATTTTCGTGCAACCGTTTTGACTTTGGGGCGTTCCCTTTGCAGGCGCGGCACGTCATGATGCGCGCGCAGAATATGCATGACCCCAAGGAGACACCGCCATGGCTTTCACCATTGATCTTTCCGGCAAGACCGCCGTCATCACCGGCTCCAATTCCGGCATCGGGTTGGGCATTGCGCAGGAGCTGGCACAGGCGGGGGCGAATGTCGTGTTGAATTCGTTTACCGACCGCAAGGAGGATCACGCGCTGGCTGAGGAAATCGCGCGGGTGACCGGGGTCGAGGCGCGGTACATCAAGGCGGACATGTCCAAGGGGGACGAATGCCGCAAGCTGATCGAGGAGGCGGGCGTGTGCGATATTCTTGTGAATAACGCGGGCATCCAGCATGTCGCCGCGATCCCCGATTTTCCGGCTGAAAAGTGGGATGCGATCATCGCGATCAACCTGTCGTCGGCGTTTCATACCACGGCTGTGGCTTTGCCGATGATGCGCAAGGCGGGGTGGGGCCGGGTGGTCAACATCGCGTCGGCCCACGGGCTGACGGCGTCACCTTACAAATCGGCCTATATTGCCGCCAAGCATGGGATTGTCGGCCTGACCAAGACCACAGCACTTGAGACGGCGGAGGAGCCGATCACCGCCAATACGATCTGTCCGGGCTATGTGCTGACCCCGCTGGTGGAAAGCCAGATCCCCGACACTATGAAGGAATATGACATGAGCCGCGAGGACGTGATCAGAGACGTCATGCTCAAGCGGCAGCCGTCGAAGGAATTCGCCACGGTGGAGCAGATGGGCGGCACGACGGCGTTCCTGTGTTCGGACGCGGCGGCACAGATCACCGGCACCGCGATCAGCGTCGATGGCGGGTGGACAGCGCTTTGAGCAAGGCACCCCGGAAGAAGTCCCGCGCCAAGCGGATCAACCTCGCCCTGCAGGGCGGTGGTGCGCATGGGGCGTTCACCTGGGGTGTGCTGGACCGGTTGTTGCAGGAGGAAGAAGTTGAAATCTCGGCCATCTCCGGCACGTCGGCGGGTGCGCTGAATGGTGCAGCGCTGAAGGCCGGGATGGTCAGTGGCGGGCGTGAAGGCGCGCGCGAGAACCTGGCTTGGCTGTGGGAACAGGTGGCGGGTACGCGTGATTTTCAGGTGGAGCAGTGGATGCTGCCCTACGGCGTCGGGGCGCTGAGCCATGCGATGGAGTATTCATGGCCGGTGATGATGGCCGATGCGGTGTCGAACCTGACATCGCCCTATGCATCCGGTCCGTTCTATCGCAATCCGCTGGAGGATATCGTCGCCAAGTTCGACTACGACAAGGTGTGCAACGGGGTTGAGCCCTATTTCTTTATCTGCGCCACGCGGGTGCGCAATGGCAAGATCCGGGTGTTTTCTGGGGATGAGATCGGGCCCGAGGCGCTGATGGCGTCGGCCTGTTTGCCGACGCTGTTTCGCGCGGTGGAGATTTACGACAAGGAAACAGAGCGGAAAGAGGCGTTTTGGGATGGCGGATTTACCGGCAACCCGGCTTTGTTTCCGTTTTTCAGGGATGATCTGCCCGCCGATCTGGTGGTGATCAACATCAATCCGCTGGAACGGACCGATCTGCCGGTGACCCCCAAGCAGATCCAGAACCGCATCAATGAGATCAGTTTCAACAGCAGCCTGCTGCGGGAGTTGCGGGCAATTGATTTCGTACAGCGGCTGATCGAACAGGGCGCGGTGGACGATGACAGGCTGCACCGCGTGCGGGTGCATATGATCGCGGATGATGTGCTGATGGAAAAGCTGTCAGTGGCGACCAAGACGGTGCCGAACGCCGCTGTCATCGCCACGCTGCGCGATGCCGGCCAAGCCGCGGCAGAGCAATTCCTGGAGCGGGATTTCGGCAAGGTGGGCAAGCAAAGCAGCGTTGATCTGCGCGCGATGTTCGGCTGAGGCACGGTGCGCAGCCGGTTGATCTAGCTGCGCTTCTCGATTTCCTGATCGTCGATCTTGTCCATCAGTTCGACGACACCGTTCTGCTGAACCTTGCCATTCTCATTTGGATAGACAAGGCCGGCGGAGATCACCAGCTTCGCGGCATCCTCAACCGTCATGTCCAACACCTTGACGTCCGCGCGTGGCACGAACAGCAAAAAGCCCGAAGTCGGGTTTGGCGTGGTGGGCAGGAAGACACTGACCATATCGCCGGAGGTGTGTCCCTTGTCGGCCACTTCGCCCTTCGTCTCCGTGGAGATGAAGCCAAGCGCCCAGATGCCCTTGCGCGGATATTCGATCAGGCAGGCGGTCTCGAAACTCCGCTCTGACTGGGCGAAGATGGTCTCTGATATCTGTTTGATGCCGGAATAGATGGTGCGCACCACGGGCGTGCGTTCCACCAGGCTTTCGGCAAAGCGGATGAGCGAACGGCCCAGCAGGCCCTTGGCCATCCAGCCGACGATGACCGTGAACAGCAGAAAGATCACCACGCCAAGGCCGCGCACGTTGATCTGCATCGACGGATCAAGGCCGAAGAAGTCCTGCAGCATGCGGTCGGGATGATAGGCCGCAGGTACCAGCGGCAGCACGAAACCGTCGATCCAGCCGACAACGGACCAGATCAGCCAGATCGTCAGACCCACGGGCGCGATCACCACCAGACCGGTCAGAAAGTTCGCGCGGAAACGTCCGACAAGCGTCGGGCGGCGGACCTCCGGGGTTTCGATGTCAAAAGGTGTGTTCATGCAGTCAGCAGCGGATCGTTCATCAGGGTGTACAGCTAGGGTCTTTCCCGGCGGGCTACAATGGCAAGTACCGGGTTGAAACGCAATAATAGTTGATCTGCCCGCAAAAGGGGCGGTCGGATCAATCTATCATGTTCAATGCGCCGGCAATCCGCGCCGCCAGGCGTGCATTGTTGCGCACAAGGGCGATATTGGCGGTGAGCGAGCGGCCTTCCGTCAGTTCGAAAATGCGTTGCAGCAGGAAGGGCGTGACGCCCTTGCCGGTGATGCCCTGCGCATCGGCTTGCGACTGGGCCTGCGCGATGATCGGGGCGAGGGTGGCGGCGGGGATTTCATCGGCCTGCGGGATCGGGTTGGCCACCAGTTGCCCGCCGGGCAGGCCGAGGGCGCGCCGGGTAACATGCGCGCGGGCGATGGTTTTTGCGTCGTCCATACGCAGGGGCGCCGCCAGATCAGAGGTCGCGCTCCAGAAGGCGGGAAGGGTGTCTTGTGCGTAGGCAATGACGGGGACGCCCTGGGTTTCAAGAATTTCGAGCGTCTTGGGGATGTCGAGGATCGCCTTGGCCCCCGCCGCGACCACGGTAACGGGGGTTTGCGCCAGTTCCATCAGATCGGCGGAGATATCGAAGGTTTCCTGCGCCCCTTTGTGCACACCGCCGATGCCGCCGGTGGCGAAGACGTGGATGCCTGCGAGGTGTGCGGCGATCATCGTGGCGGCCACGGTCGTCGCCCCGGTGCCGCCCGTGGCGATGCAGGCGGCCATGTCCGCACGGCTGAGCTTGGCGACGTTTTGCGCCTGCGCTAGGGCTTCAAGCTGCGCGTCTTCAAGGCCAATGTGCAGCGTGCCGTCGATCACCGCGATGGTTGCGGGCGTGGCCCCGGCGGCGCGCACGTCCGTCTCGACCTGACGTGCGACCTCAAGGTTCTGCGGGTAGGGCATGCCGTGGGTGATGATGGTGCTTTCAAGTGCGACCAGCGGGGTGTCCGTATCGCGCGCCTTGGTGACTTCGGCGGAATAGTTCAATTGGATCATATGGTTGTCGCTCCGGACACGTAAAGGGCGGCGGCTTCGAGCGCGTCTGCAAGTGCGGCCTGCGGCGGCTGGCCCTTGCGTTCGGCGGCGATGTGGGCGGCCATGAAGGTATCGCCCGCGCCGGTGATGCGCGCCACGTGCACGGGCGGCGGCGATTGGGTGTGCTGGCCGTTGGCGTCGCCAGCAGTGGCGGGATTGCCACCATCGGTGACCACGGCGCGCACGGCACCTTTGGCCAGAAGGGCGGTGACAGCTTCGGCGGAGGTGTCGAAGGTTTCCTCGCACAGCAGCCCGGCTTCTTCGAGGTTCACGTAGAGCGTGCCGCGCCGTGCCTGCAGGAACGGGCTGAGCCGAAGCGCCTTGCCGGGAGAGGCAGGCGCGATGCGCAAGTCGGCCTGCGCCAGCAGCGGGCTGCGGGCGATGTCGGACAAAAGGTCGATGGTCAGGTTGCCATCGAGGGCGACCGCGCCGGTATAGGGGGCGGGTAGGGTGCCATCGGCAAGCGGGCGCAGGATCTTGTCGCCTGCCGCCTCAAGCGAATGGGCGTCGGCGATGGCCGCGATCAGGCCGTTTGCGCCTTCCACGGCCATGTAGACATCTGTGGGCAGATCGTCCGATCGGTAGATGTGATCAGTGATCAGGCCGCGCCGCGCACAGGCCTGTATCAATTCGTCGCCTTCCGCATCGCGGCCCACCGCCGACAGCAGCGCAGGTGTCAGACCGAACCGCGCCAGCGCCATGCCGATGTTCAGCGCCACGCCGCCGGGCAGGCGGGTGATATGGCCGGGCATGTCGGAACCCTGGCGCATCTGCGCCTCCGACCGGCCGATCACGTCCCAGAGGACCGAGCCGATGCACAGGATATCAGGGGTGGTGGTCATGCGGGCTTATTGCCCAAGGGGGGGGCGGTGCGCAAGCGTTCAGCGGGCAGGCACCTTGAAGGTCAGCGCCGCCCAGAGCGTTTCCCAAAGCGGCTGTTCGGGATCGGCATCGGGGTTGTCCGCCGGGCGCAGCACCACGGCATCAAAGAGGTATTCATGGCCCGGCGTGACGGGGATGGTCGCCCGGCCATCCGCGTCGGTGCGGTGCAGGGTGATGGTCACGGTGTCATCAGGGGCGCGGTCGAAGACCTCCACCTGCGCGTCGGGGCGGGGAGCGTCCTGATAGGTCAGCGCCACCTGCATCTGCCCGTCGAAGTCCGGCGCGTAAGGGTTTGTCAGGGCTGTGAATTCCGTGGCCATCCCGACGGTCTGATCGCTGCCTGCACCGTCGCCCAGTGTCATCAGCGCCTTGATGTGGCGGGTGTAGCTTTCCTTGAACTTGTCCTGCGGCCAGCCTGCGGCGATGTGGTCGGCGCCTGCGTCGGCAAAATCCTTGTGGGCGGCGAATTTCAGAAACTTTTCCCAGTCGCGGTACGTAAGGGAAGAAGAGGTCGTTTCATGCGCGACGATGATGAGCCCGTCCGGCGTGCCGTCGGGCAGGGTGAATGCGGGTTTGTCACCCGGTCGGGGGGTCAGTTTTGTTGTGTCACCGTTCACGATCATCTCGAAACGGGTGGAGCGTTGATCGAAATAGGACAGGGTCGTGCCTTCGAACCCCTCGCCGTTGCGGAAATGCGCCTGTAGATTGCCGCCAGAATCGGCTTGATATTCCAGTGGCGCGATCCACAGTTCGTGGGACGATGCAGGGACGGCAAGAGCCAGCGTTGCGACAAAACAGAGACGGGCGAGAGACATGGTCAGAACTTTCATTACGAGTATACCAAAGCTGGTGGCTTTGGCAGTGTTGTCAAGCGTGCTGGCAGTCACGGTTGCGCGTGCGCACGAGGTGCAGCCGACGATTGCGGACCTGTCCGTCGCGGAAGGCCAGGTCGAACTGGTGCTGGAGCTGAACCTTGAAGCGTTTCTGGCGGGCATCGATCTGGATGGGCTGGAAGACACCAACGAAGCGGAGAACGCCGAAGGGTATGACGCGCTGCGCGCCTTGCCGGATGAGGAAATCATGGCCCGCGCGCCGGATCTGCTGGAAGGGTGGAACAGGCTGCCGTTGGTCAGCATCAACGGGGAACCCGTGGTGATGCGCAGCGCCGCGCTGTCGGTGCCCGAGCAGGTGAATGTGGAATTGCCGCGCGTGACGCGCTGGCAGTTGCTGGGGGAGGTACCGGGCGGGGCGACATCGGTGCAGGTGGCCTGGCCGGACGGGAGCGGCGCAATGGTGCTGCGCCAGCAGGGGGTGGAGGATCCCTTTACCGGTTACCTGGATGGGGGGGAAACCTCAGCACCGATTGCCGTTGCGGGTGGTGATGCGCAGGGCGGTTGGGCGACCTTTGCCAGCTACGTGCCGGTAGGCTTTGATCACATCCTGCCCAAGGGACTGGATCATATCCTGTTCGTCCTGGGGTTGTTCCTGTTGTCGACGAAACTGGCACCGCTGTTGTGGCAGGTGTCGGCCTTCACGCTGGCGCATACGGTGACGCTGGCGCTGGGGGCGCTGGGGCTGGTCAATGTGCCGGGCTCCATCGTGGAGCCGCTGATTGCGGCGTCGATCGTCTATGTGGCGATCGAGAACGTGTACCTGAGCCATCTCAGCCGCTGGCGGCCTTTTGTGATCTTCGGGTTCGGATTGCTGCACGGGTTGGGGTTTGCCTCCGTGCTGGGGGAATTCGGGTTGCCGCAGGCGCAGTTCATTCCCGCGCTGATCGGATTCAACGTGGGTGTGGAACTGGGGCAGTTGACGGTGATCGCCATGGCGGCGGTGCTGATCTGGCTGGCGGTGCGGGCGGCATCGGTGGCGCGGCTGGACCCCGGCGAAGAGGTGGTGCGCGATTACGCCGTGACCTTCCGCGCCGTGTCGCTGGTGGGATCGCTGCTGATTGCCATCATCGGTGCGTGGTGGGTGGTGGAGCGGGTGTTTCTTTAACCCATCGCCTTGAGGAGTTTTGTCAGCTCCGCCGCGGGCGCGTCGCTTTTCCAAAGCTCATCACCCAGGCCGAAGAAATCGGTGTGCGGGGCGAGGCGGGTGATCATCGCCTCGTCCAGCAGCCCTTCGGCGACCACGGGGACTTCGATGACCTCCGACCACCATTCGAACAGGTCCACTTCGGCAAAGCTGCCATCATCCAGTGTGCCGGGGCGGACCGGGCCGAAGCTGACATAATCGGCACCGGCCTCGCCTGCGGACATGCCGTCATGGCGGGACGGGCCACAGAAAGCGCCGACAATGGCGTCTGGGCCAAGTTCCTTGCGGGCGTGGCGGACCGATCGCGCGGCATCCGACAGGTGCACACCATCCAGGCCAAGGCGTTCGACCATCAGCGTGTGATCGGAGATCACCAGTGCGACGTCGCGCGCATGGGTCACCTCGCGCAAGGCGTCGGCGGCGCGCGCGATGCGGTCTTCGTCGCGGGTGGCCAGCGCCAGTCGGACACAGGCGATGTCATGGGCGTCGAGGACGGCGGCGAGCGTGTCAGGGAAGCTGCTGAGTTCGAAGGTTTCGGGCGTGATGAGGTAGATTTGCGGCTGCTCGGGGGTGTCCATGGGGGTGGTCCTTCGTCGGTTGTTGAGCGGCTCTTAGCGGATGGTCCGCCAAAAGGGAAATTTTAACCCTCCGGGGGGGTTTTTTAACCATTTGGAAGGGGCGGGGATGCTTGTACGTCATCGGTGCCGCGCGTATGAGGCGGGCATGAGTGATGTGGTGTCTTTACCGGAGCAGCCGGCCTTTGTGCTGGTGCGGCCGCAGATGGGCGAAAACATCGGCGCGGCGGCGCGGGCGATGTGGAATTTCGCGCTTGACCGGATGGTGCTGGTGGCGCCAAGGGATGGCTGGCCCAATCCGTCCGCCGTGGCGATGGCGTCTGGCGCGGGGCGGTTGCTGGATGAGGCGCGGCTGGCGGCGGATTTGCCGGAGGCTTTGGGCGATGCTGATTTCGTCTTTGCCACCACCGCGCGGGAGCGGGACCTGACCAAGCCGGTGTTCGATCCGCAGGCGGCGATGGTCGAGGCCGCGGCGCGGATTGCGGCGGGGCAAAGGGTGTCGGTGCTGTTTGGACCCGAACGGGCCGGACTGGAGAACGAGGATATTGCGCGGGCCAATGCGATCATCTCGGTGCCGGTGAACCCGGTCTTTGCCTCCCTGAACCTTGCGCAATGCGTGTTGCTGGTGGGATATGAGTGGCAGCGGGTGCGCGCCGAGATCACGGCGGAGCGCATGGCGATGGCGGGCACCGATTGGGCGTCCGGCGCGGAAGTGGAGCATCTGGCGCAGCATTACGAGGACCGGATGCAGGAGGCGGGGTTCTTTTTCCCCGCGCACAAGGCCGCGTCGATGAAGCTGAACCTGCGCAACATGTGGTCACGGATGCCGATGACACGGGCGGACGTGCAGATGTTGCACGGGATGATGCGGCAGATGGTGCGGTGGAAAGACAGGGAGTGAGGCTGCGACGCTTTGAGCATCTGGACCTTTGCGGCGTGCTGGCCTACCTCTGAGACAAGAGCAAGAGGCACTTATGGCAGACAAAACCCGAAAGCTTTTTGAAGACGTCAGCAGCGCGGACGCCGTGCGGCCCGCAGCCCAGACCGGTGTGATCGATCGTGGGCGCGGCGGTGCGCGGGGGGCCATCCGGGTCTGGCTGATGATGCTTTTTGCGCTGGTGTTCATCATGATCGCCGTGGGGGGCATGACCCGGCTGACCGACAGCGGGTTGTCGATTACCGAATGGCGGCCTGTGACGGGGGCGATCCCGCCGCTGAACGCCGATGATTGGGCGTCCGAGTTCGAGAAGTACCGCCAGATCGACGAATACCAGATCCAGAACGCGGGCATGAGCCTGGCGGAATTCAAGGTGATCTACTGGTGGGAATGGGGCCACCGACAGTTGGGCCGGGTGATTGGCCTTGTCTGGTTCGTGGGCTTCATGTGGTTCCTGTTGCGGCGGCAGATTCCGGCAGGCTGGACGCCACGGTTGCTGTTGCTGGGCGCGCTGGGGGGCGCGCAGGGGGCGATTGGCTGGTGGATGGTCGCCTCTGGCGTCACCACGGGCGAGGGCATGCTGGATGTGGCAAGCTACCGTCTGGCGACGCATCTGGGGCTGGCTTTCGTGATCCTTGGGGTCATTGCGTGGTACGCGATGTTGCTGGGCCGGCCTGAGCGCGATCTGATGCAGGCGCGCCGGGCGAAGGAAGCGCGGCAATACGGGCTGGCGACGGGGCTGCTGCACCTTTCGTTTCTGCAGATCCTGATCGGCGCGCTGGTCGCGGGGATTGATGCGGGGCGCTATTTCGTCGACTGGCCGCTGATGCAGGGGCAGGTGTTTCCGCCCGATGCCTTCAGCATCGAACCGGTCTGGCGCAACTTCTTTGAAAACCCCGGATTGGTGCAGTTCGTGCACCGGGTGACGGGGTACCTGTTGGCTATCTTCGGTGTCGTGGTCTGGCTGCGGGGGCGCAAGTCGGCGCATGCAGGCACGCGGTTTGCCTTCAATGCGGTGATGGCGGCGCTGGCTTTGCAGATCGTGGTCGGGGTGGTCACCGTGCTTTACGCCGCGCCCGTGCACATCGCGCTGGTGCATCAGGCGCTGGCCGTCGTCCTGTGGGTCCTGATCCTGCGCGCGCGTTTCCTGAGCCAATACCCCATTGCCACATCCCTGAGAGGAACCCGCGCATGACCGCTTACGATGATCTGATGACCTACACCCGGGAGACACAGGCGCTGGCGCAGGTGGCGGGCCGTCTGGGTTGGGATCAGGAGACGGTGATGCCGCGCGGTGCCGCCCCCCAACGCGGGGAGGAGATGGCGGCGATGGAATCGGTGCTGCACAGCCGCCGGATGGACCCGCGTGTCGGCGATTGGCTGGCCGCAATCGAGGACGGCGCGTTGGATGCGGTGGGGCAGGCGAACCTGCGTCACATCCGGCGCAGTTTCGACCGGGCCAGCAAGGTGCCCGGACCGCTGGCCGCGCGGATTGCGAAGGTGACATCGGAGGCGCAGGGGATCTGGGCCGACGCGCGGGCCGCGGATGATTTTGCAGCCTTCGTGCCGACCCTGACGGAGGTGATTGCGCTGAAGCGGGAAGAGGGACAGGCGCTGGCGGCGGGCAGTGACATGGACGTCTATGATGCGATGCTGGCCGATTACGAACCGGGCACCACGGGGGCGGAACTGGAAGCGATGTTCGGCGCGCTGCGTCCGGAACTGGCGGCGTTGCGCGCGGCCGTGCGGGAGGCGGAAGCGCCGCCAAGGCTGGAAGGGACGTTTGACGAGGCCAGCCAGATGAAGCTGACCCGCCAACTGGCGCGGACTTTCGGATATGACATGAGCATGGGGCGGGTGGACAAGGCGGTGCATCCGTTCTCCTCCGGGTCCGGGCTGGATGTGCGGATCACCACGCGGACCTCGGAAACCGACCCGTTCAACTGCTTTTATTCGACCATTCACGAGGTCGGACATGCGGCCTATGAGCAGGGGATCGACCCGGCCTATCTGCTTAGCCCATTGGGGCAGGGCGTGTCGATGGGCGTGCACGAAAGCCAGAGCCGGATTTACGAGAACCAGATCGGGCGCAGCCGGGCCTTCACCGGTTGGTTGTTCGGTCAGATGAAAGACGCCTTTGGCGACTTCGGCGTGGCGGATGCGGAGACGTTTTACCGGATCGTGAACCGGGTGTCGGACGGCCATATCCGGACTGAGGCGGATGAGCTTCAGTACAACCTGCATGTGCTGCTGCGCTTTGATCTGGAACGCGCCTTGGTGGCCCACGATCTGCAGGTGGCCGATCTGGAAGCGGCGTGGAACGACCGGTTCGAGGCGGATTTCGGGTTTGCCGTCGACAAGGCATCAAACGGCGTGTTGCAGGACGTGCATTGGTCGGTGGGTTTGCTGGGGTATTTCCCGACCTATTCGCTGGGCAACGTCTATGCCGGGTGCCTGAACGAGGGTATGCGCGCAGCCCTGCCGGATCTGGACGGGCAGTTGGCGGCGGGGGATACCACTGCCGCGACAGGGTGGTTGCGCGCGAATTTGCAAACCCACGGCGGGCTTTACGAACCGCGCGACGTGATTGCGCGCGCTGCGGGGCAGGCCCCGTCGGAAAAGCCGCTTCTGGGCTATTTGCAGGCGAAATTCAGCGATCTTTATGACCTTTGAGGCGGGTGGCACCAAAAGGTCACCTAAATCACACGCATCAGGTGGCAAAATGCAGCCGGTAACGAAACCTTCACTCATTTGATGTTGATAGTTCAGAAGCGTTATGGTTCTGTCCCCGAGAACCCAGACTTCAACCCGGAGTATCCATTATGAAACGTATTCTTCTCGCAGCTTCCGTGCTGGCGCTGAGCGCTGGTGTTGCATCGGCACAAACAACTGCTGCTGCTGCGACCACCGCGACCACCACAACGACAACAACCGTCGGCGGCGGCCTGTTTGGTGCAGGCGCAGGCATCACTGTCGGTACAGCCGTCACAGTCGGCGTTGGTGTTGCTGCAGTTGCTGCGGCGGCCTCTGGCGGCGGTGGTTCCCCCACGACAACAGGCTCCGGCAGCTAAAGTTTTATCGGGTCTCCCTCGGGACCCGATCGAGGTATTGCGAAAGCCCCCTACCGTTTCCGGTAGGGGGCTTTTTCAGTTTGATCCGATTGGTTCAGGCCGCGCCGCTGTAACCCGCCTGGCTGACCCTATGTTTCGTCGCTGCCATTCCCGTCAGCGGGCGCGTCCGTGACATCTTCATCCCCCTGATCGGCGATCCATGCCACGCTGACCACTTCTTCGCCCTTAGCGGTGTTGAACACGCGCACACCGCCCGCGCTGCGCGACCGGAAGGAGATCCCATCGACCGGCACCCGGATCGATTGGCCCTTGGACGTGGCAAGCATGATCTGATCATCCAGTTCCACCGGGAAGGAAGCCACGATATTGCCGCCGCGCATGGCCTTGTCCATGGCCGCGACCCCCATGCCACCACGTCCCCGCAGGGGATAGTCGTGGGAGGAACTGAGTTTGCCCGCGCCTTGGGCGGTGATGGTCAGGATCAGGTTTTCGGCCGCGGACATCTCGGCATAGCGTTCTTGCGCCAGCGGCATATCGGCGTTGCCTTCTTCCTCGTCCCCTTCCGCATCGTCGGCCAGACCCGCCATTGCGCGGCGCATCTTCAGATAGGCGGCACGTTCGTCGCTGTCGGCATTGAAATGGCGGATGATTGACATGGAAACGACCCTGTGATCACCGCTGAGCCGGATGCCACGGACACCCACGGAACTGCGGGAATTGAAGACCCTGACGTCCGTTGCGCGGAAGCGAATGGCCCGGCCGGAATTTGTGACCAGCATCACGTCATCATCGTTGGAGGCGATGCGCGCGTCGATCAGCGTGGTGTTTTCGTGCTCATCCTCGAACTTCATCGCGATCTTGCCGTTGGACTTCACATTGGTGAAATCAGACAGCTTGTTGCGCCGCACGGTGCCTGCGGAGGTGGCAAAGACCACCTGCAGGTCGTCCCATTCATCCTCGTCCCGATCCACGGGCATGATCGCCGCGATGGAAACGCCGGTGGGGATGGGCAAGATGTTGACGATGGCCTTGCCCTTGGACGTGCGACCGCCCTGCGGCAGGCGCCATGTCTTGAGTTTGTAGACCATGCCATCGGTGGTGAAGAACAGCAGTTGCGTGTGGGTGTTGGCCACGAAAAGCGTGGTCACAACGTCATCTTCTTTCAGCGCGCCACCGGACAGACCCTTGCCACCGCGCCGCTGGCTGCGGAAATCAGCCAGGGGGGTGCGTTTGATGTAGCCGCCGGAGGTGACGGTCACCACCATGTCCTCGCGCGCGATCAGGTCTTCGTCTTCCATATCGCCGGACCAGTCGACGATTTCGGTGCGACGGGGGACGGCGAACAATTCGCGGACCTCGTTCAACTCGTCCGAGATGATGCCCATGATCCGCTCGCGAGAGCCGAGGATTTCGAGGTATTCCTTGATCTTGGCGGCCAGTTCTTCCAGTTCGTCCGTGACTTCCTTGACGCCGATCTGGGTCAGGCGTTGCAGGCGCAACTCAAGAATTGCGCGGGCCTGTGCCTCTGACAGATTGTAGGTGCCGTCGTCATTCGCCGTATGGGTCGGATCGTCGATCAGCGCGATGTAGGGCAGGATGTCCGCGGCGGGCCAGCGGCGGGTCATCAGCCGTTCGCGGGCTTCAGTGGCGTCCGCGGAAGACCGGATGGTCTGGACCACTTCGTCGATGTTGGTGACAGCGACGGCCAGACCGCACAGGATATGACTGCGCTCGCGGGCCTTGCGCAGCAGGAACGCGGTGCGGCGGGCAACAACTTCTTCGCGGAAATCCACGAAAGAGGTCAGGAAGCGACGCAGCGTCAGGGTTTCGGGGCGGCCGCCGTTCAGCGCCAGCATGTTACAGCCGAAATAGGTCTGCATCGGCGTAAAACGGTAAAGCTGGTTCATCACCACCTCCGCCGTCGCATCGCGTTTCAACTCGATCACGACACGCACGCCGTTGCGGTCGGATTCGTCCTGCACATGGGAGATGCCGTCGATCTTTTTCTCGCGCACCTGCTCCGCGATTTTTTCGATCATTGTGGATTTGTTCACCTGATAGGGGATTTCATCGATGATGATCGCCCAACGGTCTTTGCGAATTTCTTCAACCCGTGTCTTGGCCCGGACAATGACCGAACCGCGCCCTTCAAGGTATGCTTTGCGCGCGCCAGACCGGCCCAGCATGATACCACCCGTGGGGAAATCAGGACCGGGGATATAGTCGATCAACTGCTCGGACGTCAGGTCCGGCTCTTCGATCAGCGCAAGCGTGGCGTCGATCACTTCGCCAAGATTATGGGGTGGAATGTTCGTCGCCATACCAACCGCGATGCCGCCCGCGCCATTGACCAGCATGTTCGGGAAACGGGCAGGGAGGACCGAAGGCTCCTTTTCCTTGCCGTCATAGTTGTCAATGAAATCAACGGTGTCCTTGTCCAGATCGCTGGTCATGAACGACGCGACCTTGGCCAGACGCGATTCCGTATAGCGCATCGCGGCGGCGGAATCCCCGTCCATGGAGCCGAAGTTGCCTTGACCGTCGATCAGCGGCAGCGACATGGAGAAATCCTGCGCCATCCGGACGAGTGCATCATAAATCGCAGAATCGCCATGCGGGTGGTAGGAACCCATGACGTCGCCGACGGACTTCGCCGACTTGCGATATGGTTTGTCGTGGGTGATGCCTTTTTCGTACATCGAATAGATGATGCGCCGGTGCACCGGTTTCAGCCCGTCGCGCAGATCGGGGATCGCGCGGCTGACGATCACGCTCATCGCGTAATCGAGGTACGATGTGCGCATCTCATGTTCGATGCTGACGGAGGGACCATCGTAGACGGGACGCTCTGGCGGCATTTCGTCTGCGTTTTCAGGGGTTTCTGGCGTATCGCTCAAGGTGTCTGCTCAGCTTCTTATCGTTGGCGGCGGTGCTCTATATCTTGCGGTAATTTATAGCAGAGGCCGCATATAAGGTGCAATGCCTGTGGCGCAGATGCACTGGCAGCACATCGGACAGAGTGCCAACATGCTGTTTTCATTGAAAACTAAAACAGACGTGGCATGATGACACGGAGGGGTAGTCAGAGAGGATACAGATGGCACCATCAGAGACCGAGTTGATGCTGAAAGGTTACGGGCTGACCACGGCGGAATTTTTCTATCACATGCCCGATTATACGCACGTTCTGAACAGCTATATCTGGCAGGATTACGATATCGCGCCGGATCATCCCAAACTGTTTGAATTCGTCGCCTTCTGGCAGGACAAGATCGAGGGGCCGCTGCATTCGGTGCGTTTTTCGCATCGCAAGCTGATCGGCCCCGGCGAATGGCAAAACCAGGTGGGCGAGTTTACGCTGCACTGACGTTACGTTCCGCGTGCGTTTCGCTTTTTTCACGGCCACCTTGTATGAAGGAGGCCGGGGGAAGCCAGCATGCAGCAGATACACGTTGATCAGAAGTCCATTGCGCACACGGAATTGACCGCCGAAGACAGCGCCAGCTTGGCCGAGGGCGAAGCGCGGTTGCGGTTGCAGTGCTGTGCGCTGACGGCGAACAACATCACCTATGCGCTGGCCGGATTTGACCTGAAATACTGGTCCTTCTTTCCCACGCAGGCCGCTGGCAAGGGGCTGGTGCCGGTCTGGGGCGTGGCAGAGGTTGTGGAAAGCCGATCGGAGGTGCTGGAGGTTGGCGCGCGGCTTTATGGATTTTATCCGCTTGCCGAAGAACTGGTGATGACACCGCAGGCCTTGGGCGAAAAAGGCGTGGTGGACCGCGCCGCGCACCGGGCGGCATTGCCGGGACTTTACAACCACTACGGACGAGTGACCGGGGACGATCCGCACCGCGACCATCTGCGCGCGCTGTTTCAACCCTTGCTCGCCACGTCCTATGTATTGGCGGACTGGTTGCAGGACAATGGGTTTTTCGACGCAGAACAGGTGATTATCGGGTCCGCTTCATCCAAGACCGGGCTGGGTTTGTGCAAATTCCTGTCTGAAAGCACGCCCCGGCCCAAGACAATCGTCGGCCTGACCTCTGCCGCGAACAAGGGGTTTGTCGAAAGCCTTGGCACTTGTGATCAGGTGCTGACCTATGACGCGGTCGACACGCTGGCGCACGTGCCGTCGGTCTATGTGGACATGGCGGGCAACGCGCAGGTCAAGGCGGCGCTGCACGCGCGTCTGGCGGATGTGTTGAAACACTCCGCCGCCGTGGGGATCAGCCACTGGGACCAGTTCAACCCCGGTGCCGCACTTGAGGGGCCCAAGCCCGAATTCTTCTTTGCGCCCGCGCAGATCGCCAAGCGGCAAAAAGACTGGGGGCCCGGCGTGATCGAGCGCAAGATCGCCGAAAGCTGGACCGGGATGGCCGCGTCCGCGTCAGAGTGGCTGGAAGTGAAAGTGCATCATGGATTGGCCGCAGCACCGGCGGTTTGGGATGCCATCGTGGCGGGCAAATCGGACCCGCGCGAAGGGCATATCATCGTCTTCGACGCGGATTAGGCCGAACAGCTCGCCCCGCCCAGAACGCAGAACTTGGCGCAATGGGGGTGGTTCAGCGCCACGTCACGCTCCGCCTCCTGCAAGGTGGTGCCAAGTTCGAATTCCGGCGTGTAGGGCAACAGGGTGCAGGCGAGCACGGCGGGTTTGTCCGCGCCCTTGCGTTTCACCACCATGCGGGAGGACGAACACATCACCGCGTCGGGGGATTTGTTCAGGATGCCCCAGCACGCGGTCGTGATTTCCGGCACTTCGACGGTTTCATCCATTTCCGGGAAAAGGACTGTCATTGCAGGATCTTGCGCGTCGATGTCAAAGTTGTGTGCGGCATAGAAGTCAGCGTATCCCGCGCGGCTTTCGGCGTCGGATGATCCAAAGACCGAACGCCCCGCAACGGCCATCCGAAAGCCGTTGTCGCGCAGCCATTTCATGCCTTTGAGGGTTTTTTCAAACGCCCCGGCACCGCGTTCCGCGTCATGCAGCGCCGGATCATAGTGATCGACCGACACGCGCAGCGTCAGCTTGCCGGGATAGGCCGCTTGCAACCGCAATAGCCCCGCCTGCATGGTCTTGCGCATCATCGGGCGCATGGCATTGGTCAGGATCAGTACCTCATACCCGCGTTCAAGGGCGGCATCGGTCATGTCGATCATCTGGGGGTTCATGAAAGGCTCCCCCCCGGTGAAGGCGATTTCGGTCACCGGCCAGTTGCGCGCTTCGATCTGATCAAGGTAGCTGCGCACCTCATCAGCAGAGATAAAAACCAGGGCATCGTTGGTCGGGCTCGATTCGATATAGCAGTTCACACATTCGATGTTGCACAGCGTTCCGGTGTTGAACCAAAGCGTTTGCGGATTGGTCAGGGCCACCTTTGCGCGTGGTTCTCCCTTGGCAGTCAGGGCGGGGTCCTGAAATTTGCCTGCATTCCCCGATGCCATGTCTTTCATGATTGGTCCTTGTCTCAACGCGTCTGATATTGTTCCCTCAGCTAAGATATTTCACGCGCCATGGAAAGCCCATGGACCGCAGGGTGCACGACCTTGTGAAGCGGGAAAAATTGAGTATGGTAGCGCTAACAGTTGCATGCCAGTTGGAGCAGAACATGGCCAAACTCAAACAGCAGATGCCCAATATGGTGTCACGCGTCATTCCAGTGGCGCCCTTCGATCTGGTGATCTTCGGGGGCACCGGCGATCTGGCACGGCGCAAGATCCTGCCGGGGTTGTTCCGGCGGTTCTGTGCAGGGCAAATGCCGCCCGATGCCCGGGTGGTGGGGGCCGCGCGGTCCGATATGAGCGCGGAGGATTACCGCCGGATGGTGCGGGACGCGATTGGCGAATTCAACAGTGATACCAGCTACAAGGCCGCAGATCTTGATGCGTTTCTGGCCCGGCTTGAATATGTCACCATCGACGCGAAGGGAGAGGCCGGATGGTCGGAACTGCAAAAGCTGATGGCGGGCGAAGGCCGGGTTGAGGCGTATTATTTCTCCGTCTCACCGTCGCTGTTCGGGGATCTGGCGGAACGCCTGCACAAGTGGGGCATGGCGGATGCGCAGGCCCGCATCGTGGTGGAAAAGCCCTTTGGCCGGGATCTGGCGACGGCCTGCGCGCTGAACGCGACGCTGGCCGAACATTTCGACGAACATCAGATCTACCGCATCGATCATTACCTGGGCAAGGAAACGGTACAGAACCTGATGGCGGTGCGGTTCGGCAATATGCTGTTTGAGCCCCTGTGGAACGCGCAATACGTGGACCATATCCAGATCACCGTCGCTGAAACGGTCGGCGTCGGCGGGCGCGGCGAATATTATGACAAGTCCGGCGCGATGCGGGACATGGTCCAGAACCACCTGATGCAATTGCTGTGCCTCATCGCGATGGAGCCGCCGGCGCGCTTTGACCCCGATGCGGTGCGCGACGAAAAACTGAAGGTTATCAGGGCGCTGGATCCCGTTCTTCCGCATCACATCAGCCGCGGGCAATATCAGGCGGAGGCTTGCAACGAAGCGGAGATGCCCGGTTATCGCACCGCCGTGGGGGATGCCAAGACCCGCACGGAAAGCTTTGTCGCCCTCAAGACGCACATCAGCAACTGGCGGTGGGCCGGCACACCGTTCTATCTGCGCACGGGCAAACGCATGGCGGCGCGGTCCTCCGAGATCACTGTGGTGTTCAAGGAAACGCCCCATTCCATATTTTCCGAGGAAGCCGGGCGGCACCGCAATGTGCTGTCAATTCGGTTGCAACCGAACGAAGGGATCACGCTGGGCGTGACGATCAAGGAACCAGGCCCGGGCGGCATGCGGCTGATTGATGTGCCGCTGGACATGAGTTTTGCCGAAGCGCTGGGGGATGATACAGATCACGTCGACGCCTACGAGCGGCTGATCATGGACGTGATCCGGGGCAACCAGACCCTGTTCATGCGCGGCGACGAGGTCGAGGCGGCCTGGGCCTGGACCGATCCGATCATTCAGGGGTGGGAAGCGCGCAATGACGTGCCCAAACCTTATGACAGCGGGTCGGATGGTCCGACGGATTCCGCGGAGTTGATGCGCCGGGACGGACGTGAATGGCGAAAGGTAAGCCCATGAAACTGATAGAATACCCTGATCGGGAGCTGCTGGCGATGCAACTGGCAGACACGCTTGCCAGCGAATTGCGCAAATGCCTGCTGGTGCATCCCTTTGCCTCCTTTGCCGTGCCAGGGGGCACGTCGCCGGGGCCGATTTTCGACATGATGTGCGCCACCGATCTGGACTGGGACCGGGTGCATGTGATGCTGACCGATGAACGCTGGGTCGACGAAGACGATCCGCAATCAAATGCCGCGCTCATCAAGAAACGGCTGCTGGTGGACAAGGCTGCCACAGCGGCCTTCATGCCGTATTATCGCGCGGGTCTGGATGCCACTGCCGGGGCGGCCGAGGTGGCAGGCAGTCTCAAGGGTGAAATGCCGATTTCGCTGTTGTTGCTGGGGATGGGGGACGACATGCACACGGCCTCGCTTTTTCCCGGTGCGGAAGGGTTGCAGGCGGCGCTTGCGCCCGGTGCGCCGCTGCTTTGTGCCGTGCAGCCGGAGGGGCAGACCGCCCGCGTTACCCTGCCTGCACATGCGTTGCGGGGCGCGATGGCAAAACATCTGCTGATTTACGGAGATGCCAAGCGCACGGCCCTTGACCGGGCCTTGCATTTGCCGCCGGACAAGGCACCGGTTGCCAGCGTTCTGAACGACCTGACCGTGCATTGGGCCGCCTGATGGATATCTGGGAAGCCCTGAAAAGCCGTCACGCCGCCATCGGGGAGCGGCCGATTCTGGCGCTTTTCGAAGACGCGGACCGCGCCGATGATTTCGCGGTCCAGACACAGCACATGCGGCTGGATTATGCCAAGACCAACATTGACCGCGACACGCGCGCCGACCTGCTGGCGTTGGCCGATGCGACGGGCGTTGCGGCCAAGCGTGATGCGATGTTTGCCGGTGAAAAGATCAACGACACCGAAGGCCGCGCGGTGCTGCATACCGCGCTGCGCAACCTTGATGGCGGGCCGGTAACGGTGGATGGGCAGGATGTCATGCCGGGGGTGCTGGATACGCTGGCACGTATGCGCCTTTTTGCCGAAAAGGTGCGGGCGGGGGACATCACCGATGTCGTGAACATCGGCATTGGCGGGTCCGACCTTGGCCCCGCGATGGCGGTCGCCGCACTTGCCCCTTACCACGACGGGCCGCGCTGCCATTTCGTGTCCAACGTGGATGGGGCGCATATCGCCGATACGCTGCGCGGACTGGATGCGAAGACCACGCTGGTCATCGTGGCCTCCAAGACCTTCACCACGATTGAAACCATGACCAATGCGCGCACCGCCAAAGCGTGGATGATGGACCATGGCGGCAACCCTGCGGTTCAGTTCGCAGCCCTCAGCACCTCGGATGAGAAAACCGCCGCTTTTGGCATCGCGCCGGATCAGGTGTTCGGTTTCGAAGACTGGGTCGGGGGGCGCTATTCCGTCTGGGGGCCGATTGGCCTGTCGCTGATGATTGCGATCGGGCCCAAGGGGTTTGATGCGTTTCTGCGGGGCGCGCAGGCGATGGATCAGCATTTCCGCGTCGCAACACCCTTGCAGAACATGCCGATCATGCTGGCGCTGGTGGGGTTGTGGCATAATCAGGTCTGCGGGTATGCCACCCGCGCCGCGTTACCCTATGACCAACGCCTGTCGCTGCTGCCCGCGTATCTGCAACAGCTGGAGATGGAATCGAACGGCAAGTCGGTGCAGATGGATGGCGCGGCTTTGCCGATGCATTCCGGCCCCGTGGTCTGGGGCGCGGCCGGCACCAATGGCCAGCATGCGTTTTACCAGTTGATCCATCAGGGCACCCGCGTGATCCCCTGCGAATTCATGGTCGCGGCCAATGGGCACGAGCCCGAGCTTGTGCATCACCACCACCTGTTGATGGCCAATTGCCTGGCGCAGTCCGAAGCGTTGATGCGGGGCCGACCGCTGGCGGTTGCCACGCGCATGATGGCCGACAAGGGTTTGACAGGGCTGGAAAAGGACCGGCAGGCGCGCCACCGTGTCTTTGCCGGTAATCGGCCGTCCACCACGCTGGTTTATGAACGGCTTGATCCCTTCATGCTAGGTCAGATCGTGGCCCTTTACGAACACCGGGTGTTCGTGGAGGGGGTTGTGCTGGGCATCAATTCCTATGACCAGTGGGGGGTGGAACTGGGCAAGGAATTGGCCACGTCGCTGCAACCTGTCATCGAGGGCGCGGAGGACCCGGAGACCCGCGATCCGTCAACGGCGGCGCTGGCGCGCTATCTGATCACCCATCGGGATTGAGGTCATAGGTCACCCACATCGTGCGCTTGGCGACTTTGTCATACACACCACGGCCCCGATAGTTGTCGTCCGCCGTGATCCAGCGCACGACGCCCCAGCCGCGCTGGCGCGCGACCTCCGCCACCCCTTCGATCAGGGCTTCTGCGGCACCTGATCCGCGCTGCGCGGGATCGACAAACAGATCATCGAGAAAGCAATTGTCGATGGCGCGCAGGGGGCTGGCGAAGGGGCGGTAGTGGGTCAGGCCGATCAGGGTGCCTGTTTCATCCACTGCCACAAGACCTGCGCTGGTATGGTCGGGGTCCATCAGCCAGCCAAAGACTTTGTCCCGCATTTCAGGGGTTTGCGGGACGCCGTAAAAGTCGGCATAGCCCTTGTAGAGTACATCCCAACGGGCGCGATCCTGAGCCGCAAGCGGGCGAACGGTGACTGACATCAGCTTTCCTCCTGTGCGCCATCCACGGCGGCGAAACGCGATTTGACCGGGTCCGGGATGGGGTATTTACCACTGCCATCCGGCTGCAACAGCACGATCACACAGTCGAACGTGGTCCGAAGCGTACCCCCGGACCAGACCTGTTGTTTCAATGAAAACGAACTGTTACGCCACGCCGTGCATCCGCAGGTGGCGATGTAATCCTCGTCCAGCACCATTTCCTGACGGTAATGAATGGTGCCCGACCGGATCACGATGCGGGGGTCCTTCGCACTGTTATACCCCGAAATGCCCCACTCCTGCATGTAGCGGATGCGCATCCGCTCGAACCAGCTCATGTAGGCGACGTTATTGACGTGATGCAGGGCGTCGATTTCGGAGAACCGCACCCGGTCGGCCATGGCAAGGGGCTGTGGTTCGGACAGGCCGTGCGCCAACTGGGCCGTGGCATCAAGCGGGGTGTGATAGATCAAATTCATGACCTAGGGGTACGCGGGCCAGCGGATGCTTGCAAGACAGCGCAGACCGCGCCACTGTGCGCGCCGATGCACCCGAGGAGGACGCCACCCATGCACGGCCAGATGATGACGCAACCCCTGCTGATCTCAAGCCTGATCACCCACGCTGAACGGTACCATCGCGATTGTGCCGTTACCTCGGTCAACACCGGCGGCGGGGTGGAACAAAGCACATGGGGACAGGTGGCGCGCAATTCCCGCAAGCTGGCTTCAGCGCTGAGCAAATTGGGGCTGGAGCCGCAGGCGCGTTGTGGCACGATTGCCTGGAACAACCGGCGGCATCTGGAGGTTTATTTCGGCACATCGGGGGGCGGTTTCGTCTGCCACACGATCAACCCACGGCTGTTTCCCGAGCAACTGGTCTATATCCTCAACCATGCCGAGGACAAGGTGCTGTTCATCGACAGGACTTTTGTGCCGCTGGTCGCCGCCATCCGCGACAAGCTGGAGCATCTGGAACATCTGGTGCTGATGGAAGGGGCCGATGCCGAAGCCGCCAAAGCGCTGCCGGGTCTGGTGTTCTATGACGATCTGGTCTCCTCGGGGGATGACGGTTACGACTGGCCGGACATGGATGAACAAACCGCGTCAAGCCTTTGCTATACTTCGGGAACAACCGGCAATCCCAAGGGTGTTCTGTACTCCCATCGGTCCACCGTTCTGCATGCCTTTGCGGTGAACCTTGCCGACAGCGTGGCCTTTGCGGCGCGCGATGTGGTGCTGCCGGTGGTGCCGATGTTCCACGTAAACGCCTGGGGCGCGCCCTATGCCTGCGCGATGAGCGGGTCGCAGTTGGTCCTGCCGGGACCGGGCCTTGACGGGCCATCGCTGGTCGGGCTGATCGACACCTACAAGGTGACGGTGTCGATGGGCGTGCCGACGATCTGGCTGGGCCTGCTGGGCGAGGCGCGAAAGAGCGGCAGCACACTTGCCAGCCTCAACCGAACGGTTGTGGGCGGTTCGGCCTGTCCGCCGTCGATGATCACAGCCTTCCGAGAGGAATACGGTGTCGACACGATCCACGCCTGGGGCATGACGGAAATGTCGCCCATCGGCACGGTGAACCAGCCGCTGGCCAAACACGGTGATCTGACTGTCGGCGCACAGCACGCGTTGCGGGAAAACCAGGGGCGGCCGGTGTTCGGAGTGGAGTTGGAAATCCTTGATGACGACGGCAATCCGCTGCCGCATGACGGGGAGGCGCAGGGCGCGCTGGTCACCCGTGGGCATTGGATACTGGACAGTTATTTCCATTCGACCCGCGAACAGACATTGACGAACGGCTGGTTCGATACCGGCGATGTCGCCACGATGGACCAGGACGGCTATGTCACCATCCGCGACCGGTCCAAGGATATCATCAAGTCGGGCGGCGAATGGATCAGTTCGGTGGAGTTGGAAAACATCGCCATCGCGCATCCCAAGCTTGCGGACGCAGCGGTGATCGGGGCGCGACATGCCAAGTGGGATGAACGCCCCGTGCTGGTCGCGGTGAAAGCCGCAGGAGAAGACCCGGACGAAGCGGAGATCCTTGCGATTTTCGACGGCAAGATCGCCAAGTGGCAGGTGCCGGACCGGGTTGTGTTCACCGATGAATTGCCGCGCAACGCGACCGGCAAGGTGCTGAAACGCAACCTGCGCGACAGTTTCGGCGACGTGCTGATGGGGTAGGGTGCCGCCCCGCCGCTTCAGGCGTTTTTCCAGCGGCTCAGACGGGGGATGCCGCGGGTGAAAAGCCACGCCATGATCTTGGGCATGCCCGATCGCATCAGCGCCTCGACGCAGTGTTGCTGGAATTCCTGCACCGTGGCGTCGGGATGGCGAAAGGTGCCCTGATCGTAGCAGATGGAGCAGTAGAGGGTGCTTTTGGCACCGTCCGCTTCATATCCGCCACCTTGGGGGTCTTTGTTCAGCGGCATGCCGCAGCTTTGGCAGGTATGTGCCATCGGTTTCTCCTTGCTTAAGGTTGAAGGATGGCTCCCACTGTGCTACAGACCATGGACCATTGTCAATGGTTTTGGAGGCATGATGCGGATTGGTGAATTGGCAAAGAAGGCAGAGGTGAGCCGCGACACGATCCGGTTCTATGAACGGCACGGATTGATCCATTCGGACGTGGATGCCGCCGCCGGGAACGGATACCGCATCTACCCCGAGGATGCCGTGCTGACGCTTGAGGTGATCAAGGACGCGCAGGCGGCCGGGCTGAGCATTGCCGATATCACCCTGATCATGGGACAGCTTGCCGCCCAGACCGCAGAGGATTTTGACGCGCAAGCGTTTCTGGACCGCAAGATCGAGGAGGTTAATGCCCGGATGCAGGCTGCACGGCGCTTTCTGGACCTGCTGGAACGCACCAAGCATGCGCTGGCACATGCGCCGCAGGACGGTCTGGATGCGTTGAAGGAAGCTGGAGCGGGTAACGGGAATCGAACCCGTAACTAAAGCTTGGGAAGCTGCCGTGATACCTTTTCACCATACCCGCGCACCAGTGTGTCGGAGGTAATCGGGTGCGCGCGTGCCGTCAAGGGGAGGGTCAGCCCTTGCGCGCGGAAAACATGTTGATCAGGCCGGGGATGCAGACACCACCCGCCGTGACGTAGGGGTCCAGCGCGTCGATCAAGGCTTCCATCAGTGCACGGCGCTGTGCTTCGTCGGCGTCGAAATGGTTCAGCGCGCTGTGCGCCGGGCCGATCTGGCACATGAGCGCTGCCACGTCTTCGGCGGTGCCGGGCGGGGTAAGGGTGACGGGCACCTCTTCGGCCTTGATTTCGGCCAGTGGCGCACCATTCAGGATGCCCTTGACCCGGTCGATGTCGCGCAGTGCGAAGGGGCCGGGGGCGTCCGGGTCGGTGCGGTCGCGCGGGCCAAGGACGGTCTTGCTGACAGCGGCGGGCATGGTGAAGAACGGGTTTTCGCCGATCGACCCCCATGTGGCAAAGACCATGCGGCCTCCGGGCTTCAGCGCGCGGGCCATGTTTACAAAGGCCGCCGGGGGATCGGCGAAGAACATCACGCCAAAGCGGGACATGATCAGATCGACACTTTCAGGCGCAAAATCATGTGTTTGTGCGTCGCAGTTGTCAAACCGGACGTTCGGATAGCCCGTGGCGCGGGCGCGCGCGTCGGCCAGCAGCGTCTCAGAGATGTCGGCACCAATGACATGGCCTTTCGGCCCGGTGCGCTGCGCCGCTTCAAAACTGCTGGTGCCAGCCCCGCAGCCGATGTCGAGGATCTGTTCGCCCTCACGGATTGCGGCACGCTCCAGCAGAGCCTCCAGCACGGGAGCGAGCTTGATGTCCATCGCCGCGCGCCGGTTCACCCAGATGTCGCCGACCTTGTCGCTCCAGAATTCGCGCTGTTCTTCGTTTTGCATGGCTATCCCCTGCGCCTGCGGCGTCCGCCGCGCGCCGACCCTTCACCGTCACCGGTGTTGAAGGTCTGATCGGGCAGGTTAACCAGATTGCGCAGGATCGGAAAGGGTTCGACCGCGTTGGGGATGGCGGAGGCGTTGACGAAATGTTCCTGAAAACGCGGCTCGATCGCGGTTTCGACCTTGTGGATGGCGCGCACGGTCGCTTCGATCTCGGCCCGGGCCTCGCGGTTCAGAAGGGCGATGCGCGCACCGGTGCCTGCCGCGTTCCCGGCGGAAGAAACCTTGTCGAGCGGCGCATCGGGGATCATTCCCAGCACCATGGCATGTTTGGTAGAGATATGCGCGCCAAAGGCCCCGGCCAGCACGATGCGGTCCACCTTGTCGACACCGAACTTGTCCATCAGTAACCGCGCACCGGAATAAAGCGCGGCCTTGGCCATCTGGATTTCCCGGATGTCGCGGTTGGTGACGGTGATCTTCGGGCCGCCGTCGGCGGTGCCGTCATGGACCAGATAGCTATGCGTTCTGCCATCGGGGAACACGGCGGAAGACCCCGTCTGATCCGGGGAGCCGATCAGCCCGGCGGCGTCCACAATGCCGTTCATGCGCATTTCGGCCACCATCTCGATGATGCCGGAGCCGCAGATGCCGGTGACACCGGTGCTGGCGATGGCGGCGGCAAACCGATCATCATTGGACCACAGATCGCAGCCGATCACCTTGAAGCGCGGCAGCTTGGTCTGTGGGTCAATCTTCACCCGTTCAATCGCGCCGGGGGCGGCACGCTGGCCGGAAGAGATCTGCGCGCCTTCAAAGGCGGGACCGGTGGGGGATGAACAGGCCAGCACCTTTTCACGGTTGCCCAGCAGGATTTCGGCGTTGGTGCCGACATCGACGACCAGTACCAGATCGTCTGATTTCTCCGGCGCTTCGCTGAGCGCCACGGCGGCGGCATCGGCACCCACGTGCCCGGCGATGCAGGGCAGCATGTAGACGCGGGCGGAAGGGTGGATGTTCAGGTCCAGATCATCGGCGCGCAGACGCAGGGCGTTGGAAGTGGCCAGCGCGAAGGGGGCTTGCCCCAACTCGAAAGGGTCGATGCCCAGAAAGAGATGGTGCATCACCGGGTTGCAGACAAAGACCGCGTCCACGATCAGCTTGGGGTCCAATTCGGCCTCGGCGGCGATTTGCGCGAAAAGGCCGTTCATGCCATCGCGCACCGCGCGGGTCATTTCATCCGCCCCGGTGGCGTTCATCATCGCGTAGCTGACGCGGCTCATCAGATCCTCGCCAAAGCGGATCTGCGGGTTCATCACGCCGGAGGAGGCGACGACTTCACCGCTGGCCAGATCACACAGGTGTGCGGCAATGGTGGTGGAACCAAGGTCCACCGCAACGCCGTAGACCGTGCCATCATGATAGCCGGGCCAGATGTGCATGATGCGCGGCGCGTTTTCATTGTCCCCCAGATGCACGGCGACTGTCACCTTCCACGCGCCCTTGCGCAGGATCGGCTGCATCACCTGCAGGATATGCAGGTCGGCGGCGACATTTTCCAATTGCCATTGGTCGCGCAGCGCGTCGCGCAGCCGCTCCAGATCGCCGGAGGGGTCGTGCATGTCCGGCTCGGCCACCTCAACGTAGAACAGCTTGGTGGAGGGGTTGAGGATGATATCGCGCGCCTCCACCCGTTTGCGCACGACCTGCTTGTGCACCTGGCTTTCGGGCGGCACGTCGATGACCACGTTGCCCTGCACGGTTGCCTGACAGCCCAGACGCCGCCCCTTGGGCAGGCCACGCTTGTCATCATAGCGTTGTTCGACCGCGTTCCACTCTGACAGGGCGTCGTCGCGCACGGTCACCTTGTGCTTGGGGAACTCCCCGTAGCTTGGCGTGATCTGGCACTTGGAGCAGATGCCCCGCCCGCCACAGACGGAATCGAGATCCACCCCCAGCTGCCGCGCCGCCGTCAGAATGGGCGTGCCCTTGGCGAAATGGCCGCGCTTGCCGGACGGGGTAAAAATCACAAGGGGGTCGTCGCTCATCTCGGTCTGCCTTTGTGCAAGTGTTGCCGCAACATAGCGGGTGGGGGCGCATTGGAAAGCCCGGCTGCGTCACTTCCCGGTCCTGTCGCGGCAAGCCGCGGGACAGTGTGGGGGATGGGGCGCGGCAAATGCGACCCATTGGCCCGTCTGCCCCTTTCCATCCGGTCCGGTCCGTGAGAAGGATGCGTGCCAAATGACCCCATGCAGCGAGGATGTGTGATGGAGATTCGTGAGGCCCTTACCTTTGA
Source organism: Sulfitobacter rhodophyticola (assembly GCF_041281685.2). Taxonomy (GTDB): domain Bacteria; phylum Pseudomonadota; class Alphaproteobacteria; order Rhodobacterales; family Rhodobacteraceae; genus Sulfitobacter. Next base: position 3,524,382 of record NZ_CP166251.2, on the reverse strand, counting down.
TGATGTACTGCTTGTGCCGGGGGCTTCTTCGGTGCTGCCGTCGACGGCAGACACCCGCACCCATGTGACCCGCGCGATTGCGCTGAACATTCCGCTGCTCAGTTCCGCGATGGACACGGTGACGGAAGGGCGGATGGCCATTGCCATGGCGCAAGCGGGCGGCATGGGCGTGGTGCACCGCAACCTGACCGTGGAGGAACAGGCACGCGAAATCCGCCGGGTCAAGCGGTTCGAAAGCGGGATCGTCTACAACCCGATCACCCTGACCCCCGATCAGACGCTTGCCGACGCCAAGGCGCTGCAAGAGCGGTATAACGTGTCCGGTTTTCCTGTCGTGGATGAAAGGGGCCGGGTTGTGGGGATCGTCACGAACCGTGACATGCGCTTTGCGTCTGATGACACGACGCCTGTCAAGGTCATGATGACGAACGATAATCTTGCCATCCTGCACGAACCTGCCGACCGGGACGAGGCATTGAGCCTGATGAAGGCCCGCCGCATCGAGAAGTTGCTGGTGACGGACGGTAAGGGCGTCCTGACTGGGCTCCTGACGTTGAAAGACAGCGAACAATCGGTGCTGAACCCGACCGCCTGCAAGGACAGCCTGGGCCGCCTGCGGGTGGCAGCGGCGACCACTGTGGGCGATGCGGGGTTTGAGCGGTCCCAGGCGCTGGTGGATGCGGGCGTCGACATGATCGTCATCGACACCGCTCATGGTCATTCCGAAGGGGTCGCCCTGGCGGTAACCCGTGCCAAGGCGCTGTCGAACGAGGTGCAGGTGGTGGCGGGCAATGTCGCCACCGGGGAGGCGACGCGCGCCTTGATCGATGCGGGCGCGGATGCGGTCAAGGTGGGGATCGGGCCGGGGTCCATCTGTACCACGCGGATGGTGGCGGGCGTCGGCGTGCCGCAGTTGACCGCGATCATGGATTGCGCGGCCGCGGCGGGCGATGTGCCGGTGATTGCCGATGGCGGCATCAAGTTCTCGGGCGATTTTGCCAAGGCGATTGCGGCGGGCGCGTCCTGCGCCATGGTCGGCAGCATGATCGCGGGCACTGACGAAAGCCCCGGAGAAGTGATTTTGTATCAAGGGCGTAGCTTCAAGTCTTATCGCGGCATGGGGTCGCTGGGTGCGATGGCGCGTGGATCGGCGGACCGGTATTTTCAGAAGGACGCGGCGTCCGACAAACTGGTGCCCGAAGGGATCGAGGGGCAGGTGCCTTACAAGGGGTCCGCCAACGCGGTGGTGCATCAGTTGGTGGGCGGTTTGCGCGCCGCGATGGGCTATACAGGCTGCGCGACGGTGCCGGAGATGCGGCAGAACTGCCATTTCGTGAAGATCACCGGGGCCGGCCTCAAAGAAAGCCATGTGCATGACGTGCAGATCACCCGTGAAAGCCCAAATTACAGGGTTGGGTAGGGAAAACAAGATGGTACGGCTCGTTCTTTATGTGGCTTTGGGCCGATGACACCGGGTGCGCGGGTGGCCGCAGCCATTGAGGTGCTGGGCGACATTGCCGAGGGGCAGGCAGCGGAACAGGCGTTGACCCGATGGGGGCGCAAACGGCGGTTTGCGGGGTCCAAGGACCGCGCGGCCATTCGGGATCATGTCTTTGACGTCCTGCGGTGTCGCGCGACGGCGGCGCATTACGGGCAAGGCGACAGCCCCCGTGCCCTGATGATCGGGTTGCTGCATGCCCAGGGCGCTCCGCTTGACACCCTGTTCGACGGTGCTGGTCACGCGCCCCCGCCCTTGACGATGCAGGAGCGGGAGTTTCCAACAGAACCAACGCATAAGCGGGTGATCTTCAACCTGCCAGATTGGCTGGTGGACAGGTTTGAAGCCGCGTTGGGGACGCAAGCATTGGAGACCGCGCTGGCATTGCAGGAGCGTGCGGCGGTGTTCCTGCGGGTCAATCTGGCGGTGACGACGCGGGCAGAGGCACAGCAGGCATTGCAGGCGGACGGTGTCACGACAGCGCCCAATCCCCGCGCTGCAAGTGCACTGACGGTCATAGAGGGCGCGCGCAAGGTCCGGCAGGCGCGGGTCTTTCTGTCCGGTGAGGTCGAACTTCAGGATGCGTCAAGCCAGGCGGTGACGGCAGGCTTGCCAGCTGGGGGGCGGGTGCTGGACTTTTGTGCCGGCGGCGGGGGCAAGACGCTGGCCCTGGCGATGGACAGGTCACGCAAGGTCTTTGCCCATGATATCGATCCCGCGCGGATGGCGGACCTGCCCGCGCGGGCAGAGCGTGCCGGCGTCCAGATCACCCAGCTTCCAACGGCAGAGGTCGCGCGGCATGCGCCTTTTGATGTGGTCCTTTGTGACGCGCCCTGTTCGGGGTCCGGTGCCTGGCGGCGGGCGGCGGAGGCGAAATGGCTGCTACGCCCGGAACGGCTGGTTGAGCTTGGTGAAATTCAGGATAACATCCTCTCCCAAGCGTCTGAGTATGTGTCAGAAAATGGTATTCTGGTCTATGCGACCTGTTCCGTCTTGCAGGAGGAGAACGAGGAGCGGGTCGCGGCTTTCGTGGCATGCAATCCTGCGTGGCAGGTAATCGCGCAGGAACGTTTTGATGTTGGTGCGGAGGGGGATGGGTTTTTCGTGGTGCAGCTTCAGCGGGCGCAGCAGTAGACATCAACAACCTGCGCTTGTAAGTTCGTTTAGGTTAAGCAGCAATTAACACTTCGCCTGCGTAATGGTTGAACGATTCTGTCACGTCCCCCTTTCTCAAATGCTCAAGGGCGCCCAATTGAAAACGCAGACTTCCAAAGCAGGCTGGTTGAGCTTTCCGCAATCTGCTGTCATCAGCGGGCACAGGGCGGAGATGTTGCTTGCCCTCGCGCTTCTGCTGGGTGTGCTGGCATTGGTGTCACCCATCCGAGTTGTCACGCTGGGGCTGGCGGCGGGGGCGTTGACCATTCTTATCTGTGCCGCCGTCGTCTGGGTCCGTGGCCGCAGCGACACGAAGATTGCGCAGGCGCAGACACTCATGATTGCCGATTTTATCGAAAAGGATTCGACCCCCAGTTTTATCGCCGGTGCCGATGGGGCGATCCTGTCCGCCAATCCGGCGGCCAGGGCAAGATACGTCGTGCCGGACACTGCAACGCTTGCAGGTGTCCTGAACGCGACCTTTGCCGATCCGGGTGGGCTCTTGTTCCGGTTGCAGACCCGTGCCGCGTCGTCCGGTGCCGCGCAGGAGGACATCGTGACACGGACCGGCCAGATGCGTTTGTCCGTGCACGAAGCACCGGGGGCGGAATTCGTTTGGCGGATCGAACAGATCGCGGCCCGGCCCGCCACCCGCAGCGCGCCCGAAGGGCTGGCGTTGCCGATGATCATGGTGGGGCGCACCGATGCGATCCTGTTCATGAACGATGCCGCGCGCGTTCTGGTGGGGGGACGTGTCAAGGCGCTGGACAGGTTGTTCACCACGCTGCCGATCCAGCCCGGACAGGCCTGTGCGGTCAGCACGGCGGAAGGTGTCCAGCACCGGCTTGTGGCCGAGGTGGACGCAGGGGCGGGTCGGCGCGCGATCTATCTGCTGCCCACTGCGGATGGCGGCACCCAAACCCAAAGCTGGCAAGCCTTTCACGACCTTCCGGTCCCCATGGTCAAGGTGGCCCCGGACGGGCAGGTGCAATCCTTCAACCGGATGGCGTCCAATCTGATCGGGGTTTCGCTGACCAACGAGGCGCACCTATCGGACCTCATGGAAGGGTTGGGTCGGTCGATCACGGATTGGCTTGGGGATACGCTGGCGGGGCGGATGGTGCAGAAATCGGAATTCCTGCGCCTGACCCGTGCGGACAAGGAAGTGTTTGTTCAGGTCGTGCTCAATCCCATAACGGAGAATGGCGAACGTGCCCTGATCGCCGTGATGCATGACGCAACAGAGCTCAAGTCCCTTGAGGCAAAATTCGTGCAAAGCCAGAAAATGCAGGCCATCGGGCAGTTGGCGGGCGGCGTGGCGCATGATTTCAACAACCTGCTTACCGCCATATCCGGCCATTGCGATCTGCTGTTGCTGCGGCATGATCAGGGCGATACCGATTATGCCGATCTGATGCAGATCAACCAGAATGCCAACCGGGCGGCAGCACTTGTGGGACAGCTTCTGGCATTTTCGCGCAAGCAGACGCTGCAGCCTGAGAAGCTGGACATGCGGGACACGCTGGCGGACCTGACCCATCTGCTGAACCGTCTTGTCGGTGAAAAGATCACCCTCACGCTGAGCCATGACCCGGTTCTGCAACCGATCCGGGCCGACAAGCGACAGCTTGAACAGGTGCTGATGAACCTTGTCGTCAACGCGCGCGACGCCATGCCCGGCGGCGGCGAGATCAAGATCATCACCGAATGCACGACGCTTGCCGCGCCGCTGAACCGCGACCGGGCCAAAGTGCCTGCCGGGGATTATGTCACCGTTCAGGTCTGCGACGACGGGACCGGGATAGCGCCCGACAAGCTGGAGAAGGTGTTTGAGCCATTCTTCACCACGAAACGCACAGGCGAAGGGACAGGTCTTGGTCTTTCGACCGCCTACGGCATCATCAAGCAGACCGGTGGGTTCATCTTTGCCGATTCCATTCCGGGCAGTGGGACGACCTTTACCCTCTATTTTCCGGTGATGGAGATACCCAAGGACCGTCCCGCCAAAACGGCCAAGCCGGGGCTGCAGCCGTTGGCGAAACATGAAGATGGCGTAATCCTGCTTGTCGAAGATGAAGCCCCCGTGCGCGCCTTTGCCAGCCGGGCGTTGAGGCTCCGGGGGTATACGGTGCTGGAGGCCGATTCCGCCGAAGCCGCGCTCAAGACGCTCGAAGACGAAAGCCTGAGTATTGACGTCTTCGTCACGGATGTGGTCATGCCGGGCATGGATGGCCCCAGCTGGGTGCGCGAGGCGCTCAAGGCACGGCCCGAGGTTCGGGTGGTTTTCGTGTCGGGATATGCAGAAGACAGTTTCGGCGAAAAGCAGACCAAGATCCCCAATTCCGTTTTCCTGCCCAAACCATTCTCGCTGACCGAACTGACAGAAACGGTGCACCGCCAACTGCATTAGACGCGGCGTGGTATCGGCCTCCCTCCGATGCCCGAATGGTGTTTGGACGCCACGAGCGGGTTCAGTCGATGGATGCGTAAAGGGCGAATTCCTCTGCAAATTTGCGCTTGAAGCGTCGCTCCACATCCGGCGAGAGCGACAGCGGTATCGCGGGGGAGACGTTTTCGCGCTTCAGGTCCAGCGAAACATCCAGCCTGTCCGACAGGAACTGCTGCAGGCGCGACTGGTCTTCATAACGGAAATAATGGGTGATCCCGGTGCCGTTTGGCTGCGCCTTCATGAAGTTCAGCTGACTGCCCACATCGGCAAACCCGGGTTTGTTGCCCTTCATGTAGGCGAGGACAAATTCATCAAAGCTGATGCCATGGGTGCTGTTGGGTTTGCCCTTCATGAAGGGCCGCTGCCGATAGCGATACCAGCTGCCCAACCACGATACGGGTTCGCGCATGACGGCCATCAGTTCCAGTTCCGCATCGCATACTTTCAGGAACATCGGCCGAATGAATCGGTTGTAGCGGTAGACCGGCGCGTGTTTCAGCATCGGCGGTTCGGTGATCACCATATCCGCGCGCGGCGCCAGCGCGGCTTCATAGGCGGTTGTCCCGGTCTTTGGCACAGAAAGGAATGCGAGCCTTTCCTTAAAGAAAACAAGCACCTGCATTCCCCCTCAAAAGAAACATCCCTAATCTCATTGCCGTAAACTACTTCTTAACCACCTTGGCCAAAAGATGTTGAAGCAAATAAATTGATTGAAATGTTCCTGCTTTGGTCCCATAGAGAACATTAGAGGAACAAACAAAGCAGTCCCGCGGCCTTCTCATTGCGGAAGGGTGACGGGTATGACACTAAGGGAATAGGCATATGGCAACGGCAGATCTTTTGACAATGGACAACAAGAAAGCAGCGGAAAAGCAGAAGGCGCTCGATAGTGCGCTGGCGCAGATCGAACGGCAGTTCGGCAAGGGCTCGATCATGAAACTGGGCTCCGAAGGGGCCATTCAGGATATCAAGTCCAGCTCCACCGGATCGCTTGGCCTGGATATCGCGCTGGGGATCGGCGGGTTGCCGATGGGCCGCATTGTCGAGATTTACGGACCTGAATCCTCCGGCAAGACCACGCTGACCCTGCATTGCGTGGCCGAGCAGCAAAAGGCGGGCGGTGTCTGCGCTTTTGTGGACGCGGAACATGCGCTTGATCCGCAGTATGCGCGCAAACTGGGCGTCGATATTGACGAGTTGCTGATCAGCCAGCCCGATACCGGCGAACAGGCGCTTGAGATCACCGATACGCTCGTGCGCTCCGGCGCGGTGAACATGGTGATCGTGGATTCGGTCGCGGCGCTGACCCCGAAGTCCGAACTTGAAGGCGACATGGGCGACAGCAGCGTCGGCGTGCAGGCCCGGTTGATGAGCCAGGCGATGCGCAAGCTCACGGGTTCGATCTCGCGCTCCAATTGCATGGTGATCTTCATCAACCAGATCAGGATGAAGATCGGGGTCATGTTCGGCTCCCCCGAAACGACATCGGGTGGCAACGCGCTGAAGTTCTATTCCTCCGTCCGGCTGGACATCCGCCGCATCGGGTCGCTCAAGGACCGCGACGAAGTGGTGGGCAACGCCACCCGCGTGAAAGTGGTGAAGAACAAGGTCGCAGCACCTTTCAAGCAGGTGGAATTCGACATCATGTATGGCGAAGGCATCTCCAAGATGGGCGAACTGCTGGACATGGGCGTGAAGGCCGGGATCGTGGACAAGTCTGGTTCGTGGTTCTCCTACGGTGATGAACGCATCGGGCAGGGGCGCGAGAACGCCAAGCTGTTCCTGAAGGAGAACGAAGCCATGGCGCATGAGATCGAGGACAAGATCCGCGCAGCGCATGGCCTCGATTTTGATGGATCAGAAGAAGACGACATCGATATTCTGGAGGCGTGAAACCGCCCCTTTTTCCGAATATGCAGCACTGAAAGGGGCGCGGGTTGATCCTGCGCCCCTTTTACATCTGCGCGCTGTGGACAGGCCCGTGCACCAAGGCTATTTGGGAACGGACATTGACCCGCCGAAGGCAACACAGATGAAAACGCTCAACGACATCAGATCCACGTTCCTGTCCTACTTCGAAAAGCAGGGCCATGCGGTTGTCGCGTCGGGCCCGCTGGTGCCGCGCAATGACCCGACGCTGATGTTTGCCAACTCGGGCATGGTGCAGTTCAAGAACCTGTTCACCGGGATCGAAACCCGCGACTATGTGCGCGCCACAACGGCCCAGAAATGTGTGCGCGCCGGCGGCAAGCACAACGATCTGGACAATGTCGGATACACCGCGCGCCACCATACGTTTTTCGAGATGCTGGGCAACTTCAGCTTTGGCGATTACTTCAAGGCGGAGGCGATCGCCTTCGCCTGGGAATTGTTGACGGTCGAATTCGGCATTGATGCCAATCGCCTGCTGGTCACAGTTTATCACACCGATGACGAAGCGGCGGACATCTGGAAGAAGGTTGCCGGTCTGCCTGACGACAGGATTATCCGCATTCCCACCGACGATAATTTCTGGCGGATGGGACCGACGGGACCCTGTGGCCCCTGCACCGAGATATTCTATGACCACGGGGATCACATCCCCGGCGGCCCGCCGGGCACACCCGAAGAGGACGGCGACCGCTTCATCGAGATCTGGAACATCGTTTTCATGCAGAACGAACAGTTCGAAGACGGCAGCATGAAACCGCTGGAAATGCAGTCGATCGACACCGGGATGGGGCTGGAACGGATCGGCGCACTGCTGCAGGGTCAGCACGACAATTACGAGACCGACACGATGCGCAGCCTGATCGAGGCGAGCGGTCATGCGCTGGGTGTCGATCCCTTCGGGGCAGGCAATGTGCATCACCGGGTGATCGCGGATCATCTGCGGTCGACATCGTTCCTGATGGCGGACGGGGTGATGCCCAGCAATGACGGGCGCGGCTATGTCCTGCGCCGGATCATGCGGCGTGCGATGCGGCACGCACATCTGTTGGGGGCAAGGGATCCGTTGATGCATCGCCTGGTGCCCGCGCTTATCCAGCAGATGGGCACGGCCTATCCGGAGCTGGGACAGGCGCAGGCGCTGATCACCGAAACGCTGGAACAGGAAGAAACCCGGTTCAAACAGACGCTTGAGCGGGGACTGAAGCTGCTGGAGGAGGAGGTAGGCGCGCTTCCCGAAGGCGCGGCTTTGCCCGGTGCGGCGGCATTCAAGCTTTATGACACGTATGGTTTTCCGCTGGACCTGACCCAGGACGCGCTGCGCGAACAGGACCGCATGGTGGACACGGACGGGTTTGACGCCGCGATGGCCGAACAGAAGGCAAAGGCGCGCGCAGCCTGGTCCGGTTCGGGAGAGGCGGCCGATGCCACCGTCTGGTTCGATGTGGCAGACCAGCATGGCACGACGGATTTCCTGGGCTATGAGAATGAAACCGCCGAAGGGCAGATCGTGGCCATTGTTGCCGGGGGCGCCATGGTTGCGGACGCCGAGGATGGCGCGGACGTGCAGATTGCCTTGAACCAGACGCCCTTTTACGCCGAATCCGGCGGGCAGGTCGGGGATACCGGCATGCTGCGCACCGAAACGGGTGTCGTGACCATCACCGACACCCGCAAGACCGCAGGCGTTTTCGCCCATATCGGGCGCGTGACCGAGGGCCGGGTCGCACCCGGACAGGCGGCGGTGCTGGAGGTTGATCACGCCCGGCGCACCGCAATCCGCGCCAACCATTCGGCCACGCACCTGCTGCACGAGGCCCTGCGCGGCGCATTGGGAGACCATGTGTCACAGCGCGGATCGCTGAACGCGGCGGACCGTCTGCGCTTTGACTTCAGCCATGCCAAGGCCCTGAGCCTTGATGAGATCGAAAAGGTCGAGGCGGAGGTGAACACCTACGTCCGCCAGAACGCGCCGGTCGAGACGCGGATCATGACCCCCGATGATGCCCGTGCCCTTGGCGCGCAGGCCCTTTTCGGAGAGAAATACGGCGACGAGGTGCGGGTCGTGTCGATGGGTCGGCAGGACGGATCCGGCAAGGGCACGGATGGGGCGACCTATTCGCTGGAACTGTGCGGCGGGACCCATGTGCAGCGGACAGGGGACATCGGTTCATTTGTCCTGCTGGGCGACAGCGCCAGCAGCGCAGGCGTGCGCCGGATCGAGGCGTTGACCGGGCAAGCCGCGCTGGATTATCTGCGCGGGCAGGATCACCTTCTGGCGAAAACGGCCCTGACGCTGAAGACCTCCGCACAGGATGTGCCGGAGCGGGTGCGCGCGCTTTTGGACGAACGCAAGAGCCTGTCCAATGAAGTGGCGCAACTGCGCCGCGAACTGGCAATGGCGGGCGGTGGCGGCGCTCCCGCTCCGGAGGCCCGGGACGTTGGCGGGGTGAAATTCATCTCGCAGGTCCTGCAGGGGGTCACCGGCAAGGATCTGCCGGCCCTCGTGGACGAACACAAGGATCGTCTGGGCACCGGTGCGGTTCTGCTGATCGCCGATACCGGTGGCAAGGCCGCCCTTGCGGCAGGGGTGACCAAGGATCTGACCGACACCGTCTCGGCGGTTGACATGCTCAAGGCCGCTGTTGCGGCGCTGGGGGGCAAGGGGGGCGGTGGACGGCCCGATATGGCGCAGGGCGGTGCGGCGAGTGCCGAAAAGGCAGAAGCCGCCATCGCCGCTGCTGAACAAACACTGAAAGGATAGACCGATGGGCGCACTCTGGATTGCACATGTCACCGTGACCGATGAAGAGGCTTACAAGAAATACGCCGCCGGCGCGACGGTCGCCATCGCGGAACACGGGGGCGAATTCATTGCCCGTGGTGGCCGTTTCGTTCAGCTTGAAGGCAAGGAACGGCCCCGCAACGTCGTGGCCCGCTTCCCTGACGTTGAGACGGCGGAAAAATGCTACCACTCAGCGGCCTATCAAGCCGCCCTAAACCACGCCCGCGGTGCCTCCGAACGCGAACTGCTGATCGTCGAAACCACAGACTGATCTTCCAAATGGTTTAAAAAACCCGGAGGTCCGGAGGCAGAGCCTCCGAAATGCCTGCGGGTTCAACCCGCCTTGGCCATCCGCTTGCGCTCGTGCGGGTCGAGATAGCGCTTGCGCAGCCGGATCGCGTTGGGCGTCACTTCGACCAGTTCGTCATCGTCGATATAGGCAATGGCTTCTTCCAACGACAGGATCTTGGGCGTTGTGAGGCGTACGGCTTCATCCGTGCCGGAGGCCCGCACGTTGGTCAGTTTCTTACCCTTGAGCGGGTTCACTTCCAGATCATTTTCACGGCTGTGTTCGCCGATGATCATGCCCGTATACACATCCGCCTGTGCGCCGATCATCATCTTGCCGCGTTCTTCCAGGTTCCACAGCGCGAACGCGACGGAGGTGCCGTTCTCCATCGAGATCAGGACACCCGCGCGGCGGCCCGGGATGGGCCCCTTGTGCGGCGCCCAGTCGTGGAAGACGCGGTTGATGACCCCGGTGCCGCGCGTGTCAGTCAGGAATTCACCGTGATAACCGATGAGGCCGCGTGACGGCACGTGTGCGATGATGCGGGTCTTGCCGGCCCCGGCCGGTTTCATCTCGACCAATTCGCCCTTGCGCACGCCGGTGATCTTTTCGATCACGGCGCCGGAGTATTCGTCATCCACGTCGATGGTGGCTTCCTCGATCGGTTCATGGCGCACGCCGTCGATTTCCTGAAACAGAACCTGCGGGCGGGAGATCGAAAGCTCAAAGCCTTCGCGCCGCATGTTTTCAATCAGAACGCCCATCTGAAGTTCGCCGCGGCCCGCAACCTCAAACGCGTCGCCGCCGGGCGTGTCGGTGACCTTGATGGCGACGTTTGATTCCGCCTCTTTCATCAGGCGCTCGCGGATCACGCGGGATTGTACCTTTTTGCCATCACGGCCGGCCAGCGGACTGTCGTTGATGCCGAAGGTGACGGTGATGGTCGGTGGGTCGATGGGCTGTGCGGGGATCGCGTCAGCGACCGATTGATCGGCCAGCGTATCGGCCACGGTGGCCTTGGTCATGCCGGCGATGGAAACGATGTCGCCAGCTTCGGCCACGTCAATCGCGGTTTGCTCAAGCCCTCGGAACGCGAGGATCTTGGTGGCACGGAAATTCTCGATCAGGGTACCGTCGCGTGCCATTGCCTTGATGGTCTGGCCCGCCTTCAACGTCCCTGTCTCCACCCGGCCCGTCAGCATCCGGCCCAGAAAAGGGTCGGCGCCCAATGTGGTGGCCAGCATCGTGAATGGCTTGTCGATATCGGCAAGCTGGGCCGGGGCAGGGACATGTTCGAGGATCAGATCGAACAACGCATCCAGACCGCTGCGCGGCCCGTCCAGCGTATGATCGGCCCAGCCTGAGCGGCCAGAGGCATACATCGCGGGAAAATCCAGCTGCTCTTCACTGGCATCGAGATTGGCGAAAAGGTCGAAACATTCGTCAAGCGCGCGGTCAGGCTCTCCATCCGGTTTGTCGACCTTGTTGACCACCACGATGGGGCGCAGGCCCAGTTTCAGCGCCTTGGAGGTCACGAACTTGGTCTGTGGCATCGGCCCTTCGGCGGCATCCACCAAAAGGACCACGCCATCGACCATCGACAGGATCCGCTCCACCTCGCCGCCGAAATCGGCGTGGCCGGGGGTGTCGACGATATTGATGCGGGTGCCTTTCCATTCAACGGACGTGGGCTTGGCAAAGATCGTGATCCCGCGTTCGCGTTCCAGATCGTTGCTGTCCATGGCGCGTTCGGTGGTCGCCTGATTGTCACGGTAGGTGCCCGATTGCTTGAGCAGTTCGTCCACCAGCGTCGTCTTGCCGTGGTCAACGTGAGCGATGATTGCGATGTTGCGCAGGTCCATGGGATCAGCCTTTGTCTGGGAGTTGGGCAGCGCTTATCGCGCAGGCGCAGCAAAGGCCAGCGCTAATCGTGCCTAGCTGTCATCCTCGCCTTTGGCGCGGTGCAGCGACAGCGGTTCCTTGAAGGTCATGGTGCGATAGGGGAAGGGGATTTCGATACCCGCATCGTCCAGCGCCCGTTTGACCGCCGCGACCACCTTGTCGCGGCTGGAGCGGATGTCGATGGGGCGGGAGCCCGTCCACCACGTGACTTCGAAGTTGATGGCACTGTCGGCAAACTCCTGCGCGAAGATTTCCACGTCGCGCACGTCGTCCCGTACTGCGTCGACGTTACGGACCGCATCGGCGATCACCTCGCGCGCGCGGTCCACGTCTTCGCCGTATGCCACGCCGCAAATCACGGTTGTGCGCCGCACGTCGCGCGCCGTGCGGATGGTAACTGGGTTCTTGAAGAACATCGCATTGGGCGCCACGACCAATTGGCCATCGGTCTGACGCACATGGGTGTCGCGGATGGTGATTTCCTCAACCTGGCCCTCGATCTCCTCGCATTCGATGTAGTCATCGATGGAAAAGGGTTCCCGTACCAGCAATAGGATACCGGCCAGGAAATTCTCGAACACGTCCTTGAAGGCGAAACCGATGGCAACACCGCCAACACCGAGCGCGGTCAGCGCCTTGCCGGGGGTGATGGTGGGGAAGGCGATGGTCACGGCAATCAACATGCCTGTCAGCCACAATCCCACGGTGATCAGCATCATGATCACATCCACCAGGGCGCGGCGCATCCGCGCACGGCGGAGCGTCCGGGGCAATATCCATTTCAGCAGCTTGATCACCAGCCAGACGATGACAACAAAGAGCAGCGCAAAGACAAGCTGGGGCAGCACGGCCCAGAAGGCTGCCACGTAACCGCCCAGCTGTTCTTGCAGCGGGGCGGGCAGGTTTGACCAAAGGTCTGACATGAAGGATTCCATGACGTGCCAACGCAGCAGGTCGGCCAATGTTCCGGCTGTCCCGACGTCAGTGGCTTGTCGTGCCTGAGAACAGGTGGATGATCAGAATGCCGCAGATGATCAGTGCCAGACCCAGCAGGGCAGGCAGATCAAGCCGCTGGCCGAACAGCACGAAACCGATGATGGCGATCATCACGATCCCCAGCCCCGACCAGATCGCATAGACAATGCCCACGGGCATGAATTTAAGCGCCAGCGCCATGAAATAGAACGACAGCCCGTAAAACAGTACGACCGCGACAGAGGGCCAGAGGCGTGTGAACTGCTGGGAGGCCTGCAGCGCGGTCGTCCCAAGCGTTTCGGTGACAATGGCTATGACCAGCCAGAAATAATGCAGTGGCAAGGCAGTCCTCCTGCGCCGTCAAAGCGGCAATTGCGTTGTTTCCTTGATCTCTTCCATCACGAAGCTTGCCGAAACGTCCGACAGCGGCACCTTGCGGATCAGGTTCTGGTAGAGGCGATCATATCCCGCCATATCCGCGACCTTGGCCCGTATCAGATAGTCAAGCTCACCTGACATGCGGTAGACGCCGGTGATTTCGGGCATGGACCGGGTGGCGGTCGAAAAGGAATCAAGCCAGTCCGGCGCGTGGGCGCTGGTACGGACCTGCATGAACACGGTCAGCCCGAGGTTCAGCTTGTCCGCGTCCAACAGCGCGACCCGGCCCTTGATAAAGCCAGACGTTTCCAATGCGCGGATGCGGCGCCAGCAGGCATTGCGGGAAAGCCCGACAGCGGCACCCAGTGATTCAAGTGACTGGTCCGTGTCGCGCTGCAATTGCATCAGGATTCGGCGATCTGTGTGGTCAATTGCTTCCATATCGGGAGTATTGTGGGAAGAATTTTCATCCACAAGATAAATCAGGGCAACTTTGGGAAGTATTCTCATCTTTCGGAAGATAGAGTTGCCGAAACGTCACTTGAGGATTCTGAAATGATTGCACGTCTGTTCCTGAACCATCCCGCACAGGTCGATGAGACTTTTTTTCAGCACATGGTGTTTGCGCTGAAGTTCGCGGGTCTGTTGTTTCTGGCTGCGGGTGCCGCGCTGGTGCATGCGCTGGTGCCTTGCCTTTTTGAAAAGACCGCGAGCCGGATCATCAAGACATTGTACGAACGGACCCACAACCGGGGGTAGCGGTCGCCTGCGCACGAAAAATGCGGCGTGGATGGAACAGATGGCGGTCACGCCTCGTTGACTTGGCAAGCGAAACGCCAAGCAAGGAGTTTGACAATGACAGACATCAATCAAAGCAAGATCATGATCCTTTCCACCCATGGGTTCGAGCAGTCAGAGCTTGAAGTGCCGCTGAAAAAGCTGCGCGAAGCCGGTGCCGAAGTGCACGTGGTCGCCCCCGAAAGCGGAGAGATCAAAGGCTGGAACGACGGCAATTGGGGCGATGCGGTGAAGGTCGACAAGACCATCGATGAAGCATCAGAAAGCGATTATCACGCGTTGGTCCTGCCGGGTGGCCAGATCAATCCCGATATCCTGCGCACCCACGACAATGCAGTTGCCATGGTGCGCGCCTTCGGAAACGCAGGCAAACCCATCGCCGCAATCTGCCACGGGCCATGGATGCTGGTTGAGGCGGATCTTGTCACTGGCCGTGACGTGACATCATATCCGTCGATCCGGACGGACATGGAGAACGCGGGCGGCAAGTGGTCGGACGTCGACGTGGCGGTCGATCAGGCCATCATCACCTCGCGCAACCCCGGCGATCTGGATGCCTTCGTGTCCAAGATCATCGAGGAAGTCGAGGAAGGCAAACACGAACGCGACGCGGCGTAACGCGTCTCATTGAACGGGAAAGGCCGGGGAATTGCCCCGGCCTTTTTTCGTTTTTCGAATGTCGGAAAATTATCCTGCGAGCGCCTTGTTGAGGTTCTCATCTACCTTTTCGAGAAAGCCCATAGTGGTCAGCCACTTCTGATCGGGACCGACCAGCAGGGCGAGGTCCTTGGTCATGTCGCCGCTTTCCACGGTATCCACGACGACCTTTTCCAGCGTTTCAGCGAAATTGGTCAGCGGCTGGTTGTTGTCCAGCTTGCCCCGGTGCTTGAGGCCACCCGTCCAGGCGAAGATGGAGGCGATGGAGTTGGTCGATGTCTCCTCCCCCTTCTGGTGCTGGCGGTAGTGGCGCGTGACGGTGCCGTGGGCGGCTTCGGCTTCGACGATCTTGCCATCGGGCGTCATCAACTGCGAAGTCATGAGGCCAAGCGAACCAAAGCCCTGTGCGACGGTGTCGGACTGCACGTCGCCATCGTAGTTCTTGCAGGCCCAGACAAAGCCACCGTTCCATTTCATCGCACAGGCGACCATGTCGTCGATCAGGCGGTGTTCATATGTGATGCCCTTCGCCTTGAACTTCTCTTCGAATTCCTCCTCGTAAACCTTCTGGAAGAGCTCAAGGAAACGACCGTCATATTGCTTGAGGATCGTGTTCTTGGTGGAAAGGTACACCGGCCAGCCGAGGTTCAGGCCGTAGTTCATGGAGGCACGCGCGAAATCGATGATGGAGCTGTCGAGATTGTACATGCCCATATAGATGCCGGCAGACGGTGCGTCATAGACTTCATGTTCGATCACTTCGCCGTCTTCGCCGACGAATTTCATGCTCAGCTTGCCGGGCCCGGGGAATTTCATGTCCGTTGCGCGGTACTGATCGCCAAAGGCGTGACGGCCGATGACGATGGGCTGGGTCCAGCCGGGGACAAGGCGGGGGACGTTGTTGCAGATGATCGGCTGGCGGAAGACCACGCCGCCCAGGATGTTGCGGATCGTACCATTGGGGGAGCGCCACATCTTCTTGAGGCCAAACTCCTCCACCCGTGCTTCGTCGGGGGTGATGGTCGCGCATTTGACGCCGACGCCGTATTTCTTGATGGCTTCAGCGGAATCAATGGTGATCTGGTCGTCGGTTTCATCGCGCGCCTCGATGCCGAGGTCGTAGTACTTCAGATCAATGTCCAGATAGGGCAGGATCAGCTTTTTCTTGATGAAATCCCAGATGATGCGGGTCATCTCGTCGCCGTCGAGTTCGACGACGGGGTTCTCTACCTTGATCTTGGACATGGACGCATTCCTTTGTTCCGTTGGCTTTGGGGGCGTGTAGCGTAATTATGGGGGTAGGGGAAGACGGTATACGACGGTATGCAGAGTTTTCGCTACTTTTCCGGGAGTGCCGCAAAGAAGGCCGCGATGCGGGTGCGCGCATAGGCCCACAACCCCGGTGCGCCGATGGCGATCTTGGTCCCGACACGGGTGTGTATCTGCGCCTCTGACACGTTGAACTCCGTCCAGCTGCCACCGCCCGATTGCAGGTTCTGCATCGGCGGTTGGAACCGGTCCAGCGATTTGGCGAATTTGGCGGATGGGGACGCGGCGGCTTCGAATTCCTCCCAGATGGTGCGCAGATCCTGGCGCAGATCGTCTGGCAGAAGGCCGAAGATGCGGTCGGCGGCGGCTTGTTCCTGAAGGGCCACCACATCGGCATCGAAATCGCCGAAGATCGGATTGTCGCCCGCGTCGATTTCCACCAGATCGTGCAGGATCAGCATCTTGATGACACGGTTGATGTCGACGCCCGGCCCGGCCTGATCGGCAAGCACCAGCGCATAAAGGGTCAGGTGCCAGGAATGTTCGGCGGAGTTTTCAAACCGCGAGCCATCACAGATTTCCGTGGCGCGCACCGTGTTCTTGAGTTTGTCGGCTTCGTTCAGGAAAGCGATCTGCCTGTCGAGGCGTGTGTGACCGCTCACTCCGGCTTGGGCCCGTCACCCGCACGGTGCTTCTTGAGATGCTCTGCCAGAAAACCACGCGCCTTGTCATTGGCCATGCGGGTTCTGATGGCGGTCAGGAACGCCTCTTCCAAGGTTTGGGAGGACGTGCCAAGCACATCGCCCACTTCCATGAACAGCCGGTCTTCGCCGGTTTCGCGCTGGACCGTGAGGCATTCGTCGGCCAGCTTGTTGGCCAGTTCGATGACATAGGGGTCTGCCATCAGCGCGTGGTCTCCGTCAGGCGGCGTTTGACGTAGTCGGTGGTGGAATCGATCAGCGTCTCCATGTGTGGGTCTTCGAAGAAGTGCCCGGATCCTTCGACTTCCTGATGGGTGATGGTGATGCCTTTCTGCTCGTGCAGTTTGTTCACGAGGTTCACAGTATCGGCCGGTGGTGCGACCCGATCTGCTGTGCCGTTGATGATCAGGCCCGAAGACGGGCAGGGGGCCAGAAAGCTGAAGTCGTACATATTCGCAGGTGGCGAGACCGAGATGAAGCCGGTTATCTCCGGCCGCCGCATCAAAAGCTGCATGCCGATCCACGCACCGAACGAGAACCCCGCAACCCAGCAGTGCTTGGAGTTGTTGTTCATCGATTGCAGATAATCGAGGGCCGCGGCGGCATCCGACAATTCCCCGATGCCCTGATCGTATTCGCCCTGGCTGCGCCCGACACCGCGGAAATTGAACCGCAGCACGGTGAAGCCCATGTTGTAAAAGGCATAATGAAGGTTATAAACAACCTTGTGGTTCATGGTGCCGCCAAACTGCGGATGCGGGTGCAGGACGATGGCGATGGGCGCGTCACGCTCTTTCTGAGGGTGATAGCGGCCTTCAAGCCTGCCTTCTGGCCCGGGGAAGATAACCTCTGGCATGGATGTCCTTCGCTGTATTTTTGTAAGGTCTTCGTGCAGGCGGCGGCGCTGTTGACGGCGTGGCTTGCAGACCTTAGAACGGTTCTAAACTGGGTGTCGTATCAGTTGAGGTACGACAGGCCTTGCGTGTAGGCATTTCGGGTCGCGGCGTCAATGTGAACGGCGCGGAAACGGCCCTTGGGGGCTGTTACAACCGATGGGGAGAGGCCGATGAAGCTGTCAACCAAGGGACGCTATGCGATGGTTGCATTGGCGGACATCGCCCTGACACGGGACAACGGTCTGGTTTCGCTGGGCGAAATCGCAGAACGGCAGTCCATTTCCTTGCCTTATCTGGAACAGCTTTTCGTGAAGTTGCGGCGCGCGGATCTGGTATCATCCGTGCGGGGACCGGGGGGCGGATACCGCCTTGCCCGGCCCGCGGCGGAGATCCGGGTGGTCGACATACTGGCGGCGGTGGATGAAACGGTGGATGCAATGCACAAGGGCGCGGGCGTGTCGGGCGGGGCGTCGGGAAGTCGGGCGCAATCCCTGACCAACCGTCTGTGGGAGGGGTTGAGCGCGCATGTCTATGTGTTCCTGCATCAGACGCGGTTGTCGGATGTGATCGACAACGAATTGGCGCCATGTCCGGCGGTCCCCAACCTTTTCGACGTGGTGGACGAGTGATGCGGCGTGATCTGATGGCCGCGCAAGCGCGATTTGGTTTCATTGATTTGTCTCCGCCAAATCGGTTTTGCGAGACGCTGTCTCGCGCTCTGGGATATTTTCGGAGAAAAGAGGGCAGATGAGGGTGTTCCTCGATCATAATGCGACCACGCCTTTACGGGTCGATGCGCGGGACGCGATGTGTGCGGCGATGGATGTGGTCGGCAATCCGTCGTCGGTACATGCGGAGGGGCGTGCGGCGAAAGGGTTGATCGAGAAGGCGCGGGCGCAGGTGGCGGCTTTGGTCGGGTGCCGGGTGCAGCAGGTGATTTTCACGTCGTCGGCGACGGAGGCGGCGGCGCTGGCGGTCGCGCAGAAGGGGCGGCATGGCGGGGTCTTTGCGGCCTTGCCGACGGAGCATGATTGTCTGGGCGTCTGGAGTGAGGTCGAGGTGCCGTCCGTCCTTGATGCGGGTGGCAGGGTTGCCGCCGATTGGCGCGCCAGCCTGCCGTCCGGTCTGGTCGCGATTTCGGCGGCCAACAGTGAAACCGGGATCATGGCGCCGGAGGGCCGGGTTGTGGGCAGTATTGCCGGGCAATCTGTGGTCTGTGACATCACGCAGATGGCGGGCAAGGTGCCGGTTGTCTATGAGGCTGACACGCCGTCCTATGCCATCCTGTCGGCTCACAAGCTGGGCGGCCCGAAGGGTGTCGGCGCGCTGGTCAATTTTACCGCCGATGATCCCGTGCCGATGCTCAGGGGCGGCGGTCAGGAGATGAACCGCCGGTCGGGCACCGAAAACGTGATCGGGATCGCGGGGTTCGGCGCAGCGGCGGAGGCGGCGGGCGCGGATGTGGCGGCTGGGCGGTGGGAAGAAGTGGCCGAACTTAGAAATATTCTAGAAACGGCTCTTGAGGCTGGCGCAAATAAGACTATTTTTGTCGGGAAAGCCGCTACGCGCTTGCCAAACACCTCCTGCATCCTGACGGATGGCTGGAAGGGAGAGACGCAGGTGATGCAGATGGATCTGGCCGGATTTGCGATTTCCGCCGGTTCCGCCTGTTCCAGTGGCAAGGTGAAGGCCAGCCGGGTTTTGACGGCGATGGGCTTTGACGATGTGCAGGCCGCTTCGGCCATACGCGTGTCGCTGGGGCTGGAAACGACGAGAGATGAGGTTTTGCGCTTTGCCGATGCATGGCTGGCAAAACTGAGGAAACATGAGCAACGGGCCGCGTGAGCGTACCAACGGAGAGGGAACATGAGCTTGGACACCGTAAAAGAGCATGACAGCGTCAAGGAAGGCGTCGATCAGGAAACCGTTGATGCCGTTCGTGAAGTGGGCGGCAAGTACAAGCATGGCTGGTCCACGGACATCGAGATGGAATATGCTCCCAAAGGCCTGACGCCGGATATCGTGCGGCTGATCTCGGAGAAGAACGAGGAGCCGCAGTGGATGACCGACTGGCGGCTGGAGGCCTATGAGCGCTGGTTGACCAAGGAAGAGCCCGACTGGGCGATGGTCGACTATCCGGAGATTGATTTCCAGGACCAGTATTATTATGCGCGGCCCAAGAGCATGGCCACCAAGCCCAAGTCGCTGGATGACGTCGATCCCAAGCTGCTGGAAACCTATAAGAAGCTGGGGATTCCGCTGAAGGAACAGGCGATCCTTGCCGGTGTGGAAGGGGCCGAGGAGATGTCTGAAGAGCCGCGCAAGGTCGCGGTGGACGCGGTGTTTGACAGTGTTTCGCTGGGCACGACCTTCCGCGATGAGCTTGCCAAGGCCGGTGTGATCTTCTGTTCGATCTCCGAGGCGATCAAGGATCATCCGGAACTGGTGAAAAAGTATCTCGGCTCCGTCGTGCCGGTGTCGGACAACTTCTATGCGACGCTGAATTCCGCCGTTTTTTCGGACGGGTCGTTTGTTTACGTGCCGCCCGGTGTGCGCTGCCCGATGGAATTGTCCACCTATTTCCGCATCAACGCGGAGAACACCGGCCAGTTCGAGCGGACGCTGATCATCGCCGACAAGGGGTCCTATGTGTCTTATCTTGAAGGCTGCACCGCACCTCAGCGCGACGAGTCGCAACTGCATGCCGCCGTGGTGGAGATCATCATCGAGGAAGATGCGGAGGTGAAATATTCCACCGTGCAGAACTGGTATCCCGGTGACGAGGACGGCAAGGGCGGGATCTATAACTTCGTGACCAAGCGTGCCGATTGCCGGGGTGACCGGGCCAAGGTGATGTGGACGCAGGTGGAAACCGGGTCTGCCGTGACGTGGAAGTATCCGTCGTGCATTTTGCGCGGGGATGACAGCCAGGGTGAATTCTATTCCATCGCGATTGCCAACAACATGCAGCAGGCCGACACGGGCACCAAGATGGTGCATCTGGGCAAGCGCACCAAGTCGCGCATCGTGTCCAAGGGGATCAGCGCGGGCAAGGCGCAGAACACCTATCGCGGATTGGTGTCGATGCACCCCAAGGCCAAGGAATCGCGCAACTATACCCAGTGTGACAGCTTGCTGATTGGCGACAAATGCGGGGCACATACGGTGCCTTACATTGAGGTCAAGAACAACTCCAGCCGGGTAGAGCATGAGGCGACGACATCCAAGGTGGATGACGACCAGATGTTTTATTGCCGCGCACGGGGCATGGACGAGGAAGAAGCGGTTGCCCTTGTGGTGAACGGTTTCTGCAAGGACGTTCTGCAAGCGCTGCCGATGGAATTTGCGATGGAAGCGCAGGCGCTGGTGGCGATTTCGCTTGAGGGATCGGTGGGGTGATACCGCGACTGGCACGCAATACGGCGGTTGCCACGGCCGTATTTTTTGTCGTGATCCTGATCTTCCGGGGTGACGGCGTTGGCAGCGTGGCGATCTGGTCTGCCGTCTTTGCCAGCCTCGTTTTTGCAATGGCATATGCGGCACTGCAGGTCGCGCTGATCATGTTCAAAGGGGACCGTGAATGATCCTGACCACCACCCATACCATCGAAGGGCGTCCGATCACCGGATACAAGGGCATCGTCGTGGGCGAAGCCATTATGGGGGCCAACATCATTCGCGATTTCTTTGCGCAGGTCACGGATGTGGTCGGAGGCCGCTCCGGTGCCTATGAGACCAAGTTGAAGGACGCGCGCGATGAAGCGATGCGCGAGTTGGAAGAACGCGCCGCGGCGTTGGGCGCACAGGCTGTTGTAGGTGTTGATCTGGATTACGAAGTGGTAGGCGACAGCATGTTAATGGTGTCGGTGTCCGGCACGGCGGTCACGCTGTAGCCCCCTTGGAAGAAAGAGACGTCGTATGCCCGCCAGAACGGAAGACCCGGCCATGAAAGACCAAGAGCCCGCCCTGACCGCCGATACGCCGTTCCAGAAACGGCTGCGGTATCTGATCGACATGCTGGGTGTCGCGCGGCCGTTGCGGATTGCCGATGTTGGCGCAAATCCAATCAATGTGCCCGATTATACCGAGTTGCAGAAGATGGGCGGGTGCGAGGTCTGGGGGTTCGAGCCTGAACCGATTGCCTTTGCCGAACTGATGAAAGACCCGCTGCCGGGGTCACATTTCGTGCAGCGGGCGGTGGGCAAGACCGGCAAGGGGGTGTTCTACAGCCATCCGCGGTCGGGGCTGGGTTCCATCCTGCCGATCGACAAGGCCGGGGTGACGTATCTGGGACGACCCGGCTGGCATGGCAAGCAGCGTGACCCGATCGAAATTGATCTGGTGGCGCTGGACAAATTGCCGGTCAAGGAATTGCCCAAACCGGATCTGCTGAAGATCGACATTCAGGGCGGGGAACTGGACGTGTTCCAGACCGGACGCAAGAAACTGTCGGACGCCATCGCCGTGGTGACCGAGGTGCGGTTTTCGCCGATCTACGAAGATGAACCGCTGTGGGGCGATCTGGATGCGGAACTGCGGGGTCAGGGATTTGCCCTGCACAAGCTGATGTTTGCGAAATCCGTGCCTGCAGCCAGTTCCGTCCAACAGCAGATGTTCAAGCCGCGTCTGAAGAACCAGCTGATGGACGGGGATGCGGTCTATATCCGTGATCCCTTGAAGATGGGGCAGTGGAGCGATGAGCAGATCAAGCAGCTTGCTGTCGCTGCCGCCGGGGTTTTTGACAGTCTGGATCTGACGTTTCATTGCCTTGATGCGCTGATCGCGCGGGGCGTGTTGGCCGAGACTGCCACGCAGGACTTTTTGAAAATATTGCCGAGATGGATGCAGCGCTGAGCCGTTGCAGATGAACAAAGGGCCGTATGTGCCTGAAATAGGAGACTAAAATGCTGAGCATCAAGAACCTGAACGTCAAGCTGGAAGAAGAAGACAAGCAGATCCTCAAAGGTGTCGATCTGGAGATTGAAGCCGGAACCGTACATGCGATCATGGGCCCCAACGGGTCCGGCAAGTCGACGCTGTCTTATGTATTGTCCGGCAAGGATGGCTATGAAGTGACTGACGGCAGTGCGGAACTGGAAGGTGAAGACCTGCTGGAGATGGAGCCGGAAGAGCGTGCAGCCCTTGGCCTGTTTCTGGCGTTTCAGTACCCGGTGGAGATCCCCGGCGTGGGCAACATGACGTTCCTGCGCACGGCCGTGAACGCGCAGCGCAAGGCGCGCGGTGAAGAAGAAATGTCGGCGGCGGAGTTCCTCAAGGCGGTGCGGGAGCGTGCCAAGTCGCTCAAGATCGACGCGGAGATGCTCAAGCGTCCGGTGAACGTCGGGTTCTCCGGTGGCGAGAAAAAGCGCAATGAAATCCTGCAGATGGCGATGCTGGAGCCGAAGATGTGCGTTCTGGACGAAACCGATTCAGGGCTGGACGTGGATGCGATGAAGCTGGTTGCGGAAGGGGTGAACGCCCTGCGGTCCGAGGGGCGTGGATTTCTGGTGATCACCCACTATCAGCGTCTGCTGGATCACATCAAACCCGATGTCGTGCACATCATGGCCGACGGTCGCATCGTGAAATCCGGCGGGCCGGAACTGGCGCTGGAAGTCGAAAACAACGGATATGCCGGTATTCTGGCAGAGGTGGCGTAATGGCGGAACCCGCAACAAAACCAAACCCGACCGAGGTGATGATCGCGGCCCGCGAGATGCCGCAATCCGGGTGGAGCATGGCCGCCCGCAAAGATGCGCTGGCGCGGCTGCGCGCCATGGGCCTGCCGGAGCGGCGCGACGAATACTGGAAATTCACGCGCCCCGATACGCTGACGCAGATGCCTGCGCCGCAAGCGGCCGTTTTTGATCCGGATGAAGCACCGATCTTCGGCGCGGTGGACCGGTTGCGCATCGTGTTCGTCGATGGCGTATTTGATGCTGACGCCTCTGACGATCTGACGATGGAAGGGGTCACGATCGAGCGTCTGGCCGAGGCGGACAGTGATCTGCATTGGGCGCGTGATCTGTACGGCGCACTGGAAAAGCGCGGGCAGGACCCTGTGGCGCGCCCCCTTGCGGCAGCCAATACCGCTTTTGCGACCGATGGCGTGATGATCCATGTGACAGGCCAGCCCAGCAAGCCGATCAGCCTGATTTACCACCATAAATCAGAGAGTTCCGACGCAATCCTGCACCACTGTATTAAACTTGATGCAGGAACGTCGCTGACCTTGCTGGAGAACGGGCCGGCCGCGGCGCGGTTCAACAAGGCGATGGAGATCGAGGTCGCTGATGGTGCGTCGTTCAACCATGTGCGCGCGCAGGGGCGGGACCATGAACGCCGGGCGGCGACCCATATGTTTGCGCGTCTTGGCACTGAATCCAGCTTCAAAAGCTTCACACTGACCGCCAACGGCGTGTTGACCCGTAATGAGGTGATCATTGAGCTGACCGGCGATGATGCGCAGGCGCATGTCGCGGGGGCCTGTGTGGGCGATGGAGCCTTTCACCACGACGATACGGTTTTCATTACCCATGATGCGGCGAATTGCGAAAGCCGGCAGGTGTTCAAGAAGGTGTTGTGCAACGGTGCGACGGGCGTCTTTCAGGGCAAGATCCTTGTAAAAGCAGGCGCGCAGAAGACCGATGGCTATCAGATCAGCCAATCCTTGCTGCTGGACGGCGACAGCCAGTTCCTGGCCAAGCCTGAGCTTGAAATCTATGCCGATGATGTGGCGTGTTCCCACGGCTCCACTTCCGGCGCGATTGACGAGGATGCACTGTTTTACCTGCGCGCGCGCGGCGTGCCACGGGCGGAGGCGACGGATATGCTGACCCTGTCTTTCCTTGCCGAAGCGGTGGAGGAGATCGAATCCGAAGAGTTGCGCGAAGAGATCAACGGCCGCATGGCCGAATGGCTCGCACGACGGCGCGGCTGATGGCGCTGACAAGCGACATTGTGGCAACCTACAAGGGACCGTCCAAGGTAATTGGGCGGTTTCTGGGTCAAGGCCGGAACGAGGTGCGCGCGCTGTTGTTCGTGTTGATCGCTGGTCTGTTGATGTTCATCGCCGCCGCTCCCTATCAGGCCCGCGAGGCGCAGTTGAACCCCGAAGGCCCGCTTGAAGTGCGCCTGTACTGGAGCGCGTTTCTGTTCATCTTCATTGTGCCTTTGCTGCTGTATGTCTTTGCCGGGATGATCTGGGTTGTTTCGAAAGTCGCGCGGATGCCGATCAGCGGCTATCAGGTGCGGTTCACGCTGTTCTGGGCCTTGCTGGCGTCGACGCCTGTGCTGCTTTTGCTGGGACTTGTGGCTGGCATGATCGGACCGGGCCTCCAGCTTCAGGCGACGGGCTTTGTCTGGCTGGCCGTGTTTGGCTGGTTCTGGATCAGCGGCTTGATCAGCGCGACCCGAACCGGGGGTGCGTGATGGAAGCCACCTTGATGCCCCTGGTGCAGACGACGTTGCGTCAGCCCCGGCTGGCCGCAGAGATGATCATGGGGCTGGGTCTGAAGCGCGATGTGCTTTGGACCGCGCTGGCGCTGGGGGCGGCCTTGCACGCGCTGGTTCTGCAATTGGTGTTGAGCGTTTCGGAACCTGCCATGCCATTGCCCGGCTACATGAGCATGCCGCTGGTGCTGTTTGTGCTGATTGCGGGTGTCATGGTGATCTATGTGCATGCCCTGCATTGGGCGGCCCGCGCCCTTGGTGGCAAGGGAGAGCTGTGGGACATGCTGGCCGTCATCGTCTGGTTGCAGCTTTTGCGCGCAACCGCGCAGCTGATCCTGTTGGTCGTCAGCCTTGCGATGCCCCTGCTTGGCATGGTGCTGGCGCTGGTGGTCGGGGTTTGGGGGTTGTGGATATTGTTCAACTTCATCGCCGCAGCCGGACGGCTGCCCACCGCCGGTCACGGGATCGCCGTCGTGGTGATGGCGGCCGTGGGCCTTGTTCTGGGGTTGAGCATTTTCTTGTCGTTGATCGGGTTGAGCGCCCAGGGAGTACCTAGCTGATGTTTGATATTGATCAGGTCCGTGCGGACTTCCCCATTCTGAGCCGGGAAGTGAACAACAAGCCGCTTGTCTATCTGGACAGCGGGGCGTCTGCGCAAAAGCCGCAGGTGGTGATAGATGCGGTCGCGCACGCCTATTCGATGGAATATTCCAACGTGCATCGCGGGCTGCATTTCCTGTCAAACCTCGCAACCGACAAGTACGAAGCCGTGCGCGGCACGGTGGCAAAGTTCCTCAACGCTCCAAGCGAAAACGAGATCGTGCTGAATTCCGGCACCACCGAAGGGATCAACATGGTCGCCTATGGCTGGGCCATGCCGCGCATGGAAGCGGGCGATGAAATTATCCTGAGTGTGATGGAGCATCATGCCAACATCGTGCCCTGGCACTTTCTGCGCGAACGGCAGGGGGTTGTCCTGAAGTGGGTGGATGTCGATGCCATGGGTGCGCTTGATCCGCAGGCGGTGATCGATGCCATCAGTCCCCGGACCAAGCTGATTGCGATCACCCATCTGTCCAACGTGCTGGGCACCAAGGTGGACATCAAGGCGATCACCGCCGCGGCCCATGAAAAGGGCGTCGCGGTGCTGGTCGACGGGTCGCAGGCGGCGGTGCATATGCCGGTGGATGTGACAGATCTGGACTGCGATTTCTACGCGGTGACGGGGCACAAGCTTTATGGGCCTTCCGGGTCGGGTGCGATCTACTGCAAGGCTGAGCGGATGGCGGAAATGCGCCCCTTCATGGGGGGCGGTGACATGATCCGCGAGGTGGCGAAGGATCACGTGACCTACAACGATCCGCCGATGATGTTCGAAGCGGGCACACCCGGTATCGTGCAGACCATCGGTCTGGGTGTGGCGCTGGACTACATGATGGGTCTGGGCATGGACCGGATCGCCGCGCATGAGGACAGCTTGCGCGACTATACCGTCGCGAAGCTGGGCGGGCTGAACTGGTTGCAGGTCCATGGTCACACGCCGGACAAGGCGGCCATCTTCAGCTTTGCGCTGGATGGGGCGGCGCATGCCCACGATATTTCCACGATCCTCGACAAGAAGGGTGTGGCGGTGCGCGCAGGGCATCATTGCGCGGGCCCATTGATGGATCATCTGGGGGTGACGGCGACCTGCCGGGCGTCCTTTGGCATGTACAACACGACGCAGGAAGTGGACGTGCTGGTTGATGCGCTTGAACTGGCGCATGAGCTTTTTGCCTGAGGCGCGATTGGGGCGCGTAAATGCATCGCAATGGCATTGCGGGGGGGCAGGGGCTTCTGTATAGGGTTCTCCGTGGACCATTAGCTCAGCTGGATAGAGCGCTGCCCTCCGAAGGCAGAGGCCAGAGGTTCGAATCCTCTATGGTCCGCCATTTACCACCCTTTGCACCGCTGATATGACGACACACCTCATGCGTCTGCTGCCATAGCACAAAAAAAAGCGCCCCTTGAGGCGCTTCATTTCATTAGTAGCGGTTTGGACCCTTAGCGGCCCCAGTTGCGCACCACGCCGCAATCCATGTGCACGAAGTTGGACCCGGAGTATTTGCCGACCCCACCGCCGCGACAGGCGATGGCCGCCTTCGCCATCTGGCCGACAGAGCGGGATGAGAGACGCAGATCAGCCGCCTGGCCTTTCATGTGGAGGGAATTCTTTGCAACACCACGCGACCGGGAACGGAGCATCGCGTTGGTCTTGGGGCTGCGGTAGCCCGACAGCAGCATGTAGGGTTCGTTTGCATCCATCAGATTGTGCGCGGCGGCCATGATGTCGACGGTACGCAGGTCCATGGATTTGACGCCATCGGTCCGCCAGTCGCGCATGAAGTAGTTCACTTCCTTCACGGCGTCCTTGATATATTGACCTTCGATCCAGTAGATCATGTCGATGCGTTCACCGGTGCGGCCCGAATACATCCGGATGCGGCGGATGTCGCCGCCGCCGCGCAGAAAACCTGCGGCGTTGGAGAATGTGGGGGCTGCTGCTACTGTCGTTGCTGCGAATGCGCCCAATAGGGCGCGCCGGGTCATGCCCGAAGAGCTTAACACTGCCATAGTTTCTATCTGTCCCGTCGTCTGCCTGGCCCATGATGTTACATGGGCGCGTCATCGTTTCCCCAGATGCAACATGGGTATGACATAGCGCTTATTGTGAACCAACCCGTTAAACCAAAAGGTTCAATGAATTTGCAAGTTTAGGCGAAATATTGCGCATGCGCCGTGTAAAGGGCGCCGATGCGCCAGAAAAACAAGTGGTTTTTGCGCATCATGCTGACAGTTGAATCAAATCCTGCCGTAAATGTGAATGGACAGGTTCCGGAGAATGGCCGAACAATTGAAGAACAAAAACGGTGTTGTTATTTTCGGGGTACTTAACGATGTCAGGTGATTCGATCCTGCCGCGCGTTGGCGTGTATTTTTCTGCAATTGTGTTTGTCATCATTGGTTTACTCGCGCCTGCGCCCGCCACCGCGCAGGTGACTGCGTTCAAACAGGCCGTGGCGGAAGCTGCGGCGCGGGACGAAGATATCGCGGCCTTTTACCGGTCGAACAACTACACGCCCCTGTGGACCGGTGCGTCCGACCTTGATCGCGCCCGCCGGGCACAGTTGATGCAGGCGATTTCTTCGGCGGATGATCATGGGTTGTCGGTGGCGCGCTATGAGCCGCAGGCGCTGATGAACATGCTCGCCGCCGTCGACACGCCGCGCGCCCGTGGTTTTGCCGAAGTCGAAATGAGCCGCATCTTTCTCCAGTATGCGCGCGATATCCAGACAGGTATCCTGATCCCCAACCGCGTCGACAGTCGCATCGTGCGGGAAGTGCCGTACCGCGACCGGACCGCATACCTGACGGGTCTGGCGACCGCACAACCAGCGGCCTTTTTTCGCGCCTTGCCGCCCCGGAGCCTTGAATACAACGCGCTGCTGAAGGAAAAGATCGCCATGCAGCGCCTGCTTGACGCGGGCGGATGGGGCCCGAAGGTGCCCGCCAAGAAGCTTGAGCCGGGTGACAGCGGATCTGCCGTGGTGGCATTGCGCAACAGATTGATTGCAATGGATTACCTCGATCGGTCGAATACCCAGACTTACGATGGTGACATCACCAGCGCCGTGCATGAATTCCAGGTGGCGCATGGTCTGAACGCGGATGGTGTGGCAGGGGCCGCGACCATGGCGCAGATCAACATCGGTGTGGCGCAGCGTCTGCAATCGGTTTTCGTGGCACTTGAGCGGGAGCGGTGGTTCAACACCGAACGCGGCAAGCGGCACGTGTTGGTCAACATCCCCGATTTCACCGCCAAGGTGATCGATGACGGCAAGGTCACCTTCCAGACCCGGTCGGTGGTGGGCGCGCGCAACGATGACCGGCCGACGCCAGAATTCTCCGACGTGATGGAACATATGGTGGTGAACCCAAGCTGGTATGTGCCACGCTCCATCGCGACGAAGGAGTATCTGCCTGCGTTGAAACGGAACCCCAATGCCGTGCGTCATATCGAGATTACCGACCGTCGCGGGCGTGTGGTCAGCCGCAGTTCCGCCAATTTCAGCAAGTACACGGCCCGCAACTTCCCCTATGCGATGCGCCAGCCGCCCAGCCGCAGCAATGCCCTGGGCCTCGTGAAGTTCATGTTCCCCAACAAGCACAACATCTATCTGCACGACACACCTGCCAAGAACCTGTTCTCGCGCGATGTGCGGGCGTTCAGCCATGGCTGCATCCGTCTCAACGATCCCTTCGATTTTGCCTACGTGATGCTGTCGCCGCAGGCGGATGACCCCAAGGCGCTGTTTCAACGCACGCTGAAAACCGGTCGGGAGACAAAGATCGTGCTGGACCAACCGGTGCCGGTGCACATCATCTACCGCACCGCCGTAACCAACGCGCGGGGCCACACCGAATACCGCGCCGACATCTATGGCCGCGATGCGCGGATCTGGGATGCGCTGTCAAAGGCAGGGGTGGTCTTGGGCGGCGTTCAGGGATAAGCCTCGGGGCAGTCCTAAGCGGGGTGCCCCATGCCACATAGTATTGCGGAAATTGCCGTTGCCATCGGGGCGCAGGCGGTTGGGGATACCTCCCTGACCATTGCCCGCGCAGCGGAGCCTGCCGACGCAGGTCCGGATGATCTGGCCCTCGCAATGAGCCCAGCCTACGCCGAAAAACTCTCTGATGGGGCCGCGCAGGCCGCGATGCTTTGGCCTGACGCGGATTGGCAGGCGATGGGATTGAAGGCGGCCATCCTGCCGCCCCGCCCACGATTTGCGATGTCGGGAATGACCCGGATGCTGGATCGGGGGCAGGGGTACGGCGCTGGCATCCATCCCTCTGCCGTGATCGATCCAGGGGCACAACTGGGCAGGAACGTAACTGTCGGGCCGTTGGCGGTCATCTCTGCCGGGGCGGTGATCGGCGAAAATGCAGTGATCGGCCCGCATGGGTTCATCGGGGTGGATGTGACGCTGGGGACGGATGCCTATCTGCGTGAACATGTCAGCATCGGTGCACGGGTCAGCATAGGCGACCGGGTCATCATCCAGCCCGGTGCACGTATCGGCGGCGACGGGTTCTCCTTCGTGACCGCAGAACCTTCGACAGTGGAATCCGCCCGCAAGACGCTGGGTGATCAGGGCGCAGCTGAGGCGCAACCCTGGATCCGCATTCATTCGCTGGGCTCCGTCACGCTGGGCGATGATGTGGAGATCGGCATGGGCTGCACGATTGACTGCGGCACCATCCGCGACACCCGGATCGGCAACAACACCAAGCTCGATAATCAGGTGCACCTTGGACACAACGTTACCATCGGCGAAAACTGCCTGATCTGCGGACAGGTGGGCATCGCGGGATCGGCGGTCATCGGCAACAACGTGGTGATGGCAGGCCAATGCGGCGTGAATGACAACATCTTCGTAGGCGATGGCGTGATCGCGGGCGGCGGCACCAAGCTGATGTCGAATGTGCCTGCAGGCCGCACCATGCTGGGCTATCCCGCGACGCAGATGGACAAGCAGGTCGACATGTACAAGGCGATGCGGCGGCTGCCGCGATTGCTGCGTGATGTCGCGGCGCTCAGAAAGGCTGTTTTCAAATCGGATGCGGATGACTAAATCAACGCGAGAAGGCAGTATCGGGGAACCGTCATGAGCATTCAGGATCAGGTTATTGCGATCATCGCCGAACAGGCGGTGCTTGAACCTGAGGACGTCACGCTGGACAGCACACTGGAAGATCTGGGGATCGACAGCCTGGGTCTGGTCGAAAGCATTTTCGCAATTGAGGAAGCTTTCGACATTTCGGTGCCGTTCAACGCCAATGCCCCGCAGGAATCGGATTTCGATATCTCTTCCGTGGCCAGCATCATCTCCGGGATTGAACGGCTGAAAGCCGAGCAGGCCTGACATGCACCGCGTAGTGATCACCGGGGCGGGAACGATCAATGCACTGGGGTTGACCGTTCCGGACACATTGGCCGCGATGCGCGAAGGCGTCTGCGGGATTGGCCCGCTGGAATTTCGTGATACCGATCGTCTGTCGATCCGGATCGGCGGACAGGTGCGGGGGTTTGAAGCCGAAGGGCGTTACAACCGCCAGCAGATATCACTTTACGACAGGTTCACCCAGTTCACTCTTGCCGCGGCCGGTGAAGCGATTGCGCAATCGGGGTTGAGCTTTTCCGGCGATCTGGCGGCGCGGTCCGGCGTCGTCCTGGGGACGGCGGGTGGTGGGGTGTCTACATGGGATGACAATTATCGCGCGGTCTATGAAGAAGGGAAGAACCGGGTTCATCCCTTCGTTGTGCCGAAGCTGATGAACAATGCCGCCGCCAGCCATGTCAGCATGGAATGGAACCTCAAGGGGCCCTCCTTCACCGTCTCGACCGCCTGCGCATCGTCAAACCATGCGATGGCACAGGCGTTTTCCATGGTGCGGTCGGGCATGGCCCCCGCAATGATCACCGGCGGGTCGGAATCGATGCTGTGCTTTGGCGGGGTCAAGGCGTGGGAAGGTCTGCGGGTGATGAGCCGCGACGCCTGCCGCCCGTTTTCGGCCAACCGCAACGGCATGGTGCAGGGGGAGGGGGCCGGCGTTTTTGTCTTTGAGGATTACGAGCATGCCCGCGCCCGTGGGGCGGATATCCTGTGCGAGGTCGTGGGATTTGCCATGTCATCCGATGCCAGCGACATCGTCATGCCGTCCAAGAACGGCGCCGCCCGTGCCATGGCAGGCGCGTTGCAGGACGCACGGATCAATCGGGAGGACGTCGGCTATATCAATGCGCATGGCACGGGCACGGCCGCGAATGACAAGACCGAATGCGCCGCCGTGGCAGATGTATTCGGGCCCCACGCGGATCGGCTGATGATCAGTTCGACGAAATCCATGCATGGCCATTTGATCGGCGGCACCGGCGCGGTTGAGCTCCTTGCCTGCATCATGGCCTTGCGCGATGGCGTCGTGGCCCCGACAATCGGGTACGAGGAACCCGACCCGGAATGTGCGCTGGACGTGGTTCCGAACGTGGCACGGGAGGCGAAGGTGAATGTCGCGCTCAGCAATGCCTTCGCCTTTGGCGGCATGAACGCCGTGCTGGCCCTGCGCCGCATCTGAACGCAAAAGGCCGCGCGAGGCAGCGCGGCCTGTCAATTGTACCTGGCGCCAATGATCAGGGCTGAATGACCGACACCTTGTCATAGCTGGCGGTGAAACCCTCAAGCGACAGGTTCAATGTCACCTTCTGGTCAGGGGCCAGTGCGGGAACGATGGTGATAACAGCCGCGTTTCCGCGCTTGTAGGCGCTCACATCCGCCTCCGTCAGGCCCATGCGGGCATAGCAGCCAACCGGGTTGCAGAACGCAAAGGGATAGCGGCGGCCTTTGCCGCCATCAATCGCGATGGTCATCTGGTCGGTCAGCGACGTCTCAAGCGGAACCACGATGGTGCCGCCGGCCTTTGCCTTGCCGCCGTCGGGCAGGCGGAACAGGGACACTTCGGCCACCGGCGCGCCTTCGCCGTCATCAAGCAGCTGGTACATCTGGCAGGGGTCTTCCTCCGCCTCTGTCTTGATGCAGCGCACTTCCCAGGCGCCGATGATCTCGGCGGTATAAGGCTGGCCCAAATCAGGGTCCTTGTCGGCGTCCTCTCCCAGGCTCAACTGGGATTCAATGCCGTTGGTCGCGCCTGTCTCGCTTTCCGCTTCCGTCTGGGTGTCCGTGCTTTGCGCCATGGTCCACATCGGGGTCATCACGGCCAATGCCGCAGCAATTGTCAGGGTTTTCAGGGTCATGCTCATGTTATTATCCACACCTACAAATGTTTTTTGCGGGTCTAGCACGGGGCGCGGGGATTGTCAGTGGGGTGGCAATGAAAATCGTCCAAAACCGGGTCGTTAGGCGGCTGATAACGCAAAAATGAAAAAGGGGCTGCAGCGCAACCCCTTCTTCAATTTGGTTCTCCCCGCCGGACTGGGCCGACTTATGCCGGAACGTTACGAAAGCCGCATTGAACGGTCAACAAGAAATATGCGCCTCAAGGCGCTGATTTTGCCGCATGAACCCGAATATGGCTCATCTCGTCCCTAGACTTCCCGCAGGACGGGAAAAATGCCGCGCCCGAAGGCGCGGCCAGTCTGACAGGGAGGAAATGTTGCCCACCAAAAGGACATGCCGACGGACAACAAAATCACTATGGCGTGTAGAGGTTAAATAAGTATGCTCACCCCCGGACGTGCGGCAGCCATTGCCGCAACAGGGGGTTTTACGTGACAAAAGACATCTTCATCGGCGGGGGTGGCGAAAGCTACGCCACGCAGCAGTTTCTCGATATCGGATATGCCAACCGCCACGGTCTGGTCGCGGGGGCCACGGGCACCGGCAAGACCGTGACATTGCAAATTCTTGCGGAAGGGTTCTCCGCGCAGGGGGTGCCGGTCTTTCTGTCGGACGTCAAAGGGGATCTGAGCGGCCTGGCCAAGTCGGGAACGGCTGATCACAAGCTGCATGATGCCTTCACCAGCCGCGCCACCAAGATCGGATTTAATGATTATACCTATGACGCCTTTCCCGTCACCTTCTGGGACCTCTACGGAAAGCAGGGCCACCCGGTGCGCACCACGGTGTCGGAAATGGGTCCGCTGCTGCTTGCGCAACTGTTGGGCCTGACCGAGGCGCAGGAGGGGATCCTGAACATCGCCTTCCGCGTGGCAGATGAAGACGGCCTGCCGTTGCTTGACCTGAAGGATCTGCAGGCGCTGCTGGTGTGGATCGGCGAGAATGCCAAGGCCCTTGCGCTGCGATACGGCAATGTCTCTGCTGCGTCTGTCGGGGCGATCCAGCGGCGGTTGCTGGTGCTGGAAAACCAGGGGGCGGCGGAGCTTTTCGGCGAACCCGCGCTGGCGCTGGAAGACCTGATGCGCACCGATGCGGACGGGCGTGGCGCGATCAACATCCTTGCTGCTGACCAACTGATGGGCGCACCGAAGCTCTACGCCACCTTCCTGCTTTGGCTGCTGTCGGAACTGTTCGAGGAATTGCCCGAAGTGGGGGATCCGGACAAACCCAAGTTGGTGTTCTTCTTTGATGAGGCGCACCTGCTGTTCGATGATGCTCCCAAGGCGCTGGTGGACAAGGTCGAACAGGTTGCGCGGCTGATCCGATCCAAGGGGGTGGGCGTTTATTTTATCACTCAGAACCCGGCGGATGTGCCCGAAGATATCCTGGGCCAGCTGGGCAACCGCGTTCAGCACGCCTTGCGCGCCTTCACCGCGAGGGATCGCAAGGAACTGCGCATGGCGGCGGAAACCTACCGCGAAAACCCACGTTTCGAGACTGAAGAGGCCATTCGCGAAGTGGGCGTGGGCGAAGCGGTGACATCCTTTCTGCAAAAGAAAGGTGTGCCGGGGATTGTGGAGCGCACGCTGATCCGCCCGCCGTCTTCGCAACTTGGGCCGATCGATACCGGCGAACGCGCGGCGATCATGGCCAGATCCCCCATGGCCGGAAAATACGACGCCCGGCTGGACCGCGAGTCCGCCTTCGAGATGCTGCGCGCACGCGCCGACAAGGCTGCACTTGAGGCCGCCAAAGCTGAAGAGGACGCCGAAGAAGCAGCCACACCATCCTTGCGCGAATTCAACAACGCGCGGCGCTATGCGGGTAAAGGCGTGGCGCGGTCTTCCTCCCGTGCGCCCCGCCGCAAATCGCAGGAGGGCTTCGGCACCGCGGTTGCGCAAGTGGTGATCAAGGAACTCAAAGGCACAACGGGCCGCCGTATCGTACGCGGGATCCTCGGGGGGCTTTTCAAAGGCCGCTGAAGGGGTCGAAAAGAGAAGGGGAGCACAGCGCCCCCCTTCATCCTTTCTCAAATACCCGCCACAGCATTCGCTGCAGGCGCCCCGCTATTTCTCCGGGATCAATCCGCGCGGTGAGAACCGCAGCACCAGCAGCAGGACAAGCCCCATGGTCAGAAGCCGCATGTGCGCTGCTGAATCCAGCAGGTGTTCCTTGAGCGCCGATCCATCCGTCATGCCGGCCGTGATCACATTCATCAGCCAAAGCCCCATCGGTTCCACCTGAACCCACAGGAACCAGATCAGGAATCCGCCCAGAACCGAGCCGAGGTTGTTGCCCGATCCGCCCACGATCACCATCACCCAGATCAGAAACGTAAACCGCAGCGGCTGGTAGGTGCCGGGGGTCAACTGGCTGTCCATGGTGGTCATCATTGCCCCGGCGATGCCGCAGATGGCAGAGCCGAGAATGAAAACCTGCAAATGGCGCGCGGTCACGTCCTTGCCCATTGCTTCGGCGGCGACTTCATTGTCGCGGATGGCGCGCAGCATCCGACCCCAGGGCGAATGCAACGCGCGCTGCGCCATCCACATCAGCAGGATCAGCACCACGGCAAACAGGCCGATGTAGCAGACTTTCACCCACAGTGTTGATGCCTCCACCGGGGTCAGGCCCCAGTTGGCGGCCCGTTCGACAAAGGCGGGATCGTTCTGCAAGTCGATCTCATAGGGCACCGGGCGCGGCACGCCGACGACGTTCTTCACCCCACGGGTCAGCCAGTCCTCGTTCTTGAGGATGGCGATGATGATCTCTGCGATACCAAGCGTCGCGATCGCCAGATAGTCGGACCGCAGCCCCAGCGCCGTCTTGCCAATGAGCCAAGCGGCCGCTGCGGCAAAGAGGCCGCCCACAGGCCAGGCCAGGATTACCGGCAGGCCAAGCCCGCCAAGATAGCCTGTCTCTGCCGGATTGATGTCTTCGATCCGTTCGACGGAGGGGTCCAGCAGCGCGCGAAAGAGGAAAAAGCCGACAATCAGCACCGCAATCACCGCAAGCGTACGCAAGGCACCCGGTGCAAGGTTCTTCATCACAAAGATCGCGGCAATGATTGTGCCCGCGCCCAGCAACAGCGCGCCCATCACGCCAAATCCGCCAGCGGCAAAAGCGCCCTCTGTCGGCTCCATACCCACCAGCACAGCGGCCAGACCACCAAGGGCAACAAATCCCATGATCCCCACGTTAAAGAGGCCCGCAAACCCCCATTGCAGGTTCACGCCTAACGCCATGATCGATGAAATCAGCCCCATCGCCACGATGAGCAGGGCAGAGTTCCAGCTTTGCTGAAATCCGACAATCACGATCAGCCCGGCAATCACACCAAACAGCAGCGTATTTCGCATCGTCTCGGTCATACCGCTTGCCCCTTGAACAGTCCCGTGGGTTTGAACAGCAGCACGATCAAAAGGATCACGAAGCTGACGGCGAATTTGTAATCCGTGCTGAGAAGCTGGACGAGGCCCGACGGCTCCAGCGGTTCGGGCATCAGATAGACCAGGACCTTTTTCCACGCGTAGGTGATGGTGACCTCGGAAAACGCAATGACGAACCCACCCGCAATCGCCCCCAAAGGATTGCCCAATCCCCCCACGATGGCCGCCGCGAAGATCGGCAGCAGCAGCTGGAAATAGGTGAAGGGTTTGAAAGACTTGTCCAACCCGTAAAGCACGCCTGCAATGGTCGCAAGGCTTGCCACGATGATCCAGGTGATCATCACCACACGCTCCGGATTGATGCCCGACAGCAGCGCCAGATCCTCGTTATCCGAATACGCGCGCATGGATTTGCCTGCCCGGGTCTTGTTGAGAAACCAGAACAGCGCCACGACCACGATGATCGCGGTGACGATGGTGATGCCTTGAGTGGTCTTGAACGACAGTCCCTCGGGTAAGCCGGTGTTCGCCTTGAATTCCCGCGCGGAGATGATGAAACGCTGGCCGTCGAAGAAGTTCTGATCATCCGCGCCGATGATGAAGCGGGTCAAGCCGTTGTAGATGAAGGTAATTCCTAGGCTGACAATCACAAGGATCACCGGTTTTGCCTTTTGCACCCGGTAGAACCTATAGACCAATCTGTCTGTGCCAAGCAGCAGCCCGATGGCAAAGAGGATACCGAAGGGCAGGGCGAGCAGGGCAGTAGGCAAAGGACCGAGCGAGATGCCCCAGCTTTGAAAAAGCCACGTCATCAGCACGGTGGCCATCGCGCCCATCGCCATGGTGTCGCCGTGGGCGAAGTTGGAAAACCGCAGGATGCCGTAGACCAGCGTGACCCCAAGCGCGCCAAGGGCCAGTTGCGAGCCATAGGCGACGCCGGGGATGAAGACGAAGTTCGCGAAGGCGATGATGGCGTTCAGAAAATCCATGGCTCAGCCTCCCAAAAACGATTTGCGAACCTCAGGATCCGCCAACAGTTCCTTGCCCGTCCCCGAATACGCGTTCCGCCCTTGCACCAGCACATACCCCTTGTCGGCAATCTCTAACGCCTGACGCGCGTTCTGCTCCACCATCAGGATCGGAATGCCCGTGCGCGCCACCTCAATGATGCGGTCAAAAAGTTCGTCCATCACAATGGGCGACACGCCTGCCGTCGGCTCATCCAGCATCAAGACCTTGGGCTGCGTCATCAACGCGCGACCCACGGCGACCTGTTGCCGCTGACCGCCGGACAACTCCCCCGCCGCCTGCAGGCGTTTTTCCTTGAGGATCGGAAACAGGTCATAGACCTGCGCCATCGTATCAGAAAAATCATCCGTCCGAATGAACGCCCCCATCTCAAGGTTTTCCTCCACCGTCATGGAGGTGAAGATGTTTGAGGTCTGCGGCACAAATCCCATGCCCTTGGCCACGCGGTCCTGCGGAGACAGGCCAGTGATGTCCTCACCATCCAGCCGCACATGCCCCTGCCGCA
This sequence comes from Sulfitobacter rhodophyticola, assembly GCF_041281685.2. GTDB lineage: Bacteria > Pseudomonadota > Alphaproteobacteria > Rhodobacterales > Rhodobacteraceae > Sulfitobacter. Next base: position 3,486,435 of record NZ_CP166251.2, on the reverse strand, counting down.
TGTCGAGCATGCCAAACACCGCCTTCATCCCCGTCGATTTGCCGGCACCATTGGGGCCGACGATCACGGCAATTTCTCCCTGATCCACCGCGATGGTGCATTCATGCAGGATGTCGGGGCCATTTCCATAACCTGCCGTCATGTTCTCCCCGATCAGGAACGGCCCACCGGGGGAGGCGAAGCTTTTGCCGCTGGACTTGGGCATCTTGCTGCCCATGCCCTTGGGATTGGTGATCGACACATCCTTGTTGCCGCGGTTGCCGTAGGGATCGGTCATGCACCCACCTTGTTCTTGTTTTTCAAACCGGTCCCCAAGTAGGCCTCGATCACCTGTTCGTTCGCCTTGATCTCATCCAGGGTGCCTTCGGCCAGCACGTGACCCTCCGCCATGCAGATCACCGGATCACACAGGCGGCCGATGAAATCCATGTCGTGTTCGATGACGACGAAGGTATAGTCGCGTTCCTTGTTCAGACGCATGATCGCGTCGCCGATGGTATTGAGCAGCGTGCGGTTCACACCCGCGCCGACCTCATCCAGAAACACGATCTTGGCATCCACCATCATGGTGCGCCCCAGCTCCAGCAGCTTTTTCTGCCCGCCTGAGATTTGGCCCGCCTTCTGGTCGGCCAGATGTTCAATGGTCAGGAACTCCAGCACCTCGTCGGCCTTGGCCTTCAGCGCGCGTTCCTCGTCCGCGATGCGGCGGCGGCCGAACCACGTGTTCCACAGCGTTTCGCCCGATTGGCCGCCCGGGACCATCATCAGGTTTTCAAGGCAGGACATCGAATGGAATTCATGCGCGATCTGGAAGGTGCGCAGAAGGCCCTTGTGAAACAGATCATGCGGGGCAAGACCGGTAATGTTCTCCCCGTCCATGTACACGGTGCCGGACGTCGGCTTAAGAACACCCGCGATCACATTGAAAAGCGTGGTTTTTCCGGCCCCATTTGGCCCGATCAATCCGGTGATGGAACCGCGTTCGATGGTGAGGGTCGCACCGTCAACGGCGTGAAAGCCGCCGAAATGCTTGTGCAGATCGTTCACGACGATCATCTTGTCGGTCTGCTGACCCATGGTTGTTCCCTGTGTCCCATTGGCCGCGTGGTGCGACCTGCCGGCTTTTGCCGGTCATTATGAAAATGCAGCCCACGCTTGGCGCGGGCTGCATCCATTCCATCGGGCGTGCCTTACTTGAAACCGATGGTTTCGTTGACGCCGTTCTTCACTTCGATCATGCGGTAGGTGCCCGCGGATTCACCGGGGCCTATCAGTTCAACCGCTGATGCGCCGACATAATCCACGTCCGTCCCGGCCTTGATCAGCTCAAATGCCTTGGCCAGTTCACCGGGATAGATTTTCTCACCCGGTGCGTTTGCGACCTCAAGGATCTTGTCCTTGTAGTCCGCGGGATCGGTGGAATTGGCCGCCTGCATCGCCATCATGAACAGGGCCGCCGCGTCATAGGCTTCGGGTGCGTAGGGGGATGTGCCGTCAAACCCGGCCGCCTTGGCCATTTCGACAAAGGTGTCGATGCCCGTGCCTTGCGAGCCCGCGATCTGGCCATAGGAGCCATCAAGGTCCGGACCGATGTTCTTGGGCAGGTTTTCCCCGATCATGCCACCAGGCAGGCCGAAGGTGTCCCATGCGCCTGCGTCGAGCGCGGATTTGATGATGCCCGCACCACCCTGATCAAGGTAGCCCGCGACAACCAGCAGATCGCCACCGGCGGACGCCAGCGCGCCGACTTCAGCGGAATAGTCTGCCTTGCCGTCCTCATGCGCCGCCACAATGGTCACTTCACCACCCACGGCCTTGAACGAGGATTCAATGGCATCGGCGAGGCCCTTGCCATAGTCGTTGTTGGTATACGTCAGGGCGATGGATTTGACGCCACGCTCCTGCAGGATTTCCGCCATCACTTCGCCTTCACGCGCGTCCGAAGGAGAGGTGCGGAAGAACAGGCCGTTGTCTTCCATCGTGGTCAGACCGGGCGAGGTGGCGGAAGGTGAAATCATCACCATGCCGTTCGGTATCGCCACGTTCTGCAGGACCGCGCCGGTCACACCGGAGCAATCCGCGCCAATCAGGCCGTTGATGCCATCGGCAATCAGACGTTCGGCAGAGGCAACCGCAAGGCCGTTGTCGATGCAGCCCGAATCCGCGCGGATCGGGGTGACCTTTGCACTGTCCAGCAGCATGCCGCTGTCGGTTGCTTCCTGCATGGCCAGTTCGGCACCCATGGCCATCGGGCCGCTGAGCGATTCAATCGGGCCTGTGAAGCCGAATTCAATGCCGAGCTTTACTTCCTTTGCGTGGCCGCCCGCGAGGGCCGAAGTTGCCACCAGTGCTGCAGCCGTTGTGGCCATAAGCATCTTTTTCATGTGTCTCTCCCATATTGGAACGTAATGTTCGGTCAGGACGTTAGGCAAAGCCCCTGAAAAAGAAAAGGCATTTTTGTGTCGACGCATCCGCCTGACGCAGGCGTGAGGGGGATACGGGGTGGAAATCCTGCGACTTGCGCATAGCTGTTTCTTAGACCCCGCAACCAGAGGAAAAGCGATATGTCGATCAGCAGCAGATTTTCAGCGTCCCTGAGCACGCTCGCCATCGCGGTGCTGTGCGCGATTGCGACGCCCGGCAAGGCGGATGTGACGATAGAACCGCTTGTCACAGGGCTTGACACACCTTGGGCTGTGGCGCCGATGCCGGATGGCGGTGCGCTGATCACGCTCAAGGCCGGGCAGTTGTTGCATGTCGCGGATGGCAAGGCGCAACAGGTCGCTGGCGTGCCAAAGGTCGCTTCTGGCGGGCAGGGCGGGCTGCTTGACATCACATTGGCGGCGGATTTTGCGCAGACCAGAACGCTGTTCATGACCTATTCCAAGCCGCAAGGGCAGGGCAGCGGCACCGCGCTGGTGCGCGCAAGACTGTCGGAGCAGGGGGATCGCCTCGCGGATGTGACACAGCTTTTCGAGATGGCACGAGGCAGCAGCGGCGGGCGGCATTTCGGGTCCCGCGTTGTTGAAGCGCGTGACGGCACATTGTTCGTCACCATCGGCGACCGGGGCGACCGGCCAAGCGCACAGGATACCACGCGCCACAACGGCAGCATCGTCCGGGTCACCCGCGACGGGCGTGTGCCCGCAGATAACCCCTTTGTCGGCCGTGATGGCGTGCGCCCCGAAATCTGGTCCTTCGGGCACCGTAATCCGCAAGGGGCGGGGCTTGATCTGCAGGGCAACCTGTGGGTGTCCGAACACGGCGCACGCGGCGGGGACGAGGTGAACGCAGTGCGCGCAGGGGCCAATTATGGCTGGCCGGTCATTTCCTACGGGCGGCATTATTCCGGCGCGAAGATTGGCGAAGGCACGGCCAAGGCTGGCATGGAACAGCCGGAATTCTATTGGGACCCGTCGATGGCACCGTCGGGATTGCTGGTCTATTCGGGCAAGCTGAACCCGGATTGGAAGGGGGATATCCTTGTCGGATCGCTGAAGTTCGACTACATCGCGCGGCTGGACGGATCCCCCTTGCAGGAAGTCGCGCAGATCAAGACCCCCGAAACCGCCCGCGTACGCGATATCGTGGAAGCGCCGGACGGGTCGATCTGGTTCATTTCCGTGGGTAACGGCACAGTCTATCGCATGACGCCGTAAGCGCGGACCTCAGATCGACAGCCGCGTCGCGTGGCTGCCGCGTTCGCGGTAAGGCGTGGTGTCATAATGCGCGCGGTAGCATTTGGAGAAATGCGATGGTGAGGCAAAGCCGCAGGCAAGGGCCACGTTTATCACGCTCATATCGGTCTGCATCAGCAGATTACGCGCCTTTTGCAGGCGCAGTTCCATGTAATATCGCTTGGGCGAACGGCTGAGGTATCGCCTGAAAAGCCGCTCCAGCTGGCGTGTGGACATGCCCACATCCTGTGCCAGAACCGATGGGCTGATCGGTTCTTCGATGTTGTTTTCCATCATCTGGATCACAAGGCTCAACTTCGGGTGCCGCACGCCGATGCGGGTCGGCACCGATAACCGCTGCGTATCCTGATCGGTGCGGATGGAGGAATAGATCAGCTGATCGGCCACCGCATTGGCCAGCTCTTCGCCATGATCCTCCGCAATCAGTTTGAGCATCAGGTCGATGGAGGAGGTGCCGCCCGCTGTCGTCATGCGGTTGCCATCGACAACGAACACCGACTTCGTCAGTTCGACGTCCTCGAACTCCTCGGCAAAACTGTCCTGGTTTTCCCAGTGGATCGTCGCCTTCTTGCCGTCCAGCAGGCCTGCGCGCGCCAGCGTATAGGCCGCGGTGCACAATCCCCCCACGACGATGCCCTTGCGGGCCTCGCGGCGTAGCCAGCCCAACACCTTCTTCGTGGTCGCCGATTGCACGTCCATGCCGCTGCACACCAGCATCTTGTCGTCACGGGCCAATTCGCCCAGATCGCCATCAAGCTGGAACACCGCCCCCGCCGAACAAACAGCCTGTTCGCCGCCTTCGCCGATCACGCTCCATTCATACAGCGTGCGCCCGCCCATGCGGTTTGCGATGCGCAGGGCTTCGATGGCCGTTGCAAAGCACAGCAGGCTGAACTGATCCAGGAGCACGAACACAAAACGCTGTGGTTTGTCTGTGTCCGGCTGGATGCGTGTGGCGGAGCGCAAGTCGGACATTGCATGGTCCTTCGGGATATTTTCGTTTTTGGACCGCGATCACCCGTGGCATACGGCCCTTTCGCGAAACACTGCAAGCCACATCGGGCAAGGTCAATAGCTTGTCAATCATCTCTGGCAAACCGGGCATTGCTTTTGTATAGAAAAGACCTTTGATAGCGCTGACATACAGCCCGTGGGACCGGAGACACCGAAGATGAGCGATTGGACGAAATCAAGCTGGCGCGAAAAGCCGCGGATCCAGATGCCTGATTATCCTGACATGGCCGCCCTGAATGCGGTCGAGGCACAGCTTGCGCGCTTCCCGGTTCTTGTCTTTGCCGGAGAGACGCAGCGCCTGAAAAACCACCTTGGTGCCGCCGCACGGGGAGAGGCGTTTCTGCTGCAGGGCGGGGATTGCGCGGAAAGCTTTGAGCAGTTCAGCTCTGACATGATCCGCGACACCTTCAAGGTGATGTTGCAGATGGCCATCGTGCTGACGCACGGCGCGAAGGTGCCGGTGATCAAGCTGGGGCGCATGGCGGGCCAGTTTGCCAAGCCACGTTCAGCGCCCACGGAAGTGATCGATGGTGTGGAACTACCCAGCTATCGCGGTGACATCATCAATGAACTGGATTTCACGCCAGCCGCACGCATCCCTGATCCCGAAAAGATGCTGCGCGCCTATACGCAGGCGGCAGCGACGCTGAACCTGATCCGCGCGTTTTCCACGGGCGGTTACGCCGATGTGCATCAGGTCCATGGCTGGACCCTGGGATTTACCGACAACGAAAAGGCCGAGAAATATCGCGAGATTGCCAATCGGATTTCCGACACGCTGGATTTCATGGCAGCCGCAGGAGTGACGTCCGATACGGCGCATACATTGCAGTCGGTGGAATTCTACACCAGCCACGAATCATTGCTGCTGGAATATGAAGAAGCCTTGTGCAGAAAGGATTCGCTTTCCCAGCAGTGGCTTGCAGGCTCCGGTCACATGATCTGGATCGGCGACAGGACCCGCCAGCCCGATGGCGCGCATGTGGAATTCGCCCGCGGCGTGATGAACCCGATTGGTCTGAAATGCGGGCCCAGCATGACAACGGATGACCTCAAGAAACTGATGGCCACCCTCAACCCGGAGAACGAAGCCGGGCGTCTGACCCTGATTGCGCGTTTCGGTGCCGGTTCCGTGGGCGAACATCTGCCCCGCCTGATCAAGGCGGTGAAAGAGGAGGGCGCGAACGTCCTGTGGACCTGTGATGCAATGCACGGCAATACCATCAAGTCTTCAACCGGTTACAAGACCCGGCCTTTCGATTCCGTCCTGCGGGAAGTGCGCGAATTCTTCGGCGTACATTCCGCCGAAGGCACGGTACCGGGTGGGGTGCATTTCGAGATGACCGGTCAGGACGTCACTGAATGCACCGGCGGTCTACGCGATGTGTCCGATGAGTCCCTCAGCGACCGGTATCACACGGCCTGCGACCCGCGCCTGAATGCAAGCCAATCGCTTGAACTGGCGTTCCTTGTCGCGGAGGAGCTGTCGAACCGGCGCAACACGGTCGCGGAAAAGGCGGCTGGCTGACGCGTGACAAGACATTAGAAAGGCCTGCCAGAATTTTGTTTTGGCAGGCTTTTCTTTTCCTAAACCTTGTCGGACTTGACCAGCCGAAGATAGGGGGGGCGTGGTTTGGATGGCTTGGCTTGGAACGGGGTTCCAGGTGCTGCAAACCCGGTATTTTCAGCCTCAACCGCGCGGGGCGGCAGCGGCGGTCGCAAGGTGGGATCATCGACAGGCAGGCAGGCTTCGGTCGGTGACAGGCTCCGCAAGTGGTGAGACCGGCACGTGAAACGGCGCGGTGCCTCGCCGATGTCTCCCTTGCTGACAAGGCAGCCAAGTGCGCGGCTCACGTCGCCCAGATCGCTTTTCAGCGGCATCAGCAGCATCCGCCCTTCAAGGGGGGGACGTGCCGCGGATCCGCCCGCTTCGAGCATCAGCGTCGCCGTTCCGGGGCCCTGAAACACGTCCTCCAGAAGGTTTGAAACGGTCCGCCGTTCGTCCGGCAGGAAGAAGGTGGTCAACGGCATGCCGCGGACTTCCATGCCCATCAATTCGGTCAGATGGCTGCCCGCCACCCGGACGCGGGCGATGCCCGGGGCGATCCGTTCCAGAATGAAGGCATGCTCAAGCGCGGTTTCAATCCCACGCGGGTCAATCTCCGACCGCTTGGGCATCAACCGCGATCCGCGCAAAGCTTCCCAATAGGCCTCAACCTGGGAAATCACTGCGTAGCCCGGTTCTGGTTTGTATTGGGTCATTGAAACGACATTCTGCGCCTTTTCCCCGGGATTGTCCATTCACATACCTCTCCTTCCCTGGCCATGCTCCTTTCGACCTGTCAGGGCCTCAAAGGATCTCAAGGCCCGCGCACACACGCTGTTACCATTACCAAAACATTAATACGCAACCGGCGGGATCCGCGGGGTGGTTTCTGACCTTCTGGTTAATGTGCAGGTTGGCTGCGGGGTTGCCCCGATGCGGGCTTGGTCCTATGCCAGAGTGGTCGGGACAAGGGAGCCAGATATGATCAGATCCATGACCGGTTTCGCCTCGGCCACCGGCAGCAGCCCGCCCCATAGCTGGAGTTGGGAAGTCCGCAGCGTCAATGGCAAGGGGTTGGACGTGCGGGTGCGCGCACCGGACTGGATCGAAGGGCTGGAAGCGGGTTTGCGCAAGCGCATCAGCGCTGCTGCAGCCCGTGGGAACATCACCTGCAACCTGCGCCTGACCCGCGAGGAAAGCGGCGCGGCGATGGCGGTGAATGCGGGGCAGTTGCAAAGCGTGCTCGATGCGATCAGCCAGATCGAGGCGGAAGCGATGAATGCGGGCGTTTCGCTGGCACCGTCAAAGGCCTCCGACATCGTTGCCCTGCGCGGTGTGCTAGAACAGAGCGTGACGCAGGATGACGGCGCCGCCTTGTGCAAAACGCTGCTGACCGATTTCGACGCGGTGCTGAACGACTTCAACGCCATGCGGACGGGCGAGGGCGCTGCACTGACCGAGGTGCTGGCCAGCCAGTTGACCGAGGTGGAGAACCTGACCGCGCAGGCCGCGACACTGGCCGCCGCGCGCAAGGATGAAATGGCGGCGACGTTGCGGGCCAACATCGCGCGGGTGCTGGAGAACGCTGATGGCGTCGACGAAAGTCGGCTGGCGCAGGAATTGGCCCTGTTGGCCGTAAAGGCGGACGTGACCGAAGAAATTGACCGGCTTGGCGCCCATGTTGCCGCCGCGCGCGACCTGATGGCGCAAGGCGGACCGATCGGCCGCAAGTTCGATTTCCTCATGCAGGAATTCAACCGCGAAGCGAACACTCTGTGTTCAAAGGCCCAAAACAGCGCGCTGACCGCCGTTGGACTTGCCCTGAAAGCCGTGATCGATCAGATGCGCGAACAGGTTCAGAATGTGGAGTAACCCATGAGCGCCAAGACGATCCGGGATCAGCGTGACCGCCGGGGCCTACTGATCATCCTCAGTTCCCCTTCCGGTGCGGGCAAATCAACTTTGGCGCGCCGCCTGCGGGATTGGGACGCAGGCTTGCGGTTTTCCGTCTCTGCCACCACCCGCGCACCGCGCACGGGCGAGGTGGATGGTGCCGATTACCACTTTCTGGACGAAAGCGCCTTCAAGGCGATGGTCACGGACGGCGATATGCTGGAACATGCGCATGTGTTCGGCAATTTCTACGGCTCCCCCCGTTCACCTGTGCAGGAAGCGATAGAGACCGGCAACGATGTGCTGTTCGACATTGACTGGCAGGGCGCCCAGCAGATTCGCAATTCCGCACTGGGTCAGCATACGCTGTCGATTTTCCTGTTGCCGCCCTCGATCTCGGAACTGCACCGCCGTCTGGTAAGCCGGGGCAAGGATGACGCCGAAACGATCACCCGCAGGATGCAGAAAAGCTGGGATGAGATCAGTCATTGGGACGGGTATGATTTCGTACTGATCAACGACGATCTGGACCAGACCGAAGAACAGCTGCGTTCCATCATCACGGCAACGCGGCTCAGGCGCAGCCAGCAGCCGGGCCTGAACGATCATGTGCGCAAGCTGCAATCAGAATTCGAGGATCTGCCATGACACTTTATGCCCTTGGCGACATACGCCCTGAGATTGATCCGGCCGCATGGGTCGCACCGGACGCCAACGTGATCGGCAACGTGCGGCTGGGCAAGGGCGCATCGGTTTGGTTCGGGTGCACGTTGCGCGGCGATAATGAGCTGATCGACGTGGGCGCAGGCAGCAATGTGCAGGAAAACTGCGTATTTCATACCGATCCGGGCTTCCCGCTCAGCGTGGGTGTGAATTGCACGATTGGTCACAAGGTCATGCTGCACGGCTGCACGATTGCCGACAACACGCTGATCGGCATGGGGGCCACGGTACTGAACGGGGCGAAGATTGGGCGGAATTGCCTGATTGGGGCAGGCGCCTTGATCACTGAAAACAAGGTGATCCCCGATAGGTCGCTCGTGATGGGCGCACCAGGCAAAGTGGTACGGACCCTGGATGAAAAGGCTTTTGCGGGTCTGACGGCAAGCGCGCTGCATTACTCTGAAAATGCGGCCCGCTTTGCGCGTGATCTCAAGGCGCTTTGACACGATGGCAGCCATCCCGATCCTGTCGGAGGTGCTGGCGGCCTTGCCGTTGCCCACGGTTGGCATCGACATGGCGGAGCGGATCGTCGCCCTGAATGATGCCGCGGCGGACCTGCTGGGCGATGGGGCGATGGGGCGTCACTTCATCACCGTTCTGCGCCAGCCTGCGCTTGTCGAAGCGGTGGAGCTTTGCCTGGCCGATCAAACCCCACGCCATGCCCGTTTCGTGGCTGGGGAGGTCGATACCGAAACCACGTATGACGTCAGCCTGCGCAAGATTGACGGCACCGACGTGCTGCTGCTCAGCTTTCAGGACATCACGCAGATGGCGCAGGCGGGCCAGATGCGGCGCGATTTCGTTGCCAATGTCAGCCATGAATTGCGCACGCCACTGACGTCACTGATGGGGTTCATTGAAACGCTGGGGGGACCTGCGCGCGACGATGCTGCCGCACGCGACCGATTTCTGGGCATCATGGCCGGAGAGGCCGGGCGCATGAACCGCCTTGTCGGTGATCTTCTGTCGCTGAGCCGGGTAGAGGCGGAAGAACGAGTGCGCCCTACCGACAGGGTCAATCTGACGGACGTTTTGCAGCGCACATTGCGCAACCTCAATCCGCTTGCGGTGGAAAACGACGTGACCTTGAAACCCGGATTTGGCGATGCGCCGCTGATGCTGCTGGGGGACGCGGACCAGTTGCTGCAGGTCTTCACCAACCTTGTTGAAAACGCCATCAAATATGGCGGAACGGGCGGATCGGTTGACATCACCAGCGCGGTCAATCCGCGCGATCCGGCCCTGCGCGGCCGGGCTGTGCGCATCACGGTGCGAGATCATGGGGTTGGCATTGACCCCATTCACCTGCCACGCCTGACCGAACGCTTCTACCGCGCCGACAGCCACCGCAGCCGCGCGTTGGGCGGCACGGGCCTTGGCCTTGCGATTGTGAAACACATCCTGAACCGGCATCGCGGGCGAATGAAAGTGACGTCGCAACCGGGGCAGGGCGCTGCCTTCACGGTGATTCTGCCGCTCGATCAGGACGCGCCCGAGGGGCCGACACATCGCCTTGCCCCCTGAAAACAGCGCCAAATCCACGCTGTCATAAAACTGTAACGCAACTGTCACAAAAGCTCAGCACGCGCCGCCTAAACGGACGGCAGGATCACCATGGGGGTGATCAATGACCATTCTGACAGGAGACATCATGTCACTGACAAAATTGACCACATCCGTGCTGGCCATCGCTGCCCTTTCCGCCACCACCGCTGCCGCGCGGGATCAGGTGCAAGTCGCGGGTTCCTCAACCGTACTGCCTTACGCGTCCATCGTGGCCGAAGCCTTTGGCGAGAATTTCGATTTCCCAACACCGGTTGTCGAATCCGGCGGATCCTCCGCAGGGCTGAAGCGGTTTTGTGAAGGCGTGGGCGAGAACACAATCGACGTTGCCAACTCCTCTCGCAAGATCAAGGAAAGTGAAATTGCCGTTTGTTCCGAGAACGGCGTGACCGACATCATCGAAGTCCGCATCGGGTATGACGGGATCGTCTTCGCCTCCGACATCAACGGCAATGCGTTCGAATTCACGCCCGTGGACTGGTACAAGGCCATTTCCGACAAGGTGGTTGTAGATGGCGAAATCGTCGACAACCCATATATCACATGGGATCAGGTCAACCCCGACTTCCCCGCGCAGCCCATTCAGGCCTTTGTGCCCGGCACCAAGCACGGCACACGTGAGGTTTTCGAAGACCAGGTGATCCTTGCCGGGTGCGAAGAGACCGGCGACTTCGAAGCCTTCATGGCAGCCAACGGCGACGACAAGAAAGCCGCCGAGAAAGCCTGCATCGCGCTGCGTACCGACGGCAAGTCCGTTGACATTGACGGGGACTACACCGAAACGCTGGCACGTATCGACAGCAACAAGGACGGCATCGGCGTCTTTGGTCTGGCGTTTTATGAGAACAATACCGACAAGCTGCAGGTTGCGACCATGTCCGGTGTCGTGCCGTCCACCGAAAGCATCGCGACCGGGGAATACCCTGTGTCCCGTCCGCTTTATTTCTATGTCAAAAAGGCGCACATCGGCGTGATCCCCGGCTTGAAGGAATACGCGGAATTCTTCGTCGCGGATGAGATCGCGGGCCCCGATGGCCCACTGGCGGAATACGGTCTTGTCTCTGACCCGGAACTTGCCGATACGCAGGCCGTTGTTGCAGACGAAGCGGTGATGGGCGGCGGGTCCTGAACCTGCGCCATCTGCAAGGAATACGGACAGGGGCGCTAAGGCGGCCCTGTTTGCCTGACTAGAGGCAGCTGAAAAGACGGCGTGATCTGCGCGCGGCGCAATCAGATCGGGGGAAACGTGGGCAGTTTATTTGACACCGGGTCGACGGGCTTTGTCGTTGCCGCGATCCTTGTTATGACGGCGGTCGGTTTCTTCCTTTCCCGTGGAAAGGCGCTGGCAACGGTTTCGGGCGACGCGCGGCGGCTGCATTCGCTTCCCAACTATTACGGATTTTTCGCCGCCATGCTGGTGGCCGTGCCTGCCTTGTTGCTGACGGCGCTTTGGCTGCTGGTGCAACCGATGCTGATCCAGAACGCGGTTATCGACCTGATTCCAGCCGGGATGGTTTCCGAAGGATCGTCGGTCAACCTGGTGATGAGCGATGTGCGCCGCGTGGCCGACGGGCTTGATGCCGCGATTGCCCAAGGTGCGCTGACCACGGAGGAGGCCGCCACACTTGACGCCACGCAAACCGATGTGCGTGCAACACTTGCCGATGTCGGTGTGGCGCTTGGATCGGAGGTGGCGCCGCCGGTTCTGGATGCCGCACAGGAATACCGCGCAATGTCCGCGCAAGGCAGCGACTGGATGGCGATTGTGGTGCTTGCACTGGCGCTGGCGGGGATGCTGGTGGCGGTACGGATGGCCCATGGCCGTTTTCGCGCGCGAAACATGGTGGAACGGGGTGTACTGGCGCTTTTGATGATTGCCGCATCGCTCGCCATTCTGACGACGGTAGGCATTGTCCTGTCGATGTTGTTTGAATCGATGAACTTCTTCCGGATGCATCCCTGGACGGATTTCTTTTTTGGCAGTTCCTGGGCCCCGAATTTTCGGGGCGACAGTGACCTTTCGATCCTGCCGCTGCTGTGGGGGACGCTGTATATCTCGCTCATCGCGCTGCTGGTGGCGGTGCCGATTGGCCTTTTTGCAGCAATCTACCTTAGCGAATATGCCAGCGCAGGCGTGCGCGCCCTTGCCAAACCGCTGCTGGAGATCCTTGCCGGGATCCCCACAATCGTCTACGGCCTATTCGCGCTGCTGACGGTGGGGCCGTTTCTGGTCAATATCTTCGGTCGGGGCGACGCGGGCCTTCTGGGCGTCGACTGGATGAGCGGGGCCACCGCCGTGCTGACTGCCGGGCTGGTGATGGGGATCATGCTGATCCCATTCGTGTCATCGCTTTCAGATGACATCATCAACGCCGTGCCGCAGTCGCTCAGGGACGGGTCTTTCGGGCTGGGGGCCACCCATTCGGAGACCGTGCGGCAGGTGGTGCTGCCCGCAGCGCTGCCCGGTATCGTGGGTGCCATCCTGCTGGCCGCGTCCCGCGCCATTGGCGAGACGATGATCGTGGTGCTGGGGGCAGGGGCCATTGCCCGCATATCCCCCAATCCGCTGGAAGCCATGACCACGATCACCACCCGTATTGTCAGCCAGTTGACCGGGGACACCGATTTCGCCAGCCCCGAAACGCTTGTCGCTTTCGCGCTGGGGCTGACGCTGTTTGTCCTGACGCTGGGGCTGAATGTGCTGGCGCTTTATATCGTGCGCAAATACCGGGAGCAGTACGAATGACCGACATGCCGATCAGCGGTGCCGCACCCGCTTCGGCCCCGCGCAAGGGATCGCTGCTTGAACAGGACGCACGCACCCGCAAACGCAACCGTGCCGAAGCACGTTTCAAGGCCTATGGCATCATCGCCATCGGCCTGGGCCTTCTGATGCTGGTGATCCTGCTGACCACGATCATTTCGCGCGGGACGGGTGCGTTCCAGCAAAGCTTTCTGACGTTGGAAGTCGAACTTCTGGAAGACAAGCTGGACAAGAAGGGCAACCGGGATCTGGCGGACATCAAGAAGGTGTCGACCTTTGGCTATGCGCCGCTCATGAAGAACGCCATTGAGAAAAAGGTCGCTGAAATCGGATTTGAAACCGATCTCAAGCCCAAGGCGATGGCCGCGCTCCTGTCCAAGGACGCCGCGGCCACCTTGCGCAACTTCGTTCTGGAAAACCCTGAAATGATTGGGAAAACGGTTGAGTTTGAGTTCCTCGTGCAAAGCCGCGTGGATGGGTATCTGAAGGACCGGGTCACCCGCGCCTCCATCGTGAATGACAAGAACATCAATGCAGCACAGCTTGATCTGGTCGATGCGCTGGTGGCCGATGGCAGCCTTGTCAAAAGGTTCAACTTTGATTTCATCACCGGTGCGGATGCCTCCGACCAGCGGCCCGAAGCGGCCGGGATGGGTGTGTCGATGCTGGGATCGCTGTTCATGATGTTGGTGGTTCTGGCGCTGGCCTTGCCCATCGGCGTGGCCGCCTCCATCTATCTTGAGGAATTTGCACCACGAAACTGGATCACCGACATCATCGAGGTGAACATATCAAACCTTGCCGCAGTGCCATCCATCGTGTTCGGCATCCTGGGGCTTGCGGTTTTCATCAACTACATGCACCTGCCCAATTCCGCCCCGCTGGTGGGCGGTCTGGTGCTGACGCTGATGACTTTGCCGACGATCATCATCTCCACCCGTGCGTCGCTGAAGGCGGTGCCACCGTCGATCCGTGACGCGGCACTGGGGGTCGGGGCCTCGAAGATGCAATCGGTGTTCCACCACGTGCTCCCCCTGGCGGCACCCGGCATCCTGACGGGCACGATCATTGGTCTGGCGCAAGCCTTGGGTGAAACCGCACCGCTGTTGCTGATTGGTATGGTCGGTTTCATCGCCTCGAACGCACCGGAGACGATCGGGGAGGGGCTTATGTCGCCCAACTCCGCCATGCCGGCACAAATCTACGAATGGGCCAAGCGCGCGGACCCTGCGTTTTACGAACGTGCCTGGGGTGGTATTATTATCCTGCTGGTTTTCCTGATCACCATGAACGCCATCGCTGTCATGCTCCGGCGTCGTTTTGAGCGTCGCTGGTAGGAGAGAGACAATGAAAGATGCTGTGAGCTTGGAGAACGACGTGACGACGAACACCGCAAAAATCTCGGCACGGGATGTGCAGGTCCACTATGGCGATAACCATGCCATCAAGGACGTGAACGTTGATATCGAAGACAAGACCGTGACGGCGTTCATTGGCCCGTCGGGCTGTGGGAAATCAACTTTCCTGCGTTGTATCAACAGGATGAACGACACAATTGATGTCTGTCGCGTGCAGGGCGACATACGTATTGACGGCGAAGACATCTATGACCGTCAGGTCGATCCGGTGCAGTTGCGTGCCAAGGTCGGGATGGTGTTTCAAAAGCCCAATCCATTTCCCAAATCGATCTATGACAACGTGGCATACGGGCCGCGCATCCATGGTCTGGCACGCAACAAGGCCGATCTGGACGATATCGTGGAACGCGCCCTGAAACGCGGCGCGATCTGGGATGAGGTGAAAGACCGGCTTCAGGCACCGGGGACGGGCCTGTCCGGCGGCCAGCAGCAGCGCCTTTGCATTGCCCGCGCCGTTGCGACGGAGCCTGAGGTGCTGCTGATGGATGAGCCATGTTCAGCACTTGATCCCATTGCCACCGCGCAGGTCGAGGAATTGATCGATGAGTTGCGCCAGAACTATTCGGTCGTGATTGTCACCCACTCCATGCAGCAGGCCGCGCGGGTCAGCCAGCGCACTGCGTTTTTCCACCTTGGACATCTCGTGGAGTTCGGCGACACCGATCAGATCTTCACCACACCAGAAGATCCACGCACTGAAAGCTATATCACTGGACGGATTGGATAAATCATGCACGACCAACACATTGCATCCGCTTTCGACCGGGACCTGGAAGGCGTTCAGGCGCAGATCATGAAGATGGGCGGCATGATTGAGGATGCCATCCGGATGGCGGCTGAATCGCTTGAAAACCGGGATGAGGAACTGGCCGAAAAGGTCCGGGCGGGGGACAAGGCCATTGATGAGCTGGAAATCCAGATCAACGAAAGTGCCGCACGGATCATCGCGTTGCGCGCACCGACTGCCATCGATCTGCGGCTGATCCTGAGCGTGATCAAGATCAGCGCCAGCCTGGAACGTATTGGAGACTATGCGAAAAACATGGCCAAGCGCACCGGAGTTCTGTCCCAGATGCAACCCGTGAGCGACAGCGCAGGATCCATCCGGCGGATGGCGCGGACCGTCGAAGGGATGTTGAAGGACGCGCTTGATGCGTACATCCAGCGCGATGCTGAACTGGCGATGGACGTCATCGCCCGGGACGAGGATGTCGATCAGATGTACAACGCGCTGTTTCGCGAATTCCTGACCTTCATGCTGGAAGATCCGCGCAACATCACCGCCTGCATGCACCTGCATTTCATTGCCAAGAACACCGAACGCATGGGGGATCTGGTGACATCCGTTGCCGAACAGGTGGTGTATCTGGTCACCGGACAACACCCGGAAGAAGCCCGCCCGAAGGCCGACAAAACATCATATGTATCAGAGGCTTGATGAGCAATGTCGGTCACACAGCCACAGGTTTTGCTGGTCGAGGATGAGCCCGCACAGCGCGAGGTTCTGGCCTACAACCTCGAAGCGGAAGGCATGGCCGTTCAGCGCGCCGAAAACGGCGAGGAAGCGCTGCTTCTCGTTGCTGAGAATACGCCGGATCTGGTCATTCTTGACTGGATGATGCCCTTGATGAGCGGCATCGAAGTCTGCCGACAACTCAAGACGCGCGAGGATACCCGGCACATCCCGATCATCATGCTGTCTGCGCGCTCCGAAGAGGTCGACACGGTGCGCGGGCTTGAGACCGGCGCGGATGACTACATTGTCAAACCATACTCCATGCGGGAACTCATGGCGCGCGTGCGGACGCAACTGCGCCGCACACGACCTGCGGCGTCGGGACGGGCGCTGACCTATGAGGACATCACGCTTGATCCTGAGCGGCATCGCGTCAGCCGCGCAGAACAGGAAGTGAAGCTGGGGCCGACTGAATATCGATTGCTGGTCACGCTGCTTGAAAAGCCGGGCCGGGTGTTGAGCCGGGATCAGCTTCTGGACCATGTCTGGGGGCGCAACATCTATGTCGATACACGCACGGTCGATGTCCACATCGCGCGGCTGCGCAAGGCGCTGACCAAACATGGCGGCAGCGACCCGATCCGGACCATCCGGGGTGCCGGTTACGCCTTGGGTTAGGGAGGATGCGGAAACAAGGTTTTGAGCGGTGTGGTTGGATAGATAGCCGAATGTCGGTTTTATCCAGGGCCATACAATCTACATTTTTTACATAATACTGATTATATGTTATAGATATGTAGCCGCAAGCCAAAATGTCACCCATGAGCAATTCAGGAATTGTCACACTGCCCGCAAAAGATTGCGAGGGAGATCGGGCATGGGATGTGTGATGATGAGCGAGCGGGATTTGAACCGTATCGGAGTGTTGGCGCAGGTTGATATTGGCGACGGCGTAGAGGGTTTCGAACCCTCCAAAGCTCCCAGTTTGCACTTGTCAGGACAGTATTCTGGACAATTACCACCATGACGCTGATCCTGATCGCCATGCGCTACGCCGTCTATCGTCAGGAATAGTTCAAATAGATAGGCGCTACAACTCATGCACTCAGCACCCAAAATTCAATGTGAATATACCCACCGCAAATCCAGCCAGGGCTACGATATGTGAGGTCTCCGCCCTGTCAGGCTTTGCTATCATCGGCGCTATTGGTGACACTTCTGCTTTGCAAACCCGGTGACATTTCTACTTGATTGCAACAACCTGTAAACCACGAACCGGGACGCTGTCGTCCCCCATCAGCCCCAAATTACTGGACACTAACCACTTTGCTCACGTATCTAGGCACAACCTAGCCAGGTGGAAATTATGCCTTCTGTTCTGATTCTTAACGGACCCAACCTCAACCTGCTCGGCACGCGGCAGCCGGAAGTCTATGGTGCGACCACGCTGGCGGACATCGAAGCCCTGTGCACTGACGCGGCGCAGCGGCTTGGGTTAAGCGTCGCATTCGCGCAATCGAACCATGAAGGTGTGCTGGTCGATCACATTCACGCGGCCAAGGGCACCCATGATGCAATCATCCTGAACGCAGGTGCATATACCCATACGTCCATCGCCTTGATGGACGCCGTGACAAGCGTTGATCTGCCCATGGTCGAGGTTCATCTGAGCAACATCCACGCGCGGGAGGGTTTTCGGCATACCTCCCACATCGCGCGGGTGGCCATTGGACAGATTTGCGGGTTCGGTCCCAAGGGATATCTGATGGCGCTGGACGCACTTGCAGAACGGCTGGTAACGCCATGACTTTGCGCAACTATCTCCAAAGAATTGCCCGCTGCCCTACCCTTGAGGAGCTATGGGACAACCATCTTGAGATGATGGAAAGCTTTGGGTTTGACCGGCTGATCTATGGCTTCACACGCTACCGGTCGGGATCCTCCCTTGGCGATCCCGAAGATTTCGTCATTCTGACCAATCACAGCCGTGCCTATACGGATGAATTTGTAACGGGCGGTCTTTATTACCATGCTCCCATGGTGAAATGGGCCCTGGAACACGACGGCGCGTGCAGTTGGACCGTCTTGCACGACATGGCGCGTGAGCATGCGATGACCCCGGCAGAGGCGCGCGTGCTGGACTTCAACCGGCGCATGAACGTGACGGCAGGTTATACTGTCAGCTTCAAATCCATCTCCGCCCGGTCCAAGGGGGCCATTGCCCTGACCGCCCGGGAGGGGATGAGCCAGGAAGATGTAGACGCGATCTGGGCGGAACACGGGTCTGACATCCAGTTGATGAACGAGATTGCCCATCTGAAAATCCTCACCCTGCCCTACAGCGCGCCCAATCGGGCGCTGACCAAGCGACAGCGTGAAGCGCTGGAATGGGTTGGCGATGGCAAGACCATGCAGGACATTGCGCTGCTGATGGGGCTGACATCCGCCACGGTGGAGAAGCATCTGAGGCTGGCGCGCGAAGCACTGAGTGTTGATACGACGGCACAGGCGGTGCTGAAGGCGGCTTTTGCCAATCAAATGTTTGTTCTGGACGCCTGATTGCGTCACATCTGATGCAATAAACCTGAAACTCCCCTTGAAATATTCCAAAGGTAAGGAATCCCTGACTAGCTGGCGGGGGACGGATGACGCAAGGTTAGGGTGTTCCTAAGATACGGTTTGACCGGAGGGACAAAGGCCAGCAAACCCTTGGAATAGCAAGGCTCTTTGTTGGTCCCGGACCCGGCTTGCGTATTCTTCCGCATAGTCGGCCGGAGCGTTCTAACGCCCTGCTCCGATGTGTGAGCATCCCGTAAGACGGGGCGTCTGGACGGATCAACCGGGGCTCTGATCCGTCCGGCCTACTTGTAGTGAGTTGGCCGCATGTCGCGGAAACGAAAACGGGGCGCTTTGAGGCGCCCCGTTCTTCGTTTTCGTTCTGATATGCGTGTGGGCGGGTCAGCCCTGCGCGGCCTTCGCCACCTCGGCGGCAAAGTCTTCCTTGATCACTTCGATGCCTTCACCCACTTCAAGGCGGACAAAACCGGTGATGGTGGCACCCGCCTCTTTCGCGGCATCACCCACGGTCACATCGGGGTTCACCACGAAGGACTGGTTCAGCAACGTCACTTCGGACATGTACTTTTTCATGCGACCCACGATCATCTTTTCGATCACCGCTTCGGGCTTGCCGGATTCGCGCGCGATGTCCATCTGGACCTGCTTTTCCTTCTCGACCACAGCTGGGTCGAGGTCGTCTTCGGACAGGGAGGCAGGATTGACCGCGGCGATGTGCATTGCGATCTGCTTGCCCAAACCTTCATCCCCACCAGTCATCGCCACTAGCACACCGATCTTGCCCATGCCGGGTGCGGCTGCGTTGTGGACGTAAGACACAACCGTGTCGCCCTCAATCGCGGACATGCGACGCACCGACATGTTCTCACCGATCACGGCAACCGCGTCTGTCACGGTCTGCTCCACGGTTTTGCCGCCCATGTCAGCCGCTTTCAGCGCGTCCACGTCGGACGCACCAACAGCCGCGTCGGCAATGCCCGCAACCATCTTCTGGAAATCAGCGTTCTTGGCAACAAAATCGGTCTCGGCGTTCACTTCAACAGCAACACCGCGGCCGCCATCGACCTTGACCGCCACAAGCCCTTCCGCTGCCGTGCGGCCGGATTTCTTCGCTGCTTTCGCCAGACCCTTGGTGCGCAGCCAGTCAACTGCGGCTTCCATGTCGCCGTCGTTTTCGGTCAGCGCCTTCTTGGCGTCCATCATGCCTGCGCCGGTGCTGTCGCGCAGTTCCTTTACCATGGATGCTGTAATAGCCATCTCACGTGCTCCTTTTGAATTGGTAAGGGCGCCCTGCCCTTCGGTCAGATCAACAGGGGCAGCACGGGCCCGCCCCTGTTACAATCCTGTGACGGTGATCAGCCTTCGGCCTTTTCAACCGTTTCCGCCTTGGATTCGATATCCAGCGGTGCGTCCTTGCTCATCACATCGTCGGACACTGTTTCGGTCGAAGCGTTGCCGACTTCGACGCCGGTGCTTTCCTCGGCCAGGGCCTCCTCTGCGGGGGCTTCTTCCATCTCGCCCAGATCGACACCGGCCGCGCCGAGTTGTGCGGACATGCCGTCCAGCGCCGCACGGGAGGCCAGATCACAGTAAAGACCGATGGCGCGTGCCGCGTCATCGTTGCCCGGGATGATATAATCGATCCCATCAGGCGGGCAGTTGGTGTCCACGACTGCCACAACCGGGATGCCCAGCTTGTTGGCTTCGGCCACGGCCAGCGCTTCTTTCTTGACGTCGATGACGAAGATCAGGTCGGGACGGCCACCCATTTCGCGGATGCCACCCAAGGACGCCTGAAGCTTGCCCTGATCGCGTTCCATGCCCAGACGCTCTTTCTTGGTGAGGCCTTCGAAGCCCTGCTCGGACTGCTCATCAATGTGCTTGAGACGGTTGATGGACTTCGACACGGTCTGCCAGTTGGTCAGCGTGCCGCCCAACCAGCGGTGGTTCATGTAATATTGTGCGCATTTTTCTGCGGCTTCGGCGATGGGCTGTGCTGCCTGACGCTTGGTGCCGACGAAAAGAATGCTGCCGCCCTTGGCGACGGTGTCACGAATGACGGTCAGCGCCTGATCCAGCATCGGAACAGTCTGTGTCAGGTCCATGATGTGAATGCCGTTGCGCGCGCCGTAGATGTAGGGACCCATGCGGGGGTTCCAGCGCTGCGTCTGGTGGCCGAAGTGTACGCCTGCTTCAAGCAGCTGGCGCATGGAGAACTCTGGAAGAGCCATGTGCGTTTACCTTTCCGGTTTAGCCTCGTCGGGGGTATGACAGCATCTGCTGCCAACCGGCGGACGTCCGGGGATGTCTCCCCCACACGCCCAACCCCGACTGCGGGATTAAGTGGGGCTGCCTTAACCGAGTGCTGGCTGCCGCGCAAGGAGGAATTATCGCGATACCCCCCGCGCCCCCCGCTATCGCAGGTCTTGGTAGACATTTGGCGCGAGATAGAGTGATCTTTGTGGAAAAAACTGGGAGTTTGACCATGAAGACCCTTTCTTTTGCAGCCCTGCTGCTGACATTCGCATCCCCTGCCCTTGCCGATGTGCTCACCCTTGCGCCCGCCGACCCGCAACCGGACGCCGGCAGCCTGACCAGCGGACTGGCGGTCAGCTATGCCTATCCCGGCAAGATACGCACCCTCGCGGATGCGGCCGCAGCGCTTGAAGACGCGAAAGCAGGCCCGGCCCTGCCCGGGCTGTCCTATCTGGATACGGAGGAAGGCGAACTGACCATGACGTCCACCTCCCAGAACAAGGTGGCCGCGGCGATTACCGGCTACATCCGCTTTGAAGCCCCCGGCACTTATGCGCTGGATGTCTGGAGCAACGATGGCATCGTGATGCGCATCGGCGGCCAGCAGGTCGCCCTTTATGATGAGGTCCACGCCTGCGAATCCGCCGGTGTTCAGGAAGTGGAGGTCCCGCAGGCAGGATGGTACGCGCTGGAAGCGACATACTTTCAGCGCAAGGGCACGGCCTGTCTGTTGATGGATTGGAACGTCGGCGGAGAGATGGGCCCGGTCCCAGATGAGGCATTTGCCTTCACCCAGTAGAACGGGAGGTGAGATGCGCGGCGCGCACGGCCTGCTCCGCATCTGCGGCCAAGGCTTTGCGGCTGTCGTAGTCGCTGACCCGCAAGGGCGGATGATAGGTGACCTCGACCCGGCCATGGCGTATCGGTGACAGCAGCACCGGCAGGGAGCCGCCAAATGTCATGTCCCCCCACCAGCCATAGTATCGCGCGTCCGCGCCTTCGGGCGCGACATAGCTGATCGTGACGGGCTGGATCTGCAACCCATCGCGCAATTCGGGGGCAAAGAACGCCTGAAAAAGCGTGGATTTGAACGGCAGGACCTGTTGCCCATCGGTGCTGGTGCCTTCGGGAAAGAACAACAGCTTGTGACCTGCCGCCAGCCGCGCCTGAAAAAGCTCCGTCTGCGCCCGTGCCCGCGCCCGGTTGCGTTCGACAAAGACGGTTCCCGTGGCGCGTGCCAGCCAGCCGATCCCGGGCCACCGCGCCACTTCGGATTTGGCGACGAAATAGATCCGTTTCGTCGCGTTCAGAACAAAGACGTCCAGCCAGCTTGCATGATTGGCCACGATGGCCCCTGCCCCCTGCATCGGCGCGCCGTGTACCACGTGCTTCAAACCGATGATCCGCATCGACAGCCAACAGACCGCGACGGTCAGATAGGGCGTAAAAGGCCGCTGCATCCCGTAGATTGGCCGCTCCACCATGCGCAGCAGGATGAGCAGCGCAAGCGATCCGAAGACCAGCACAATCAGGCTGGCGGCGCGCAAGATTACAAGCCCCCATCCCAGCAGGCTGATCCGGACCAGCGGCAGCGGCGCGTCTGACGTCCACCAGGGCGCGCTCATCCCGTGCCGCCGTAAAGTCGCATCTGCCGCGCATTCATGCGCGTGGTGTCAAGGATCAGGCAAACGTCGACAGTATTAAACTGCCGATCGACAAAGGCGCCCTCTCCGACCATGCCACCAAGCCGCAGATAAGCCTTGATCAGGCTGGGAATGGCGCGGGTGGCCCTTTTGCGGTCGATTTGCGTTTCCGCGATCAGGTTCATGTCCTGATAAGATATTTCCAATGCCCGTACCCGCAATTCCGGCGGTGCCAGATGCCGGTGGTGCAGCAGCGACAGTGGCTGTTTCAGCGCTTCGACATCAGTACCGTGAAAGCTGGCCACGCCAAACAGCACCGCGATCCCGTGATCGGCAATATAGCGGGCAAGCGCCCCCCACAGCAGGTGCATGGCCATCCCGCCACGGTAATCGGGGTGCAGGCACGACCGCCCCAACTCCAGCACCCGCCGTCCAGACGTCAGCAACGGGGTCAGGTCGTATTCGTTGGCGGAATAGAAACCCCCTGCGGCCGCCGCCTGATCCGCCCGCATCACCCTGTAGACCCCGACGGCACGCGCTCCGTCAAAAACAACAAGGTGATCGACGAATGGGTCGAAGCGGTCCCGCTCAACCTGGGCTTCATGGTCCACCAGCGGACCATCGCCCCCAAGTTCCTTGATGAAAACAGCGTAGCGCAATTGCTGTGCCGCGTGAATATCAGCGGCGTCACGTGCAATACGCACGTCAAGTCCGGTTGTGGCTGTCAGCGACATCTGCATGCCACACCCTTCTCCCCGCTTCTGGCTGTGACATAGGAAGATGCGCGAAAAAGGGCAATACCTGCCTGAGATGAAGGAAAATACACACTATCGCGCGATGGTAGAAGTATAATAGGGTGCACCACATTAAGGTTTTGAGAAGGAAGACCCATCATCAAAGACGGGCACCAGTCCGATATGAAAGCTGTCGATGACAACCTTGCCCTCATCCCGAAAATTCACCGTCACCTTTCCGCCAATGTTGCTTTGCACCTGACCGGTGCCCCACTCGGGGCGGTTGGGGTGCTGAACCAGCATTCCCGGGGTCAGGATCGCATTCAGGTCGTCCATAAGGCTTCATCTTTCACAGGCAGGTCATAGTATGAGTAACGAAGATATCACAATCGCGGGCCTGATCGGCAGCCGCATCTGCCACGACCTTATATCGCCCATCGGCGCAATCACAAATGGGCTTGAGCTTTTGGAAATGTCCGGCGAGGCGGGCAGCCCGGAAATGACCCTGATCGGCCAGAGCGTGGGCAACGCCAGCGCGCGTATCCGCTTTTTCCGTATCGCCTTCGGGGCGGCCGGGGATCAGATGGTTGGCGCGGCTGAGGTATCATCGATCCTGCGTGATCTTTATGCGGGCAGCCGGTTGGAAGTGGATTGGACCCCGGCGGAGCCGAAACCCCGCGCGGCGGTCCGGCTGGCCTTTCTGGGTATTCTCTGTCTTGAAAATGCGATGCCTTTCGGCGGGCGCCTGTCGATTTCATGTACGGGGGCCGATTGGTCCCTGAACGGTGTCGCGGACCGGTTGAACATCGATGACAGCATATGGGACGTGCTGGAAGGCGGTGGCGCGCAGGCGTCGCTTCAGCCTTCGCACGTTCAATTTGCACTGCTGCCGATGATCGCAGCGCAGGACGGTCGCAAGATCATTACCCACATCGAAACGACCCAGATTTCTCTTGGCTTTTGACGTCGCCTAGCCGCGTACCGTGCCGTCGCCGGTGACGAGGTATTTGAAACTGGTCAACTGGGCCGCACCGACGGGGCCGCGCGCGTGCATCTTGCCCGTCGCAATCCCGATCTCCGCCCCCATGCCGAATTCGCCGCCATCGGCAAACTGGGTGGAGGCATTGTGCATCAGGATGGCGGAATCGAGCCTGTTCATGAAGGTCTGAACGGTTTCTGCATCCTCCGCGAGGATGCAATCGGTGTGGTTGGAACCATGGGTGCGGATGTGGTCGATTGCCTCATCGACCCCGGTGACCACCCGCGCCGCGATGATCATGTCAAGGAATTCGCGCCCCCAGTCTTCTTCTGTTGCCGCAGTCACGCCATCAATCCGCGCCAGCCGGGCGTCCCCGCGCACCTCAACGCCGGCATCCAGCAGCGCCTTGATCACGCCTTGACCGATGGTATCCGCAATATCCTCGTGGATCAGCAGGCACTCCGCCGCTCCGCAGATCCCCGTGCGGCGGGTCTTGGCGTTCAGTACCACGCCAAGCGCCTTTTCAGGGTCGACGGACGCGTCGATGAAGATGTGC
Source organism: Sulfitobacter rhodophyticola (assembly GCF_041281685.2). GTDB lineage: Bacteria > Pseudomonadota > Alphaproteobacteria > Rhodobacterales > Rhodobacteraceae > Sulfitobacter. Next base: position 3,461,615 of record NZ_CP166251.2, on the reverse strand, counting down.
ACGATCCCCTCCAGATGCGCAAAGACCGGCACGCGCGCTTCGCGCTGCACCAGCCCTACCAGACCTTTGCCACCGCGGGGCACGATGACGTCGATCGTGTCGGTCATCCGCAGCATTTCCGATACGGCGGCCCGGTCACGCGTGGGCACCAGCTGCACCGCGTCTTGCGGCAGATTGGCGTCCCGCAGCCCCTGTTGAAGGCTGGCATGGATGGCGGAGGAGGAATGAAAGCTTTCCGATCCCCCGCGCAGGATGACCGCGTTCCCGGCCTTCAGGCACAGGGCACCGGCATCCGCCGTGACATTGGGGCGGCTTTCGTAAATCACGCCGATCACACCGAGCGGCGTGCACACCCGCTTGATGTGCAAACCGGTCGGCCGGTCCCATTCCGCCAGCACCTCGCCCACAGGATCGGGTTGTTCGGCCACACTGCGCAACCCGTCGACCATGGCGCGAATGCGATCCTCATCCAGCATCAGCCGGTCCATCATCGCGTCCGAAAGGCCTTTGTTGCGGCCATATTCGAGATCCTTGGCGTTGGCCTTCAGAATTTCGTCACGCGCCGACCAAAGGTGTTCGGCGGCGCCAATCAGGGCGGCATGCTTGCGTTCGGCGCTGGCGCAGGCCAACTGCGCGGAGGCCGCTTTGGCACGGGCGCCGATGTCAGCCATCAGTTCAGCAATATTATCCATGTCTTTCATAATCTTGCGCCCGATTTCTAATGCTTTTCAATTACTGGCCCGGTCAGAGTGCCATATCGTCACGATGAATCAAAGCAGCGCGTCCGGGATAGCCCAGGATCGCCTCGATCTCGGCACTTTGATGGCCCTTGATCCGGTCTGTTTCATCCGCCGTATACCGGCACAGCCCGGTGCCGATGCGGTGTCCCTGCGCGTCGGTGATCGCGATGCTGTCGCCCCGCTCAAACGGCCCTGTCACACCGGTGACCCCCGCAGGCAGCAGGGACTTACCCCGGCGCAGCGCATCCACCGCGCCTGCATCTAGCGCCACCGATCCGCGCGGTTTCATCGCGGCAATCCAGCGTTTGCGGGCGGCTTGCGGGTCCGACTGGGCCGTGAACCACGTGGCAGCGGCCCCGTCATGCAATGCCTTCAGCGGGCGCAGTACCGACCCTTCCGTGATTGCCATCGCACAGCCCGCCGCCGTTGCCGTGCGCGCGGCCATCAGCTTTGTCTTCATCCCGCCCTTGCTGAGACCGGACCCGGCGTCCCCTGCCATCTGTTCAATCTCAGGGGTGATGCGGTCAATCACGTCAAAGCGCTGCGCGGTTGGATCTTCGGTCGGGTTCGCGGCATAGAACCCGTCGACGTCAGACAACAGGATCAATTGATCCGCCCCCACTGTCACGGCAATCTGGGCGGCCAGCCGGTCATTGTCGCCAAAGCGGATCTCATCCGTCGCGACGGTATCGTTTTCATTCACGATCGGCACCACGCCCAGCGACAGAAGCTGTGACAGGGTCGCGCGGCTATTGAGATAGCGGCGGCGATCCGCGCTGTCCTCCAGCGTGACCAGAACCTGTGCGGTCTTGATGTCGTGGGGGGCCAATGCTTCTTCGTAGGCGCGCGCAAGGCGGATCTGGCCAACGGCGGCGGCCGCCTGCGATTGCTCAAGCGCCAGAGTGCTTGCAGGCAGCCCCAGTACCCCGCGCCCCAAGGCAATCGACCCTGACGACACCAGAACAACGTCGGCCCCTAACCCCTTGAGCCACTTGATATCTTCGGCAAGGGCTTGCAGCCAGTCGGCGCGCAATGCGCCGCTGACCCGGTCCACCAACAGCGCGGAGCCGATCTTGATGACGATGCGCCGGGCCGCCGCTACGGATGCCACGGCGTCGCCTCGTCCTGCGGGCGGTGGCGCAGGCGGTCTTCATCGATCTCGCCGCGCAGGGCGCGCAGCACCTCGGTCACCCCTTCACCTGCAACCCCAGACATCAACATGACAGCGCCGCCGCTTTCCTTTTCCAATATTTCCCGGGCACTTGCGCGCTCTTCCTCATCCAGTGCATCGACCTTGTTGAGCACCGTGATGCGCGGTTTTTCCGCCAATTCCCCGCCGTAGGCTTCGAGTTCGGTAATGATGGTCCGGTAATCGGTCGCCACGTCCTCTGATGTGCCATCGACCAGATGAAGCAAGACCGCGCAGCGTTCGACGTGGCCCAGAAACCGATCCCCGATACCGCGCCCTTCATGGGCGCCCTCGATCAGGCCCGGAATATCGGCGACGACAAATTCAGTGTTATTAACGCCGACCACGCCGAGGTTCGGGTGAAGCGTCGTGAAAGGGTAATCCGCAATCTTGGGCCGCGCGTTGGACGTGGCTGCCAGAAACGTCGATTTGCCTGCGTTGGGCAAACCCAGCAGACCGACGTCCGCGATCAGCTTCAGGCGCAACCACAGCGTCCGTTCCACCCCGTCCTGACCAGGGTTTGACCGACGCGGCGCCTGATTGGTGGCGGATTTGAAATGCAGGTTGCCCCAGCCGCCATTGCCACCACGCGCCAATTCAACCCGCTGGCCCACTTCGGTGATGTCAGCAATGACGGTTTCCTGATCCTCATCAAGGATTTCCGTCCCGACCGGCACCCGCAACACAATATCCTCACCATCCTTGCCGGTGCGCTGCTTGCCCATACCGGGTTGGCCGTTCTTGGCAAAGAAATGCTGCTGATAGCGGAAATCGATCAGCGTATTCAGCCCGTCCACGGCTTCGGCCCAGACCGAACCGCCCGTGCCGCCATCGCCGCCATCCGGCCCGCCGTATTCGATGTATTTCTCCCGACGGAAAGACACGCAACCGCCCCCGCCCGCGCCGGAGCGGATATGGACTTTTGCAAGGTCGAGGAATTTCATCGCTGCTGCTTTCTCAGGCCGTCAGGTGCCGGGTGTAGGTCCAGGTTGGTACGGTGCTGCCCCGTGCCAGACAATAGGTTTCCGCATCTCCAAGATAGATAAATCCGGCATTGGTCAAGACCCGCGCCGATGCCGGGTTGTCATGGTACACAGACGCAAACATCGCGTCATTTCGCAACGGATTTGCTTCGACCAGCGCTTGCACGGCCTCGGAGGCCAGATGGGTGTTCCAGAAAGCCGGTGCCACCCAATAGCCCACTTCGGATTGGTTCCGATCCAGCCGGGTCAGGGAAATCACACCCATCACTTCGGCGCCGCCGCTTTTCAGGCCGTCCATGACCCAAACATCTTCTTCACGCGGTTCGGCCATGGCGCGGCTGATGAACGCCTCTATCGTGCCGGGGGGCAAGGGATGGGGAATGGAGGATGTGTTCCTGGCGACCCGCGGATCGCCTGCGTACATCTCGACCAACCCTTGATCCGACGGGCGCAAGGGGCGCAGATCAAAACGCGCGGTTTCTATCACCGGTTGGTTTATGATCGGTTGCATTTCCATCGTCATGTTCCTCCTCCGAACAGTACGAACAGGACAGAGGCGACTGTGAGGCCTGCCAATGTCCACATCAGATAAGGTTCCGCAGTCGTTCCTGCTACCGTGCTCGCGATCCTGTCACCGGCGAAGGTCCACATCGGGTGCAGGATGATCTGGCAGAACAGCAGGACGGCGGCGATGGTGGCCGTCGCGACAAGCGCGGATGTGCCGGGGGCTACGAAATTGGTGAACCCCCCGACGATCATCGCCCAAGCCTTGGGGTTCAGGGGGTGTACGATCAATCCCGCCGCGAACCCCGGGGCCTCTCCCGCACCACCGCCCTGCCCCAGACGCAAATTGGCGACCTTCCAAGCCAGCCAGACGATATAGGCCGCAGAAAGGTACTTGAGCGCAGAAAAAACTCCGGGATAGCTGTCCGCCATTTGCATCAGGCCGAAGCCGACCGGCCAGATGATGAGTTGCTTGCCCAAGGCCACCCCCGCCACGAAGGGCAGCGCCGCACGCAGCCCGAACCGCGCGCCCGTAGCCATCAGCGCCATGTTGGCGGGACCGGGTGTGCCGATCTGGCTGGCGGCAAAGACCGCAAGGGGGAACAGGGCGACGCTCATGTGCAGGCCTTCCAGTCGTCGGCGGTCAGAATGAGTTCGTGCCGCTTGACGTCCTCGCCCAGAGCCTGAGAGAAGACTGCGGAAGACCCATTCGGGCGGAAGCCGAGCTTTTCGTGAACCCGTGCCGACGCGTCGTTGCCAGCGTGATAACCAGATGTGACAACAGCCGCGCCACCTGCAAAATGATGGTGCAACAAGACGAACGCCGCCTCCGTCATCAGCCCTTTGCCCCAGTGTTCCCTTGCAAGCCAGAAACCGAGCATGAGGCGAATACCAATCGCACCGACCAAATGGCCTTCGTATTCCAATGCAAAGGTGTCCTCACCAGACCCAATGACATGGTCGAGATAGTCATGCGCCATTTCAAGGCTGTAAGGATGTGGCATTGGGCCAATCCAACGCGCAATTTCGATGTCATTGACCAAGACAGCCAGTCGCTCGGCATCCGCCCGCTGGAAGCGGCGAAAGGTAAGACGTTCAGTCCGTAGCGTATCTGACATTTGACTGACCTTTCAAAAGGCACCGCAACAAAAGAAAAGGGACCGGCGTTTCCGCCGATCCCTGGAATGTTTTGCCTATTCGGGTACGGCTTATTCAGCGGCCTCCGCCTGTGGCAGGACCGAGATAAATGTGCGGTTCTTCAGGCCCTTGTGGAACTGAACGGCGCCATCGACGGTCGCGAAGATCGTGTGATCCTTGCCCATGCCAACACCTTCGGCGGGCCAGAACTTGGTGCCGCGCTGGCGCACGATGATGTTGCCGGGAATGACAGCTTCGCCGCCGTATTTCTTGACGCCAAGGCGACGACCGGCTGAGTCGCGCCCGTTACGGGATGAACCGCCTGCTTTTTTATGTGCCATTTGGTCTCTCCTTAGCCTTTAGCCAGTTCTTTGGCCTGTGCGATCCAGTCTTCACGACCGACACGACCCTTGAACGACAGTTTTTCTTCAATAGCTTCCACGTCCGCGTCTGTCCATGCCGCGATCTGGGCAAAGGTTGTGACGCCCTCACCGTGCAGCTTCTTGACGATGACGGGACCGACACCGGAAATCGCGGTCAAATCGTCGCCATCAGACTTTGCGGCCTTCTTCGCCTTGGGTGCGGCTTCTTTCTTTTCCGCCTTGGGCTCAGCCTTCGGAGCCGCTTTCTTTTCAGCCTTGGGCGCTGCGGCCTTCTTGGCCTTCGCGGGCTTCTCAGCAACTTCAGCAGACGCACCGGAGAGCGCCGCAACCGCAGCAGCGGATACAGAACCCGTCCCCACGGCCGCCATCACCTTGGATTTGCCAGCACCGGATGCCATGATCTCGGTGATCTTGACCAATGTCAGCTTCTGACGGTGGCCCTTGGTGCGCTTGGAGGAATGCTTCCGGCGGCGCTTGACGAAGTTGATGACCTTGTCACCCTTGATCTGATCGACGACTTCGGCCTGAACGGCTGCGTCTTCGACCAGCGGCGCGCCAACCTGTGGCTTGTCGCCACCTAGCATCAGCACGTCGTTGAATTGAACTGTTTCACCGGCACTTGCAGCAATCCGTTCCACCCGCAGCATATCGCCGGAGGTTACTTTGTATTGCTTACCGCCAGTCTTGATGACCGCAAACATCGCGTCTTCCTTCATTTTGTCGCGTCCTGTGGCCCCCGGCTTGCGGGCGTTTCGGGGTTGCGCCCCGCCTCAAACAGCGCGCCCGTTCAGGCGTCATTACATATAGGCCCGTGCAAACGTCTTGCCGGGATGCGGGCTTATCGACAGATCACGTATACAAGTCAAGCGTGTTCTGGCCCAAATCGGCGTTTAACGCCCCTAAAGCTCTTCCGCCAACATGTTCAGGGCCACAGCCCGGCCAAGCGCATAGGAGATATCTTCGTAAGACCGCCCGAAACCGTCAAAAAGCGCCCTGTTCAAAGCCTCCCCCGCAGGTGTCCGGGAGAAGGCCAGGTAATCCTCGATCTCGGAGGTCTCAAGCGGAGAATAGGCCAGCAGCATATAGCCAAAAAGCCAGCTGCGCGTGTCATCTGTCATCTCGTCCAGATCACCCGACACGCTGGACAGCATGTCTTCCTCGGTCATCTCGGCGGCGTCACCGTCAACCAGACCGCGCAGGAACTGCACATTGGCGTTCATCGCGTTGGTGACGTTGCGGTCCACCATGTCGCCGCTGGCGACAAGTTCGGCGATCAGGCCAAGCCGGGGATCGTCGCTCCCGTCGAGTTCGGCAAACCGCGCGCGTGCGGCTTCTTCGACAGCCGGGTCACGGATGGCATCGCGCGCGGTGTTTTCGAGCGTGACGATCCGCGCGCCGGGGTTTTCGGAGTAAAAACGGATCACCTCTTCCAGCAGGTCCCCCTGCAATTCCCGTTCCAGTGCGGCACGCACCGTTTCCACCATGCGGTCCGTGTCATAGATCGCATCGACCTGGATCTGCCAGCTGGCACCGCCCTGCCCGTCCAGCATCTCAAGGTCGAGCTCATCTGCCGTTTCCACCCCTTCAATACGCAGGATTTCCGCCGCTTCCCGCAATTTCAGCACATCGACAAGCACGGTCATACGGGCATCGGCAAGAACTGGCGCGGCCAGCATCATCAGCAACAAGGGCCAGAGCAGAAGGCTGCGGCGCATCACAGGTCCTGACTGGGCTGCATGGATGACAGGCGCAGCGCCACCGCTTCGAACCTGTTGGCCATGATTTCGTACTGCACGGCGTTCATCAATTCATAGACTTCCACCATCAGTGGATGTTCCAGCGCCTCGGCATAGGCTTCGACCTCTGCGTCGGAAAAGGCCTGATAGGTATAGGCGGAACTGGCCAACGCATTGGCCTTGATCGATGACCGCAACGCGCCCTCCTGTTCTTTCAAAGCTTCGCGCAGATCAGGCTCTTCCATCCGCAGTTCGATCACGCCGGCTCCGGCGGCGGCCATGAGAAAGCGCACCTGAACCTCCTGAATGGCACGGATCGCGTTATCCTCGGACCCGCTTGCGTTCGAGAGCCGGGCCAACAGATCGACACGCGGACTGTCGATGCTTTCAAGACCCGCAATGATCTCTGCTCCGCTTTCGGATCTCAGCCCGTCTTCCTCGATCATGTGGGACTTGTTCTCCACCGCCACCAGGCGGGTACCCAGATCAGAGGCATAAAAGCCCGCGGCATGGGCCAGCAGGTCATCGCTGAGCGTCTGGGCCAGGATTTCCGTCGCCATGTCGTGCATGATGTCGGTATCAAACACCTCCGACACCAGTCGCGACCATTCGGATCCGAAATCCTCCGCCTGCAATCCCAGCATTTGTGGGGCGCTGTCGGCGGACAGGCGGATGCTTTCCAATGCCACGTCGAAACCTGTCACTTCCAGAAACGCCTCAAGTCGATCAGCGTCCGCGCCCTGCGCCGGGCGCGCCAGCATGCTGGCAATCACAACCACCGACAGCGCGGCAAAGCGCAAGGCTGTCAGCCAAAAGGACGGCGGGGCGGTGTATCTGGCTATCATCTGGGCTCCCTTTCGGATGATCTGAAGCCAAGATAGGTCGGGAACACCACTTCTGAAAGGCTGAACCGCCAAATTGCGGCGCTTTGCGCCAAAGCCCGCACAAGCCCCCTTGCCGCTGCGCACATTCGCGACTATTGCAACGCTCCAGACCCCCGCGGAGAGGTGCCGGAGTGGTCGAACGGGGCGGTCTCGAAAACCGTTGTGGGTGCAAGCCTACCCAGGGTTCGAATCCCTGTCTCTCCGCCATGATCTTTTGGGTTACATCACCTTTGCCGGGCACCCTTCTGCTGCATACAGCAGATGACGATCGGCGCGCTTAAATCCTTGCATACAGGCGCAATTGGTCCGGATGGGGAAGCCATTTGCGCGGCGAATGCGGTCCGTACACGCAGGCGTATGGGTGGTGTGGGGATTGGTGCGACTAGGCTCAAGTCTGCTCATAAACAGGACGTTCGAAATTCAACCTTGACACGAATCTGGCAGTCACTGATCCTTTAAGAGTTCAGAAATTGATATCTGCTTTGAGACTTTAACTCCGCCGTATTGCTCGGTTCGCTGTCGCGACGAGGTGCTTTTTTTTGGCTATTCTCCTCGTCCCATATTTGTTCAGACGGGCTTAAAACCCTCAAGGCATACGCTCAAGGAGCGATGATTATGCCTGTTTCAGTTTCCTATCCCGGCGTCTACATCGATGAAGTTCCAGGGGGGTCGCGCGCCATCGCAGGTGTGCCGACTTCAGTAGCGGCATTTGTCGGATACAGTCGGCGCGGACCGATTGATGACGCGACCCAGATCTTCAGCTTTGCCGATTTTGAGCGCACCTTTGGCGATCTCCATCCGACCAGTGCATTGAGCTATGCGGTCAACCACTTCTTTCTCAACGGCGGTGCCACGGCATGGATCGTGCGCGTCGCCGAAGGCGCTGCGGCCGCGTCGGTCACGCTGGACAGCCCGAACGACGGGCCAACGTTGGAGATTGAGGCGGCCAGCGAAGGGGCCTGGGGCAACAATCTGCAAATGCTGGTCGATTATGACACGTCCAGCCCGGATTCGACCTTCAACCTGACCGTGAACGAGATGCGGCAGGTGGGCGGTCAATTGGTCGTGTCCCGGTCCGAGGTCCATCGCAACCTGTCGATGAACCCGGATTCGTCGAACTACGCGATGGACAGCGTCAATGACGCGTCCCGGATGATCGAAGTTACCAACGATCTGCCCGCGACCACTGGTACGGCAATCGTGCTGGGCGGTCAGATCACCGACGCGATGGTCAGCACACTGCCCGACACGATGCGGCGCATCGGGGTACAGATCAACGGCGGCCCGGTTGAAGAATTCAATCTTTTCGACCCCGGCAGCCCCCCTGCAAGCGTTGCAGCGGTCGCCACGACCATTCAGGATACTGTGGATGCCCTTATCGACAATCCGCCCCCGGGGGATTTCACCATGGTGGAAACGCCGGATGGTCGCCTTGAGGGCACGCTTGGGAACAACCCAACAAACACCTCGATCCGGTTTGTACCGGCTTCGATCAACAGTGCGACTGCGGCCTTGCGGCTGACACTGGCAAGCGGAGCCCGCGAGACGGACATCTTTTCACAAACGCGGCCGTCACCGACAGGGACGACCGGCGCCCGGGTTGACGATTTCGACAATACGACGCTCGTGCCGGCAAACACGCTCCGGGTCGATGTTGTTGATCCGGCAGGGGCAACGGTCGGGCAGACTGCGGATTATGGTTTTCCCGAACAGCCCGCTTCGCTGTCTGCGGCGGCCGCCATGTTGCAGGTCGAACTGCGCGCTACGGACCACCCCGCCTTTCGCGCGGCAACAGTCACCGTCCGGGATGACCGCATCGTCATGCGCGCCAGTCCGGATACGCCGACGGCGCGATTGGTTGCCGTGGACGTCAACAACACGCCGACGCAGGCGCTCGGGCTTGACACCCTGATTGTGAACCTTGCGACCTACCGCATGGGGACACCGCCGACCGTGGCGGCCCAAAGTGCTGTCGCAATCGGGGTGGATGGCACGGCACCGGATCTGGGCACTCAAGTCGGGCTGGACCTTTATCTGGGGGACCGGGACGACAAGACGGGGCTTTTTGCACTGGAGGATGCGGATCTGTTCAACATCCTGAACCTGCCCGACGTGTCGCAGATCGATATTCTCACCGCCGCCGTCACCTATGCCGAAGAACGGCGGTCGATGATCCTGATTGACCTGGAAGAAAACGTGCGCGCCATCGAAGACGCGCGCGACTGGGTCAATGACGCCGCCAATTCGGGCCTGAAGCACCGCAATTCGGCCATCTACTTTCCACGTCTGATGATGGGCGACCCGGTACAGGGCGGGCGGTTGCGTCCCTTCCCCAATTCCGGCGTCATTGCCGGTCTGTGGGCACGCACGGACGCAGAACGCGGCGTCTGGAAAGCGCCGGCGGGGATTGATGCCCGGCTGCGCGGTGTGCAGGCGCTTGATTACCGGATGACGGATCCCGAAAACGGCGTCCTGAACCCGCTAGGCGTGAATTGCCTGCGCACCTTTCCTGTTTACGGCACGGTCAGCTGGGGGTCGCGGACCCTTGTGGGTGCGGATGTTTTCGCCTCCGAATGGAAATACGTGCCGGTGCGTCGGCTTGCCCTCTATATCGAAGAAAGCCTCTATCGCGGCACGCAGTTCGTGGTGTTTGAACCCAATGACGAACCGCTCTGGTCACAGATCCGGTTGAGCGTTGGAAGCTTCATGCAGCAGTTGTTCCGACAAGGCGCGCTGCAGGGGTCCACCCCGCAAGAGGCTTATCTGGTGCGGTGCGACAAGACCACGACGACCCAGGCCGACATCGATCTGGGCATCGTGAACATCTACGTCGGATTTGCCCCGCTGAAGCCTGCGGAATTCGTCGTCATCCAGATCCAGCAACTGGCCGGTCAAAGCCAGTCCTAACGCAAGCGCCGCCGCAAGGAGACCGCCATGCCTGAATTCAACGTCAACCCATCAAGGTTCGATCCTTACAAGAACTTCAAGTTCCGCGTGCGGTGGGATGGCCGCTTTGTGGCGGGGGTCAGCAAGGTCGGCGCGCTCAAACGCACCACCGAAGTCGTCGAACACCGGGTGGGGGGCGACAGTTCCACCAGCCGCAAGTCACCGGGCCGGTCGAGTTACGAGGCGATCATGCTCGAACGCGGTGTGACCCACGATCTGGAATTCGAGAATTGGGCGAACCGCGTCTGGAATGTCGAAGCGGGGCTGGGATCGGAGGTGTCGCTGGCCAACTTCCGCCGCGACATCACGATCGAGATGTACAACGAGGCGGGCCAACTTGCCATCGCCTACCGCGTGTTTCGCTGCTGGGTGTCGGAATATCAGGCCATGCCGGAACTGGACGCCAATGCCAACGCGGTCGCCATTCAATCCATCAAGCTCGAGAACGAAGGGTGGCTGCGCGATACCGACGTGCAAGAGCCGCAGGAACCAAGTTTCGAATAAGCGTCTTGGTCGAGCGGGACGCGCGACAAGAAAGCAAGCACATGACGATCCGAATGGACATCAATGCGATCCTGGATCTCTGGGAGGCCGGTCAGGGTCTCTTTCCCTATCAACGTGCGGTGCTTGTGCTTGAACGGTGCGGTTGGACGAACCCCGCCGATTTGTCGCTGGCGGAGCGGGACCGGGCCTTGCTGGGTATCCATCGCGCATCATTCAATTCCTCGCTGGATCTGATCACGGAATGCCCAACCTGCGACTCGCGGTTGGAACTGACGCTGGACATTGCGGATGTTGAGGCGTCGATGGCCCTGCTCCCGTCTGCGGTTCCAGCCGCCCTGAAGGGCATTGCGCTGCGCGATGTCACCACCCGCGACATTGACGCCGTGGCCAATGCACCAGATCCCGCATCGGCATTGCGGACACGTCTGGCGGGGCCGGATGCCCTGCCCGCCCAGACGCAGGCAAAGCTGGCAGGCTGGATCGATGCAAGGTTGAGCGATGCAGAAGTGTCGGTGCGCCTGTCCTGCGTCGAATGCGGTCACGATTGGCCGGAAACGCTTGATATACCTGAATACATCTGGACAGAGATCGAACATCGCGCGCACCGCGCGCTGCGCGATGTGGCCGATCTGGCGCGCTATTACGCGTGGTCAGAGGCGGCGATCCTCGCACTTGGACCCCTTCGCCGCCAAGCCTATCTGAACCTGGCGAGGGCATCGTGACCGGGCCGGTCAATCGGCTGCTGAGCCGCGCCATAGGTCAGGGTGAAGGTGGCCTGCGACCGCGCATGCCCGGCCTGTTCGAACCCTTGCCGGGAACGGAGGGCGCTCCCGATGCAATCAGCGATGGTTTGGTCGAAACCACCGCACCGGCACCGCCGCATTCCGACAAGACACCTCCACCGCATGAAACGCAGCGTCCGACGGCAATGAAGGCGGAGGGCCCGGTCGATGCCCCGACCTCGCCCCCGCTGACGCAATCCGTGTCTGACCGTTCTGAAACCACGATCCGGCCTTCCCGTGCACCTTTGCAATCAGTACACGTGCCACCCGACCCGATCCGCGACACGCCCCAGATGACTGCGGCAGCGCCGAAAAACGATCCAAGACCTTCTACACTTTCCCGCCCGCCTGATGTGGCCGAAGGTCGGGAAACCACGACGGATGGGGACATGCCCCCGAAAACACCGGCGGCTGCCGGCCCGCCCCCTCCTGCTTCTGTTGAACACCGCGCCATGCCGATACCCGAACCGGCAATATCCGAACCTCTGGCAGAACGCCCCGGTCCGAGCCGGGATGCCCCGACACCTGCACGCACGGCGGCCCAACTTACACCGCCACCCGCAGCGGAACCTGACATTCACATCCACATCGGACGCCTTGAGGTCCGCACGGCGGCACCCGCCCCCGCCAATCGCGCGCAGCGGTCCCGCACGCCCAAGCGCGCCGCCAAGGGCCAGTCCCTGTCCGACTATCTGAAGGAGCGCGGGTGATGAGCAACGTTCTGGCCATCGCTGGTGTTACGCGGATCCTGAAGGACATGCTGAACGACGCGCTGGTGTTCGGGAATGTCGATCAGGTGATGGGGACGGATTTCGCGGTGACTGCGCAGCCCCCGGACCGCATCGTTTCGGACAACCCTGACACCCAGACGCCACATCTGAACCTGTTCCTGCATCGTGTGACGCCGAATGCGGCCTTGCGCAACGCGGATCTTCCGACGCGGTCGGGCGACGGGGCGCTGCAGATGCGCCCGACGCTGGCGCTGGATCTGCATTACATCCTGACCGCAGTCGCCGCAGAGGAACTGCATGCCGAAGTGTTGCTGGGCTATGCGATGCAGCTTTTCCACGAGATGCCGGTCGTCCCGCGGGAGTCGATCCGCACCTCCCTTTCCGCGGCTGAACTTGCGGGCCTGGGAAGTGGCCTGCCCGATTTTGGCACCGGGCCGCTGTCACCTGCCGAATTGGCGGATCAGATCGAAATGCTGAAGATCACGCCAGTTGCGCTGTCAATGGATGACATGTCCAAGATGTGGACGGCACTGCAGGCCAGCTACCGCACGACGGTGGCCTATGACGTGTCCGTAGTGCTGATCGAACGGGCGCTGCCGGTCCGACCGACCCTGCCCGTGCTGACCAGAGGCGGTTTGCGTGATCCCGAGACAGGGCGCGATCCGGGCGTGGCAGCCGAACCGCACCTTGCCACGTCTGTGCCGTCGCTGCTTTCGGTCGCAGCGCAGGACCAGCATCCCGTGATGCGTTTGGGAGGCCGCGTGGTGCTGACCGGAACCGGGCTGGATACGGGCGATGCCCAGGTCCGTTTTCGCGAGGCAGGCACGGACGTCAGCCTGCTTTTGGTGCCCGAGGCCCCCGCGCGTCCCGATCGCCTTGTCGTGCAATTGCCCGGACCTGCTGCCCTGCCCGGTGGCAGTTCGCTCGCGGGCACACCACAAGACCCCGCGTCCTGGCGCGTCGGTGCCTATGAGATCGAGGTGATCCTCACCGATAGTGAAGCGCGCACGGCCGCGACCAACCGCTTGCCGCTGGCCCTTGCCCCGGCCATTTCCGCGACCGCGGTTGCAGGGGGGGCTGGCACGCAGGTAACGGTGGACACAGCACCACCCATTCGCGCGGGACAGGAGGTTGCCATTCTTGTCGGGACCCGGATGGAAGTGCTGCAGAGCCCTTTGGCAAACACAGATCAGGTCGACGCGACCTTCGAAGGTCCCGGGGCCGGCACCGACGTTGTGGTGCGGTTGCGGGTCGATGGCGTCGACAGTCCGGCGATTGACCGCAGCGCCACGCCGCCTGAACTCCAGACGGTGACAGTAACATGACCCGCGATCCCCGCCCCCCACTGGATCAGGCCCCGCCGATGGGGTCGCACGGTGGTGATGCGGTCGCGCGTCTTGCTGCCCTTGCGCAGGGCCATCCGCTGCCCGCGTTCGAGGTGCAGGCAAACACGCCCCTGACCGACCTTGGCGCGATCTTCGGCCTTGAACCGACGTCGCTTCAGCTTCTTGCAACTGTCGTCGCCTGCGAAACCGAAGCGTCGGCCACTCACCACCTCGCGGAGATGGGTGCGGCGGGCGGACTGACGGTTGCCGTGGCGGAGCGCGTCGTCGGGCCATTGGTCGGTGCCGCACTTGCCGCCTCCGCACCGTTGCGGCGGTGGCGCATGGTGGAGTTGCTGGGCCACGGCCCGCTGCGAGAGCGGGTGATCCGAATGGATGAACGCATTCTCGACTATCTGCTGGAGCGATCCGGTCTGGATGCGCGGCTGGAAGGTTTGGTGCAGGTGCCACGCAGCACCGACACCGCCGTGAAAGCCGATGACAAACACATGGAGCGGCTGGTTGGCGCCCTGACCGCCAAAGGGCCGCCACCGGTTCTGGTGATCGAGGGCGGATTTGCCGAGCAGCGCCGCACCTTGGTCCAGCAAGCCGCAGCACAGGCGGGTGCGCGGGTTCTGCGTCTGGACGCCGCGGATTTGCCAAGCGCGTGGACGGAACGCTTTGCAACTGCGCTTTACCTCGACCGGGAACTGGCGTTGTCACGCGCGATATTGATGATTGAAGCGGATGCAGATGCTGCGACCGGCCGGGATGTTTTGGCGCTTGTGGAACAGCTTCTCAGCCCCGTTGCCATCCTTGCCCCGGAGGTCGCCTTGCCAGAGAGGGAACCCGTGCTGCGCCTGCGCCTGCCCCAACCCACCCGGAACGAGCGCCGCATACAATGGCAGGCCGCATTGGCCTCAGCAGCGCCGTCGGCATGTGTGGATCATCTGGCGACACAATTCGCGCTGTCGCCCCGCGCCATTCGCAGTGTGGCCGCCGAAATCGCCGGGCATGACGCATGCGTCGAAGACGCCGACCTGTGGCACGCCGCGCGGCGCAGGTCGCGCGGCCCGCTTGACGGTTTGGCACAGCGGATAACAGCGCGGGTCCGGTGGGATGATCTGGTGGTGCCCGCAGATACGAAAGCCGCACTGAAGGACCTTGCCGCCCATCAAGGCAACGCGTGGCGCGTGTTGTCGGATTGGGGCTGGACGCAAAAGGGGGATCGGGGGCTTGGGACGGCTGTCTTGTTTTCGGGGGCGTCCGGCACCGGCAAGACCCTTGCTGCCGAGGTAATCGCCAACGAATTGTCTCTCGACCTTTATCAGATCGACCTGAGCCGGGTGATCAGCAAGTACATTGGTGAGACCGAAAAGAACCTGTCGCGGATTTTCGAGGCGGCGGAAGCCGGCGGCGCGATCCTGCTTTTCGACGAGGCGGACGCGCTTTTCGGGAAACGCTCAGAGGTGAAGGACAGCCATGATCGCTATGCCAATGTTGAGGTCAGCTATCTGCTGCAGCGGATGGAGGCTTACCGTGGCCTTGCGATCCTGACGACCAATCAGCGCAACGCCGTTGATCGTGCGTTCTTGCGCAGGCTGCGTCAGGTCGTGGTTTTCCCCTTCCCCGATATGGCGACCCGGGCCGAAATCTGGGCCCATGTCTTTCCTGCCGATACACCGCTTGAAGGGATCGATCCGGGTCGCCTTGCACGCCTGTCGCTGGCGGGGGGCGGTATCCGTTCGATCGCGCTTAACGCGTCATTTCTTGCCGCCGCCGAGAATGCCCCGGTGCGCCCGGATCATCTGCTGCGTGCGGCGCGGCGCGAATATGCAAAGCTTGAAAAGCCGTTTACCGCGACAGAGGCGGAGGTGTTTTCATGAGCCCCCGGCAGATCAACGTGACAATTGACCGGATCATCAGCGATGATCCCACGCTGGACCATGCGACACTGATGCGCGCATTGCGTGCCGCGATCCAGTCGCACCTGCAGGACAACGCCACCCTTGGCACCCCCGGGGCGCGCGCGTCCGCGCAGGTGCGCGCGGAGCCCAATGCGCAACCGCTCCCCGAACAGATTGCCCAGGCGACACTGCGAGGTCTGAACCGATGAAACAGGCCACAATCGCCACAGATGCAGCCGTTCAATCCCATACCGCCCCCCACCTGCAGCGTGCCTGCGCCTGCGGTGCGTCCAAGGGGGTCGAGGATCAATGCCCCACTTGCGCAGCCCAGGAGCGGTTGGGGGTGCAGCCCAAACTGACCGTGAACAAGCCCGGCGACCGCTATGAACAGGAAGCTGACCGCATCGCGGACCGGGTGGTGAGCGGTTCTGGCGTCGGTCCGCTTGGGATGGCGGAAGCCAGCTTGCAACGGATGGAAGAGGACGAGGAAGAGGTGCAGAGGAAGCCCGCAGGACTGCAGCGACAGGAGGAGGAAGAGGAGGAAGACACGCTACAGATGAAAGCCGCTGGTTCGGGTGCTGCCACCCATGCGATCAATCAGGCGGCGGCGGCAGTCTCAAGCGGCGGTGCGCCGTTGTCGCGCGCTGAAAGGGGCTATTTCGAACCCCGCCTCGGCCGCGACCTCTCTGACATTCGCGTTCATGACAGCGCCCGTGCCGGTGCTGCCGCCAAGGGCATCAACGCGCGCGCCTATACATTGAAGAACAACGTTGCTTTCGCGCCGGGCCACCGCGATTTCGCGTCAACCGAAGGCCGCCGCCTGATGGCGCATGAGTTGGTGCATACGGCGCAGCAGGGGCTAACAAGTTCCTTTGCATCCAAATCCCCGCTTGTGCAAAGAGCGCCAGCGAAAAATCGACGATGCGAATTCTCATCTGAGGTTCCAAGCGGCAAGGTCGAAAGAATTGTGGTCTCGGGCCAGCCACCGAACGCAACCATTAAATACCATCTATCCGGTCTAAGAAGGCCGTACACCTACAAACGCAAAAATGTCAAACTCACTGCAGAGCATTCGCCCTATATTGTAACAGTTCTACCGGGCGGAAACTTTAAGCTGTCTCCCAAAGACAGCAAAAAACTTGGTTTCAAAACGCCTCAAACCAACATCGCGTTAGTCTTCCATTGCAATGCAAGTCAACCCGATCCTAGGAAATTCAATTACCCCAACACGCTCCCCATTGAAGTTACTCCAACTGGCGGAAAAGGGTCAGGTGCATCCAATACAGTGAGCGGTGAGGGCGACGGGGGACACAGTGGCAACGAAGCCAAAGAGCCATCAGCAGATCCTGTCGAAGGTGGTTTGGCACTTGAACAAAAGGTGGATGACACGCCTCCGTCCAACGATCCAGGTCTCGGGTTGGAAGGCTTGGGATCGGAGAGCGACGCGGATCAACGCGCGGACACATCAAGCGAAACGTCAATCGAAGAACCGGAAGATTTCGATAGTGATGCGCCGTCTCTTGACGGCGAAAAACTGGGCGCGCTTGTAACAACAGGCGTCGAAGGCACCCCAGAAAGGTTTGTTGTTGGCGGTACCGTTCAGAAATTCCGCTCCCTGCGTCGAGGCGAGCTCCGGCAACGGGTTCGCGACGTTGCTGTCAGTACGCTCGCCTATTGTTTCGAACTAGGTCATCCATTTGCTGAGGCCGCAGTAGACGGCCCACACGTCAAGCTCCGATTGCCACGATACAAGCGTGCCCGAACCTTGGACGAAGAGAGTCTGCCCGTTATGGTGGATATGGAAGCGCTTGAAATCCGGTTTGCGGACGACTTGGGCGTCACAGACGGCAACGTTAATTGCAGCAATGAAGCACAGGAATGCTTCTTCTCTAACAGATTGTGCCTGCCGAGGATTAACATACCGACCGCTTCAATTGAACAGGCGGAAGATATCGATACGGCTCTGGGCGCCGCAGAGGCCGTTATCGACGGCGCTGAGATCGCGCTGACTGGCGGTGCAAGCGAGGTCGTTGAAGAAGGCGTCGAGCAAGTGGCAAAAGCCGGTCGACGTGCCGCGCGTCGGCAAGCCAGAAAACAAGCACGTTCCGCACGTAAACTCCGTCGGCAGGCCCGGCGTTCTGACAAGAAAGCAATTCGCCAAGCAAGGCGTGATCTCCGAAAGAGTACACGGAAGACTGATACTCGCAAGATTACGGCCGAACGAAAGGCAATAGACAAAAAGATCGGTAATTCCAGAGCCGCCTTCCGTAAATCAAGCGAACCAGGATACGACATAGAGATCGAAGTTGACGGCGTCGTTTATCGCCGACCGAAACCGTTCAAAGGCACATGGTGTCGTTTCAACTCACCGAAGGACTGCGGAAAAACTCTCGGCAACAAAGCCGACAGTGTTGCAGAAGAAAAAGCGATCAAGTTGAACTTGCCCAAAGGAAAGACCGGAGATTCCGACTTCAGCGCGGAGGAGTTGGCGTCTCTTTCCGAGACTGAACATGACGCCGTCATTCGGGATTTCATGCGGCTAAACGGAAAAACCCGCATCTACAAATCCGAGGCCCATCACGCCTTTCCAAAGTATCTGGGTGGCCCAGAAGAGCAGGCTCTATACTCGCTTCCCGATGATAAGCACATCGATTTTCACGCCGGTCTCGACAAGATTTTCAAGCGCAGTGCTGGAAAGGCAGAATTCGATGCTTTGCCGATGCAAAAAAAGGTTGAGATATGGAAATCGCTTAAACTCTACACTCGACAATTCGATTTGTGGAACGACACCAAGCTCTCCGGAACGCTAAAAACGCACTTCAACCAGATGAGTAAAGAGAAGGGGCTTGGATTTGATTTCGATGACCTATGATATGTCGCTCCTTGGGTGCACACCATGACCTCCCCCCGCTCCCCCAAACTCACCCGCGCGGGCCTTGTGCTGATCTCACCCGACAGCGGCGCAGTCGAGCGGATTATAACGCTGCAATATGCCGCCGAGACACTGTCGCGGTCACTGGACGTGCAGGCCATCGCGGATGAACCCGACCGCTCGCAACCGCTGCGCCTGACCGGTCCGGCGATCGAGACCATCAGCGTCGAGGCGGAGTTGGATGCCACCGACCAGCTTGAGTTTCCGGACAACAATCCCGATGCGGCGGAGCTTGGGCTGTTTCCGGTTCTGTCCGCGTTGGAGACGATGCTGCATCCGACAACGGCGCAGTTGGAACGCCAGAACGCGCAGGCCGCGTCCGGCAGTTTCGAGATCACGCCGGCGGAAACACCGCTTGCGCTTTTCGTGTGGTCTCCCAATCGCGTGGCACCTGTCCGGCTGACGCAGCTGTCCATCACCGAGGAATTCTTTGACCCGGCGCTTAACCCGATCCGCGCCAAGGTCAGCCTGACGCTGCGGGTCCTGTCGGTGGATGATCTGGGCTTTGCCCATCGCGGGGCGGGGCTGTTCATGGCCTATCTGCGGTCAAAGGAAAGCTTCAGCGGCCGTTATTCTGGCGGTGATCTCAGCGGGCTGGGTCTGGGAGGTTTGCCATGACAAATCCAATTCAGGCCATGTTCGAAGCGGGTGTGATCGCGTTGACCGATTTTCCGCCGGAAAGCCGTTATCACGGCATCGCGCGCCTTGAGATGACCTTGCCCGATGGGCGCAAGGTGGCCTATCTGCGCCGCCGGATCGTACCGCCGCCCACGGCCTTTGCAACCCGCGCCTTTCGCCGCGTCAAGGAGGCCGAGCGGCTGGACCACATCGCGGCGCAGGAAATCGGCAGTGCGGAGGCCTTTTGGCAGTTTTGCGACAGCAACGGCGTGCTTTGGGCAGAGGACCTTGAAGAAGTGGGGCGCGAGGTGCGCCTGACCCTGCCCGCGGGCGTGCCCGGAGTGGAGCCAGACCAATGACACAACATCAGACACGGGAGGCTGCAACGTGATCAAGGGCATCGACCTGACCTTGCTGTTCGGCCCCGGTGTCCCGGTGCCCGCCCCGGCCGGGGTGGTCGAAGCGCTGCAATCGGTGTCTATTGAGGAAAATTCCGGCCAGACGCCGTCAGGCTTTGACCTAACCTTTGCGGTAGAGCGGGATTCCCCGTTGGTCACCGCTTTTCTGCTCAGCGGTGCGGTCGAACCCCTGCCGATCCTGCGGGTAGCGTTGGTGGCAACCGTCGGCGGCACCGCCGTGCCGCTGATCAATGGTGTGGTAACGTCATCAGACCTGTCGCCCGGCTCCGGCAGCCAACCTGCGACGCTGAACATCCGCGGCACCGATTTGACCGCACCGATGGCCCATTTCGATTTTGCCGGCATTCCTTACCCGGCCATGCCACCCGAGGCGCGCGTTGCCCTGATCCTTGCAAAATATGCGTGGCTGGGCATCATCCCGCAGATCATCCCATCGCTTGAGGGGCCGCCGCTGCCGACGGACAGGATTCCGCGCCACAAGGGAAATGACCTCGACTACATCCGCACGCTGGCGGATGAAGCGGGCTATACCTTCTTTCTGAAACCCGGACCTGCCCCGGCCACCAGCATCGCCTATTGGGGTCCGGAAATCCGCTTTGGCGCGCCGCAGCCCGCAATCACCATCGAAAGCGGCGTCCCGACCAATGCCGAATCCGTCTCTTTCAGCTTCAACAAGGATTCCGTGGAAATCCCTGTCGTCTATGTTCAGGAACCGTTCAGCAAGGCAACGATCCCGATCCCGATCCCCGGGTCGATCCCGTTCCACAAGCCGATGGGCGCAATCCCGCCCCTGCCCCCGAAGATCGTGCACTTGAAGGACACAGCGCGGCTCAATCCCTTCGAAGCGCTGGCGCGGGGCTTTGCCCATGCCGCGCGCAAGGCGGACCCGGTCACGGGAACGGCACAGATCGACGTCACCCGTTATGGCCGAATCGTGCGCGCGCGGTCGGTCATCGGGGTGCGCGGCGCGTCGCGGGCCTATGACGGGCTGCACTACATCACCAGCGTGCGCCATCAGATGGAGCGTGGAAGTTACAAGCAGACGCTGTCCTTGAAACGGGGCGGCTTGCTGCCCACCCAGGCGACGGTGCCGGCATGACAGAGACCTATTACGGGAAATACCGCGCCTCAGTCGTCAACAATGTCGATCCCCTGCTGACGGGCCGCATACAAGTCATGGTGCCGGATGTCTCTGGGCTTGCTCTGTCCAGTTGGGCGATGCCCTGCTTTCCGGTCGCGGGGATCGGGACAGGTGCGTTGGGTGTGCCGCCGATCGGCGCGGGTGTCTGGGTCGAATTCGAGCGCGGCGATCCCGATTATCCGATCTGGACGGGCTGCTATTATGGCTCTGCCGCAGAAGTGCCCGCCCTGCACCAGCTTACCCCGCCCGGCCTGTCCGCCATGACAATGCAGACGACGCTGCAAAACGGGTTGACGGTCACCGACCTGCCCGGCCCAACCGGCGGTATCGTCCTCAAATCCGCCACAGGTGCCTCCATCATCGTCAATGACACCGGCATCTACATCCAGAACGGCCGTGGGGCCGCGATAACGCTCATTGGCCCCACTGTCACTGTCAACAACGGTGCCCTCACCGTGATCTAGGAGACCCAACCCATGCCCGGCCCCATCCTCGACCTCAGCGCAATCGTCACCTGCAGTCATGGTGGCAAGGCGACGCCGGTCCCGGTGGATGCGCGGGTCCTGTTGTCGGGCAAACCGGCGGCGACGCAGGCGTCGATCTACGCGGTGGCAGGCTGTGGCTTTGTCCCGCCGGGGGGCAATGGTCCTTGCGTGACGGGTACCATCGTGGTGGCAGCGGCGCGGGTCTTTGCCTCGGGCATTCCGGTGGCCCTGCAAACGTCCGTTACCACCTGCGTGCCGACAGGCACGCCGCTGATCCCGATCCAGACACAAACGCGGGTCATCGGGAGCTGACGATGATGCTGATTGATTTCCCATATCACTTTGATGGCCGGGACCGGACGGCCGAGGCCGATGAAGCGAGCCATGTCCGCAATCTGATCGAACTGCTGTTGTTCACGAACCCCGGCGAACGTGTGAACCGGCCGGACTTTGGCGGCGGCGTGAACCAGCTTGTCTTTGCCGCCGCCAGTGCCGAAGCCGCCGCAACCGCGGGTTTCATGATCCACGGTGCGCTGCAAACTCATCTGGGCCAGCGCATTTCGGTGGAAGACGTGGTGGCGCGCGCCGATGGTCCGGTGCTGACGATCACCATCATCTACACATTATTGCGCAGCGGCATGACCGACCGGGTCGACCTGACCCTGGGAGAGACGCCATGATCTATCATTGCTGCGATCCAAGGCGCAGGGAGCGGGTCCTAGAGGCCATTGACGATGGCCGCGCCATCAATGGCATTGATTTTCTTGAGGTGCTCGATCTGGAGGCCCCCGCCCCGACGCCGCGCCAGCGCACACTGCTGCTGCGGTTTCTGGATGACGCCCCGTTGCTGGACCCGGAGCAAATCGCGATCGAAGGGGGTGAGCGTGTCACCGGGATTACGGTCGACTGGACAACCCGCGCCGATGCGCCGGTGGTTCCGCCCGCCGAGAGCGATCTTGCGACGTTGCTGCAAGCCCTGCCCGAGCCCGAAAATGTGCTTGTGCTGCGGACGTCGTCAGCGGGGGATTATTCAACCTACCGATTGCGCCTGCTTGGGTCCGAACTTGCCCCACCCGACGGCATTGACCGCATCCTGTCGGTGGTCGACTTTTCCTTCAAGGTCGAATGCCCGACCGACTTTGACTGCGCGCCCGTCTGTCATTGCGATGAAGACCTGCCCCCACCCCCGCCCTTGTCCTACCTGGCCAAGGACTATCAAAGCTTCCGCCGGATGATGCTGGGCCGGATGCGGCAATTGCTGCCCGACTGGCGGGAAAGTAATCCCGCCGATCTTGGCATCACCCTGGTCGAAATGCTCGCCTTCACGGCGGACCGGCTGTCCTATGCGCAGGACGCCGCCGCGACGGAAAGCTATCTGGCCACGGCGCGGCGCCGACCATCGGTACGTCGGCACGCGCGGCTGGTCGACTACATGATGCATGACGGCGCATCAGCGCGGGTATTCGTGCATGTCGCCCCCATGGAGAACGGCAGCGCCAACATCGCCCGGGGGACCCGTTTTCTGACCCGTGTCGGTGAATTCGATGCCGCCATCTCCGATCCGGGCGATCAGGCACGCGCGCTGGCGTTCGGCCCACTTGTTTTCGAGGCCCTTGAAGATCGTGATATCGACGATGATCAGTCGGAAATGGATTTCTACGATTGGGGCAATGACGCATGTTGCCTTCCCAAAGGATCGACGCGCGCGACCTTGCTGGGAAACATCGAAAGCCTTCAGCCCGGACACATCCTGATCTTCGAGGAGGTTCTGGGTCCGTTAACAGGGGAAGCCGCCGATGCCGACCCTTCCAGGCGGCACGCTGTGATGCTGACCGATGTACAGGCGGACCTGACGGATGACCTGACCGGGGACGCGATCACGGAAATACGCTGGGCCGACGAAGACGCATTGCCCTTCGCGCTTTGCCTGTCATCCCGGCTGGACGCATCGGCGGGCGGCGGGCTTGTGCGGGGGGTGAGCCACGCGCTGGGCAACATCGTGCTGGCCGATCATGGCGCAAGCATCGACGATGAGGGACTTGGCGCTGTGCCAACACCCCATCTCAATTACGTGCCGACACCGGATGCCTCCTGCGACCCCTGCGCGCGTCCGGAGCTTGACCCGGTCCCGCCCCGGTTCCGTCCGCGCCTGATTGAACGCCCGGTCACCCAAAGCGCTGCGCGACCTGCCGACGCCACTGGAACTGTCGATGACCCGGTATTCACCTCAGCCTATGCAACGCTTCACGCGCCGGACGTTGTGCGCCTGCCGTGGATTTCATTGCAAAGCGGGGATGAGGCGATGCCCGATTGGTGGCGGCTCCGGCCCGATTTGATTTCTTCCGCGCCGGAGGATCGCCATGCCGTGCTTGAAGTACAAAGCGATGGCGAGGCAACCTTGCGATTTGGCGATGACGGCAACGGACGCAGGCCCAATCCCGGCACCCCGTTCCGCGCCAGTTACCGCATCGGCAACGGGCCGGTTGGTAACATCGGCCGCGATGCGATTGCGCATGCCTTGACCGGTGCCGCCGTCCGCCGCGTCCGCAACCCGCTGCCAGCGGTGGGCGGACGCGCGCCCGAAAGCATGGAAGAGGTACGCCAGGCCGCTCCCTATGCATATCGCCGACAGGAACGGGCCGTCACGACCGAAGATTACGCCGCCATCGCGCGCCGCTTTCCCGACGTTCAACGGGCGGCGGCAACGTTTCGTTGGAATGGCCATGGCCACACCGTCTTTGTCACCGTCGACCGATTTGGCGGGCGCCCGGTTACGCCAGAGTTCGAGGCGGCGCTGATCACGTTCCTCGATGGGTACCGGATGGCAGGCTATGATCTGCAGATTGACGCGCCTATCCCGGTGTCGCTGGAAATCGCGTTGTTCATCTGCGCGGCACAAGACCACTTCGCGGCGCAGGTCCGGCGTGCGGTGCTGGATCAGTTATCGGCTGAGCGGCTGCCCGATGGTCGCACCGGCTTTTTCCACCCCGACAACTACACCTTTGCCGATCCGGTCTACCTGTCGGCGCTTTATGCGCGCGTTATGGCGGTTCCGGGCGTGGCGTCGGTCAAGGCGACGCGGTTCCGGCGGCGCGGGCAACGCAGCAGTGCCGTCGCCCTGCGCGATGGTGTGCTGACCTTCGGCCGGCTTGAGATCGCGCAGTTGGAAAATGACCGTAATTTCCCCGAACGTGGTGCGCTTGAACTCGTCATGGGAGGTGGCAAATGAACGACCTTCCCCTCCGTGTCGGTCATCGCGACCCCGGCCCGCTGCCCGACATCTGCGGCTGCTGCGGCGGCATCCGCCCCTTGACGCCTGCCCCGATCACCAACCGCCCGAATCTGCCACAGATCGGGTTTCGCACCGGTGGCCACGCCCGACATAAGGCCGCGATGTTGGCGGGCCTTTCCTCTGGCACGGCGTTGTCGCTGGCAGGGCTTGGGACCCGCGAGGATTCCGATTTCTCCATTGCGCTGATCGATGCCTGGGCGTCGGCCCTTGAGGTGCTGGGGTTTTATCAGGAACGGCTGACGAACGAGGCCTATTTCCAGACAGCGACCGAACGGTTCTCCATCGGAGAATTGGCGCGGCTGGTCGGATACCGTCTGCATCCCGGTGCCGCGGCGGAGACCGACATGATCCTGCTGATGGATGACCCGCCCGGGGCCGCGCCGGATGTCGCGATCCTTGCGGTGCCCGCGGGGACCCGCATCCAGAGCCAGCCCGGCCCGGAAGAAACGGCGCAGGTTTTCGAGACAATCGAGGAACTTGAGACCCGCGTCGCCTGGAACCGGCTCCGGCCACGGCAGATGGAACTGGTGCTGCCCGTCGCGGGCGACCGCGTCACTTGGGTGCAGGGAACGCCACCCTTCGCTGAGGGTGATCTGCTGCTGTTTGTGGGCGCAGGACGCCAAGGCGATCCCATGGCGGAGGACTGGAACGTGCGCCGCGTCCTGACCACCGAGGTTGAGGCGGATGGCGCGCGGACACGGATCGAATGGGATGCCCCGCTTGAGGATATCGAGCCTACGGGGCTGCAATTGTTCGTGATGCGCGAACGCGCGGCGCTGTTTGGGCACAACGCACCTGATCTCAAGGTCTTTGGAGAAGATCAGCTGGAAAACTTCGGCTTTCAGAGGATTGAAGACGATGATGGCGTGCGGATACAGCGTTTCGGTGACGACACGCCTGTCATTGATTGGGACTTTGACCTGCCCACCATTCCTCCGACGTCGTTGCCCGGCCATTTCAATGGCCTTATCGCGCTTGATGCGATCTACAAAGGCTTTGTCGCCGACAGCTGGATCGTCCTGAGCGCGCGGCAAGGCAAGGTCGCACCCTTCCGCATCCGCAACAGTTGGGATGACGGGCTGACTGCCTATGCGATTTCGGGAAAGGCGACAGGTATCGAACCCGACAGGGTGAATGGCGGGCAGGATTTCCGCGACTTTTACCGCAGCACCTCCGTCTGGGGCGCCAGTGAAGCGCTCGACTTCGCTGAACGGGCGATTCCGTCTTTTGTTGCTGGAACGCACATCCTGCTGGACCGCCGCGTCGAGGGTTTGCCGGAGGGGCGCCGCCTTGCCCTGCGCGGGCCAAGGGCACGCGTGCGGCTGACCAGCGGCACGCTGAGCCTGACCAGCGAACACGGGCAGATCCGAAAGATCGAGGCAGGAAAGGAATTGAGCGTCGTTGCCGTTCAGGAAGTGCCCTTCGTCTTCACCGTTTTCTTCTTCGTGATCCTGGCAGAGCTTGGCGACATATTTGAAGCACCCGGCGGTGGTGATGGCCCCGATTTCACAGGACCCATGATCCTTGCCGATGCCGGCGGTGGCGGCGGCGGAGGACCGGGTGAGTTCGGAGGTTCAGGCACGCTGACAGGGAATGAAGAGGCCGATGATGGGATCCAGTTGCCGACGCTCCTGAATTGGACGCTGGAAGACGCCGACGGGTTCACCGGCACGGTCTCTGCCTTGCCCGGCGTGTTCGTGACGGTGCCTGCCCATGATGAAGATCCAATTGTTGCGGAAATCGCGATACTCGACCATGTGGAGGCCGCCGGACCGCTCCGTTCGCGGCTGATCTTCGAAAGCGCACTGATCCATGTCTACGATCGCGCGGGCCTGTCCATACATGGCAATGTCGCCATGGCCGCCCACGGCGAGGGCGCCACCGAAATCCTCGGCGCGGGTGATCCCACGGTGCCGTTCCAGAAATTCGTTCTGGGTCAAAGCCCTGTGACACACCGATTGGCATCGACGCCCACAGGAGTGGACAGCACGCTGACCATACGCGTGGATGGTGTTGCATGGGACGAGGTGCCCGATCTTTATGATCGCGGGGCCGATGCGCAGGTTTTCCGCACGGTGCTGACGGACGAGGGTCAGACCATCGTGGAATTCGGCGATGGGCATTCCGGCGCGCGCCCCGATCCGGGGCAGGACAATATCGTGGCGGATTTCTCCAGGGGCCTTGGCCGCGCGGGTAACCTGCGTGCAGGTCAATTGAGCATGCCGCTGGATCGTCCCCTGGGCCTGCGCGAGGCGTTCAATCCCATCCCCGCCACGGGCGGTGCGGACCCTGAGGCTGCCGAAGACGCAAGACGCAATGCACCTCTTTATACCCTGACCCTGGGGCGGGTCGTCTCAATCACCGATTACCGGGACTTCGCCCTTGGATTTCCGGGCATTGCCAAGGCCGAAAGCCGCTGGGTCTGGAACGGTGTGAACCGCCGGGTCGTGGTGACGGTCGCCGGAGAGGATGGAGAGGTTTTGCCGCCGGACGGGCCGACGCTGGGCAATCTGCTGGATGCTTTCCGCAATTTCGGCGATCCGCTGGTGGGGTTTGACATCATCACTTACGCGCCGGTGGTCTTCCATCTCGCGCTCAAGGTTGCGGTCGATCCCGCGCATGACACCGACACCGTCCTGGCAGCGGTTGAGACCCGCTTGCGCGCCGATTTCGCCTTCGCCGCGCGTGATTTCGCGCAGGAGGTGGCCCTTAGTACTGTTGCCGCGTCCGCCCACGCGGTCGACGGCGTGGGCGCGGTCGATATCGACCGGCTCTATCGTGCGACCAAGCCGCAGACCAAGAAGAAGGCGCATGACCGTCTTGTCGCCTTGCAGGGGCGCAAGGACCAAGATGCCGGGTTGCTGCCAGCCGAAATCCTGACCCTCGACCCCGGACCGTTTGACTGGCTGGAGTTGATGCCATGACCCGGATCACGCCCGAGGCCCTGTTTGCCCTGCTGCCAGCGCACATCCGCGTGCGCGACGCGGACATGGGTGGGCCGCTCGAAGCCTTCGTGGCGCTTCTGGCCCGTGAAGGCGCGGTGATGGAGGAAGACATCGAGCAGTTGCTCGACAATGCCTTCATCGAGACCTGCGCGCCTTGGGCAGTGCCGTATGTCGGTGGCACCATCGGTTACCGCGCGCTGCACCCCATCGCGGGCGAGGTCGCCGGAACGCGCGCGGAAGCGGCGAACACCATCCCCTACCGCAGGCGCAAGGGGACGCCAGCGGTCCTTGAGCAACTCGCATCCGATGTCACCGGATGGCCTGCCAAGGTTGTCGAGTATTTTCAGCTTGTTGCGACCTGCCAGCACATGAACCACATCCGCCTGTCGCCCCGTGGCATCGCCGATCATCTGCCCGCACGGCCGGATCACCATGTGACCCCTGATCTGCGTGATCCCGCGCGGCTGGAACGGCTGGGCACGGCCTTCGATCCGGTCACGCGGTCCATTGACGTCCGCTCAATTGAGCAAAGCGCCGGTCGCAAGAGCATCGGGGGGCGCCACCATCTGCCCAACATCGGGGTCCATCTTTATCGCCTGTTGCCGCTTTCGGTCAGCCGTGTCGCCCTGCGCCCGGTCGAGGATGGCGATACGCGGCGGTTCCTGTTCGATCCCTTGGGCGCACCACGGCAGCTTTTCCAGTTTCCGCTGCCGCAGGACGCGATCACCACGCTCGCCCGACCCGAACATATGCCGCTGCCCATCACGCGCCGCGCGCTCGATGCCGAACCGGGGCTTTGGTACGGGCAAGACCGTGGTTTTGTCCTTTGGCAAAGTGAAGCAGCGGTTCCCCCGTCGGACATTGTGGCCTGCGATCTTTCCGACGATGGGCCGGGATGGAACCATGCGCCCCATCCTGTCGGTGCCAAGCCGCTTATACGCGTCGACCCCGAACTGGGAAGGATCAGCTTTCCGGTGGATCAGGACGATCCGGTGGCGGCCACGTGGCATCGCGGTTTTCCGGGCAGGATCGGCGGTGGCGAATATGATCGGTCCGGCGAAGTGGCACTGCGGGCGGGTGACGCGCCGGTGGTGGTCAGCAGCGACGCAACTGACCTTGTTCAAGCGCTGGCCGACTTGCCCGCATCCGGTGGAATCGTCGAAATAGACAGCTCGGCAGTTTTCGATCTGCCCAGCCCGTTCGTGATCGACGCAGACCCCGGCGGCGAAATCATCCTGCGCGCGTCAGACGGCCGACGCCCCATCCTGCGCGGCGATCAGGTGACCCTGCGCGGCGGCGAAAATGCCCGGATCGAACTGAACGGCATGGTCATTGACGGCGGTCCGCTTGTCATCGAACCAAATGGCGATGGGATGTCACTGTCCGACGTGCGATTGCGTCACGTCACGCTGATCCCGGGTCTCAGCTACACCGCGGCGGGCGGCCCTGCGTTTCCGGGCGCGGCCAGTATCACCGTGCAAACCATGGGATCCGAGATTGCAATGAGCGCCTGCGTCTCCGGCCCCTTGGTGCTGAGCGACACGGCAACGATTGATATCGTCGACAGCCTGATCGACGCCGCCAGCGCCGACCCGCTGGACAGCCTGCGCGGCACTGCAATCTCCGGGCTTGGCGGCGTCCCCGCCGGAAGCCTGAGCATGGCAGGCACAACGGTAATGGGGCGCATCGCGGTGCGTGTCATGCCGTTGGTCTCCAACTCCATCCTGCGCGCCGCCGCGCCCGAAGATGAGGTGCCGGTTCAGGTCTTGCAACGCCAGGAAGGGTGTCTGCGCTTCAGCTTCGTACCCATCGGCTCAATCGTGCCGCGCCGCTATCGCTGTCAGCCGCAACTGGCAATCGACGCCGCAATCGAGGCCGAAGAAGAAGCGATGAATGTCCCGCTGAGCGCGGTTCAGAGGGCCGATATCGGAACGTGGATCGCGACCTGGCTTGTGCCGTCCTTCACGGCTGTTTCGTCTGCCCACCCCGCCTATGGCCAGCTGCGTCAAGCCACCCCGATTGAAATCCGCGAAGGCGCCGAGGACGGCGGAGAGATGGGCATCTGGCATCATCTGCACAACCCACAAAGAGAAACCAACCTGCGCATCCGACTGGCGGAATACCTGCGCTTCGGGCTCGAGGCGGGCCTGATCTTTGAAACGTAAGGAGGATTAACGATGGCCAGCGATACCAGCAGAGTCACTTTTGACCCGCACAACAGTTTTTCCGGGGTCTTCCTGCAACAGGGCCGCGCCGTTCTGGACGCCGACTGGAACGAGCTTGTCGCGTTGTTTCAGCGTCGTATCCGCACGGAGACGGTTGATACCATCGGGCGCGCCGTTGTGCCGATCGAGACGCCGGAAGGTTTCGAAATCCGCCTGACGAACGATGGCGGGCTGGAGTATGGCCGTGGGCGTTTTTATTGCGACGGTTATTCCTGCGAGAGTTGGGGACAGGCGGAATTTGACGGCACTCCGGTGGCGGGGCTTGACCCGCCGGTCTTTGACCGCGCACGGCCCGGCGATAATGGCCCCGAAGGTGTACTGGACGAGATGATCTCGACCGAGGACGGCGATTTTGTCCCTTTGACGGAACAACCCTTCTGGCCGACGCCGGAAGGACTGAGCCAGACCGACGCGGCGGGCAATTTAAGGGGGACGCATATCGCCTACCTGGTGTGTTGGGACCGTGAGTTGCATCCCGTACAACATCCCGACCTGCTTGACCCAGCGCTCGGCGGTATCGACACCACGACCCGATCCCAGACCGTATGGCAGATCCGCCTGCTTGAAGTGCCGCAGGGCACCCGTTGCGACACACCCGATGGTCAAATCGAGGCATGGTCGGACCTGATCCAGCCGTCAAACGCGCGCTTGAGCGTCGATACCATCGACATAGAGGACCCCGAAGACCCCTGCATCGTTCCGCCGTCCGACGGTTATGTCGGGCGCGAGAACCAGCATTACCGCGTGCAGATCCACGATATCACCGAAGACGGCGCGCCGCGGATCAAGTTCAGCCGGGAAAACGGCTCCGTCATCGCAGCGGTAGAGGCGATTGAGACCCCTGCCAACATCGTCACCGTCAACAGTATCGGGCGTGACGCGAAGCTGTCTTTCCGCGAAGGCGACTGGGTTGAACTGACGGATGATCATCGCGAATTCAATCACCGTTCCGGGCGGATGTTGCGGATCGTGCGGGTCATGGAACTGACCCGCCAGATCGAATTCGATCGCGCAATCGATTCCGCCGATGTGGGCACGTCGGGCGAAGATGGCGCAGACCTTGTTCCCACGGGACTGGGCGGCGATACGCTGAACGCAAGGCACACCCGCCTGATCCGCTGGGACCAGTCCGGTGAGTACGAATTTGACAACGGTAATCCCCCCATCGACCTGCAGGAGACCGAGACCGAAGGCCTGATCCCGATGCCGCTTGACGGCTCAGCGGTTCATCTTGAAGCGGGGATCACCATTGCGCTGACGACCGATGGCCCGGGCGATCCGCATACCATGGATTGGTGGAGCTTTTACGCGCGCACCGCAGGCACGCAGGTCGAACAACTGGTAAATGCCGCGCCGCGCGGCATTCAACGGCATTACGCGCGACTGGCGGTCGTCAATCCGGCAAGCGGTTTTGTTGACGATTGCCGGATCTTCTGGCCACCGGCATTCGAGGGCGGCGGCGATGGCGAAACGGAGCATTGCGGTTGCACCGTTTGCGTGACACCGGAACAGCACAACTCAGGTGCCCTTACGATTCAGGCCGCAATCAATCAGGTGGAACAACAAGGTGGTACCGTGTGTCTTGATGGGGGTGGCTATCTGTTGAATTCCCCGATCCGGATTGCCGACCGTTCCGCCCTGCGCCTTCAGGGGCAAGGCATCGAGACCGTCCTGACGTATATGGGGAATGGGGCGGCCCTTCAGGTCGCGGACGGAACGGATGTGGTCCTCGACCGGTTCTCGCTCTTTGTGTTCCCGCAGGAGGATGATTTCGGGAACATCCCGCTCACCTATGGAATCACAGCGATGAATACCTCGGCGCTTTTGTTGTCTCGGCTGAATGTGGCGGTGTTTGTTGGCACGGCGTCGGACCGTATTGACCAGGCCATCGCCCTTGACGGGGCGCAGATCGGCACCGTGATCGAAAACTGTGTTGCACTGGCCCCCATCGCCCTTGGATCGCGATCTTCGTTTGATGCCACAAGCGATGATCCCGATGATCCCGCCTTTGTCGGCTTTGTCGAGATGCGTGTGCGCGATTGCACCTTGTTCGGGGGACGAGATGGGGTGCATTTCGACCGAAGCGCGGTGAACCTTGCGGGCGCGGATTTCACCGGCAACCTCATTCTGGCCACCGCCGTGGGCATGCAGATCAATTGGGCAGACCTGCCCGCGGCAAGCCTTGCCATCGAAGGGGCAACCGTTAGTGGCGGGACCTTCGGCATGGTGCTGGGGGCTGGTGACGCGCGGGTCATGAATTGTGAAATCACTGGCGGCGCGGATGTCGGTGTCGGCATCCGTTCGGTTCCCAATCTGCTGCCTGATGCGCGCACCGATTTGCGGGTGATCGGGACGGGCATCACCGATATGGGTGGCGCGGGAATGATGCTTGCCGGACGACACAGCGCTGTGCTTGTCAAACAGAACATCATTCGAAGGTGCGGCACCGCAGCCATCGCGGTTTCTCCGCAGGCTGAGATTGACCATTTGTCGATAGATAACAATCACCTTGAGGACATTGCAGGCAGCCCAAGCGCGGAGGGTGCTGCGGCCGTCGTGCTGACAAGCACCGCGCGCACCCATGTCGCGGGCAACTCCATTCAGGGCGTTGGCCGACTTGGACAATCGGACGCGCTTTATGCCGGGATCGCGGCAGAGGGGGTCGCCCGCCTGACCATCAGTGACAATGAAATTGCCGGTATCGGGCCTGACAATCCGCAGGTGCGTGCCATCGGCATTGTCGTGCGACGCCCCTACGGCGAACTGGCGCTGCACGGCAACCGGATTGAGGCGCGCGACGGGCTGGAGGTGATTTCGACATGGTCAGCCATCGAAATCGGCACGCCATTCGATGACATACCG
This sequence comes from Sulfitobacter rhodophyticola, assembly GCF_041281685.2. Classification (GTDB taxonomy): domain Bacteria; phylum Pseudomonadota; class Alphaproteobacteria; order Rhodobacterales; family Rhodobacteraceae; genus Sulfitobacter. The sequence goes on along the minus strand of NZ_CP166251.2, from coordinate 3,428,948 downwards.
GACCTTGACGGGGATGATGGCGTGGTTCCGACCCCGGCATCCGGGAACTACACCACGCTGCCGCGCGTCCCACGGAACGAGGTTGCCTATGTGGCGCTGTCCGGTGACGTGATGCGCCTGACGCCTACGGGCATTGCGCGCGCCTTTGCCAGCCGACAGTCGACCGCCGCCATCACCAGCTCGCAACTTGCCGCGGATATGGACTTGTTGCGGCCTTTGGTGACCGTCTTTGACGGTAACCTGCAAAGCCTTGATGTCAGCCACAATCAGCTGACGCAGACGGGGTCCGGAACCGGTGATTTGCCGCCCCTGATGGTGCTGGGGGCACAGCGGATCAGCGTGGCGTCAAACACGCTGCTTCACCGGCGCGAGGTACCTTCGATCCTGCTTCATACCGGCGGCAACCGTGCCGCCACACCGATCGGGAACATCACACGGGTCCCCATTCGGATGAACGGTGCACCCCTCCCTGCCCCGTTCGACCAGCTCAACATCGTTACCTGATCGGAGACGACCATGATCACACGCATTGTCCGCATCGACACCGAGACCGATATCGCCAACCTTGCCCGCGCGCTTTATCGCGTGGAAAAGGGGCGCGGTGGTGAAAACCTGATCAAACGGGCAGAGGCCGCCCTGATTGCTGCGAACCCGGCGCTGAGGGATGAAAAGACGCTGGTGCCGGGGCGTCGCATCATCGTGCCACAGATTGAGGGGCTCGCGCTGACCACGCGTGTCACCGACAGCGGCGAGGCCATTGGCGCGCCTGCAGCAGAAGCGCTTGGTCGGCTCAGCCAGATCGCCATGTCGCTTGAGCTTGGAGAGGAGACCGCGCAGTTGCGCCGCGAGCGGCTGCTGGAACAGGCACGCAGCGATGAAATGAAAGCAATCGTCGAAAGCGATCTGGAAGGTGGGTCAGACCTGCTTGAAAAGGCATTGGAGGCGACGGCGCGTCAGTATGAAACGGACAAAAGGCAGATACACGATCTGCGCGCCGCCATCGATGCCGCCAGAGGCGCGTTCGATGCCATCGCCCAACGCGGTGATGCCCGACCGAAACGACAGCGCGACTATCGGCGGCGTTAGGCGGCTTTCTGAAATCGGAGAGGTCCGTAGAAGGCAAGCCAGCTTTTTGGCTAATGCTTCTGCGCGCATTCTGTTTGTCGAAGCGGGATGACCTCAGGACATGGCGGCGCCATTACCGCTTGGCAGGCCAGGCCCAAGGCGCATCGCGCTGGCGTTCTTCACGATAAGTCGCAATCGCGTCGGTATGCTGCTGTGTCAGGTCGATGTCATCCCAACCGTTCATCAGCTTGACGCGCCAGCTTTCATCCAGATCGAAGGTTATCCGCAGGTCACCGCAGCGGATGCATCCCGTTTCCAGATCAATCTCGACCTCCGCTGTCCCATCATCACAGGCGGCTGTCAGTTGATCCGCCTCGGACGGGGTCACCCGGGCAGGCAACAGGCCGTTGTTGACCGCATTGCCGGCAAATATATCGGCAAAGCTCGGCGCGATTACGGTGCGAAATCCGGCATCCACAAGCGCATAAACCGCCGCTTCCCGAGAGGAGCCACTGCCGAAATTCGGCCCTGCGATCAGAACGCTGGCCGCGCCGAACCGGTTGAGCGGGAAAGCAGGATCAAGCGCGCCCGCATCAAGGCGACGCATGTCGTGCAGCAGGTAATCGCCATAGCCCGCGCTGCGCGGCGTCGACATGAAACGCGCCGGGATCAACTGATCGGTGTCGATGTTGTCCCGCGGCAGCGCCACCGCCGGCCCCTTGTGATGCACCCAGCCCGCCATCAGACCGCGCGCCCTTCCAGCAGCGGCCGCACATCGGTGATCGTGCCGGTCACGGCCGCCGCCGCGACCATGGCAGGTGACATCAGATGGGTGCGCGCACCAGGTCCCTGCCGGCCCCTGAAATTGCGATTGGTGGAGGAGGCGCAGCGTTTTCCCGGTGCGACGATATCGCCATTCATGCCCACGCACATCGAACATCCCGCAGCGACCCATTCCAGCCCCGCATCGGTAAATATCCGGTCCAGCCCCTCCTGCTCCGCCCGCGCCTTGACCAGTGCCGACCCTGGTGAAACCGTCCCCGGCACGCGCGCCTTGCGCCCTGCAAGCACGGCCGCAGCGGCGCGCAGGTCTTCTATCCGGCCATTGGTGCACGACCCGATAAAGACCTGATCCACCGCCGTGCCTGCAATCGGACGTCCGGCGGTCAGGTCCATGTAATCCAGTGCCGCGCGGGCGGCATCCGCCTTGCCGGCGGGCAAGGACGCCGGATCAGGAAGGGCGGCGGTCACCGGCAGTGCGTGCTCCGGACTGGTGCCCCACGTCACGGTCGGTGCGATTTCCGAGGCATCTAAACGGACTTCCTTGTCAAATGGCGCGTCCTTGTCAGATGTCAGGTCGGCCCAGACCGCAAGCGCCTGATCCCACGCTGCCCCTTGTGGCGCGAAGGGACGGTCTTTGAGATCGTCGAAGGTGGTGGCATCGGCTGCGATCATGCCCATGCGCGCGCCGCCTTCGATGGACAGGTTGCACAGTGTCATGCGCCCCTCCATCGTCAGCGCTTCGACCGCGCTGCCTGCATATTCCACCGCATGTCCAGCAGCACCACCCGTCCCCAGCCGCGCAATCCAATTCAGCGCAATGTCCTTGGCGCTGATACCCGGGCCAAGGGCGCCATCGACATGGATCCGCATCGCCGCCGGCTTTTTCTGCCAGATCGTCTGGGTCGCCAGCACATGCGCGACTTCGGTGGCCCCGATCCCGAATGCAAGCGCGCCGAACGCGCCATGGGTCGAAGTGTGACTGTCCCCGCAATTGATCAGCAACCCCGGCAGTGTCAGCCCCTGTTCGGGGCCGATCACATGCACGATACCCTGACGGGGATCATTCAGATCAAACAGATGGAGGTCGTGGGCCGCCGCGTTGTCGCGCAATGTTAGGATCATCCGCCTGATCTGCGCGTCCATCCCTGCGCCACGCGCCCGGGTCGGGGCGTAATGATCGACAACCGCAAAGGTCAATTCCGGTGCTGAAAGGGACGCGCCACGCGACGCAAGCTTGGCAAAGGCGTGGTGCGATCCTTCATGCACCAGATGGCGGTCCACCCACAATAACGAAGTACCATCGGCCCTTCTGAGAACCTCGTGAGATGACCAGAGCTTGTCGAGCAACGTCTGCGGCGCTGTCACAACGTGCCCTCGTCCGCTTTGCCGATTGCGGGCTCCCAATGGCGGCCCTGCCCGTCGCCCACGCGGGTCAACGGCATTTCAAGGCGGAACATGTCAGGCCGGTAAAGCCCCGACAGGTATTCGACCCCCTGACCCGTCACATCACGCACGACCCGGCGCAGCGACAAAAGCGCCGATCCGACCGCAACCCCAAGCGCTTCGGCGACCTGTGGCCCGGCAAGTGTGGCCGACACCGACTGGTGCGCTTCGCTGATCTGCACGCCACTGCGTTCCAGCAACCTGAACAAGGGTGTCGTGGCAAGATCGTTTTCAGAATAATTGCGGGCGATGGTCGCGGGCACATAGGTCGTCAGATACGAAAACGGCACGTCATTCGCACTGCGGATGCGGGTGGCGATCTGGACCTGTTCCTGCGGCGGGATGCGCAATGCGGCAGCGACGAATTCGGGGGCGGTGTCATAGGAAAAGGACAAAAGGCGTGCTGTCGTTGTCTGTCCCATCTCGACCAGCTGCGGCATCAACGTGGCAAGGTTCATGGCGACCGGTGTCGCTTCATGTCCAGCGGCCTTTACGGTCGTGCCGCTGCCCGCCCGGCGTTCGACCAATCCCGCACCCTCCAGCGCATCAAGCGCGCGACGGATGGTGACCCGCGACACCTTGAATTCCGCCGCAAGCTTCTGTTCGGACGACAGGTTGTTGCCGTCCCGCAGTCGGCCATCCTTGATCTGATCGTGCAACGACAGGTACACCTGCTGCGCCTTGGCGCCTTTGGGAAGCAACGATTTGGCAGGTTTGTTCACGGTTCGCGGTCCACTCGGGTCTATACTGATGGTATCTTTGCAGGGCAGAATTTCAAGCATCCGCCCCTATTGTATCGCTTCTTTTTGTATTAGACAAAGACCGAAGCTGTATTATCTATAGGACAGATTATTGGGGGGAAGGATCGGATGCCGATCGTGGAATTGCACATCCTTGAGGGGTATACATCTAACGACAAGCAGCGACTGGGTACGGTTCTTACCGATGCGGTCCGCCTTGTGGTGCCGGCCCCGCCCGAGGCGATCACGATCATGATCCATGAAATGCCGACCGATCGGTATTATCGCGGCGGGGAACAGCGCATGGGCGCGCCCGCACTGGAAGATCCCGCCAAGGTCGTGCGCGCGTTTCTTGATGCGATGCAGGCGCGGCAACTGGATCAGGCGCGGGCGCTGCTGGCGGACGGTTTTGTCATGCAGTTCCCCGGCTCCCCTGCACTGACCCGCCTCGAAGATATGGTGGATTGGGCGAAACCGCGCTACCGCTTTGTCACGAAAACCTTTGATGGGTTCGATACGATGCAAGGCGCGGGACAGGCGGCCGTTGTCTATTGCCGGGGGACCTTGTCGGGCGAATGGCCCGATGGCACGGCATTTGATGGGATACGCTTTATCGACCGGTTCGAAGTGGCGGGCGGCAAGATCACCAAACAGGACGTCTGGAACGACATCGCGGAAACAAGGGCGCAGACATGACCGACATTGATCCGATCACCCTGTCCGTTCTCGCAGGCCGGATGGAACAGATCGCAGATGAAATGGACGCCACGCTGTTTCGCGCCGCGTTCAACCCGATCATTGCGGAAGCGCATGATGCCAGCCACGGCCTGTATCACGCCACAAGCGGTGACACGTTGGTGCAAGGTAAATCAGGACTGCCGATCTTCGTGGGTGTGATGTCTTTCGCCGTCAAGGCGGTCATCGAAAAGGCCGACAACGAGCTGCAGGACGGGGACATCTACATTTTCAATGACGCGCACATCGGCGGTACCCACCTGTCCGACATGCGGCTTGTGCGGCCCTACTTTCGCGACGGCACGCTCTTTTGTTATCTGGCCAGTGTCGGGCATTGGCACGACGTTGGTGGTGCTGTGCCGGGCAACTACAACCCCGGCGCCACGGAAGTCTTTCAGGAGGCCTTTGTGCTGCCGCCCGTACGGCTGGCGCGCGGCGGCGAGATCAATCAGGACATCATCGACATCCTGTTGCGCAACACCCGCCTGCCGCAATCCGCCATGGGGGATCTGAACGGGCAACTGGGCGCGCTTGATCTTGGCATAAAGCGGATGGATGAGCTTCTGGATGAATATGGTGCCGATACGGTACGCGCCGCCCTTGATGCGCTGGGCCACCGTGCCGAAGCCCTGATGCGGGCCGAACTTGAGGGCCTGCCCGACGGCCGCTGGGAAGCCGAGGATTTTCTGGACAACGACGGGATCACCGATGAACGCCTTGCCATTCGCGTGGCCCTAGAGATCAAGGGGGACAGGATGACGCTGGACTTCGCAGGTTCAGCCCCGCAATGCGCGGGTCCGGTCAACATCGCACTGCCCACCACCGTCGCCACCGCCTATGTCGCGATCAAGCATATCTTTCCCGCCCTGCCTGCCAACGCGGGCGTGATGCGCCCAATTGATGTTCTGGTGCCTGAAGGCTCCTTGCTGTCCGCTGAATTCCCGGCCCCCACGGGTGGTTATACCGAAACGATTCTGCGCATGATCGACGTGATGTTCTCGGCCTTCGCCAAGGCCGCACCGGACCGGGTGGTGGCCAACGCCTATGGCACGATCAACGCGCTGTCCATCGCGGGCAAACGCGCCAACGGGCAGCCTTGGGTGATGTTCAGCTTTTACGGCGGCGGGCACGGTGGGTCCGCAGAAAGCGACGGCCTTAACCATGGCAACGCGCCCATTTCCACAGCGACGATCCCGCCGATGGAAATCCTCGAAGCGGCCTATCCGGTGATGTTCCGGCAATGGGCATTGCGGCCTGACAGTGCAGGCGCCGGCGCGCATCGGGGCGGTATGGGTGCGATCTATGAAATCGAGGTGTTGGAGGAAAACGGTGCGGAGGCCTTCCTGTTCGGGGAGCGGGGCCGCTTTGCCCCCAAGGGTATCGCATCAGGCGGTGATGCCGCGCTGAACGTCTTTTCCTACGAACAGGACACCGGATGGGAAACCCCGCCGCTGGCGTCCAAGATGCGGGGGATCAAGCTGCGCGCGGGACAGGCGGTCCGGCTTGAGACACCGGGCGGTGGCGGATACGGGCCGGCGGATGCGCGCGCGGCCCCCGACATCGCGCGTGACGTGGCACGCGGACTTATGACCGCCAAGGCCGCAGACACCGCATACGGCACCGCCTGGCGGGAGGTTCCGCAATGAACAGGCGGATGATCGGTGTCGATGTGGGCGGCACGTTCACAGATGTTTTCGTACTGAACGAAGCCGACGGCACGGCATCGGTGGCCAAAGTGCCGACCACGCGCCCGGACCAGTCGGGCGGGTTCATGGAAGGCATATCGCGCGAGGTTTCCGATCTGTCGCAGGTCGCGGTGGTGGTCCACGGCACAACAGCCGGTACCAATGCCCTTCTGGAACGCAAGGGCGCGCGCACCGGGGTGATCTGCACGCAAGGTTTGCGTGACGTGTTGGAAATGCGGCGGCGTGACCGGCCGCGCACCTGGGGGCTGCGCGGTGATTTTGAACCCGTGGTCGACCGCCGCAACCGCCTTGAAGTGCCCGAACGCACGTTGGCGGACGGCAGCATCCGCACACCCGTCGATCTTGAAGCCGTCCGCGCCGCCGCAAAACGCCTGCGCGATCAGGGCTGCGAAGCGGTCGCGATCCTGTTTGCAAACGCCTATGCCAACCCGCAGAACGAAGCCGCCGCCGTGGCCGCCGTGCGCGACATCTGGCCCAACCCCCATGTCTCCGCGTCCTCGGAAATCCTGCCCGAAATCAGGGAGTTCGAACGCTTTTCCACCACAGCATTGAACGCTTATCTGCAACCGGAAGTCTCCGGTTACATCGGCAGACTGGAAAGCGCGCTAAGCGATGGCGGATTTGACGGCGAATTCATGATCGTGCAGTCGAACGGCGGCGTGATGGCCGTTGACACCGCCTGCCGCCTGCCGGTGCGCACGGCTTTGTCTGGCCCCGCGGCGGGTGTCATCGCGGCGGGGTATATCGCCACGGCAGCCGGGTTTGAAAACGTCATCACCGGCGATATGGGCGGCACCAGTTTCGATGTGTCGCTGATCGCTGGTGGCCAATCCATGCTTTCCCCCCAGACCTCCATTGATTTCGGCATGGTGGTCCGCACCCCGATGATCGAGATCACGACGATCGGCGCGGGTGGTGGCTCCATCGCCTGGGTGGACAAGGGCGGATTGCTCAACATCGGGCCGGAAAGTGCAGGCTCCGACCCCGGACCGGTGGCTTACGGTTTGGGCAACGACCGCCCCACGGTGACAGATGCCAACGTGGTACTGGGCCGGATCGACCCGGAAAGCCCCATCGGCGGCAAGCTGGACCGGCTGGACGTGGCGGCCGCGCGCAAGGCGATTGACACCCATGTCGGGACGCCGCTTGGCCTTGACACGCTTGCCGCTGCCGAAGCGATCCTGCGGGTCGCCAATTCCCGCATGGCCGGTGCCATACGTCTGGTCAGCATCGAACGCGGCTTTGATCCCAAGGTCTTTGCCTTCATGCCTTTTGGCGGGGGTGGTGCGCTGCATGCCGGTGCGATGCTGGCCGATGTGGGCATCGCGCGCGCCATTGTCCCGCGCTATCCCGGTGTGACATCCGCCATGGGGTGCGTGATTGCCGACATGCGGCAGGATTTCGTCCAGACGATCAACACCCTTGTCAGCACGCTGGACGAAGACAATCTGCGCCGGTTCATGCAAACCCACGTCGAACAGGGCATGGCGCTGCTGGATGCGGCCAACACCACGTTCGAGGCGCGCGAACTGCGCTTTGAGCTCGACATGGCCTATGTCGGACAGACCCATACCGTCTCCGTCCCGCTGGAGGTGCAGGTGAAGGACGGTCAGGTGACCAGCCCCACCAAGGCGCAGATCGATGCAGCCTTTGATACGGCGTACGGCGCGACCTTCGGGCGGCTCCTGAAAAATGGGGTGCGCCGCATCATGAACCTGCGCAGTGCGGTGACCGGCAAGCGTCCCAAATTCGACCTTGAAACCCTTGCACCAGTAACATCCGGACCGGTCAAGCCAAGGGCGACACGGCCCGTTCACTTTGACGACGCGTGGTTCGACACGGCGATTTATGATCGCCTGACCCTGCCGGTCGGCACCCTGATCAGGGGGCCCGCCATCCTCGAACAGCCCGATACGACCGTGCTGGTCGAACCTCACCTGCAGGCGCGCGTCGATGCCTTCGGCAACACCATCATCGAACCATCGGAGGGCCAGCCATGAGCACGCCGCAAGACTGGGACCTGACCCGCACGGCCCTGCTGACGATTGACCTGCAGAATGACTTCATCCACGCCGAAGGCGCGTACGGACGGGCGGGCCAGGGTGCGCAGGCAATTGCCGATCTGCCCGACCGCATTGCACCATTGATCAAGGCGCTGCGGGCGCAGGGCGGGCATTACATCTCCGCACAATTCACCTTGGTGCCGGATGGAAAGGGCAACCCGCTGATCGCCCCTCATCTGAAAAAGCTGCGGCCCTTTCTGACCAAGGGTGACTTTGCACCGGGCAGCTTTGGCAACCAGCTTGTAGATACGCTTTATCCGGCTGATTTTGTTATTGAAAAGGTCGCCTATTCGGCGCTGTATCAGACCCGGCTGGAATACATCATGCGCGCGGCGGGGATCGACAATCTGATCGTCGGCGGCATTGTGACCAACGGCGGTGTCGCCTCTACCCTGCGCGACGCGCATCTGCGCAATATTGAAACCGTGATGTTGACCGATGGATGCGCCGCCTTCCGCGATGACGTGCACGATGCAACAATCCTGTCGCTCGGCACGGTGACCCATCAGATGGACTGCGCCGCGGTACAAAGCTGGTTGGAGGAAGCGGCATGACCCTCAAGGCCCGCCTTGCGCAAAAGGAGATACTTGTCGCGCCGGGCATCTATGACGGGCTGACCGCGGCACTTGCGACCGCGGCAGGGTTCGAAGCGCTCTACCTCAGCGGGGCGGCGGTGGCCTATACCCGGCTTGGCAGGCCCGACATCGGCCTGACCTCCGTCACCGAAATGGCCGACGCGATGACCCTGATTGCGGACAGATCCCCCCTGCCCGTGATCATCGACGCGGACACCGGTTTCGGGAACGCGTTGAATGCACAACGCACCATGCGCCTTTATGAACGCGCGGGTGCGTCGGCGCTGCAGGTGGAGGATCAGACCTATCCCAAACGCTGCGGGCATCTGGCGGACAAGGCTTTGATCCCGGCCAGTGAAATGGCGGGCAAGATCAAGGCGATGGCCGATGCCCGCGCGTCCGAACAGACGCTGATCACCGCGCGCACAGACGCCATCGCCGTTGAGGGATTTCAAGCGGCCATCGACCGGGCCGAAACCTATCTGGAAGCAGGTGCAGATGTCCTTTTCATCGAAGCGCCGCAAACCCGCGCGCAACTTGGCGATATCAGCCGCCATTTTGCCGGTCGCGCGCCGCTTCTGGCCAATATGGTGGAAGGGGGCGCCACCCCCATGACCGACGCCGCCGATCTTCAGGAACAAGGGTATGCCATCGTGATCTTTCCCGGTGGCATTGTCCGCGCCGTGGCGCGCACCGCGCGGGATTATTACGAAAGTCTTGCCCGGCATGGCAGCAATGCACCCTTTGCAGAACGGATGTTTGACTTCAACGGGCTCAACACCGTGATCGGCACCCGTGAAATGCTGGCGAAAGGAGCAACCTATGATCGCGGTGACAGCTGACGTCGCCCCGCCGCCCCCCTCCTTCGATCTGGAGGCTGAAACGCTGATCATCGGCGCAGGCGCCTGCGGCTTGGTGGCGGCCCTTGCCGCGCACGAAGGCGGGCAATCCGTTCTGGTGGTCGAGGCGGACGCGGTGCCCAGTGGATCGACAGCGCTGTCTGCCGGGCTGATCCCCGCGGCGGGAACGCAGGTGCAGAAGGCCGCAGGGATCAGCGACACTGCCGCGCTTTTTGCGGATGATATTCAGGCCAAGGCCAAAGGTCAGAACGATCCCGCGCTTGTCGATCTGCTGGCGGGAACGTCAGCGCAGGTGATCGATTGGCTGACGGACACCTTTGATCTGTCTTTCAGCGTCGTCGACAACTTCGACTATCCTGGACACAGCAGACGGCGGATGCACGGCTTGCCCACCCGGTCCGGGGCGGAGCTGATCGATGCGCTGCGCACGGCATGTGAAAACGCGGGCATCGATATCATTTGTGAACGGCGCGCCACACGGTTGTTCCAGGATCAGAAACGGATGGCAGGCATCGCCGTGACGCGGCCCGACGGCGCGGTGGAGACCATTGGCTGCAATGCGCTGATCCTTGCCTGCAACGGGTTTGGCGGCAACCGGGACCTCGTGGCACAGCACATGCCCGACATCGTCGATGGGCTGTGGTTTGGCCATGACGGCAACCGCGGCGAAGCGGTTTTGTGGGGTCAGGCGCTGGATGCGGATGTTGTGCACCTTGGGGCGTATCAGGGACACGGCAACGTGGCCCACCCGCATGGAATTTTGATCACCTGGGCTGTCATCGCCGAAGGTGGCGTGCAGGTGAACCGCGACGGAGACCGTTTCTGGAACGAAGCGCAGGGATATTCCGAAGCCGCGCGTGCCGTTCTGGCGCAACCGGGGGGTGAAGCCTTTGCCATCTTCGATGGACGGATCGCGGAAATCGCGCGCCAGTTTGAAGATTTCAAACGGGCGGAAGCCGCAGGTGCGCTTCATGTCTGCGATACGTTGGAGGCATTGGCCGAAGGTCTTGGGTTGCCTGCCGCGCAGCTCTCGCAGAGCATCAATGAGATACCCAGCGACGGCACCGACAGTTTCGGGCGCACCTTCGGCGGCACCCGGTTGCACCCTCCGTACTACGGTGTGCGTGTCACGGGCGCGTTGTTCCACACCCAAGGAGGGCTGAAAACCGATGAAAACGCCCGGGTGCTGCGACGTGACGGGTCAGCCATTGCGAACCTATTTGCCGGCGGCGGGGCAGCCTGCGGCGTGTCCGGCCGGTCCGACAGTGGGTATCTTTCCGGCAATGGCTTGCTGAGCGCGGTTGTTCTGGGGATGCTGGCAGGGCGCGCCGCGGCGGACAACGGCTAGCCATGGCACGTCATACCACTTCAACGGAGACACGGTTCGTATTGATTCTGTTTGATAATCATCAGATATTGCCAGCCTGCGTCGCACACGACCGGCTGGCAAGCTGACGCTCAAAAGAACGCTTCGGCGTTCAAGCCGACGGTAATCGCGCCGATCACTTGACCGCTGGCGGGATCGGTGATCGCGAAAGACGCCTGTCCCTGATAGGTCTGCGTGCTTTCATCCAGTTCGATTTCATCCACGAACATCGCGTTGGCACCGATTTCATAGGTCTTTTGAAACTTCGCCTCATCCCCTTGCCAATAATCGGAAGTTACAGCGCTTGACGCGACATTGAGGCCGCGGCTGTCCATGACGAAGACTTCGGTGATGCGCCCCTCTGAGTTCGCCACATGGTCCCTCAGGAACGCGGACAATGGCGTAGAAAGAACGCTGTCGATCATGGGTGTCGAAGCACTGCCCACCTCGTCCCGCCATGCGGTGTCACGGGTGATGATTTCGTCCTGGCTGAGGCCGGATGTCGCTGCATTCTGTGCCGTGATGCCTGCAACGATCTGTGGATCATTGATCCAGCCCTTCAGATCACTCTCGATATAACTGGCCATGGCGGGGGGCGCGTCGGCGGCCATCATCGGGGTGGCAATCGCGAGGGTCAGCGCGGTCAGGGTGGCACGAAGCATGCTTGATTTCCTTGCAGCAAGAGCACCCGATCCGGTGCGTTGAGAACACCGGAGACGTTAGGCAGGAAGGCTTAAGCTGCAGTAAACGGTCGCAAAGCCGTCGATGAAAACTCAACCCAATTTGAAACAACATGCCACGGCAGGGGACAAGATCGTTGAACATCAACTTAGGGTCATAATTACCTGAAACCAGTAGAATTTAGTCACCTGCCTTAAACCCTGTCGCGACCACGAACTTTTCCGAACTGTCAGAACGGCTTGCAGGCGGCTTGATGTTCGCAACCTTCGTGAACCGCTGTTTGAGCAGTTTCTGAAGCTCCCCTTCGGCCCCGCCTGCCAGCACCTTGGCAACAAAGGTGCCGCCGGGATCAAGCACATCAAAAGCAAAATACGCCGCCGCCTCGCACAGGGACATGATGCGCAGATGGTCGGTTTGCTTGTGTCCGGAGGATGCAGCCGCCATGTCGGACATAACCACGTCCGCCGGGCCGCCCAGCCAATCCTTCACCTGTTTGTCTGCATCGTCTTCCATGAAATCAAGCACATGCAGCTCACACCCCGCGATTGGTTCCATCTCCTGAAGGTCAATGCCGAGGATCGTACCCTGTGCCTTGCCCGGCTTTTCGCCCAGCACGTTGCAACGCTTCACAGCCACCTGGCACCACCCGCCCGGCGCCGCACCCAGATCGACGACCCGCGCGCCCGGGACAAGGAACCGAAACTTATCGTCCAATTCCATGATCTTGTAGGCCGCTCTTCCTCTGTATCCTTCAGCCTGCGCGCGCTTGACGTAAGGGTCATTCAACTGCCGCTGCAACCAGCGGGTAGAGGACAGCTTGCGCCCGCGCGCTGATTTGACCTTCACCTTCAACTCGCGCTGACCACGTCCGGAGGTGTTCTTGCCGCTGGGGGTCTTGGCCATGTCAGTATGTTCCTTCTTCCAGCACGCCATCCGCGCTCATCTGTGCATAAAGCAAACCTTCCCGCAGCCCACGGTCCGCCACGCTGAGCCGATCCGTCGGCCAACAGCGCATCAGCGCCTGCAGGATCGCGGCACCAGACATGATCAGCGCGGACCGGTCCTGTCCGATACGCGGGTCGCTTTGCCGCCCTTCCGGCCCCATGGCCAGATAGGAATGGATGACCTTGTCGATCTGGTCGCTGGTCATGCGCAACCCGTCCACCTTGGTCCTGTCATAGCGTTTCAGCCCCAGATGGCTGGCCGCGACCGTGGTGACGGTGCCGGATGTGCCGACAATCTGGAACCGTTCCTGTGGCTGTGCGGACTGATACGGCGTGAAATCGGTCAGATTTTCCTCAAAAAACCAGCTCATCAAGGCGAAACGCGCGGCGTCGTCCTCAACATCGTTGAACTGGTCGCGCAGGGTCGCGACGCCAAGGGGAACGGATATCCAGTCGACAACCTTCGCCTGGGGGAGGTCACTTTGGACCTGCTTGAAGCCCGAATGAAGCTGCATGATGGCCTGTGCGCGGTCCTGTCTTGGAACGCCGGAGACATCGATCCATACCAATTCGGTGGACCCGCCCCCGATATCGACCACCAGCAGGTTTTCGGTCTTTTGACTGACCAGCGGTGCACAGGAAATCACCGCAAGTTGCGCTTCCTCCTCTGGCTTGATGATATCGAGGCGCAGCCCGGTTTCGCGCTGGATGCGGCGCATGAATTCATCACCGTTGTGTGCGCGCCGACAAGCTTCGGTCGCGACAAGACGCATGGAACCGACCTTGTTGCGACGCAGTTTCTGCTGGCAGATGCGAAGGGCCTGAAGGGTGCGCGACATGGATCCGCGCGACAACCGCCCGGTCTTTTCCAACCCCGCGCCCAGTTGCACGGATTTGGAAAAACTGTCCACCACATGAAAACCGCTGCCCTTTGGTCGGGCGATCAACATGCGGCAACTATTTGTGCCAAGATCGAGAGCCGCGTACAGCTTGGTCGATCCCGGCTTGGCTGGCGCGGGGCTCAGAGCCGGTCGTTTATCCTTTTCGAGCGCGCCCGCACCTTTGGGACGCTTTGGCGCCATCTTCTTGCGCCTTTCATAACGAGTTGCCTTGAAACTAATCCTCTCGCGTCTCTCGCGCAAGCGTCATGATGCAGGTCCGGCTGTTTCGCCTCAGGCGGAATGGCGGCGGCGATACTCCGCGATCCAGGCGACGGAGGTTTCATCCGCCAGCTTGCGCGTCCCCGGCGTCACATGGTTGGCGCAATCGGGGTCTTTTCCGATGTATAACAATATCTTACGCAGCACCGTCAATGGGTCTGCGGACAAGGCTTCATAGGTCACGCGCAGCGGTACGATACCTTGCGCGTCAAACCATCGGGGCCAGAGTTCATCATAGGTGCGCAGCATCGTCATCCGTTCCGTGATGCGGGCCGCATCGAAGCCATCAGGCTCCGTCGGGGGGATGCGTTCAATGTCGCCCCCGTCCGGGGCGCTGTGCCACAGACCGGTCTGCTCTGCCCGCAAATACGATATCGCTTCAGCGAGCTTGTCGGTCCGCGTCAGGTGTATGTAACGGGTGACGCCGAAGGCCGCGTCAAAGCGCGCGCGGTCTGTCCGGGCGGATGGATGCATGCGCGCCAGCCAATTGCACGCATAGGTCAGATCGGGGCCCATGAGCCGCAGACCGAACCGATCCGTGCCCTGACGTCCAGCCGATTTCATGGCCTGGAAATAGGCGTGAGAAAACGTCTCGTCCTCTGGTTGCGGCGGGTCGGCAATGCCCCAGGATTGACACCAATCGGCCAGGCTCTTTTGACGGAAAAAGGAGTCCGGCGCCCCCGCCACGCCGGTCTGCCGCAGCAGATCGCAGGTCAGCGTCGTGCCGCTGCGCGGCGTGCTGCACAATACGTAGGCATCGCAATGGGTTTGATCCGACATCCTGCAAAACGTCGCATAGTGCCGCCTCGCGCTCAACCTCACATTGATGTTGAGAATAATGAGGACGTCTGCCCCTCGTTCGATGCGGACGAATATCATACATGAAGGGAGTCGTTCGCGAAGTGCGGATTGTCGGAAAAATGCGACGCATAACGAGCGGCAAGCGATAGAGAAGCACACATCGCAACGGAGGAATCAGCTCATGCCCGACGTCACAATCGTCTACTGGCGCGACATCCCGGCTCAGGTGATCGTGGGCAAGGGGCGCCGCGGGTCCAAGCGCCCGTTGCCCGAGCGGTTCGAGCAGGCGATCGACCGCGCCGCAATGAAGGTTGGCGCAGGCGATACGGATGCCTATCTGGCGGAATGGCGCAAGGCGGAGCCCTTTACGGTTGAGGGGGATCCCGATGCCGTCGCCGATGCAGAAGCCGCACGACTGGACGCGGAATACGACCGCGAGCGGATCAAGACACTGATTGCCAACGACGGCTGGGCATAGGTCCCAGTGCTTAACGTGTTCAAGGAGAACATCATGGCCCTTCTCAACTTCCGCCGCAAAGAGGCACCCTCCCCCGCAGGCGTCAATGCAGATGTCGAAGCGTTCCTTCAGGATTTCTCCATCGAGGTGATGCCCCGCACCGCCGAGAAGGTAGAGGATTTCCGCGCCCTGCTGCCCGCACAGACGCGCGTCTACATTGCCCATATCGAAGGCACCCCGATCGATGATATGGTCGCCACGGCCAAGCGCCTGCACGCGGACGGGTTCAAGGTCATGCCGCACTTTCCCGCGCGCATCATCAGGGACCGCGCCACGCTGGCCGACTGGATCGCGCGCTACCAGGGCGAAGCGGATGTGAAGCAGGCGTTGCTGCTGGCCGGCGGTGTGGCCAGCCCACACGGGGATTTCAGCGATTCCATGCAATTGCTGGAGACGGGGCTTTTCGACGAGGCCGGGTTCGAGCGGCTGCACGTGGCGGGCCACCCCGAAGGAAATCGCGACATCGACGCCAAGGGCACCGCCAATGTGGACGCCGCGTTGAAGTGGAAGAACGATTTCCAGACCCGCTCCGATGCGCAGATGGCAATTGCGACGCAGTTCGCCTTCGATGCCAAGCCGATCATCGCCTGGGCCGACAGTCTGCGTGACGCGGGCATCACCCTGCCCGTGCACATCGGCATCGCGGGGCCAGCCAAGCTGCAAACGCTGATCAAGTTCGCCATCGCCTGCGGCGTCGGCCCATCGCTCAAGGTGCTGCAAAAGCGCGCGATGGATGTGACCAAGCTGCTGCTGCCCTATGAGCCGACGGACGTGCTGAACACATTGGCCGCGCACAAGGCCGCCAATCCGGACTTCAACATCTCCCACGTGCACTTTTTCCCGCTCGGTGGAATCAAGACCAATGCCAATTGGGCCATCGAAAACGGCGGCAGCTCTGCCGTCCCTGCAAACGCCGCCTGAAGGACTTTCCATGACCCGCACCATCGTCGAATCCAAGACCAAGACCGCCGTTATCGGCTTTGAAGAGCCGTTCTGCGTCATCGGCGAGCGGATCAATCCCACAGGCCGCAGGATCCTGTCGGAAGAGCTTGAACGCGGTGACTTTTCCCGGGTTGAGGCCGATGCCGTGGCGCAGGCCAATGCGGGGGCTACGGTGCTCGACGTGAACTCCGGCGCGGTTTTTTCCAACAAGATGGCCGAAGACCCGCGTTATGCCGACAACAACTTCGTCGAACCCACCCTGATGCCGGAATTGATCAGACGGGTGCAGGCGGTGACGGATACGCCGATCTGCATCGACAGTTCCGTGCCAGGTGCGCTGGAAGCCGGTCTGGAGGCCTGCGAGGGTCGCCCGCTGCTGAACTCCGTCACCGGCGAGGAAGAGCGGCTGGAACTGGTGCTGCCTTTGGTCAAGAAATACAACGTGCCGGTGGTGGCGATTTCAAACGATGACACCGGCATTTCCGAAGATCCGGACGTGCGGTTTGCCGTTGCCAAGCTGATCGTCGAACGTGCGGCTGACTTTGGCATCCCCGCCCATGACATCGTCGTCGATCCGCTGGTCATGCCGATTGGCGCGATGGCGACCGCCGGCCATCAGGTCTTTACCCTTGTGCGCCGTTTGCGCGAGGAATTGGGCGTGAATACCACCTGTGGCGCGTCCAACATCAGCTTTGGCTTGCCCAACCGCCACGGCATCAACAACGCGTTTTTGCCCATGGCGATGGGGGCCGGCATGACGTCCGCCATCATGAACCCAGTCGCCCTGCCGGTGAATGCGGCCAAGATCGCTGAAAAGCGGGCCGAGGTCGAAGCGCTGGGTGTGGCACTGCCCGAAGGGATGGACGACGAGGCGTTCGTGCAGCTTTTCGGCATGGGATCGACCCTGCCCCGCGCGGGCAAGGAGATGGAAGCGATCCGGGCAGCGAATTTCCTGTTTGACCGCGACCCGCATGGCGGCGAATGGATAAAATTCAACAAGGTGGCCCCCAAGGCGGGCCACGAAGGCCGTGGCCGTGCAGGCCGGACGGGGGGCCGTCGCCGCCGCTAAACCAACCACCTGATCTGAAGATCAAACCCCGTGTCCACAGGGCACGGGGTTTTTTGTTGACGCAGACTGAGTGCATCCGCCCATCACCGTCCGAATGAAATACCGCCTCTGGCCTCAGAGGGGTAACGGAGAATTAAGAAGCAAGCCCCTACAAGTAGCCATCCAAGCAGAGGGAGCTTGCCGGAAATGTTGCAGGATCAATCGCGCCCGCGGGTGTGCCATGGCTGATGTTTTGACGCCGAAGGGAAAGCTCGACCTGGCTGCTGCCACCGATCTGCGCACGGCTTTGATGGCGCAGCCCGATGGTGATATCACGCTCGATCTGGGCCAGGTGACACAGATCGGGGCGCTTTGCATGCAGGTTTGCGTCGCGGCCGGCAAGTCCCTGCGCGCAAAGGGGCATTACCTTCAGATCATCAATACACCTGATCCGGTGATGGCCCATCTACAGGCCATGGGCATGACCCCGGAAACACTTGCGGAGGGTGCGCCATGACACTTGAGGTACTGGCCGTGGATGACAGCCGCACCATGCGCGACATGATCAAGATGGCGCTGTTGCCCGCCGGGTTCACCGTGCACACTGCGGATGATGGCGTGCATGGCATCGAGGTTCTGGATGGCATCACCCCCGACGCGATCATCACTGACATCAACATGCCCCGCATGGACGGCTTCGGTTTCATTGACGCCGTGCGCGAGCAGAACCGCCACCGCGCAACGCCGATCCTTGTGCTGACAACCGAAGCCGCGCCGGAACTCAAACAGCGCGCGCGCTCCGCCGGGGCGACAGGCTGGATCGTCAAACCCTTCGATCCCGACAAACTGGTCAAGGCCCTGCACATGGTCGCGGGATAAGGAGCATCTGATGAGCAGCGATACCGACCCAATGGCCGAAATCCGGGCGTCCTTCTTCATTGAATGTGAAGAACTGCTGGAAGCCCTTCAGGACAGCCTGCAAACCATGGACGATGGCGACGGGGATACCGAAACCATCAACATCGTGTTCCGTGCCGTGCATTCGATCAAGGGCGGTGCCGGCGCATTCGGGCTGGAGGCGCTCGTGCGATTCGCGCATCGCTATGAAACGGTGCTGGACGAGGTGCGCGCGGGCCGCTTCGATGTTACTGCGGAGGCGATGAAGGTCTTCTTTCAGGCCGCCGATCACCTGTCCGACCTCGTCCGTATCAGCCGCGACGGGGAGGCATTGCCGGACGATAAGACAGCCGAATTGCTGACCGCGCTGGACGCGTTTCTACCCAGTTTGGCCGTCACTGAAGAAGAAGAACCGGAGGAGATCGATTTTCAGCCGATGGGCCTTGCCCTTGATCTTGACTTTGGCGGTGATGCGCCCGCGTTTGATTTGTCTGATCTGCCCCCGCCGCCGCCCATGCCAGGCCCGACCGCCGGACCTTTTGTCATCACGTTCACCCCGCACACGGAACTGTTTGCCACCGGGAATGAACCTGCGCTTTTATTGCGGAACCTGTTGGAACTGGGCCAAGGCACGGTCACATGCGACACGACACAGGTCCCCGATCTGGAGAATCTGACGTCTGAGGTCCCTCACCTGACCTGGACCGTAGTCCTAGACGCCGACGTGGAGCAGACCGAGGTGGCAACGATCTTCGATTTCGTCGAGGGGCTGTGCACGCTCAACATCACGCAGGATGGCGCCGACACCTCCGGCACCACCGCACAAGACACCGCCCTTTCGCCAGCCCCGGCTGATCCCTCCCTGATCCAGCCATTGCCCGAAGCGCCCTCCCCGACGCCAGCCGAATCTGCGCCAAAACCGCAGACGCCACCCACGCCATCGCCTCCGAAGGCACCCGCCACATCCGCCAAACCGACCGCGGGAGGCGGCGGTGCAGCGGCCAAATCGGTCGTTCGCGTGGATCTGGACCGCATTGAAAGGCTTGTGAACCTTGTCGGGGAACTCGTGATCAATCAGGCGATGTTGAGCCAAAGCCTTGAGCAATCAGGGCTGTCGCCGCACTCCGACGCGATGAACGGGCTTGAGGAATTCCAGCGCCTGACCCGAGATATTCAGGACTCAGTGATGATGATCCGCGCACAGCCCGTCAAATCCCTGTTCCAGCGCATGTCCCGCATCGTGCGCGAAGCGTCTTCCGCCGTGGACAAGGACGTCAGGCTTCACACTTTCGGAGAGGCGACCGAGGTCGACAAGACGGTGATCGAACGCTTGGCCGACCCACTGACCCACATGATCCGCAACGCGGTCGATCACGGTCTGGAAAGCAAGGAGGACCGGATCGCCGCAGGCAAGTCCCCGCAGGGCACCGTCAATCTGACCGCCGCGCACCGGTCCGGGCGGGTCGTGATCGAAATCTCGGACGACGGCGCGGGGATCAATCGCCCGAAGGTTCTGCAAATCGCCATCGACAAGGGGCTTATCCCGCCAGACGTGCAGTTGAGCGATACGGAGATCGACAACCTCCTTTTCCTGCCCGGTTTTTCCACGGCGTCGGTGGTGTCGGATCTGTCCGGCCGGGGTGTCGGCATGGATGTGGTGCGCACCGCAATCCAGGCGTTGGGCGGACGCATCACCACCACGTCCCAACCCGGCCAGGGGACATCTTTTTCAATCTCCCTGCCGCTGACCCTCGCGGTGCTGGACGGCATGGTCGTCGAAGTCGCCGGTGAAACGCTTGTCCTGCCCCTGAACCTTGTGATCGAAACCCTGACGCTGCAACACGACGATGTGGAAATGGTGCGCCCGGGCAACCACGTGATCGAGGTGCGCAGCGGGTTTGTGCCGCTATTTGATCTGGGGGCCGCAATGGGATACCGCGCACCGCTTGATAATTTCGGGGATGCGGTGGTGCTGCTGATCGCGCTTGAAGACGGCGGCCGCGCGGCGATCATGATCGACAATATCCTCGACCAGCGTCAGGTCGTGATCAAGGGTCTGGATGACAGCTTCTACCGCGCCCCCGGTATCGCGGCCGCGACCATCCTCGGGGACGGGCAGATCGCGTTGATCCTTGACCCATCCGATATCATCAACAGCACCTCTTCAAGCGCCATATCCCAGGCAGGCACGCCTCCTGCCAGTCAGGCCGCAGGAGCATCCGCATGAGTGAAGACACCAAACCTGCCACGATCGAACTGCTGACGTTCCGCCTTGCGGAGCAGGAGTATTCGCTCGACATCATGTCGGTGCGTGAAATCCGTGGCTGGACCCATGCAACGCCCCTGCCCCATGCGCCCCGCTACATGAAGGGCGTGATCAATCTGCGCGGCACGGTTTTGCCCGTAATGGATCTTGCCGAACGGCTTGGTCTGCCCTCGCGCGAACAAAGCGAACGCAATGTGATCATCGTGGTCAAACACGAGGACATGATGACCGGGCTTCTGGTCGATGCGGTGTCCGACATCGTGGCGTTGACCTCCGATGATCTGCAACCCCCACCGGAGCTGACGTCGGCTGCTGCGGCAGGCGTTGTCAGCGCGCTGACCCTGATCGAAGAGCGGATGATCCGCGTTCTTGATCTGGCGGCAACGGTCGATGTAGCCGAAAGCACCGCCGCATGAACGCGAAGGCGCACACCAATCTGCAACTGGATGCCGCAAGTTTCCGCGCGATTGCCGATCTTGCCTACCGCGAAAGCGGGCTGACGCTGGTTGAAGAAAAGGCGACCATGATCCAATCGCGCTTGCGTCAACGCTTGCGCGCGCTCGGTCTGAGCAATTTTCAGGACTATTGCACCCTGATCGGCTCCGATGATGGCCATACGGAGCGGCGGCACCTCATTTCCGCGCTGACGACGAACGTCTCCCACTTCTTTCGGGAGAGCCATCATTTTGAAACGCTTGCAACTGTTCTTGAAAATCGCCTGCCCCATCTGCGCGCCGGGGGAACGATGCGCATCTGGTCGGCGGGCTGTTCCAACGGGCAGGAAGCGGTTTCAGCGCTGATCACACTGCTTGAACATGCACCCGAAGTGGCCAATCTTGATCTGCGCATTCTGGGCACCGATATTGACCCCAAGGTCGTCGCCTTTGCCCGCGCAGGCGTTTATCCCGACCGCCTGATGGGCGGTGTTTCGGACGCCTTGCGTGCCAAGTATTTCACCAATGCCAATACCGCCGATGGTGAAGCGGAATACGCAACCAATGAAATGATCCGCCGGATGATCCGTTTCAATGAATTGAACCTGCTGGGGCAATGGCCAATGGCGCGGCCCTTTGACCTGATCCTGTGCCGCAACGTGGTCATCTATTTCGATGCGCAGACCCAAGCCGCGCTTTGGCCGCGTTTCCGCAAGGTTCTCAAATCCGACGGCCTGCTGTTTCTGGGTCATTCCGAACGCATTTCCGATCCCGCCCGCTTCGGGTTCGATTGCACAGGCCCGACGACCTACGCCCCCCTGGCCTGACAAGGCGCAATATCACAACGGTCTCCGCGTTTCGGAGCTACAGCAACGAGGAAGATAACATGGCATTGCGCGACCAAATCCGGATCATGGTGGTGGACGACATGTCCACCAGTCGCGGCTTGATCACACAAGCGCTTGACGCCTTTGGGGTTCGCAACGTGGCGACGGCTGAGAACGGCAAGGAGGCGCTGCATCACCTTGCCAGACAGCCCGCGCATCTGGTGATCTCGGACTACAATATGCCCGAGATGGACGGCCTGCAATTGTTGCACTATCTGCGCGGTACGCCGCAAACAAAGGGGGTGGGTTTTGTCCTGATCACAGGTCGGGCGGAACAACAGATCATTGATCACGGCAAGAAGCTGGGCATGAACAACTATCTCAAAAAACCGTTCCAGCCCGATGAATTGCGCAATTGCATCGAGGCGGTGGTTGGCAAGCTTTGATGTCGGCTGCCGCTCCTCTTCCGCAGGATCAGACGATGCATGGACTTCTGCATCGTATTTCCGAGCATCTTGATCACCTCGCAAACATGACGCACGAGGTTGAACACACGATTGCCGAAGAACTTGCGCAGGATGCCAAGGCGCAATCGGCCAATAGCCTCGCGCGGCTTCAGAACCTCGACTTTCTGCGGCAATACGCGGAAGATCTGGCATTGCTGACGCTCCACCTGAGCCAGTTGGAGCAGTTCGACAGGATCTCGGGCGCACAGGCGGTGAACCTGTCCCAACGCGTGCGGCTTGAGCGCACCCGAGCGCTGCTTTTTCCCGGTGCGCAGCCCGTTGCGTTGTCCTGTCCGTCCCCGGACACGGGTGAGGTTGATCTGTTCTAGGGTCTGATCCTGCCGGGACATTCCGGGGTGATCACCTAATATGTCAGAAGGGAATGCCTCTGATGGATGGCGCAAGGTGTGTAGGCTCAAACGACAACCGCCCGGTCCTTAGAACAACTCCAGCCCATTCCCGACCGGCTTCACCACGGGTGGCGTTTCGGCATCCATATCGATGGTGTTTCTTTGCATTTTCATTTTCACAGCGCCCGTGGTGGGAACAAACTTGAGCTGCCGCGCGGCACTGCCTCCCAACGATTGTGACATGCAAGGGATGGCTTCAGCTTCCAGAAAGCTCAGGATGAAAGCACCGTTTGCCGCACCGATATCCGACAACCCACTGACCATCTTTGCGCCGCCGAAGGCTTTTGCGCGCAAATGGGATCTGCGCGCCCCGAGCTTGAGCAGATCATTGATCAACAACTCCATCGCATTGACACCGGCAAAATCCTGAACCGAAGATCGGTGCCGGGTCAGCAACATATGATTCATCCCGCCAACGCCCCGCTCGGGATCCCAAAGACAACACGCGACACATGAACCCAGAAGCGTCGAAATCGACAGCTCTGGATCATCCGATACAAGGTATTCACCCTGAGTGATCACGGCACGACGGGTCAAATCACGCCCTCGCGCCGATTGTTCCGACGCCATGTATTGACCGCATCATTCACTGCAGCACCAATGCCCGACACGTGAAGCTGCTTCTGAACAGCGCCCCGTTCAAACGCTGCGCGCGGCATGCCGTAAACCACGCTGCTGGCTTGATCCTGTCCAAGCGTCGCGGCGCCCTTATCCCGCAGGCGCAGCATGCCATCGGCACCGTCATGCCCCAGACCAGTAAGGATCACCGCAATAACGTCTCGGCCATGCTGCGCGGCAGAGGCAAAAAGGGCATCCACGGAAGGGCAGTGCAGCGTATCTTCCGCAGGCGGGGCGAAGCGGCAGGACCACTGGCTGCCCT
Organism: Sulfitobacter rhodophyticola; assembly: GCF_041281685.2. Taxonomy (GTDB): domain Bacteria; phylum Pseudomonadota; class Alphaproteobacteria; order Rhodobacterales; family Rhodobacteraceae; genus Sulfitobacter. The sequence goes on along the minus strand of NZ_CP166251.2, from coordinate 3,405,299 downwards.
TGCGGTTCACATGCGTCTGCGTCCCCTCTGCCGGGGCCAATCGAACCTGCCCGGGCCATAGGTCTTCCGCTGCCACCGCGAGCCCGACATCCTGTGCCAGCTTTCGGTTCAACTGATTGGCAAAGCTGACCAGAAACGGACCCGGCATATGCTGCACGACAACCACGGGCGGACCTTCGGGATCAAGCGCGCCCAGCACGGTTTCCAGGGCGGCCACCCCGCCGGTCGATGCCCCGATCAGGACAATCGGCATCGGCCCGGTTCTGTACATGCCTGTCGTTTCGCGCGCGATGGTCTGAGGATGGGTGCGCGGCTGCACAGTGCTGCAAGCGGCGGAATAGACCCGCCGCGCAATCAAAAGCTGTGCGGCTTCATCGTTTGACGCTGTGGGCTTCAGGATATAGTCGACCGCACCCAGCGAAAGGGCCTGCACCGTCGCGGCAGTGTGGTTGCGCGTGGCGCCGGAAATCATCACCACCGGCATCGGACGCAACCGCATCAGCCGATCGAGAAACTCCAAACCGTTCATGCCGGGCATCTCGATATCCAGCGTCAGCACATCGGGCCGGGTCTGTTTGATCACCTCACGCGCTTCATAGGCCGAGGCTGCCTCTCCCACCACCGCGAGGCGCGGATCCTGTTCAATGACAAGTCGCAACCACGCCCGCAGGGAACGTGAATCGTCCACGATCACGACGCGCTTGCGCTGTACGCTTTCCATCACGCCACGGGCCGGGGGCGCTGCCATTATTCCGTCCGCCCCCCTTGGTGCGGACAGGGCGGAATTCCAACGCAGTGACACCATCCAGTCATGCGCCACACTGGCGCGAAATGGATGAAGATGGGTTTAATCCAGATCAAAATTCGAACAATCGACCTTTGGACGGAACAGCCTTTGATGCAAACTTGGCAACGATTTCTGCAAATTTTGAAGATCGTTTCGATCCAGTGCCTGAATACCGGTCCTTCAGTTCGCGCAAACCGTGTATTGTGGCGGTTTCGCCTTATTTAGATTGGTCTGCTCTCGAAACCGTGATAATTCTTACAGCATTAGAACGGTGCCTTTTCAGACGGAGTATTTCTCATGCCAGTAAATGAACAGTCCATTGTCGCCCAATGGAACGAAGTAAATCTGGAAGCCATTCGCCAAGGGTCGGCATTGCCCACGACCTCGTCCTATCAGCTGCACCTGGTCAGCGCCGCCGTCTATGACGCGTACGCCGCGTTCGACCCACTTGCCGATGGGTACTATTCGAAAATCGACACGCCCCTGCTGAACACCGAGGCCAACAAGGCCGAAGCGGTCAGCTTTGCCGCCTACACCGCCCTGAGCGAGATCTATCCAGAGCAACAGGCGCTTTTCGATGCCTTCATGGCTGAACTCGGCTATGATCCGGCCGCGGCCAATACCGATCCGTCAACGGCGGCAGGTGTCGGGACGCTTGCGGCGGAAAACGTGTTTGACGCGCGTGTCGGTGATGGATCCAACGCTGAAAACGGCTATGTCGACACCACCGGATACATGCCCGTCAACGATCCCGAGCCGGGCTCTGACGGGGCGCCGGGCGGCGTCGATTTCGATCCGAACCACTGGCAACCCTTGCGCGTGCCGACCGGGACGGTGGTGAATGAAGACGGCGTGCCGATCATTGATCCGAACGATCCTGCAAGTTACTCCGATCAGGTCGCGATCACCCCACATTGGGGCGAAGTCACCAGTTTTGGCATGGAAGACAACAGCATGTTCCGGCCAGACACGCCTCCGCAGTTGGGGGATTTCTCCGAATATGTCGATGGCGCGGGCAACGTGACGACCAACGATCAGGCCTATCGCGACCAGGTCACGGAAGTGATGGACATATCCGCGAACCTGACCAACGAACACAAGGTGATGGCGGAGTTCTGGGCTGACGGCCCGCGCACCGAAGCGCCTCCCGGCCACTGGAACCAGATCGCGCAGGACATCGCGCTGCGGGACAATCACGGGTTGGACCAGGACGCGCAGATGTTCTTTGCCCTCAACGCCGCGATCTTCGACGCGGGCATCGCCACCTGGGAAGCGAAATATCACTACGACTATATCCGGCCACAGTCCGCCATTCGGGACCTCTACCATGGGCAGAACATCGAAGCCTGGGGCGGGCCAAACAGCGGCACCGAGATGATGCTGGGTGAGGAGTGGCAGCCCTATCAGAATGTGACATTCGTCACGCCGGCCTTCCCGGAGTATGTCTCAGGTCATTCGACGTTCTCGATGGCCGCGGCCAAGACGCTTGCTGCATTTACCGGTACCGATGCGTTTTATGACGGCGTAAGCTACGGCAATTACGATCTGGATTCCGTAGAGGGCACCGACCTTCTGGGCCAATACGTGACCAACGAACTGGTCTTCGAAGAATTCGGTGAAGGCGAGCCGCACGTCGTCCTGCAGTGGGAAACGCTGACAGAGGCCGCGGAAGAAGCCGGGATTTCGCGTCTTTACGGCGGGATCCACATTCAGGACGGCAATCTCAACGGCTTGAAGGTCGGGGAAGAAGTTGCAGCACATGCCGAAGTGAAGTGGCAGGCCCTGTTCACCCGCGGCGGCAACGACAATTTCGCGACCAACATGGAGGGAGGGCTTGCCCTTGCCGGCAGCGGCGACGACGTGGTGCGCGGGCGGCGCGGCGACGACGAAATCCTTGGCCAGAGCGGTGATGACATCCTGCTGGGGCGGCGCGGCAATGACACGCTTGATGGCGGTGACGGGAAGGATTGGCTCATTGGCGGCCACCACAAGGACCTGTTGATCGGAGGTGACGACAGTGACTTCCTTCATGGGGGCAAAGGCATGGACACGCTTTATGGCGGTGCCGGCGAGGACATATTGCGCGGCGGCCGGGGTCCTGACCTGATGTTCGGCGGTGATGATGACGACCTACTTGCCGGGGGCCAGGGTGACGACACGATCAACGGCGGCGATGGTTCGGATATTCTGCTGGGAAAAGCCGGCCGTGACGTGTTCGTCTTCGACGCCGAAGATGAAGGCGTGGATTTCATCAAGGATTTTGACGAAACACGCGATTCAATTCGGCTGGATGGCTTCTCCGGCATGCCGGAGATCGACAGCGCGTTCGGCGCAGAGGCGGAACTGGATATCGGGATGTACAGCACACTTCGTGGCTACATGCTGACAGTGGGCGATCGGGATATCGTTGAGATAAAGCGCTGGTTCTGTGACCGCCTCGAACTTGAGGACATCGTCATCATGACGGGTGACGACGTCTTCTGAAACGGGACGATGGTGTCTGATCTGCTGGTCCTTTGCCCTTCTGTCTGAAGGTTCCATTGGGTTGGTCAGACGAGGCGCCTGCGCCTTTCAGTTGTCAGTGCATCTTGCAGTCCAGTCAGGATTTCATGTGGTGCAAGCGCCAACCTATGGCTGCGCCGTTCCACATACCGGCGCAGCAATTGCCTGCGGAACTGGATTTCATCTGTCTGGCGCGCGATCTTTTGTCCGGATGCACCCAGCATGTCGTTTGTCCCCCTCAACCCCAATACAGCGGAGGACGAGATATTCAGAAGCAGGGTGGTGATGTCTTCCAACACGCTTGCCGCAATCGCCTGTCCTTCCTCCTGAACCGGGTCGTCAAAACCGGTCTCTGGGGCAAGGGCATGGTTAATGCCGCCCACAAACGACAGAAATCGCATGATGATGTTGATCGCGCCATCGGCCAACCGGGTCGACATGACGTGTATACCGCGCAACGTCAGACCTTCGACTTCATACAGGAAATCCGGCAGGGACTGGACTTCGATCTTGAAGGAGAGTTTTTCCAGACAGGATTCGAGTGCCCGGACAAAGGGCGCTGAAAACGCCTGCCGCAATGTGGCGCCTTCGCCGAAAGAGGCGCGGTCGTTGAATGAATGTCCCTTGATCTGGCAACTGCGCACCAGCGTCTGCCGGTTTCGGTTCGCAATCAGAGAAACAATGAAACGCTGATCGTTCCACGCAGGTTCGCGATGCACATGTGGATTCTCTTCAACCATATAGAAATCTTCCCGAAAACTATCTTGATCTTGATAAGGGATAGAAAAGATAGGTTGATAATCGGTGAATGTCTTTTCGTTAACCATACGAAAACATTAACTAATAAAGAGATTTTCCATCGCGAAAGTCTTCGGCGACGTCAGCAATTACATCTCCGTAAACAACGCAAGCAATCTGCGTATGCACGTCGATCTTCTGCGCAGCCCCCTGCGGGAAGAGGCCCGCAGCCTCGTCGCCATCGCGCTCAAGAACGGCAAACGGCGGTCTGGCGTCCGCCACTTGCTGGCCGAAGGGGATACGGACCGCCTGCGGCTGGACGTCTATCCCATGCTCGCTTCGGAAATCAGTGAAAAAGCTGCCGTGATCGTGTTCACCCCTCTTCGCGCCGAAGAACCAACCGTCCTGACCGACAGGAAGAACGGGGCGAGCGCGACCGCCCAGAGCGAACGCAAATCCACCCTCGAAAACGAAGTCGCCACCACGCGAGAGGTGTTGCAGCAAACCATTGAGGAACTGGAAACTTCCAACGAGGAACTGCAATCACTGAACGAGGAGTTGATCACCGTGAACGAAGAACTTGAGATGACAACGTCGGAACTGACGGAACGGTCGGCTGAACTTGAACCCGTGCTGCGCAGCGCACCGCTGGTCATCCTGGTCACCGACACGGCGCTTCAGATCACCCAGGCCACGCAGGAGGCGATCAATCTGTTCGGGCTTTCATCCCCCACCACCGGACCGCATATCAGCCAGAGCGTTCTGCCTCATGGTTTCCCCGCCCTGTCGCATCTGTGCAGCGAATCCATGCGGCAAGGTGAAAAGACCGTCCGCGACTTCGACTCCAACGGAGAACATGTGAGCCTGATCTGCTCGCCCTACTTCAACAGCCACGGCAAAGTTTCGGGCGTCACCCTTGTCGTCACGCGCTTTCCCGGCCTCGCGATTGAGATGGATACCGTTCTCAAGACCGAAGGGATCTGCGTCATGCATCGAACCAAGGGGGGAAAGGCCATGCGGATCAGCAAACCCTTCGACACGTTTCTGCAATCCACGCCGAAGGCCCTCGTGGGGGAGCGGTTACGCGACTGCATCGACGAAGACGAAGCCGATGAGATCAGCAGCGATGATCGGGAATCCTGACCAGCGTGGTTCCCCATGCCAACGAGGTGCGCCGCATGGACACCTGCAACGGCAAGCACAAGATCTGGCTCGCCAAGCAGACATTCCCGCTTTGGAATGATCGGATCGAAGACCAGACCATCTATATCATCGCGACGGATGTCAGCGAACTGGTCATGGCCCGCAATGCAGCTGAGGCCGCGACACAACAGATCGAAATGCTTCAGGACATGGCGGGCGTCGGATACTGGAGCATCGACATCATCGAAGGCACGGTCACCTGGTCAAACGAAGTGCACCGCATTCACCGCACCGACCCCGATACCTTTCAGCCGACACTGGAACTGGGGTTGAACTTTTACCATCCGGATGATGTCGACGAGGTATCCCAGATCGTGGATGTGGCGATCCAGAATGGTAAGGCTTTTGGCTTCAAGAAACGGATCATTGCGGTGGACAAGACCGAGGTACACATTGAACCGCACGGCCTTGCCATCAATGACCCCGATGGCAACACTGTACGGGTCGTCGGCGTTTTCCGCGAAATCTAGTCCATCCTGCGCCGCTGTCGTGTATCGGATCTGGTCCCGCGGCGCATGGGGAAACGAAAAAGGGGGCGCAGCGGTTGCGCCCCCCTTTTGCTTGTGCCTCAGGCCTCAACAGCCTTCATGAAGCGATCGCGGATCACGACCGGGTCCATGGTGATCACTGGCAGCTTGATGTTGCCGCTGTCGCATTTCACGACAAGTACGGTCATCTTCTTGCTGTCGATTGCCGCTTGCAACGCCTTGCCTGTGTCAACGTCCTGACAGGTCACAACGTTTTCGCACCCGCAGGCCGCCGCAACGGCCTCGAGCTTGGTCTTCTTGCCCGCGTAGGTCGGCTGATCCCCGGTGGAACCGTAGGAGCCGTTGTCGATGATCATCAGGATGAAATTGTCGGCCACATTGTTGGCAATCGTCGGCAGCGTGCCGAGGTTGGTCAGCACGGAGCCGTCCCCGTCGATAGAGATGACTGTCTTGTCTTGTGCCAAGGCCAGACCGAGACCGATGGAGGACGACAACCCCATGGTCCCGAGCATGTAGAAGTTGCGGGCATTGTCGTCGATCATGTGTAGCTCCTGGCTGGGCAGACCGATGTTACAGACAACAAGGTGAGGATTCAGGATGGGCGCGATTTCGCGCAGGATTTCAGAACGGATCATTGGTCGCCGTAGCCTCCCCAGAAATTGGCGTCGGTCAGGATGGCGACCGGCTTGTTGCACATGAAGGTGTATTTGAGGATGTTGTCGAACTCCTCAACGTCTTTTTGCCAGTGAAAATGGTAGGTTGGGATGTTCATCTGGGCCAGCAGCGCCTTGGTGTGCACGGCCATTTCGACCTGACAGGCCACAGGCTCGCGCAGCTCACCGCGGTAGCTGATCAGCATCGGCAAGGGCATCCGGTAATACTGCGTCAGCGTGGCCAGCGTGTTGATGGTCACACCAATCGCGGTGTTCTGCATGATGATCATCGGGCGTTTGCCGCCCATCCACGCGCCCGCACACAGGCCCATCCCTTCGTCTTCCTTGTTGGCAGGGATGTGGAAGATCTCTTTACGCTCTTCAACCTCTTCGATGACGCCGGCCAGCTGTTTGCAAGGCACGGTCGTTACAAAAGAGACGTCGTTGGCGACAAGATCATCCGCGATCTTTTTGTCTATGTTCATGTGCTAGGTATCCCCAAGTCCTTGTTTAAGTTGATGTTGGTGCCGTTTCTACCGCCAGGGCAGCAAGACGATTTTTGGTGTTTCGATGCGACCTGCACGCAGATCGGCAAAAGCGGCTGCCCCGTCGCTCAGCGGGCATTCCGCAGTCCAGTCGAGCAGCCCGAGCGCCCCATCGAAGAGCGCGCGGCAGGTGTCGCGGAAATCCTGCGCGGTATAGGTATAGGTGCCGATGAAGGTGATTTCCTGCAACGTCATGCGCCGGATATCGAGGCCGCCAAGGTCTTCGCCCAAGCCGATGTGCACGATCACGCCGCCCGGTCGCGCCAGCGCAGAAGCCGTGGCACGGGTCGCGGCATAGCCCACCGCATCCACAACGATGCCATGGGTGCCCTGTGCTTCGGCCACGCAATCCAGACCACATGTTGCTTCGAGATAGGCGCGTCGGGCGTCGTTGGGTTCCACAAGCACGATCCGCTCCACCCCCATCGCATGCAGGCTCAACGCGGCAGCAAGGCCGATCGCGCCCCCGCCCAACACCAGCGCATCCCGGTCGGCTTGCGGATGCAGGGCGTCCAGCCCCAGACGCACCGCATGCCAGCTGACGGCTAGCGGCTCGGCCAATGCAGCCTTGGTCAAGGACACGGTATCGGGCACGGTGACCAGATTGCCTTCGGGCATGCAGACATACTGCGCGAACGCCCCTTCGCGCGGCGGCATGGAGATGATCTGCCGCTTCGCGCACAGGTTCTCGCGCCCGGTTTCACAGGCCGGACAGGTTCCGCAGGTCACAAGGGGATTGATGGTCACCCGCTCGCCATCGCGCGGGCCACCCATGATGACCCCGGCCCCCTCGTGACCAAGGATCAGCGGCGCGGGGCGGCGGTCATCGTGGCCAAGGTAGGCGTGCATGTCGGACCCGCAGATACCCACCGCATCAATGCGGATCAGAACCTCGCCCGTCGCGGGTGTCGGGTCCGCAGCATCGCGAAACGCAAGGGTCTCTGGGCCATCGTAGATGAGCGCTTTCATTTGGCTGTAAACCCTCCGTCCACCATCAAGGTCTGGCCGGTGACATAACCACAAGCGTCAGAGCACAGAAAAAGCAACGGTCCATCCATGTCGGACAACCGGCCATTGCGTCCCACACAGGTTTGCGCGGCATTACGCGCCGCGCGGTCGGGATCATCAAAAACCGCCTGCGTCAGTTCCGTCGGAAAGAAACCGGGGCCGATGGCGTTGACCATGATGCCCCTGGGTGACCAAGCTTCGGCCATGGCGCGGGTCAGTTGGCTGATGCCCCCCTTCGTCGCACCATAGGCGATGCCACCGGGAAAAGCCCGCGTGCTTTGCAGGGAGGCGAAATTGACCACCCTGCCCCAGCGTTTGGCGGCCATCGACGGGGCCAACGCCTGGGTAAGGAAAAACGGCGCTGACAGGTTCACCGCAAGGGTCTGATCCCATCCATCCGCGGTCACGTCATCGGCGGCTTCGCGGGTGTTCAGCCCGGCGGCGTGCACAATGATATCCGGCGCGCCGAACGGCGCACTGATGGCGGCGATGGTCCGGTCCAGCGCGTCACGGTCAGCGACATCTGCAGCCACCGCCGCACCCGATGCGCCAGCACCCGAAGCCCAGTCTTCCAAAGCGGCCGCACGCCGTGCCACGCCCACGACGCGCGCGCCTGCCTGCACCAGCACGTCCGCTGCATGCCTGCCCAATCCCGAACTGGCCCCGGTGACGCATGCCACCCGTCCATCCAGCCGGAAAAGGGCGGCTTGATCAGTCATGGGGGCTCAGGTCGAAGTTTTCCTGCGGGAAGTACTTTGCCAGCCTGACATCGGCGGACCGTGCATGGCCCTCCATCCCTTCAAGCCGCGAAATGCGCGCCGTCGCAACCGCGACGGGTTTGGAACCTTCCTGCGTCGCCCGCTGCCATGTGACGATCTTCATATACTTGTGAACGGACAACCCGCCCGTGTAGTTCGCCGCACCCGAAGTCGGCAGCACATGGTTGGTGCCTGCGGCTTTGTCCCCGTAGGACACAGTGGTTTCCTCTCCCAGGAACAGCGAGCCATAGCAGGTCAGCCTTTCCAGCCACCAATCAAGATCTGCCGCCTGCACCGTCAGGTGCTCCGGTGCGTAATCGTCTGATGTAGCTGCCATTTCCTCGCGGTCGGCACAGACAATGACTTCTGCATAGTCGCGCCAAGCGGCGGCGGCATTTTCGCGGTTCACCTCCGGCAGATCGTCAATCAGCGCAGGAATACGCGCCATGACGTCCTCCGCCAGCGCGCGACAGTCCGTGACCAGCCAGACCGGAGAGTTGTAACCATGCTCGGCCTGGCTGACCAGATCGGTGGCGACAATATGCGGATCGGCGTCCTTGTCGGCGAGGATCAGGCTGTCCGTCGGGCCCGCGATCATGTCGATGCCCACACGGCCAAACAGGCTGCGCTTGGCTTCGGCGACGAACTGGTTACCCGGACCGACCAATATGTTCGCCTTGGGGAGGCCGAAAAGGCCGAACGTCATCGCCGCAACGCCCTGCACGCCGCCCATCGCCATGATCTTGTCTGCACCGCAGATGTGCGCGGCATAGACAATCGCCGGGGCCACACCCACGCCGGGACGCGGCGGGGAACAGGCGGTGATGTGGCGGCACCCGGCCACCTTGGCGGTGGTGACAGTCATGATGGCACTGGCGATGTGGCTGTAACGCCCGCCCGGAACATAACAACCCGCCGCATCGACGGGGATGGCCTTCTGACCTGCGATCAGGCCGGGAACCACTTCGTACTCCACATCCGCGACGGTGGATTTCTGCTTTTCCGCAAAGCGCCGGACGTTGTCATGGGCAAAGCGGATGTCTGCCTTGACCTTTTCGGGAACCAGATCCGCCGCGGCCGCGATTTCGGCATCGGTCAGCAGGATGTTGCCTTCGTACTTGTCAAACTTCGCGGCGTATTCCATCGCCGCGGTGTCACCCCCCTTTTCAATATCCTGAAGGATCGTGTTGACGATATCGCGCACTTCGGATGCGTCTGATTTCGCGGTGAGGGTCGCTTTCTTGAGGTATTCGCGCGCCATCTGTCGCTTTCTCCCGGATGTTGTTCTGCGAAATGCCGATGCAGCCGTGCCTTTTTGCCGTGCATTAAGGGACTGTGTCGGCGGTCGGGTATGCCGCTTCCGATGATCTGCGGAAGCGAGTCGTCTCCAGTTACCTGTAACGGGTCGATTTAGCTCGATGCAAGCGCTTTCATCAGCTATAACCGACTAAGCAGCCAAATGCGCTCCAGCTTTGGGAAGAATAAATGAGCCATTCGATATTCCAAAATACAAAAACAAGACCGTGGCCATGACCCCTACGCTGGAGGACGTTGCAAAACGCGCAGGTGTTTCCACCGCAACGGTATCGCGGTGCCTGAACGCCCCCGAAAAGGTGGTCGAGGCCACCCGCGCCCGGGTGATGGAGGCGGTGGATGCGCTGGGATATTCGCCCCATTTCGGGGCGCGGGTGATGGCAGCCAACCGCACCAACACCATCGGCGCCATCGTCCCCACGATGGAGAACGCCATTTTCGCCGAAGGCCTGCAAGCCTTTCAGGAAACGCTCAGTGCGGGTGGCTATGACCTGTTGCTGGCCAGCTCGTCCTATCAACCCGAACAGGAAGCGGCACAGATCCGGTCCCTGATCGCCCGTGGCGCGGATGGCCTGTTGTTGATCGGCCACGAACGCGCACCGGGCATCGACGCTTTTCTGGCGCAGCGCGGCTTGCCGGTGGTGGCCGCATGGGCCCACAATGCTGCGGCCGCCCTGCCATCCGTGGGATTTGACAATTATTCCGCCATGCACAGGCTGGCGGATGAAGTTGTCGCACTGGGTCATCGACGGATTGCCTATATCACCGCACCTGTCGCCGAAAACGACCGGGCGCGCGCCCGCCTGAAGGCGGTGCAGGATGCCGTCCGGGGCGCTGGTCTGGAAGCACACGGATTGCGTGTTTCCGAAACGACCTACGGGATCGAACAGGGGGGCGATGCCTTTGCCGCACTGATGGATCTCCCCGATCCCCCCACGGCGGTGATGTGCGCCAATGATGTTCTTGCCGTCGGCGCCCTGACCCGTGCGCATCAAATGGATCTGCGGGTGCCGCAGGATGTGTCGATTACCGGTTTTGACGACATGGCCCTTGCACGTGTCGTGCGGCCTGCCCTGACCACGGTACGCGTCCCCCATCGCAGAATGGGCATCGCGGCGGCACGCCAGTTGATCAGCATGATCGAAGACAGCGCGCCGCCAGCCTCCGTGCTGATTGAAACATCGCTGATCCGGCGGGAGTCCCTCGCACCCCCTGAATAGGCGCGAAAGCCTCCCGCCAAAGGGTCAACCGACGATGTTATGCGCCGGGCCGTAAGGATAGCCGGTGATGTTCTCCGCCCCGTCTGCGCCGATAATCAGGATGTCATGCTCCCGATAGCCGCCCGCACCCGGCTGACCTTCGGGGATGGTCAGCATCGGCTCCATCGAGATGACCATGCCCGGTTCAAGCACCGTATCGACGTCCTCGCGCAATTCCAGCCCGGATTCGCGGCCATAGTAATGTGACAATACCCCGAACGAATGGCCATAGCCGAAGGTGCGGTATTGCAGCAGGTTCCGTTCTGCGAAGAAGTCGTTGATCTTGTGCGTGATTGCAGCGCAGCTTGCACCCGGTTTCAGCAGGCTCATCCCGTATTCATGGGCCGCGACGTTGGCCTCCCAAATGCGTAAGCTGGCGGCATCGACCTCCTGCACAAACAAGGTACGTTCAAGTGCCGTGTAATAACCTGAAATCATGGGAAAGGTGTTCAGGCTGAGGATATCGCCACGCTCCAACACGCGGGACGTCACCGGGTTGTGCGCGCCGTCGGTGTTGATCCCCGACTGGAACCAGACCCAGGTATCGCGGTATTCGGCGTCGGGAAAGCGACGGGCGATTTCCAGTTCCATCGCGTCGCGCCCGGCCATCGCCACGTCGATCTCGCGGGTGCCGGGACGGATGGCATCGCGGATCGCATATCCGCCCACATCGGCAACCTGCGCGCCCGCGCGGATCAAGTCCATTTCGGCAGGTGATTTGTGCATCCGCTGGCGCATGGTCGCGGGCGCGATGTCATGCACTGCTTCAGGTGCAAGGAATTCCTCCAGCAGACCACGTTGCGCCATTGTCATGTGATCGCCTTCAATCCCGATGGCCCGGCCCTTGCCCGTCACGCTGAGTGCCGCGCGCCAGTAGTTGTGACGTTCCCAATCGGTGTAGGTGATCGCATCCCAGTGACAACGCCGCCAGGGCTGTGCCGCGTCAATCCCGGCGCTGAGCACGACACTGTCGGACGGCGTCACGACAAGGCCATATGGCCGCCCGAACGCGCAATAGAGAAAGCCGGAGTAATAGGCGATATTGTGCATCGAGGTGAAGATGCAGGCATCAACCCCCTGATCCGCCATGTGTTTTAGCAGGCGGCTCAGACGTTGATCATATTCTGCGGCGGCAAACGGCAGGGTCTTTTCGCCCTGATGGAAATGGTAGAAGTGTGGACGGTCCATCACGATGTTCCTTCATGCATCACGCCGCGCGCGGACGAAGGAAAGACCCCCTCCGCCGCGCAAACGGCAAAGATCAGTCCCGGCGTTCAGGAGGGTGATATCAGGTGTGCATCAACATGCTGGCGACGCCATCGCCGACCCGATGCTTTTTCATTGCCTCAGCACAAGAAGGTTTGGCAAGCAAAATTTGCTGGTCACCCGATTTTTGCCGCCCTTGCGTCCCGTGCGGTGCCGTAGGTCGGCAAATCGGCGGCGGTCTTGCCATGTGCCGCCATCAGCGTGTCGCGGACATAGGCGATGTGAGCCGTTTCCTCAATTATTTCAGCCAGATATTGCGCGGCGGTCAGGGTCTTTCCGACGCCAATCGTACCGTGATTGGCCAGCACCGCCGCCCGTATCGTGGGGTCGCGAAAGACCGGTGAAATCTCCACCTCTGTCTGCGGACCACCGTTTTCGGACAGCGGGATCAGCGGCATGCGACCGATTTTTTCGATGGTCTGTACGGTCAGGCATGGAATCTCGATCCCCGCACTGGCAAAGCCCGTGGCCCAAGGGCTGTGGCAATGGACAATGGCGTTGATGTCAGGCCGGATGCGATAGAGGTCGAGATGAAAGTCGAGGTCCTTGGAGGGTTTGTGCGACGATGGCTCCACCGTTCCGTTCAGGTGCACCACTTGCAGGTTGTCCCGACTACATTCGGCAAAGCCCACCCCGGAGGGTTTGATCACGATGGCGTCGTGGCTGGACAATCGGACCGACAGATTGCCGCCCGCATTGGTTTGCAGTTTCAGATCAAAGCAACGGCGTGCCGACCAGATCAGCGCGTCTTTCTTGGCTTCGATATCGGAGGGATCAAGCATCTGGCATTCCTATGTAATTTCGCCCAGCAGATCGGCGGCAGCCTCTGCCACGGCAGCGTCATTGATGTGACCCGGCATGCGGGTCAGCGGGATGTGCGTTTCCAGCCGATCGGCAAAAGCATGGCGCAATCCCTCGCTTTCGATGGTACCGCCGGGGCGGTCTTCGGATGAAAACCCTCCCATCGGGATCAGCACCCGCACTGGCGCTGTGGCCGCCTTCAGCGCCTCGCCAAGGATGTCGGCGCATGTCTCGATTTCCGCCTTGGTGCACTGAACGTGCGTGAACAGTGGCGAATGCGCATAGTGGGGGCGTTCCTTGTAGACATCCGGCAACAACGCGGCCTCCCCCATGCCGATGAAGTTGACCCCGCCGGGCAGAACGACACGTGGCAAATGCCCCATGGCCGTAAACCGTTCGGGCATATCCACGTGAGCGCCCGCGATGTAGTTCCGCGTGAGTTCATGGGGGGTGTAGTCGACAACCGCCTTGAACGCGCCCATCTGCGCCCAGCGGGTAAAGGCCGCCCCGCCAAAGCCGTTGGCATGAAACACCGTAACCTCGTCCCCGTTCGCGCGCAGCCGGTCGCACAACACGTCCGTCCCTGCCCCGGTCACCCCCAGCGTCGTCACCCCGATGGAGGGTTTGAGGGAGATTGGCCCAGTGGGTAAGGTCGAATGATAAAGCCCACCCGCAATGGCCGCCGCCTGATCCAGCGCGGTGCGCGTCGTCGCGTTCAACCCGCACAGGTCCGCCACGGTCGGCACTAGCACAATAGAACTGTCTGCAATGATATAACGCGGATCAAAAGGCAGCGTCGTCACCAGCACCTTGGGCATGGAGATCGGCAGCGACCGCAGGACCTGCAAGGCGATCTGCCCGCCCGTGCCGCCGCCGATGGCCACCACCATACGCCGCCCCCCGGCCTTGGTTGTACCAATCTCCGCAATCGCGCGCGCGGTGGCGTCCTTCATCCCCTTGAGCTTTTCTTCCGGCCCCCATTGCGCGCCCTTGGCATGGAGCGAGATATCGCAGCGGTCCACGTCCACGCCCAAAGCGGTGAGAGCCGCGATCAGGTATTCGGCCTCCTCCGCCTTGGTGTCATAGGTGGCCATCAGCAACATGGCGTCAGCCTTTCACCGCGCCCGCCGTCATGCCGGTGATGATCTGGCGGCTGGCCACGAAAGTGAAGATGATCGGCGGAATGGCCAGCAACATGCCCGTGGCCATGATCACGCCCCAGTCGATGTCGAATTCCGTCAGGCTGTTGACGATTGTCACCGGCACGGTGCGCGAATTGCGGTCCGACAGGGCGTTGGCCAGCAGGAATTCGTTCCACGCCACGCGGAAGGTAAAGATCGACGCCGCCGCGATGCCGGGTTTGATCAGCGGCAGAACGACAAGGAAGAACACGCCGAACGGCCCCGCCCCGTCCATCCGCGCGGCCTCTTCCAGTTGGATCGGGACCTGCACGATAAAGCTTTGCAATATCCAGATCACGAACGGCAGGTTGAGCGCGACATAGACAAGGATGATGCCGCCCCGCGTCCCATCCAGACCGAACTGGAACGTCCAGATGCCAAAAACCGGTACCAGCAGAACCGCAGGCGGCACCATGCGCATCATCAGCGTCCAGATCGACACCACGTCGCGCCCAAAGAACCGGAAACGGACCAAGGCGTAGGCGGCCATCGTGCCGATGATCAGCGTGATCGCTGTCGAAATCAGCCCAATAATCAGGGAATTGGTCAGCGCACGACCAAAGGTCGGATCACAGCGGCGCAGGTGTTCGGGCTTGTACCACAGAAAGTCGCACAGCGCGGTTTCGTAGTTCCTGAGCGTCGGCATGAACAACAACCCGCCACTGTCGGACATGATATCGACGTTCAGCTTCAATGATGTCGCCAGCATCAGGTAGATCGGTCCGATGGCCATCAGCACCAACGCCACAAGCAGCGCATAAAACGCCGGGTTTTGGCGGTCGTAGGTCTTTGAAGGCTGGCTCACAGGTCTTCCTCCGCAGCGGCCCGCAGGCGCGCGGCGCGCACCTCTTGCGCCTTGTTATAGATGAACATCGCGAAGGTGAGGATCAAAAGCACGATCAGCAGCAGGTTCGACATCGCCGCCGCCTCGCCCAATTCACGGAACTCGGACGCGGTGCGATTGATGCGGATCGACAGGATTTCCGTCGACAATCCCGGCCCGCCGTTGGTCATCACAAGGATCACCTCAAGCACCTTGAAGCTGTCGATCAGGCGCAGCAGCAGCGTGACAATCAGCACCGGCAGCATCAGCGGCAGCTTGATGTGGATGATCTGCTGCCAGCCCGTTGCCCCGTCGATCTTGCTGGCCTCAATGGCGGAGGAAGGCAGCGACTGAAGCGCGGCGAGCGACAGGATGAAGATGAAGGGCGTCCATTGCCAGACATCCGCGATGATGATCGAGGCAAAGGCCCACGACCCGTCCGAAAGCCAGGGAATAGGCTCAAACCCCCATGAGGTCAGGGTCTGGTTAAAGATACCCACGGTCGGGTGATACATGTAGCGCCACATCAGACCCACAACGATGGGGGCGATCATCATCGGCAGGATGAACAGCGTGCGCAGCACCGACATGCCGCGAATGTTGCGATCCAGCAGCAGGGCAAGGCCCACACCGATGATCATTTCCAGCGTCACCACCACGGCTGCGAACTTGATCGTCACCCACATGCTTTCGCGAAAGGCGTCGTCGCTGAACAGCTTGACGTAATTGCGAAGCCCGACGAAATCCGCCTCCCCGATCCGTTGCGAGGGGTTCCAGTCCAGAAAACTGGCGTAGATCATGTAGCAGATCGGATAAAACAGCGCGATCAGCAGCACCAACCCGGCGGGTGCCAGAAAAAGGTAAGGTGTCAGGCGGTTCGCGCGGGCGATGGACATCAAGTCGGCCTTTGAAAGAGGTCAGGCCGACACCCGAAGGTGCCGACCCTCAGGGAGGAGCTTACTGCCAGGTATAATACCCGGCTTCGTCCATGATGGCGCGGGCACGCTCGGCCACGCCGTCCAGCGCCTCTTGCGGGTCCAGCCCTTCGGTCAGGACCTGAGACATCGTGGTGCCGATATCCGCATTGATCTTGCCCCATGTGGGGATGATCGGACGCCAGTCGGGGTCGGCGTATTTAAGCGCTTCACCGAAGGTCGCGGAATATGGGTATTTCGCGTTCAGATCGGCATTTTCATAAGTGGAGAAGCGCGAAGGATTGCCGCCCGCCATGGCGACCTTCAAATCCCCCTCCTTGGAGGTCAGCCACTGCATCAGCAGGAACGCCGCTTCCTTGTTCTGGGCGTTCTTGGGGATGGCGATGCCGAAGCCGCCCGTCTGGCTGCCACGGCGCACGCCTTCGGGATGCAGGGCATAGCCGACCTTGCCCGCAACGGTAGATTGGCTGGGATCTTCGAAGCCTGCCGCAAAGGCGATGCTGTCCATGAACATGGCGGCATTGCCCTGCTTGAAGGACGCCGCGGCTTCGGCCGGGCCGAACGTCTGGGAACCTTCGGGACCGCAATCCACAATGGTTTTCAATGCGTTGGCAGCTGCGACGCCTGCTGCGTCGTTGATCGTGGGGTTCCATTCGTCGTCGAAAACACGCCCGCCCAAAGGGGCAAGGTGCAGCAGGAACGCGTGGCTCGCCTGATGCCCGGACGCCGCGCGTGATGCCATGCCGCCCATGCCCGGTTCAACTTCGGGGATCTGGCAGGCCACTTTGAGCAGTTGATCGTAATTCTCAGGCACCGCGATGCCGTGCTTTTCAAAGATATCCTTGCGATAGGCCAGCACTGACGTCTCCGACCCGAACGGAATACCGAACAGCGACCCCGTTGGACCGGGCAGATAACCCTTTTTGCCGCCCGCTACGCCGATGTTCTGAACATAACCGTCAATCAGGTCGTCCGCATCATAAGCCGGGTTCGCCAGCTTTGGGTTCATGAAGTATTTCGCGAGGTTTTCCAGCTGGTCCGCATAGACATAATCCGCCTTGGAGAAGACCACATAGGCGATCAGATCATAATCGCCCTCGTCCTTTGTCAGTTCCAGCGTCTGACGCTCGCGCATCTTGAGGTATTGCAGCTGGTCGACTTCGACTTCGATGCCGGTTTCATCGGTGAAATCATCCAGCACTTCCAGCACCGCGTTGTAATGCGGGTGCGCGGGGAAGTTCACGACAAGCGTGGTGCCTGCGTAGGGTTCATACACATCCGCCGTATGGCCGTCCGCCAGCGCGTAACTTGCAGTAAACGTGGCAGAAACGGCAACAGCCGCTGACCACACAGAGCGTTTTACTATTTTCATGTCATCCTCCCAGATGGTTTTCGGCCGGTGTTGGCCTTCTTGTTGTATGGCGGGCTACAAAGCCGCCTCTGACTGCGGATCAAAGAGATGCACTTCATCCCCCTGCACCGTGAATGAGCGTGTTTCGCCTGCGGCGACCGGTGCCACGCTGTTGACTTCGATGGCGACCCGCTGGCCGCCCATCTCGGAGATCAGGACCGATTGGGCACCGATGTATTCCGACAGGATGACGGGCATTTCGATACCCTCTCCGCTTTCGGCAAAACTGGACGGACGGATGCCAAGCGTGACCTGCCGATCCTTGTGTGTGGCAAGCCGCGCCGCCCGCGCCGCAGGCAGGGGAATGGAAAAGCCCTGCCCCTTTGCATGCAGAATGCCACCTTCATCAAACAGCTCAGCGCCAAGGAAATTCATTGTCGGCGACCCGATGAACCCCGCCACGAATTTATTCGCCGGATTGCGATACAGCTCCTCCGGAGAGCCCGCCTGCATGATCTTGCCGAATTTCATCACCACGATCTTGTCGCCAAGGGTCATCGCTTCGATCTGATCATGGGTGACATAGATCATGTTCTTGCCGACACGCTGGTGCATCAGCGCCAGTTCCGCGCGCATCTGACCGCGCAGCTTGGCATCAAGGTTGGAAAGCGGCTCATCAAACAGGAAGGTGCCCGCGTCCCGCACCAATGCGCGTCCCATCGCGACACGCTGGCGCTGACCGCCCGAAAGCTCCGCAGGCTTGCGGTCTAGATATGCAGACAGATCAAGCGTTTCAGCGACGTCCTTCACGCGCTTTTCAATGTCGGATCGGTTCATCCGCGCAAGGCGCAGGGCGAAGGACATGTTCTTGGCCACGTTCATGTGCGGATAAAGTGCATAGTCCTGAAAAACCATCGCCAGGTCGCGCGCCTTCGGCTCAAGCCGCGACACGTCGCGGTCACCGATCATGATCTTCCCGTCTGTGACGCTTTCCAATCCGGCAATCATCCGCAGGGTGGTGGACTTGCCGCAACCGGACGGCCCCACGAGCACGGTGAACTCGCCATCCGCCATTTCAAGGTTGAGGTCTTCGATAACGGTCACCGCGCCATAGTCCTTGCGCAGATGCTCCAGTCGAATGTCTGGCATGGCGGTATCCCTCTCCCTCGCGCAGAGGGAATATCAGTTTGTATACAAAAGCAACCGTAAATATGCAAATTGTCACGCTGCCATGGTTTTGTCGGGAAATTCGTGCTAGGACGGTGTCCGAAGACCCTTGTAAGGACCCCGCGTCATGGATCAGCCCGCCCCATCCCCTCGCAGTGCCACGCGTCACAAGATCGAAGCCGCCCTGCTGGACGATATCGCCGCAGGACTGCTGCAGCCGGGCGAACGGCTTGATGAAACAAGGCTGGCAGAACGGTTCGGTGTATCCCGCACCCCGGTCCGCGAAGCGCTAAGCGGGCTGACCGCGCAGGGTGTTCTGGTGGCGGGGGAAAAGCGCGGGGTGCGCGTGGCGCAATATTCGCGTGCGGAACTGGGTCAGATGTTCGAAGCCATGCAGGAAATCGAAAGCATTTGCGCCCGGTTGGCCAGCCAACGCCTTACGTTACTGGCCCGCGCAGAGATCGAAGGCGCACAGGCTGCCTGTGCAGATGCTGCCGCCAGGAATGACCGCCTTGCCTATATCAAGGCCAATGAGGCGCTGCACATGTCGATCTACCGCGCCACGGAAAACCCCTATATCTTTGAACTGGCGTCGGACTTCCGCCGCAAGACCGGACCTTTCCGCGCCAAGAAGCTTGAAACGCAGGAGGATCTGCACGCCTCCGTCGAGAACCATATCGACCTGCTGGCCAAGATATTCTCCGAAGATGTGCAGACGGCGGTGGACGGCATGCGCAAGCATATGACCGAAAGCTTCATGCGCGTGCTGGCCGCGAACGGGTAGTTTCCAAGATTTCGGCGCCCACCTGTAGACAAGGAAGTATTTGTGTATACAAATAGCCCGACTCGCAAGTGGAGAACCTCATGGGCATCGCAGAAACCAAGATCTATCCGATCAACACCGGCTGGCTGGAGGCCGATCTGGGGACCTACACCTTCTGGAAAGGTCCTGCGGGCAAGAAGATCTGGAATCCCTGCTATTGCTACTATGTCGACACCGGGGAACATAAGATCCTGATCGACACGGGTCTGTGCGATGAAGAACGCGCTACGAAATACCACCACAAATGTGAAAAACGTGGCAGCACGGAGGTGCATTTGCACCTCAAGGAAAAGCTGGGCGTTGATCCATCACAGATTGACGCCATCGTCTTTACCCATCTGCACTGGGACCACGTGCAGAACATGAAGGAATTCCCCAACGCGCGCTACATCGCGCCGTCGGCGGAAATCGAAATGGCCTATAATCCACTGCCGCTCTACTACCGCACCTACGAATGCGGGATCCTGGGGATTGAGCCGGCCTACGCGGGTTGCGTGTTCGAAGGGATCGCGGACGAGACAGAGGTCTTGCCGGGGATCACCATGTTCCATACGCCGGGACATTCGGTGGGGCACATGGCGGTGACCGTCACCACCAGTGCGGGGGATTTCGTCATCTGTGGCGATGCCATTTTCCAATCCCGCAACCTTGAACCCAACCCGGCGGAGATGTGGCGATACTGGGTGCCCGCGCGGTTCGTGAACGCGCTGGAAGGCTGGAAATCGGTGGAGGAAATCGACAAGCGCGCCGATTACATCCTGGCCTGCCATGATGCCGCCTGCGGCGATCATGAGGTCTATCCCTTCCCGGGTATGGAACTGCGCAAGCGGCGGCAGTTCATTCCGGGTTTCCCCTTCTATTTCGGGGACATGCCGCCCGGTGCTGCCGAAAAGGCCGCGCCCGCAATGAAGGCCGAAGACGTGGACGCCTATATGGCCAGTCTGGTGCCGCCCACACCGGACCACTAACGCACCTGTGGAGCGTATCGAGAGCATCCAGTCGGTCGCGGACCACTACGATGTGATCGTTTTCGACCAATTCGGCGTTTTGCATGACGGCACCGCGCCCTACCCCCATGCGCTGGCGGCGGTCGCTGGCCTTAAAGGCGCTGCCTGTTCGCTGGCCGTGCTGTCCAACTCCGGAAAATCCGCCGATCTCAACCACCGCCGCATCACTGACATGGGTTTTGCGCCCGATGCTTTCGATGCCGTCATGACTTCGGGAGAGGCATTGCGGATCGACATGGCGCAAGGGGCCTTGCGCGCGATCAACTCAATCTACGCCATCGAGGCCGCCAAAGGCGATGCGCAGACGTGGGCCGGGGACCAGACGGTTGACTTTACCGTCGACCCAGCTGCCGCTGATGCGATCCTTCTGATGGGTCTTGCAGACGGGGACAGCCACATTGCCGAACGCGCCGTGTTGAAAGCAGCGCGCAAGGCCGACAAGCTGCTGATCTGCTCCAACCCGGACAGGGCCGCGCCAAGGGCGTATGGCCGTTTGGTCGAATCCCCCGGTGCGCTGGCGCATGAGTATGCAGACGCGGGCGGACGGGTGCTGTTTTACGGCAAGCCGCATCTGCCGATATTTGAAGCCCTGCACGCGCAACTTCATCATCCGGAACCACACCGCATCCTGATGGTCGGCGACAGCCCGGAACACGATATTGCCGGCGCCAGAACCGCGGGCTGGGACAGTCTTTTCATCAGCGGTGGCCTTCATTCAGACAGCGACCCTACGACGCTGTTCGCGCCGAATGCCTTGCCGACCTATACCCAACAGACGCTAAGGTGACAGCATGACCTCCCTTCCCACAGACTTCCGCGCCCTGTCTGCCCGTCTGGGGCAGGACCCCCTGCAAGTACAGGGGGCGGGCGGCAACACCTCCTTCAAGGACGGTGCGGTAATGTGGATCAAGGCATCAGGTACCGAACTGGCCGATGCGGAGGAAAAGGACATCTTTGTCGCCGTGGACCGCGATAAAGCAAAGGCCGAAGCCTACGGCGCGGGCGATGGCACCTGCAAGGCCGCCGTGCTTGACCCGCAAGCCACCCTGCGTCCCTCGATCGAGACAACGTTTCATGCGCTGCTCGACTGGAAGGTCGTGGCGCATACCCATTCGGTTGCCACTCTGGTCCATGCGATCAGCGATACAGGCTGCGCGGAAGCCATGCGCAAGCTTCAGGGTTTGCCGGTTGCCGTGGTGCCTTACCGCAAACCCGGTGTGCCGCTGACCGGAGCAATCGCGACAGCAATAACGACCGACACTCAGGTGATTATCCTGCAAAACCACGGCCTTGTCTGCGCGGCCCACAGCGTGGAGGAGGTGTCAGAACTGATTGCCAATGTCGAGGCGCGGTTGATCATGCCCTTGCCGGAACGGCCCTGCACGTCTCCTGCGTCCCCTGCTCCTGACGGCTATGACTGGTTCGAATACGCAGCCCCTCTGGCCCGGGATCCACGGCTGCGGGCGCTGGTCACGCAAGGCTCCTACTATCCCGACCACGTGGTGTTTCTGGGTCCCGCCCTGCCGACGGAACCCGGCGGAGTGGCAGTGGTCTGCACCGACGGCGTCGCCTTGCGCAAGGACGCAACATCCGCACAACGCGCAATGCTGTGCTGTGTGATGGATGTGCTGGGCCGACTGCCCGAAGACTGGCCGCCCCACCCGATCGGCGCTGAGGCAGAAGCCGCATTGCTGAACTGGGACGCAGAAAAATACCGTCAGGCGCTGGCCGCGAAACCCGCACCATGACATTGGCGCTTGGCATTGATCTGGGCACCTCCGGCATCCGTTGTGCGGTGATCGGTACGCAAGGTGACGTGATCGGCATGGCGCGGGGCAGCTACCCCGATGGCACTGCGGAAGGCTGGTGGCATGCGGTGGTGGAAGGGTTGGATGCCCTCTCCGGACAGATCGGCGCGCAGGCGATGTCGCAGATCAGCCGCGCGGCGGTCGATGGCACGTCCGGCACCATGGTTCTGGTGGACGCTGACCTTGTCCCGGTCACGCCCCCCTTGATGTATGACAGCAGCGGTTTCGACGATGAGGCCGCCGAGATCGACCTTCATGCCCCGAAGGGTCATATGGCGCGCGGCCCGTCCTCTGCGCTGGCGCGCGCCTTGCGGCTGCAACGCATGGATACCGGGGGCCGCGCAAGGCATCTGTGCCATCAGGCGGATTTCATTCAGGCGCGGCTGACGGGGGTGCCGGGGCATTCGGACGAAAACAACGCCCTGAAAACGGGTTTTGACGTGGCGTGCCGGGTTTGGCCCGACTGGATCGCCCGGACACCGCTGCGGGCAGCGCTGTTGCCGCAGGTCCATGTCGTCGGCGCGCCGCTGGCGCCGGTCGCGCCGGACCGGGCGGCGGCCTTTGGCCTGTCCCCCGCGCTGATGCTGCACGCAGGCACAACGGACAGCATCGCGGCCTTTCTGGCCACCGGCGCGGCCGATGTGGGGGATGTGGTGACCTCACTTGGGACAACCTTGGCCATCAAGATGCTGAGCGACACGCGTATCGATGACCCCGCGCAGGGCATCTACAGCCACCGGCTGGGCGACAAGTGGCTTGTGGGCGGCGCATCCAACACCGGTGGCGGGGCGTTGTTGGCCCATTTCACGGTGGCAGAGCTTGAAAGCCTTGGCGCTGCGATTGATCCGGGGACGCCAAGCGGGCTGGATTATTATCCCTTGGCCCGACCGGGGGAGCGATTTCCCGTGAATGATCCGCACCTGCCCCCCCGCGTGACCCCGCGCCCAAGGGATGATGCGCTGTTTCTAAAGGGGCTGCTGGAAGGCATCGCGACGATTGAGGCGCGGTGCTACGCCGCGCTCAAAGACCTCGGCGCGCCGGAAATCACCCGCATCTTCACGGCCGGCGGCGGCGCGTCCAGCACAGTCTGGCAGGAAATCCGCGCCCGGATCATCGGCAAGCCGTTTGCCACACCAAGCTACAGCGAAGCGGCGATTGGCGCGGCCCGGTTGGCGCAAGGCGGCGTCTGACAACGGATTTCGGAAGCACCCGGTAAGCGTTCAAAAGGCCTGGCGTTCGTAATTCGGCAAGGAAGGCGTCGCTCAGCGCCACCTTGCTGCCTGACGGTGCAGGAACAACAGTGCCGCTGCCACCGCGAGCGCGGACAGATGCACGATCTCCGGGCGGGCAAGCAAGGCGCCAGCTACCCCGAGCCGCGCCGCGATTTCAACAAGTCCCAATCGCTGCGTGTCAAAACGCGCCAGCGCACTGGCCAGCAGATACAGCGCCAGCAGCAAGCGCGCGATCAGCCACATGAGCGGCAACACCTGCACCCCGTCTTCATACCCTGCCAGAAACGCCTTGCCGGGGCTGGCGGGGTCGATCAACGCCTGATCGATCAGCAAAAGCTCCGGATAGAATGCAAAAACGAAGGGAATCGCGAACATCACGATCCCCGACCGCACCGCGCTGAACCCCGTGGCCATCGGTTCGGCCTTTGTGATTGTCGCCGCCGCAAAGGCAGCCAGCGCCACCGGCGGCGTGATCGCGGAAGCGACCGCGAAATAGAAGATGAACATATGCGCCGTGAAGGTCGCAATCCCCAACCCGACCAACATCGGCCCCATCAGAAGTGCCACGTTGATATATGCAGGCACCGCAGGCATCCCCATGCCCAGCAGAACGGCAAGCAGCATGGTGATCACCAGCGCGATGAACTGGAAGGCGACCGCATCGCCACTCCCCAGATCCAGTGCGATCAGAAAGCTGAGCACATCCACCGCCACGAACTTCGACAGACCCGTGAAATTGAGACAGACGTCGATCACCGTGACCGCCAGAAACATCAGGTAAAGCGTCGAAATGGTGATCCCCGCTTCGGCCAGCCCGTCCAGCACAAGGCGGGGTGTCTTGCGAAAATCCCGGTCCAGAAACAGCAGCACGATCACGAATGCTGCCCCCCACCACCCGGTGGCCCCCGCGTCGCCGGCGGCGTTTTGGTAGACCTGCAAGACCCAGGGCAGGCTTTGTACCTGGCACAGCCCCCCTTGCGTGATCGTCTGCGCGCCCAGCAGCCACCCCACCGGGCCGCATCCCACCGCATCCTTGGGGGTCAGCAGCAGCACAAGGATCAGCAGGATCGGCAGGAATATCTGCATCAGGTGCAGGATATCGGCCCGCGTCAGCCGCATGTCGTCGGTCATCTGGCCGAAGGCTTCGATCCCCTGTTTGCGCGACTGGAACATCGCCGTCAGGAACAGGCAGAAGAAATAGGTCAGTGCCGGGATCGTGGCAGCCACGATCACGTCGCCGTATGGCACCGCCGTCAATGCCGCAAGGATGAACGCCGCCACTCCCATCACCGGCGGCATGATGGACCCACCGGAGGATGCAGCCGCCTCCACCCCGCCCGCAAAGGTTCTCGAAAAGCCGCGTTTCAGCATCATCGGAATGGTCAGCACGCCTGTGGACAGGACGTTTGTGACCGGCCCGCCGGTGATCGTTCCGAACATCGCCGATGAAACGATCGCCGCATGGGCAGGTCCGCCCCGCAAGTGGCGGGTCCAGCGGAACGCCAGTTTGATCAACGCCTTGCCGCCCGCAGATTTGCCGAACATCGCGCCCAGAATGATGTAGGGAAAGACCACGTTCATGATCACGTTCATGAACCGCCCCAACATGCCCGAAGCGTTGTTGACCAGCGCATCATGCACATTCGGCCGCCCGTCCAGAAAGCTGCGCGGCTCTCCGCCCAGTTTGGTCATCAGGTACTTGTTGATGTTATCGGGCCCGTGGAAATACCACACCAGCACGGTGCCGATGGTATAAAGTGCCATGACCAGCGCCACGAGCACAAGCGGCAACCCCCAGACCTTGATATTGTAGCCCAGGAACACCAGCATCGTCGCGCCCATGATCACGACAAGCCAGACACCTGTGGTGGTCACACAGCGCGGGTCATCCACCGTGTCGGGCACCGGCAGGCCCAACTCCTCGGCAAAGGCGATCTCCGCCTTAAGTGTTTCGGCAATCAGCCGCGCGCGGTCCCCGTTGATCAGATCAATCAGGCACACGCTGTCGATCTCGATCAGGTAGGTCAGTGAAATGGCCGCTGCGGACAGGACAAGGGCGGCATCCATGAACAACCCGAACCACGCCCGCGATTGGCCTTGCCATGCCTGCCACATCGAATGCCTGAGCACGACGACGATCATCATGATCAGGAAGACCAGCGGATAGAAGTATTCGGTCGCGAAGGCACGGACCTTCAGCGCCTCCATCCCGGTCAGACCGCGCCACATCTCCGTCCAGCCGGGAATGGCCGGGGTGCTGTTGATGATCCCGATGAAGACGAAGATCAGCGCAAACGCGTAAAGGACGCGACCAAAGCGCTCCGGTTCGTCCGGATTTTCGTGCACTTCCGCCTGCGTCATCCTAAACCCTTGTGCCGGTCAAACCCGGCACCCCCTTGCGGGGCAACAGGATCCGTACACGCCCGCTCTAGCTGTCCTCGGCGCAGTCGGGAATGTCATACCCGGCCTCTTCCCAGGCCCGAACAGCCCCCTTGTGGTACTTCAGCGGATTGGCCCCGCACATCCCCAGCGCAGGATTGTCGTAGTTGACGGTGTTGCCATAGGGCGCCTTCGCCTTCAGCGCATCAAGGGAGGCGATGTAGGCCTTGACCAGTTGATAGACCAGTTCCTCGTCCATGTCCTTGTGGACGATATCGCCGCCAATGGTGGCAAGCGCGCGAAAGGTGTCGTCCTCGGACACAAAGGACCAATCCTGCCCCATGACCTGCGAAATCTCGGCCACGGGCAATTCCACGGACGCACTGCCGGGGGCCTGCATGTATTTCTGCATCACTTCGCTGTCATAGACGTCCTTGGGCATCGACCAGGCGGTCATCTTGCCCGACGCGCCCAGCGTCGCGACGCGGCTGCCGGGAAACAGCTCCGGCAGGACCACGGCGTCCGGCTCTCCACCGTTGATGATGGACGCCGCTTGCCCCCAGTTGGCCTGCATCCCTTCATAGCCTTCGCCATCTTTCAGGCCGGTGATCAGTTCGATCATGGTCCGTCCGTTGGTCAGCGCACCACCGCGTGGCGGTCCATTGAACACCTTCTTGCCTTCAAGCCCGTTCCAGCCGTCGATCCCCTTGGCGTCATAGGCATACAGAAAGAAGATCCCAAGCGTATAAGGCGTGATCGCGCGCAGGTTCGCGGCAAGCTCCGCCCCCTTTTCCTTGCCCAATTCGCCATAGGGCCCGACGCCCCGGCTCATCAGAAAGGGCAGGATATGCGGTGTGCTGCCGATGTCGGTCTTGCCTTCGGCAACGTTCTGCACGGTATTCGTCAGGGTCTGCCCGTCGGTCAGCTGCACGTTGGCGATCCCTTGGGTGCCTGCGATCTCGGCCAGATGGCTGGCCGACAGGTGCGTCGATCCACCGGGGCTGGCGGTTTCCGCCGTAAGGTTGGTTTGTGCAGACAGCGGGGCTGCCAGCATCCCGCAGACCGCGCTGGCCCAGAATATGCCAAATCTCATGTTATCCTCCCGAGACCAGTTATTGGCCTTGGAACAAGTATTGCCCAAAAATTGGACAATGACGACTAATTTTGAGCGACCGGGCGATGATAACCGGGGGCACGTGCGCAGGCCGGGTCTGGCAGATGCCGCAAACAGATCGACGCACGGCGTAGCACTGACGCGGACCGGGATCGCTTAGGATGTGCAGAAAGGGGATCAAACGACCCTTCGTGGTACCCAAGGCCGGACTCGAACCGGCACGCCTTGCGGCGGGGGATTTTGAATCCCCTGCGTCTACCATTCCGCCACTTGGGCACAGCCACGAAGGCCATGGGGTCATCTAACGCGACAGACGCGGCCTCACAAGTGGATTTTGCAGCCCCCCGCACCCCTTGTCCCCCTTGACGCGCGCAGCCCTGCGTGATGTGGCTGCGCGCACCTCAAGGGATCACATCCGCACCATGCTGCAACGGTTATATGACTGGACACTCAGCCTTGCTGAACACCCGCGCGCCCTGTGGGCGCTGGCCATCGTTGCCTTTGTGGAAAGCAGCTTCTTTCCGATCCCGCCCGACATCATCATGATCCCGATGATCATTGCCCGGCCCAATCGCGCCTTCGTGATCGCCGGTATCGCATTGGTGGCTTCAGTGCTGGGCGGGCTTCTGGGCTACGCCATCGGCGCCTTCGCCTATGAGGCCATCGGGGAACCGATCCTGTCGGCCTTGGGCAAGACCGATGCAATGGCGGAATTCTCCGGCCGGTTCAACGACATGGGCTTCTGGGCGGTGCTGACTGCCGGCGTCACCCCTTTCCCCTACAAGGTCATCACGATCATGTCTGGCTGGACCGGCATGCCGCTGGGCGTGTTCATCGCCACCTCAATCCTTGCGCGCGGCCTGCGGTTCTTTCTTGTGGCGGCCCTGCTGTGGAAATTCGGCGCACCGGTGCGCCGCTTCATTGAAAAACGGTTGGGGCTTATGTTCACGCTCTTCGTGGTCTTGCTGCTGGCCGGGTTCGGCGCGATAAGGTTCCTATGAACAAATGGGTTCTGATCAGCTTGGCCATGGCAGGCTCCGCTGCGCTGTTGCTGGGGGCCTTCGGGTTCCAGCATCTGGGTGGTCTGTTGCCCTGCAAGATGTGCCTGTGGCAACGCTGGCCGCACGGCGCGGCGGTGATCATCGGCATTGCGGCACTTGGCTTGCGCATGGCGCCTCTGGCGTGGCTGGGTGCCTTGGCCGCAGGAACCACCGGCGCGATCGGTGCCTATCACGCAGGGGTCGAATGGGGCTTCTGGCCCGGCCCGGCCTCCTGTTCAGGTGGCGGTCTGGACATGGGCGGGATGACCGGCGCTGACCTGCTGTCTATGAACGCGCCATCGGGCCTTGTGATGTGTGACGAGGTCGTCTGGTCGCTGATGGGCCTGTCGATGGCAGGCTGGAACGCGCTGGCATCCTTCGCGCTGATGGCCCTGTGGATCGCCGCCGCCCGCCGCTAGACCGCCTTGCGGGTGCTCAGCAGCAGGTTCGTCTCGCTCTGTGCCACGCCTTCCAACCGCCGGATGCGAAACAGCACGGCATCGAAATCCGCCAGTGTCCGCGCGCCGATCTCCGCGATCACATCCCACCGGCCGTTGGTGGAATGCACCGCCCGCACCTCGGACATCGTGGCAAGCTGGCGGATGATCCGCTCCGCCCCGCGCCCCTCGATCCCGATCATCATCAGCCCCCGCACCGGATCGCTTTGCACATCGGCGCGGGTAATGACGCTATAGCCGACAATCTCGCCCGATTGCTGCAACCGGGCCAAACGGTTGCGCACGGTGGTCCGCGACAGGTTCAGCGTGGCTGCAAGGTCCGACAATGCCACGCGCGCATCCTGCTTCAGCGCCGCAATCAATCGTTCGTCCGTATTGTCCATCTTTAGTACCCAAATTGATAAATAGAAGATCAATACGGTCAGTTTGGCGTCTTGTCGATGGCCGTTATCGCCAGATATGACCACACGACACTGCAAGGAATAACGCACATGGACACCACACATTGCCTGCTGATCGGCGCGCCCATGGATTGCGGCAAGCGCCGCCGGGGCTGCCTGATGGGCCCCGATGCCTACCGCACCGCCGGACTGGGGGACGCGCTGCGCTCGCTGGGGCATACCGTCACCGATCAGGGCAATGTCGTCGCTGATCCTTTCACCCCGCGCCCGCATCCCAAGCTGGTCGATCTGGAGGAATGCATCGCCTGGACCACCGCGCTGGCCCATACATCCGAAGCCGCAATGGCTGAAGGCATGCCCATCTTCATGGGCGGCGATCACGCGCTGGCGGCAGGCACCGTTCTGGGGGCCATGCGCCACGCGGCGTCCGTCAACCGCCCGCTTTTCGTGCTCTGGCTCGATGCACACAGCGATTTCCACACCCCCGACAGCACCGACAGCGGCAACCTGCATGGCACACCGCTGGGCTATTTGACGGGGCGCGAGGGCTTCGAAGGGTTCCCCGACCTGCCCGCACCCCTGCCCCACGACCGGATCATGATGCTGGGCCTGCGGTCCGTGGATGCCGCCGAACGCGCCGCGCTTCAGGACACGGCGGTGGAAACCATCGACATGCGCCAGATCGACGAAGGCGGCATCGCCACGCCCCTTGCCGCGTTTCTGGACCGGGTCGAAGACGCCAACGGCCTGTTGCATGTCTCGCTTGATGTGGATTTCCTTGACCCGGCCATCGCGCCTGCCGTTGGCACGACCGTGCCGGGCGGCGCCACCGTGCGCGAGGCCCATCTGGTGATGGAGATGCTCCACGACAGTGGCCGCATGACGTCGCTTGATCTGGTCGAACTCAACCCGTTTCTTGACGAACGCGGCCGTACCGCCACGCTGATGGTGGACCTTGTCGCCTCGGCCCTGGGCCGACGGGTCTTTGATCGCCCCACACGTGCCTACTGATCTCAACCGGAGCCTTTTCGATGTCCCTGACACCTTCTGACAAAGCCCTCGTGCCCTTCGTCTCCGTGGATCACATGATGCAACTGGTGCACCATGTCGGCCTGCCTGAAATGCTGCGCGGCATCGCCGACGCCATTGAGGAAGACTTTCGCCGCTGGCCGCTTTTCGACAAGACCCCCCGCGTGGCAAGCCATTCAGAACAGGGCGTGATCGAACTGATGCCCACCTCCGACGGCGACGTCTATGGGTTCAAATACGTCAACGGCCACCCGTCCAACACCCGTGAAGGGCTGCAGACGGTCACTGCCTTCGGTCTGCTGGCAGATGTGGCCAACGGATACCCGGTGCTGCTGTCGGAAATGACGCTGCTGACCGCCTTGCGCACCGCCGCGACATCGGCGCTGGTCGCGCGGGTCCTTGCGCCGAAGAACAGCCGCGTGATGGCGATGATCGGCGCCGGCGCGCAATCCGAATTCCAAAGCATCGCCATGCAAGCCATCGTCGGCATCGAGGAAGTGCGCCTTTACGACATCGACCCCGCCGCCACCGCCAAATGCGCCGCCAACCTGGAAAACACCGGCCTGCGGGTGGTGCGCTGCGACAGCGCCGAGGATGCGATCATGGGCGCGCAGATCATCACCACCTGTACGGCGGACAAGCAATACGCGACGATCCTGACCGACAACATGATCGGCTCCGGCGTGCACATCAACGCCATCGGCGGCGACTGCCCCGGTAAAACGGAACTGGCCCCCGCGATCCTGCACCGCGCCGATATCTTCGTGGAATTCCCCGAACAGACCCGGATTGAGGGCGAAATCCAGCAACTGGACGATGACCACCCGGTCACGGAATTCTGGGAAGTGCTGACCGGTGCGGCACCGGGCCGCCGTGACGCGCAACAGATCACGCTGTTCGACAGCGTCGGCTTCGCGATCGAGGATTTCTCGGCGCTGCGCTTCGTGCGCGAAAAGATCAAGGGCACGGCATTCTTCCACCCGCTCGACCTGCTCGCCGATCCCGATGACCCGCGCGACCTTTACGGTATGCTCCAACGCGCCAAGCCCTGACATCTCTGGGCTGGAGCCGCCGTCGCTTGAGCACAGGCAGGGCGTGACGACGACCGATTGCCAAGAAAAATCGCCGAGGGACCCGCACTTTGCGGGAGACGGCTATTTTACTTGGGAAGCGGGCGGCGTTGCGCGATGACAGGGATCAATCGACGGTGGTTCCAGCCACTCTGGGATGGTGAGCCTGAAGCGCCAAAACAAATAATCGAATGCGGCGCAGCCGCTCCTTCGGATCACGCCTTCGTCACATCCACCCCGTAAAGCCAATCAAACGCACCGATCATCCTGCCCGGTGCAACTGTACTCACCAGCTTCAATCCCAGATGGGCCGCCGACCGCATCGGGCCAGGCCGCAGATGGTACCGCCGGGCGTTCTTTTCCGCCGCCGCGATCACGCGCACGGCCCGCGCCCTGCGGCGCGATTGGTACCGCGCCAGATCATCGCCCTGCGCCAGCGTATCCGCCAGCACCCAGGCATCCTCCATCGCCATGTTGGCCCCCTGCGCCAGAAACGGCAGCGTCGGGTGCGCTGCATCCCCCACCAGTGCCACGCCTTCGCGGTGCCAATTGCGCGCCACGGGATGCAGATGCAGCCCCCAGACCGTCACGTCGCGCACCGCCCCCAGCATCTTTGCCGCCATCCCGCCCATGCTGGCAAACGCCTGAACAAGCTCCGCCGGATCCCCGGCATGGTTCCACCCCTCCGCGGCCCAATCCTGCCGTTCTTCCACCGCCACCAGATTGACCAACCGCCCGCCGCGCAGGGGATAGCTGACCAGATGACAACCCGGCCCCATGTGGACATGCGCCTCACCCGGATGGCCAAAGTCGTTGGGCACGACTGCCCGCCACGCCACCTGCCCCGAAAACCGCGCCTTGTCCGCGCCGTTCAGCACCGGGCGCGCGACAGAATGGATGCCGTCGGCAGCCACCACCACCTCGGCCCGGCGGGTGCTGCCGTCGCTCATCTGGACCTGCGGCAAGGGACCGGGACGGATGCTGGCGACCTGTGCGCCCAATTCGACGCTGACATTCGCCCGCTTCGCTGCACCGGCCAGCACATCGACCAGATCAGCACGGTGCATGAAATAATAGGGCTGGTCCCGCCGCAGCCGCGCCAGATCAAGGCGCGCCACCTGCGCGCCATCACGACCATCGCGCAGCACCACCGCCTGCCCGCGTACCGCACCGCGTTGTTGCAGCGCCGTCTCCACACCCAGCGCCCGCAGCACCGTCAGCCCGTTCGGGCTG
This sequence comes from Sulfitobacter rhodophyticola, assembly GCF_041281685.2. Lineage (GTDB taxonomy): Bacteria > Pseudomonadota > Alphaproteobacteria > Rhodobacterales > Rhodobacteraceae > Sulfitobacter. The sequence goes on along the minus strand of NZ_CP166251.2, from coordinate 3,372,926 downwards.
ACCTGTAATCCGGCGCCCACCTCGGCAATCTCCGGGGATTGCTCCAACAGGGTGACGGCAACGCCGCGTTGGCCCAGTGCGGCGGCAGCGGCCAGACCGCCGATCCCCCCACCGATCACAATCGCATTCGAAATCAACACCTTCCCCCCAAGAAAAACGCCGGAGCCGGAACAGCGATCCCGAACCCCGGCGTCAAGCCGTTCAACCTGTCACAGCGCATCAGTCGTCGCGATGCACTTTCTCGCGCCGTTCATGCTTTTCCTGTGCCTCAAGGCTCATGGTGGCAATGGGACGTGCGTCCAGCCGCTTGAGCGAAATCGGTTCCCCGGTGACCGAACAATAGCCGAACTCGCCTTCGTCGATCCGGCGGATGGCGGCATCGATCTTGCCGACCAGCTTGCGGGCGCGGTCACGGGTGCGCAACTCCAGCGCGCGATCGGTTTCTTCGGAGGCGCGGTCATTCACATCCGGAATGTTGCGGGTGCCGTCCTGCAGCGTCTCGATGGTATCGCGGCTGCCGGCCAGCAGCTCCGCCTTCCAGGTCAGCAGCTTGCGGCGAAAATACGCAAGCTGCATGTCGTTCATAAACGGTTCGTCCTCAGCCGGCGAATAATCGTCCGGCAAGAATACTTCTTGCTTCATGTCTTGTCCCTTAACAGTCTTCAACTCTGTCATCGCAGACCTCTACTCCCCGAGATCACCTATTGCCGCTGCTCTACCCTAGCGTCATCGTTTTGTCACTACACAATCCCTTCGATTTTTGGTTAAAGCCCCTGAGCACCGCGCGCAGGACAGAGGATTGAAAGAACATGAAATTTCAAGGCACCAAAGATTACGTCGCGACAGATGATCTGACCATCGCGGTCAATGCCGCCGTCACCCTTGAACGGCCCCTACTCGTTAAAGGCGAACCCGGTACCGGCAAGACCGAACTGGCGCGACAGGTGTCCTCCGCGCTGGGGCTGCCGATGATCGAATGGAACATCAAATCCACCACCCGCGCGCAGCAGGGCTTGTATGAATATGATGCCGTCTCCCGCCTGCGTGACAGCCAATTGGGCGAGGAACGTGTCCACAACGTTGCCAACTACATTCGCAAGGGTAAACTTTGGCAGGCATTCGAAGCGGATGAAAAGGTCGTCCTGCTGATTGATGAGATCGACAAGGCCGATATCGAATTTCCCAACGACCTGCTTCAGGAACTCGATAAGATGGAATTCTTCGTCTACGAGACCGGAGAGACGATCAAGGCCCGTCAGCGCCCCATCGTCATCATCACCTCCAACAACGAAAAGGAACTGCCCGACGCCTTTCTGCGCCGCTGTTTCTTCCACTACATCCGCTTTCCGGAGATGGAGACGCTCAAGCAGATCGTCGAAGTCCACCACCCCGGCATCAAGGAGGCGCTGCTGACCACCGCGCTGACCCAGTTCTACGAGATCCGCGATCAGCAGGGTCTGAAGAAGAAACCGTCGACCTCGGAAGTGCTGGACTGGCTGAAACTGCTGCTGGCCGAGGACATGGACGCCGCCGATCTGAAAAAGGACGGTACATCGGCCCTGCCCAAGCTGCACGGCGCGCTTTTGAAGAACGAACAGGACGTGCATCTGTTCGAGCGTCTGGCCTTCATGGCGCGCGGCCAGCGATAAGCCCCCTGTGACCAATTGGCCGCGCTTCTGGCGCGGTTGATCCTGCCATCTGTCCCTTGTCCCGGAATTGACGTTTACTGAAGCGGTCAGCGGGTCAACCCGCGACAGTACGCTCACATAAAGGGCATCGAGGCAGTGATCAGCAAACACACAGGCGCGCAGGTTCTGCGCGTGACATACGGCAATCTGAGGCTTTTTGTGACCATCCGCGGATCGTGGCTGGCACGATGAAGGCGCGCCATGTTCTGGCGGTCGTGATGCTGCTGGGCGCGTGTGTGCCTGCCAGCGCCCCCGACGTTGCGACCCGCGCCCGCATCGCCGACACCAGCCTGCCGCCCATGAAACGCTTTGCCGACAGCCGGGCGACTGCGCCGGTGCGTGCCAATGCCGATCTGGCCCGCGACTTTCTGGCGCTGACCTTTCGCATGGAAAGCGGGCGCAAGCTGCCCGTGCTGACCCGGTTCGATGGCCCCATTCGCGTAGCGGTCACGGGCAAGCCGCCGGCGACACTTGCCGCTGATCTGACCAGCCTTACCGCGCGCCTGCGTCGCGAAGCGGGCCTGGACATCCGCACCACACGACAGGGCGACGCCCAGATCACCATCGAAGCCGTCAGCCGCCGCGAAATTCAGCGTATGCTGCCGCAGGCGGCCTGTTTCGTGGCCCCCAACGTCAGCAGCCTTGCCGAATACCGCACCGCGCGACGCCAGCCGAAAACCGACTGGACCCGCCTGCGCGAGCGTCGCCAACTGGCAATCTTCCTGCCCCATGACGCCAGCCCGCAAGAAGTGCGCGACTGCCTGCATGAAGAACTGGCACAAGCGATTGGCCCGCTCAATGATCTCTATCGCCTGCCCGACAGCGTCTTCAACGATGACAACGTGCACACCGTCCTGACCGGTTTCGACATGTTGATCCTGCGGATCACCTATGACCCCGCGCTCCATCAGGGCATGACCGAACAGCAGACCGCCGCCGCCCTGCCCGAAATCCTTGCACGCCTCAACCCGCTGGGCGAAGGCCGCGCGCAGCGGGCCGCACCCGCAACGCCGCGCCAGTGGAGCAATGCCATCGAAACCGCACTGGGCCGCGCCACCAGTTATTCCCAGCGCCACCGCGCCGCCGAAGACGGCCTGCGCATCGCAGCGCGCGAAGGCTGGCGCGATCACCGACGCGGCTTTGCCCATTATACCATGGGCCGGGTGTTGCAGATCAAGGATCCGACCGCTGCGCAACGGCACTACACGCTCGCCAACCGCTATTATGACGCCAATCCCGGCACCGAACTGCACCGCGCCTACACCGCCACGCAGATGGCGGCCTATGCGCTGTCACGCGGCGACGGGGCCGAAGCGCTTCGCCTGACTGGCCCACATTTGCGCACCGCCGAACAAGCCGAAAACGCCGCGCTGCTGGCCACTCTGCTGCTGATCCGGTCCGAAGCACTGGCACTGGAAGGCCGCGTCATTGAAGCGCGCCGCGTCAGGCTGGACAGCATCGGCTGGGCGCGATACGGCTTCGGCCCAGACTGGGCGGTGCGGGCCAAGCTGCGCGAAATCTCGGCCCTCAGCCCGCGCAACGGATAAGCGAAAGAACCTATGATCGTGATCGTTATGGGCCTCATCGGGGCCATCATCGGTGGGCAGACCGCCCGCCGCAGACAGGGCAACCGCAAGGACATCGCACAATATGCCGCGGGTTTCGGCATCGCCTTCATGCTGGCCGGGCTGATCATCACCGTGCTGGTGGACCGCCTGTTCCTGGCCGGATAAACTCAGCCCATGTTCCTGCCTTTCTTCGACCAACTCCGCCGCCACAAGGTTCCCGTCTCCATGCGGGAATTCCTGGCATTTCTCGACGGCATGTCCGCAGGCCTCGCCACCTACGACGTGGAGGCGTTCTATTACCTCGCCCGTGTCGCGATGGTGAAAGACGAACGCAACATAGACAAGTTCGATCAGGCCTTCGCGGCAGCCTTCAAGGGTCTCGAAAACATCAGCTTTGAAGAAGTCATGGAAGCCGTCGACATTCCGCACGAATGGCTTGAGAAGATGGCCGAAAAACACCTGAGCGAGGAAGAAAAGGCCGAGATCGAAGCATTAGGAGGCTTCGACAAGCTGATGGAAACGCTCAAGAAACGGCTTGAGGAACAAAAGGGTCGCCATCAAGGCGGCAACAAGTGGATGGGCACGGCCGGCACTTCGCCTTTCGGCGCCTACGGCTACAACCCCGAAGGCGTGCGCGTCGGCCAAAAGGAAAGCCGCCACCAGCGCGCCGTGAAAGTCTGGGACAAGCGCGAATTCAAGAACCTCGACGATTCCGTCGAACTCGGGACCCGCAACATCAAGGTCGCCTTGAAGCGCCTGCGCCGCTGGGCACGCGATGGCGCGGAGGAGGAGCTGGATTTGAACGGCACCATTCGCGCCACAGCCGAGCACGGCTATCTCGACGTCAAAACCCGGCCCGAGCGGCGCAATGCAGTCAAGGTGCTGCTGTTTCTCGACGTGGGCGGCTCCATGGACCCGCATGTGAAGGTGGTGGAGGAGCTTTTCAGCGCCGCCAACGCTGAATTCAAGCACCTCGAATACTACTATTTCCACAACTGCCTCTACGAAGGCGTCTGGAAGGACAACCGCCGCCGTTGGGACGCACAAATCCCCACGCACGAAGTCCTCAACACCTACGGCCCTGATTACAAATGTATTTTCGTCGGTGACGCCTCCATGTCTCCCTATGAGGTCGCCTATCCCGGTGGTGCGAACGAACACTGGAACGCAGAAGCCGGATCGGTCTGGCTGAGCCGCGCGCGCGATCAGTGGAAATCGAACCTGTGGATCAACCCGGTGCCGGAGAAATACTGGTCCTACACCCAGTCCATCACCATGATCCAGCAGATCTTCGGCGAGGGTGCCATGGTCCCGATGACGCTGGAGGGCCTGTCCCGCGGGATCAAGGAACTGACGCGCTAGGTGGTCCGCTGCACGCCCTCCAACAGGGGGCCGTCAACTTCATCATCGCCGTGCAGCACCGACACATCGCCAGTTTGCTCGAAAACCACCGCGCGCACCGCATCCAGTTGCAAGACATTGGCCTCGCGCAGTTTTGCCATCAGGTCACTGCGGGTCATCTTGGCGGCACGCAAGTTGTCGTCGAAAATCTCGCGGCCTTCCATGATCAGCAGCGGCGCGTTGTCCATCACCGCCGCGGCCTGCTCCGATCCGACCCGCAGCCGCGACAGGACCAGTTGCACGACAAACAGCGCACCAAGGGACGCGATCCCGACCAGCGCGCCGGTGCTCTTGGTCACCACGACCGACGCCAATACCGACCCCATCGCAACCGTGATTGCAAAATCATAGCCCGACATCTTGGAAAACGACCGCAGACCGGCCGCACGTGTCAGCGCAATCAGCGCGGTGACCATCACGGCGGCATCGACAAAGGGCAAAACAAGGGCGGAAAGGGAAGGCATGGTATCTCCGATGCGGGGCTGAGGGGGCTAGGCGCGTGACCACCCCCCGGATATGCTAATTGTCATGTCCAACGCGCCAGTGACCCATATTGATCCCGCAAAATTCGCCGCTGACCCGTACCCCGCCCTGGCCGCGATGCGCCGCGACGCGCCGATCACCTATGTTCCCGAACTCAACGCCACGCTGATCACCCGCCGCGACGACATCCACCGGGAGGAAAAGCGCATCGATGTCTTCTCCTCCCACCAGCCCGACGGGCTTATGACGATGCTGATGGGGGAGAACATGATGCGCAAGGATGGTGCCGCACATATGGCCGAACGGCGCGCCCTTTTTCCCGCACTCAGCCCCAGAACAGTTGCGCGGCACTGGAAACCGATCTTCGCGCGCGCCGCACGCGACATCCTCCGGGAGCTTGTTCCGAAGGGACATTGCGATCTGGTGACCGACTATGCCATGCCCGTCTCGGCGGCGGCGCTGACGCAGATCACCGGCCTGACACAGATGACCTACGCCGAAATGGACCGGGTCAGCCAACACATGATCGACGGCTGCGCCAACTATATCGGTGACCGGTCGGTCGAAACACGCTGCCACGCCGCCACCGCCCTGATCGACGCCCATATCGACCGCATGGCCAGCGCCGCCGCGCCGCAAAGTGCGCTGGCGGTGCAACAGGCGGCGGGCCTGCCCATGGACAGCATCCGCGCCAACATCAAACTGGTGATCTCGGGCGGGCAGAATGAACCGCGCGATGCCATCGCGGGCACCGCTTGGGCGCTGCTGACCCACCCCGATCAACGGGCGCGCATCCAGCGCGGCGACAACACCTGGGCCGATGCCTTTGCCGAATACGTGCGCTGGATCAGTCCCATTGGCATGTCGCCCCGGATCGTCGCGCGCAAGGACGTGGTGCAGGGCGTGACATTTGCCCCCGGCGACCGCGTGTTTCTGATGTTTTCCTCCGCCGGGCGGGACGCGGCGCATTTCGACGCACCCGACAGCTTTGACATCACCCGCGACACCGGTCCCGCCATCCCCTTCGGTGCAGGTCCGCATTTCTGCGCCGGTGCCGCCGCTTCGCGCTGCCTGATCACCGATATCGCCCTGCCGATGCTGTTCGACGCCCTGCCCGGCCTGCATCTGACCGGTGACGCGCCGTTTCACGGCTGGGCCTTTCGCGGTCCCACCGCCGTACCGGTCGCGTGGTAGCCGCCCAGGCCCCCTTCATCCTTTTACAAATACCTCGCACCAACCGTTGCCCCCGCGCCCATCGCCCCCATATTCAGTGCATGATCCGCGTCCTTCCCATTCTGCTTGCCGTTGCCTACGGCATCATCATGTATCGTTTTTCCGCCTGGCGGACGGCGAAGGAACTTGATGCGCGCTCCACCCTGCTGGCGGACCCGGTGCTGAAGAAACTCAGCGACAAGATGGCCGCCGCGCTGGATCTGCCGCGCATCAACGTCCACATCTACGAGATCGAGCCGGTCAACGGCCTTGCCGCCCCCGACGGGCGGATCTTCATCACGCGCGGGTTCTACAAGAAATTCAAGGCGGGCGAGGTCACCGCGGAGGAACTTGCCAGCGTCATCGCGCACGAACTGGGCCACGTGGCCCTGGGCCATTCGCGCCGCCGGATGATCGATTTTTCGGGCCAGAACGCCATGCGCACTGTGCTGGCGATGGTGCTGGGCCGCTTCATCCCGTTCATTGGCGTTTGGGTGGCGAACATGCTGACGACCCTTCTGGCCGCCCGCTTGTCACGTGGCGACGAATACGAGGCGGACGCCTATGCCGCCGCGCTGCTGACCAAGGCCGGCATCGGCGTGGACCCGCAGATCAGCCTGTTCAGGAAGCTTGAAGCGCTGACCCAGACCAACAACGGCACGGCACCTGCGTGGCTTTTGAGCCATCCCAAGACGGACGAACGCATCGCCGCCCTGCGCAAACTGGAAGGGCGCTGGCAATCCTGACGTATCAAGGGGTTGGGCGGGGTCGTTAATGCAAGTCCAGCGCCTTGCCCAACCGCGGCAAACGCGCTTTCCTGAACAGGCTTCGATGCTGCCAATCCTTGCCTGACATTTTGCGCGCGGTCTCCAGAACCTCGTCTGCCACGTCGCGGATAACCGGTTCCTGTGCAGGCCAAAGCTGCATCAGGAAGGTGTCCGGGTCGATGCGGTCCAATTCTTCTTCAGCCAATATCCCGCGCGGAAAATCCTTCGCGTTCATTGTCATGATCAGGTCAGCACCGGTATCCACCGCCACCGCCAGCACGTGAATGTCGTTTTCATCCGGCAGCCAAAGCCGCGCCGCCACACCCGGCGCGGCGGGGCGTTCAGCCGCAGGCCAATCCCGGCGCAGCAAAGCGATTTCTGCACGCGCCTGCGCTTCGCCTTCGGGGCCAAGCTTTATTGCGGCACGCGCCCATTCCTCCAGCAGACGCGCGGACCATAGGGGTTCGAACAGACCTGCGCGCGCCACGCCCAGCACCACTTCGCGCATGACCGTCGGATACAAGACGCAGGCATCGATCAGGATGCGCGGACCGCTCACAGCCGGAAGAAAAGCGACTTCAGATAGCCGCTTTCGGCAAGCTGTGGCAGTTGCGGATGATCCGGTCCGGCAAAGCCGGTATGCAGCAGCGTCGCGCGCCTGCCTGCCCGACCGATGCCCCGCACGCACGCGCCCCGGAACTGCGTCAGATCAACCGCATGGGAACACGAACACAGCGCCAGCGTGCCGTTTTCAGCCACCAGTGGAGCCGCCAGCCGCGCCACCCGCTCATACGCGCGCAGGCCCGCATCCGCAGCATTGCGCGACGGCGCAAAGGCAGGTGGATCACAGATCACCAGATCAAACTGCGCCCCTTCGGTCTGCAGCGCGGCCAGCACGTCGAAAGCGTCCCCCTGACGTGTCTCGAACCGGTCGGCCATGCCCATTGCCGTGGCACCCCCTGCCGCCAGTGCCAGCGCGGGCGCTGACCCATCCACGGCAAGCGCGTGTTCCGCACCCGCCGCGAGGGCCGCCAGTGAAAATCCCCCCACATGGGAAAAAATGTCCAGCACCCGTGACTTACGCGCGAAACGTGATGCGAATTCATGGTTCGGGCGCTGGTCAAAGAACAGTCCGGTTTTCTGCCCGCCCGTCAGATCCGCCAGATAGATCGCGCCATTCATCGGCACCTGCACGGGGCCGTCCGGCGCGCTGCCCGCCAGTATCCTGTTCTGATCGTCCAGCCCTTCCAACGACCGCGCCCGCCCCGTTGCGTTCTTGAGGATATTCGGCACCCCCGTCACAACCTGCAGCGCCGCGCAAAGGGGGTCGATCAGCGCATCGGCCCAGGCGGCATTGGGCTGTACCACACAGGCATCGCCAAAACGGTCGATCACCACACCGGGCAGGCCATCGGCCTCCGCATGGATCAGCCGATAGAAAGGCGTGTCATAGACCTGCGTGCGCAGCCCATGCGCGCGGGAGATATGGCCTTCGAACCAGTCCTGATCGATCCGCGCGCCCGGATCACGGTCCAGCACCCGCGCGATGATCTTTGACGCAGGATTAAGCGCCACCAGCCCCAGCGGCTGGCGCGCGGTATCTTCCAGCCGCGCGATGGTGCCCGCGTCCAGCTTGCGGGTGCGGCGGTCGGTGACCAGTTCATTGGCATAGACCCAGGGAAACCCGTGACGGATCGCCTTGGCGTTTGCCTTGGGCATCAGCCGTACAACGGGCAGATCATCGGATGGATCGGGGGATGCGGAAAGGGGCGCTGTCATAGCGCCCCCTCTAGCCCTTTCGCCGGATCAGCGAAAGGGATGATATTACGTCGGTCCGATCAGATCGGGCGCTTGCGCAGTTCTTCATCGATGGTCAGCGCCAGATAGCTGGTCACGCGGACCTTCTGGGTTTGGCCCTGACGATCCGCGGCTATCGCCTCGGACCCGCCCAAGGCAGGCAAATCAGCCGCCACTTCGCGCGTTGGCATCAACACCGCACCCGTTTCGGCGTCATAGACTGTCAGGAAGAACTCCATGTTGTGCACCCCACCCACCGATGCGCGTGTGCGGTCGGTGACGGAATGGAAGCGCTTGACCTGCACATCGATGATTACAGGTGTCTCACCCTGCAGTGTGCTGGTGCCGCGGGCAAAGGCATCTTCAAAGATGGCCTTGATCTGGGCGCGGCGGTCCCCCAGCACGTCGCCCCGCCAGACGATATCGGCGCGCGGGTAATACCCGTTTGATTCCGACACCGTCAGGGTCTCGGGCACGCGCACCACGATGGACGCCACGTTGATCGATTGCGGCATCACGGCACGCGCTGCGGCGGCGGGCTGGCCAAGGCCGTCCTGCTGGAAATTCAAGGGTGGTTGTGCTGCATCATTGGGTGCTGCACGGCTTGGAATGCCAGGTGCTGTGCCACAGGCGGCGACAAGCGCGCCAAGGCCAATGGCGGTAATCAGGCGAAGTGTTTTCATTTCGGGTCTCCCACATGCCGGACGGAGTCCGGGCTTTTGTTGCGGGAGTTATCCACAAAGAATGCGGCAGCATTACGCCAAATTTCGCGTAAAAACGCATCAATTCAGCGATGACGGAGGCTTTCGATGCGGATCAGTTGCGCGGACGGCCGCGCCATCCGCCGCGTCGGCGCGGGGCTTCCATGGTCGACAGCCCCTCGATCAGGACCTGTGTCATCGGGTGATCGGGGTGCGGGCTGCGGTATTGATCCAGCAAGGTGCGGATGGTCGCGCCGGTGTCGTTCTCCAAAGGCAGGCTCAGCGCCCAGTCCAGAAAGATCGTGCGGCATTCGGCCTTCGTGATGTCCTCGATCCGGTAGGCTTCAAGGATCAACCCCTTGGGGTCGCGTTCATCACCTTTGATCATGGTGTCGTTCCCGTCTGCGGCAGTGCGGCGTCAATGATCGTCGCGGCCTTGGCGTAGTGCTGTTCCATCTGCGTCTCAAGCGCCGCGATGGTGTCGCAATCCAGCGCCTGCGCAAGAAAACCTGCCCCGGCCTGTCCAAGACTGTCCGCCTTTGGCGGGTCAGCGGACAACAGCCGCCCCGCACATTGCAACGCCCAGCAGCGGCGATACGCAGCGCACAGATGATCGGCGTCCGCAGTGCTCAAAAGGTCCACCTCCGCACCCGCGCGCAACCCCGCCTCGATCTCATGCGCCGCGCTGCCGATCAGCAAGGCCCCGGTCTGCGCCATCAGTTCGATATCCTGCAAACGGCCCGGTCCGATCTTGGCGTCCAGCAAGCCTGCGGGCTGTTTCGCGGCGGCAATTCGGCTGCGCATCTCCGCCACATCGGCCAACACCCGCGCCCGGTCCTGCGGCAGGGCCAGCACCTGCGCGCAAAGGTCTGTCACATCGCGGGCCAACGCGGCGGGGCCGGCGACCGCATGCGCGCGCGTCAGCGCCAGATGTTCCCAGGTCCAGGCCTTTTGCGTCTGGTATTCCTCGAAACTGCTCAGGGCCGTGGCCACCGGTCCCTGATTGCCTGATGGCCGCAACCGCATGTCGATCTCATACAGCTTGCCCTGCGCCATCGGCGCGGTCATGGCTGTGATCATGGCTTGCGTCAGACGCGCGTAATAGGACCGTGTCGCAAGGGGGCGCTTGCCGTCAGACATCTCCGCGCCCGCCGGATCGTAGATCACCAGCATGTCCAGATCGGACGTGGCCGTCAGCCGCCCTGCCCCCAACGATCCCATCCCCAGTATCACCGCCCCCCGCCCGGGCGGCGGCCCGTGGCGCACGGCGAATTGGTCTACCACCACCGGCCAAAGCGCGGCCAGCACCGCGCGCGCCAGATCGGCGTACTGCCGCCCCGCGACTTCAGCAGTCGTCAGCCCGCGCAACAGGTGCACCCCGATGCGAAAATGCCATTCCCGCGCCCAGCGACGGGTTTCATCCAGCCGCACCTCGTAATCCGGCGCCGTGGCCAGATGTGCCGTCAGCAGTGCCGTCAACGCCGCCTCTCCCGGCCAGTCGGAAAAGAAATCCCCACCGATCACCGCATCAAAGACACCCGCGTTCCGCGACAGATGCGCGGCCAGCGCGGGCGATGTGTTCACGCTGTCGATCAACAAATCGGCAAGCTGCGGATTGGCCTTGAGCAATGAAAAAAGCTGCACCCCGGCAGGCAGCCCGGCCAGAAAGCCATCAAAGGCCAGCAGCGCCTCGTCGGGTTTGGCCGCCTGCGCCAGACGCGCCAGCAGGTCGGGTTTCAGTTCTTCGAACAACGCAGCCCCCCGCGCACTGCGCAACGCCGGATAGCTGAGCCATCGGTCCAGCACGCTATCGTCGAAACGGTGGGCCACCGCTTCGGGCTGCGGGGGCCGTTCCGGACGGGACGCGGCAAAGAACCCTTCCGTCAGACCATGCACTTCGCTCAGCCGGGCATGCAGGTCCGCCTTGAGGTCGGCAATGTCGCGGTCCATGAAGGCGGCAAGGCGCGCAAACCCGTCCTCGCTTGACGGCAGGTCGTGGGTCTGGGCGTCCCGCAGCATCTGCAATCGGTGTTCCACCGTGCGGTGGGCGGTGTAGTGATCCGTCAGCACGTCCGCAGCATCCTGTGGCACCCATCCCTTGTCCGACAGCACCTTGAGGCCCGCGCAGGTCCCGCGCACCCGCAGGTCAGGGTCCCGCCCGCCGGCGATCAACTGGCGGGTCTGGGTGAAGAACTCGATCTCCCGGATGCCGCCGCGCCCCAGCTTCATGTTATGCCCCGGCAAGGTAATCGGCCCGCCCAGACCCTTGTGCGCCCGGATCGCCAGCCGCATGTCGTGGGCATCCTGAATGGCCGCGAAATCAAGGTGCTTGCGCCAGACAAAGGGGCGCAGGGTCTTGAGGAAACGGTTGCCCGCTTCCATGTCACCGGCGGCCGGCCGGGCCTTGATATAGGCCGCACGTTCCCAGGTGCGTCCCAGGGATTCGTAGTACCGTTCGGCGGCTTCCATCGCCATGCACACAGGCGTGACGCCGCTGTCCGGGCGCAGGCGCAGATCGGTGCGGAACACATAGCCTTCCGCTGTCAGATCGCTCAGCGTGGCGGACATCGCACGGGTCGCGCGCACAAAGGCCGTGCGGGCATCATGGAAATCATCCCGGCCAAAGCGTGTCTCATCAAAAAGGCAGATCAAGTCAATGTCAGAGGAGTAATTCAACTCTCCCGCGCCCATCTTGCCCATGGCCAGCACCACCATGCCGCCTGCGTCTTCCAGATCGTCCAAGCCCATGCCGGGCAACTTGCCGCGCTTGATCTGGGCCGCCAGCCCCGCGCGCAACGCAGCCTGACAGGCGGCATCGGCGAAATCGGTCAGGTTCCGCGTCACCTGATCCAGTGACCATGCACCGCCCAGATCGGCCAGCGCCGTCATCAGGGCCACCCGGCGCTTGGCCTGCCGCAACGCATCGTTCAGCCCCTCTGGCCCCTGCTCCCGTGCGGCGCCTATCACCGCCGTCAGGGCCCCCTGCGGATCCTCCACCGCCCCTTCAAGCCATGCCGCTTCCTTCTGGATCAAGGTCGCGAGGTAGGGGGCGCAGGACGCCGCCCCACCGATCAGCGCCCGCAGGTCAGACGGCAATGATGCGACGTGCGCCTCCGCTTCTTCCGCGAGGGTCTTGTCAAACAATCGCGGCGCGCGGGTGATTTGTGCAGTAAGGGACGTTGTCATGCCCCAACCTTTGCGACAGTGTCGCGCCATGAGCAAGAGCCTGAAACGTGTCCGCGCCGCCCTTGAAAGCGCCGGTGTCCCCATAGATGTCCGTGAAACCGCGCTGGCGCGCACGGCAATGGACGCCGCAATTGCGCTGGGGTGTCAGGTCGATCAGATCGCCAAGTCGATCGTTCTGCAGACAACCCAGACGCAGGAAGCGGTGCTGTTCATCACGGCTGGCGGCAATCAGGTTGATCTGGACGCGGCCACTGCGCTTGCAGGAACCGGTCTTGGCAAGGCCGATGCCGCGCTGGTTCGCGCGCAGACCGGCTTTGCCATCGGCGGGGTTTCCCCTGTGGGCCACATCACCCCTTGTCAGGCGTGGTTCGACAGAACCTTGCTGGAATTCGACCGGATTTGGGCCGCCGCAGGCACGCCACACCATGTTTTCGGTCTTTCACCGACCCAGATGCTGGAAATATCCGGCGCGCAACTTGCTGATTTTAAATCGCTTTCTCAAAAAATGTAAAAAGACTTCACATTTACCCTTGCAAACCCGTGGGCAATGGCCATTTTGATTGATGTGAAAGGCATTCACATAAGACCTCTCACTTCATCACAGGCCGCGAAACAGGCCTGACCAACCGGAAGGCTTGACCATGACCACACTGACCCAAGACCAAAGCTATGCCCCGCGCGACAGCTGGTTGACCCGCACCGAGCGTTGGCTGGACGATAAAGGCAAAGGTGCCTGGATCGCCGCGATGGTCCTCGGCTTTATCTTTTTCTGGCCCGTCGGCCTCGCCCTTCTGGCCTACATGATCTGGAGCAAACGTATGTTTTCTGGCAAATCCTGCGCGCACCGCCGCACCCGTTCGATGATGTCTACCAGCAAGACCGGCAATGCCGCGTTCGATGCCTACAAGGAAGACACGCTGCGCCGCCTGGAAGAAGAGCAGAGCAACTTCGAAAGCTTCCTGACCCGCCTGCGCGAGGCCAAGGACAAAGCGGAGTTCGACCAGTTCATGGAAGAACGCGCCCGCAAGAACGACGGCCCGACCGAAGCGTAAGCCGTCCCTTACCTCCCCTTGCCTTCCGGTCCTCCGACCGGGGGGCATTACCCTTGACCAAGACCCGAGAACGCCCCATGTCCCCCCATCCCGATCCCGATCATCAACCGCAATTCTACGAAGGCATTCCGTCGAAACGGTTTGTCGCATGGCTTGTCGATTGTGTGCTGATCGCCCTGATCTGCCTGCTGATCCTCCCCTTTACCCTGTTCACAGGCATATTCTTCTTTGGCCTGCTGATGCTGGTGGTGGGCTTTGCCTACCGGGTGATCACGCTGGCCAGTGGATCGGCCACATGGGGCATGCGCCTGATGGCAATGGAAATCCGCAGCGCTCAGGACCGGCCACTTGATCTGGGCCTCGCCTTTGCGCACACGCTGGGATATTCGGTGTCGCTGGCGATGCCATTGCTTCAGGTGATTTCGGTTGTTCTGATGTGCACCTCGGCGCGCCGTCAGGGATTGACCGACATGGTGCTTGGCACGGTGCCGATGAACCGCCGCCAGCGCGGCTAGGCGAACGGCCGCGAAATCACTCGCATTTTATTAAACTCGCTATTGGCGCATGGGCTGACCAAGGCTATCATTTGGTAAACCAAAGACGGAATCCATGCGCCATAGTCTGCCACTTACGCCGCAGTTTTACGTGACTGCCCCGCAGCCCTGCCCCTATCTTGAGGGCCGGATGGAGCGGAAGCTGTTCACGGCGCTTCAGGGGGAAAACGCGGCCGAACTGAACGACAGCCTGTCTGCACAGGGGTTTCGCCGGTCCCAGAACGTGCTCTACCGCCCGTCCTGTGCCGATTGCGCGGCCTGCCTTTCCGCCCGCATCGACGTGTCCGCCTTCGCCCCCACGCGCAGCCAGAAACGCACGATCAAACGCAACGAAGGGCTGACGCGCCGCGCCACGTCGCCCTGGGCCACCGAAGATCAATACGCACTTTTCCGCAAATACCTCGACAGCCGCCATGCGGATGGCGGGATGGCGGACATGGACGTTTTCGAATTCGCCGCCATGATCGAGGAAACCCCGATCCGCAGCCGTGTCATCGAATACAACGATACCGAATCCGGCGCGCTTGTCGGCGTCTGCCTCACGGATGTGCTGGGGGATGGGGTCAGCATGGTCTATTCGTTCTACACCCCAGACCGTCCGCGGGCGAGCCTTGGAAACTACATCATCCTCGACCATGTGGAGATCGCCCGTGCGGCGGGCCTGCCTTATGTCTATCTGGGGTACTGGGTACCCGGCAGCCAGAAGATGGGCTACAAGGCCAACTTCGCCGGGCTTGAGGTTTATATGGGCGGTGCGTGGCAGAAGCTGAAAGATCCCGAGGCGTTCGAGCTGAAGCAACACCCGCTCAGCAACGATCCGATTGCCGAACAGGTGGCCAATATCTCCCTGCCTGACGTAGGGCCGCGCAGCCGCTAGCCCCCGGTCGGTTCGCGTCCGGTAGCCTCAGACGTCCTGCTTCAAAGATCGCGCCAGCGGGGCAAGCCGATCCGTTCGGCCTTGCGCTTGTAGATCGCGGCAAACGTCACGCTTAGGCCGATGTTGACCCCCAGAAACATCGCCGGACCAACATCCACCATCCGCGCCAGTGGCATCGGGACATATCCGACAAGATTGGCCAGCTTGACCGCCCCCAGGAAGATCACCGTGAACAGCGCCAAGGCGAAAATTGTCAAACCCGTCCATGACCGGTAATGCAGCGGTTTGAAGATCAGGCCAACCCGGGTAAGCCAGTAGAACGGCAGCGGATAGGCATAGTTGCCCCTGATCCCCGCCTCTTCCAGCAGGTTGAGCGCGCGCGCCAGCTTGGCGCGCCGCCGTTGCTGGCGCCCCAAGGTTACGGGCTTTTCCACTTTGGCCCTGTTTGGTGCGGCTGCCTGTGCATTCAATCGGCTCAGGCGCGCCTCTAGGCTGCTGTCGCTCATCCGGGTTCCCAGTACTTGACGTATTTTTACAAGAGGTAACGACAAATACAGGCGAAATTCTGTCAGCAATGGTGCGATACTGCGCAACCTGGAAAAACCGATGGCCGCCCCCGAGGGAGCGGCCATTTTCCGCCAACCAATCGGCGGTTTCTTACCCGTATGGTGTCTAGTTCGGGATCAGGTCCGGCACGATCGTGACGATCCCCGGGAAGGTCCACAACACCGCCAGTCCCAGCACCTGGATCAGCACGAAGGGGATGATCCCGCGATAGATATGCGCGGTTGTCACGCTGGCCGGGGCAACCCCGCGCAGATAGAACAGCGCAAAACCGAAAGGCGGCGTCAGGAACGACGTCTGCAGGTTCACCGCGATCATGATGGTCACCCACTTGGGATCGAACGATCCGCCATAGATCACCGGCCCCACAATCGGCACCACGATGTAGATGATCTCAAGGAAATCAAGCACGAAGCCCAGCACGAACAGCACCAGCATCACCAGCAGGAAGACCGTGAATTCGTTATCGAACGACTTCAGGAACTGCTGGATGTAATGCTCCCCGCCAAAGCTGATCACCACAAGGTTCAGAAGTTGCGAGCCGATCAGGATGGTGAACACCATCGAAGTGACCTTGGCCGTCTCCCGCACAACAGGTGTCAACACGCCGGATGTATAAAGGATCCAGCAAGAGAACAGCAGCCCGAACACCGCATACAGATACGCGCCATAGGCCACGAAGAAGGCGAACCAGCTTTCAAAGCTCACGCCCTCCTGGTTGATGCGCAGATCGAAATTCACGCCCACCAGAATGCAGACGATGATCGCCAGCGTGGACCAGATGATCACCTTGGGCGAACGGTCTTCGTCCTTCAGCTTGCGGTAGGCGGCCAGCATGATCGCACCACCGGCCCCCAGTGCCGCAGCGGGCGTCGGGTTGGTGATACCGCCAAGGATGGACCCCAGCACCGCCACGATCAGCATCAGCGGCGGGAAGACCACCCGGATGAGTTCGTTGGCGGCACAAAGCTTGGTCGCGTAGACCACGCCATACATCGCCAGTGCGAAAGGTATCGCCATCAGGACGCAGGTTACACCTGCGGACGTTGTGGGTCCGACCAGCAGGATATCGACCAGCACCATCAGCACCAGACCGATGCCACCGATGATCAGCGGTCGCGTGCCGGAGGATGGCGACACGCCCCGCGCCGTGGTCATGAACAGCCCCATCAGAACGATCAGGATTGCAATACCGGTCCCGATCGGCGCGGCACCACCGATCTTCGCATCGAGTCTTTCCTGAAGCGCCTCGATGCTCAGCTTTTCGGACTGCGCCAGACCGCCTGCATCGTCGATCACCTTTTGCTCTTCCACTGCCAGATCCCATGCGTCCTGCCCGTGCAGGTCAATCATGGAGGCTTTGCATTCCTCGCCGACGTTGGTCCGCAGGCTGGCCGCCTGCCCGATGTCGGAGAAGCTGGAAATCGTGGTGCTTTGGCTGCCGACGACGTTGAGGTTGCCCAGCAGGATCGTGCCCACAATCAGCAGCGCAGGCGCGCCAAGGAACCAAGTGAACGCCTCATTGCGGGTGATCGGTTCCGAATTGGTCGATCCCATCTCAACCGCGGGGGCTTTTTCAGGGTTCAGCAGCGCGTATCCAAAGGCATAAAGCGCATAGAGCAGCGCCAACATGATGCCCGGCAGCAGGGCCGCCTGAAACAACGTGCCGACGGACACCACAGCCGGTTCGCCAAGGAAGGTCAGCGCGTCTGTGCAGCCCGCTGTCTGCGCCCGTGCTTCCTGCGCGGCGGAGTAGAGATCCCCTGCCAGCGTGCCCAGCAAAACGATCACAATCGACGGCGGAATAATCTGACCCAGCGTGCCAGACGCCGCGATGACCCCGGTCGCAATCTCGGGCGAATAGCCATTGCGCAACATGGTCGGCAGGGCCAGCAGGCCCATTGTGACAACAGTTGCACCAACGATCCCGGTCGACGCGGCCAAAAAGGCCCCCACAACCACAACCGACACCGCCAGACCGCCGGGCAGTGGCCCGAACACCTTGGCCATCGTGGTCAACAGATCGTCGGCGATCTTGGAACGTTCCAGCGTAATGCCCATCAGAACGAACATCAGCACCGCCAGCAGCGTTTCAATCGACTGGCCCGCGAGCACGCGTTCGTTCATGCGATTCACGATGAAAGACACATTTCGGTCCAGCGCCACTTCCCAACCCGAAGGGAACACCGGTTCGGCAATACGGGGCAAGTCGGGATACCTGAACAACGATATCGTGTCGGCCTTGACGCCGGAGTTCACCAGATCGCGGTACGCCTGCGACCCGGTGTCAATCGCGGCATGGATCAGCAAACCCGCGCTGTCCATCGCCGCGATGATCCCGAAGCTGATGATGCCCGCACCGCCAATGGCAAAGGCCACCGGAAAGCCCGAGAGGATACCGCCAAACAGGCAGATGAATACAATGATCAGGCCGACTTCGACCCCGTCCAACCCGAAAAACATCAGTGTGTCCCCTCATAGGCTTCTTCGCCTTCGCCAAGCGTGTCCTTGTCGAGGTATTTGTCCGCAGACGCTTCGCCTTCACGCAATTCGCACCAGCTGCGATAGAAGACCGCGATGGCCTGCAAGATCACCATCACGCAGAACATGCACAACAGGACTTTGAAGATGAAATATCCGTTGAAACCGTTGGGAGAGAAGCCAATCGTCTCCACATTCCATTTCAGCAATTTGGACTTGCGCAGCAGCAGATCCAGCCGGTCAGACGCCGACGGGTTCGGGGTGACCAGATGCCGCCACATGAAGAACCAGCCGTAAAGCCATGTCACCGTCGCAAACGGGATCATGAAAAACAGCGCGCCGAACATGTCGATGATCTTCTTGGTGCGGAATTTGGCACCTGCATAGAACAGGTCGACCCGCACATGGCCGCCCTGAATGAACGTGTAGGACACGCACAGACAGACGACCATCGCATTGAAAAGCTTCAGTTCTTCGGCAAACCAGGAGATATCGAACTGCAACGGAATCCCAAACCCGACAGAAATATCGGGCCGGGTGAAGATCCGCTGCATGAAGACGATGATGATCTGCTGGATCACCATGATCAGGCCCGCCCAGGCAAACGTCCGCCCCATGAAATTGCCGAACCCTTCAAGTCCGCGCACGCATCCCCACATCACCGACCGTCTTGCCATGCCGACAGCCGTGAGGATGATCAGGACCACCGCACAAACAAAGAAGAACTCGACCGAACCACCGTAATAGATGAAGCGCATCAGCGCTTCGGGGTTCGACCAGTTCAACCAAAGCTGCGGCTGGAAAAGTGCGGCGAAAAGGTTGTAAGGGGCCTCAAGCAGGTTGCCCAGCACGAACTGGACCATGCCGCTGTCCTGGAATTTGTCGAGACAGCTGAGCTTTGCGCCCTCAGCTGCGCGGAAAAATCCCTCGCATACCACGTCATCTGCCATTGATGTCCCCCCTGTTTGTCAGCGTGTCCCGTCCGGTCCAACGCTTATGCGGCCTCTCCCGAAAGCCGTCCTTGATGTGCATCAAGGGCCGCATACTTGCGGCCCTCAACGCTATCTTTCCAAAGGCTTACGCCTTGTTGCGCACACGCTCGCGCTGTTCGACATAGAAGGCGTCGGACTTGGACAGCCATTCCGCCGAGGATGTCAGCGACTCTTCAAAGCTGGCACGTGTCCGGGCGAACAGATCGTCACCCATATTCTCGTCCATCACTTCGGAGGAAGCCTGACCGAAGGCATCCCAGACGTCATCGGAGAACTGCATGGTCTTCACGCCCTGCTGCTGCAGACGGCCGAGGGCCGCACCGTTGTTGGCCAGCGTTTCGGCCAGCTGCACGTGGGTTGTCGCCATGCACGCATACTCGATGATCTTCTGGTGCGCTGGGGCCAGGTCATTGAAGACGTCCAGATTGACCGCAGCCGCCAGACCGGAGCCCGGCTCGTGGAAGCCCGCCGTGTAGTAGACCTTCGCGACTTCCTGGAAGCCCGCGCGTTCGTCCGCGAAGGGACCGACCCACTCCAGACCGTCAAGGGCACCGGAAGACAGCGCCTGGTACAGTTCGCCACCGGGGATGTTCTGAACGGATGCGCCCAGCTTGCCCAGCACCTTGCCGCCCAGACCAGGCATGCGGAACTTGAGGCCGTTGAAGTCTGCTGCGGAGTTGATCTCGTTGCGGAACCAGCCACCGGACTGCGAACCGGAGTTACCGGCAAGGAAGGACTTGAGGTTGAAAACCTCGCCCAGTTCATTGTGCAGGTCGTGACCGCCACCGTGGTGGTACCAGTTTGTCAGCTCCTGCGCGGTGCCGCCGAAAGGCACGGCGGTGTAATAGGCATACGCCGGGTGCTGACCGATGAAATAGTAGTCAGCGGAGTGGTACATGTCCGCCTGGCCGGAAGACACCGCGTCGAACACTTCGAACGCGCCGACCAGTTCGCCGGGGGCTTTCTTGTCGATGGTCAGGGTGCCGTCAGACATCTCATCGACCATGTTGTTGAGGTATGTTGCCGCATCGTCCAGCACGGCAAAGCCGCGGGGCCAGGATGTGACCATTGTCAGTGTGCGGTGACCGGCTGCATACGCAGGGGCCGCCAGTGTGGATGCTGCAGCGGCCGTCCCGCCAAGTGCAGACGTCTTCAGAAATGAACGACGATCCATAGGTGTTATTCCTCCCTAGGAAATCCCGCGTCACCGGCTTTCAGGCGCACGGGCAGGTTTAAAGTCCGGCCACCTTAACCACAGGCCCCGAATTGAAAATACCAACTACTGCGTAGGACAGGTTATCTTGTTCATTTTTCGCATTTTTTTCCGCGAATCCCCCCGTTTGCCACGGCCGGATACCACCAGCCTGCGGTTGAATGGGGCGAAAGGCTTTGCATTGGCGCGGTTTCAGCGTATCGAATCATTGCTATGTTGCGTCGCCTGCCACAGATCGCCCTGTCATACGGTCAAAAGCTGACCCTGCTGGCCGCCCTGCCCCTTGTGGTCGCAGTGGCGCTGATTGCCGTGCTGGTGGCGCTGCAATCCCGCGCCGTGGCAGAACGCGAGATCAACCTGCTCGAATATCAGCTGATCGAGGCGAAGAAGGCCGAACTGCGCAATTACGTCACGCAGGCCCGTAACGGGTTCTATTTCATTTACGGCAGCGCCGCGCCCGATGATGATGCCGCCAAGGCACAGGTTGCACAGATCCTGTCGGCCATGATCTTTGGCGATGAGGGCCAGTTCTTTGTCTACGACTACGACGGCAACGCGCTGGTCAGCCCCCGCCAGACCGAACGGATCAATACGAACTGGACCGGCCAGACCGACAGTCAGGGCACGCCCGTGGTGGATGAACTGATCCGCATCGCCCGTGACGGCGCAGGGTATCACTCCTATCTCTGGCCCAAGCCCAGCACCGGCGAAGAAGCACGGATGATCACCTATGTGACGTCCTTTCCGTCATGGCGATGGGCGGTGGGAACAGGCGTGTTCATCGATGACGTGCTTGCGTCGGTCGCGGCGGCCCGTGCCGACGTGGAAACAAGTGTCCAGCGCACGTTTGTCTACATCGGCGCAATCACCCTTGCCGCCCTGCTGGTTGTCTTCGGCACCGGTATGCTGATCAATCTGCGCGAACGCAGACTGGCGGATGCCAAGCTCAAGCGCCTGACCCAACGCGTGTTCGATGCACAGGAAGAAGAACGCGGCCGTGTGGCGCGCGAACTCCATGACGGCATCAGCCAGATCCTTGTCGGCGTGCGCTATGCGCTCGACAATGCCCGCCGCCGGTTGGATCAGGGCAAGGACGGCGCGCAGGAACCGCTTGAAAAAGGGATCGGTTCGCTGGGCGAGGCGATCAGCGAAGTCCGCCGGATCAGCCGCGATCTGCGCCCCGGCGTGCTGGATGATCTGGGGCTTGGCCCCGCCATCAAGACACTGACCGAAGACTTTGCCGCCCGCACCGGCATTGCCTGCGACTTTGAAACGGTGGTCTTTCGCAACCGGCTCGATAACGATGCGCGCATCGCCCTCTATCGCATCGCGCAGGAAGCGCTGACAAACATCGAACGCCACGCGGGTGCGACGGCGGTCGCGGTGGACCTGCGCGGCCACCGGCGCGGCGCCACCCTGCGCATCAGCGATAACGGCCGCGGCATGCCCGCCACGAAACGGGCCGCGGGTTTGGGCCTGCGCAACATGCAGGAACGCATGGAGCAACTTGGCGGATGGCTCCGCATCTCCGAGGCGCGCGGCGGCGGCACCACCATCGAAGCCACCGTCCCGCTCAGCCACATGCTGACCCCGCAAAGCAAGACAACCCCTGCCCCGAAAGTAGCTGCCGAATGACAACCCCTGCCAAAGTCCTGATCGTCGATGATCACCCGATGGTTGCCGAAGGCATCCAATCGATCCTCGAAAGCTATGACGATATCTGCGTGATCGGCACCCTGACCAATGGCAAGGCCGTGATCGACCAGCTGGATGCGCTTGATCCCGATGTCATCCTGATGGATCTCAACATGCCGGAAATGGGCGGTCTCAGCACCACGGAGATCGTTCTGGAACGCCGCCCCGACACGCGCATCGTGATCCTGTCGATGCACGACAACCCCGAATACATCTCCTCCGCGCTCAGCCACGGGGCGATGGGATATCTTCTCAAGGACGTGCCCACCGATGAGATCAAACAGGCCATCGACGTCGTGATGGGCGGGGAGCGGTATTTGTGCACCGGCGCGCAGGGCTCGATCAAACCCAAGGATCACCCGGCCCGCGAAGCGCTGACAGAACGCGAACAGACGATCCTGTTGCAACTGGCGCAAGGACACTCCAACAAGGACGTCGCCATCGCGCTGGATATCTCCGTGCGCACGGTCGAAACGCACCGCAAGAACATCAAGCGCAAGCTGGGCATTTCCAGCACCGCGGGGCTGACCCGCTATGCGCTGGAGCATGGCGTATTGCAGGGCACGGGCGTCGAGTTCTGAAAATCCACTGACCCACAGGAAAACCCCTCCGACCGGATCGCCGAAGGGGCTTGAAGTGCTTCAGATATGTCAGGCCCAGCCCTAGCTGTCGTCAGCCGGGGGGGTGATGCTGACACCGGGCACCGTGACGATCTTCTCTTCCATCGTCACGTCCACTTCCGGAACGGTCACGTCCACTTCTTCCTGCGTCATCGTGATCGAACCGACCTCTGCGTCATAGGCGGGCAACTGGCCCTCTTCCACGATAACATCCACGGTCGGCAGACGGGTTTCCTGTGTCTGATCCACGTCGATCATGTAGAAACCGGCGGCGGCCAGAAGCG
Source organism: Sulfitobacter rhodophyticola (assembly GCF_041281685.2). Taxonomy (GTDB): domain Bacteria; phylum Pseudomonadota; class Alphaproteobacteria; order Rhodobacterales; family Rhodobacteraceae; genus Sulfitobacter. The sequence goes on along the minus strand of NZ_CP166251.2, from coordinate 3,349,791 downwards.
CCACCACAGCGGCACCAGCGATAATTGCAGCGGTTTTCATCTCATCTCTCCTTCATTCAATGCGGGCACGTTGCCCTGTTGCCCTCTCAACATGTTGAAAGCGCACAAGGTTCCAAAATTCCCGCTTTTCAATCCATGTCGTCGCCTGCCAAACGGTCATTGGCGGGTGGCGGACCTGCCGACCGCGCCCCGTGCGGTGGTCCCGCGCCCTCCGATCCGGCACCATATTTGCCAAAATGTCGCACATGACCCGGCCAGCGAAAGAATATGTCGCATTATTTCCACTACAGGACATAAATTTCATCGAATTGCCTGTTGACGCCCTCCTGCGCCGCTCATAATGTCCACGCACGCTTGAAGGAGCACACCATGACTACCCTAGTCGTCATTGTAGGAACCACGCGCATGGGCCGGTAACGGTTAACCACAATCAGACCCATGCGCCCCCGTCTTACCACCGGGGGCTTTTTTATGCGCACACGAAACACGACCCATACTTTACCATCTGCCTTACGGAGACAGACCATGACACGCCAGATGACCGGAGCCAAAATGATCGTCCAAGCCCTGATTGACCAGGGTGTGGACACCGTATTCGGATACCCCGGCGGCGCTGTCCTACCCATCTATGATGAGGTCTTTCAGCAGAACTCCATCAAGCACATCCTCGTACGCCATGAACAGGGCGCGGTGCATGCCGCCGAGGGATATGCCCGCGCCACCGGCAAACCCGGTGTGGTGCTGGTGACCTCCGGCCCGGGTGCGACCAACGCAGTGACCGGATTGACGGACGCGTTGATGGACAGCATCCCGCTGGTGGTTCTGACCGGTCAGGTGCCAACCTTCATGATCGGATCGGATGCCTTTCAGGAAGCCGACACCGTCGGCATCACCCGCCCCTGCACCAAGCACAACTGGCTGGTGAAGGAGACCGACAAACTGTCCGGCGTCATCCATGAGGCGTTCCACGTGGCCACGTCAGGCCGCCCCGGCCCGGTGCTGGTGGACATCCCCAAGGACGTGCAGTTCGCCACAGGCACCTATGCGCCCAAGGCACCCTCCACTTCCCGCTACCAACCGCAGGTGAAAGGCGATCTCGAAGCGATCACCGAACTGGTCGCCGCGATGGAAAAGGCCAAGCGCCCGATCTTCTACACCGGCGGCGGCGTGATCAACTCCGGCCCCGGTGCCTCGCAATTGCTGCGTGAACTGGTGGAGGCGACGGGCTTTCCCATCACTTCCACCCTGATGGGCCTTGGATGTTATCCCGCGTCAGGGGACAAATGGCTGGGCATGCTGGGCATGCACGGGCTTTATGAAGCCAACATGGCGATGCACGACTGCGATCTGATGATCAACATCGGCGCGCGCTTTGACGACCGCATCACCGGCGTTGTCAGCGCCTTCAGCCCCAAGTCGAAGAAAGCGCATATCGACATTGACCCCTCCTCGATCAACAAGGTCATCCGCGTGGACATCCCGATCATGGGTGACGTGGGCCATGTGCTTGAAGACCTGCTGAAGGTGTGGAAATCCCGTGGCCGCAAGACCAATTCGGAAAGCGTCGCCAAATGGTGGCAACAGATCGAGGAATGGCGCAGCGTCGATTGCCTGAAGTTCACGCAAAAGGGCAAGGTGATCAAACCGCAGCATGCGCTGGCCCGGCTTGAGGCGCTGACCAAGGACCATGACCGCTACATCTGTACCGAAGTGGGCCAGCACCAAATGTGGGCCGCGCAATACCTCGGCTTCGAAGACCCCAACCGCTGGATGACCTCCGGGGGCTTGGGTACGATGGGCTACGGCTTCCCGGCCTCCATCGGTGTGCAAATGGCGCACCCGGAGGCACTGGTGATCAACGTCGCGGGAGAGGCATCGTGGCTGATGAACATGCAGGAAATGGGCACGGCGATGCAGTACAACCTGCCCGTCAAGCAGTTCATCCTGAACAACGAACGCCTTGGCATGGTACGCCAGTGGCAGGAATTGCTGCATGGGGAGCGGTATTCGTCCTCATGGTCGGAATCCCTGCCCGATTTCGTGAAACTGGCCGAGGCGTTTGGGGCGAAGGGTATCTTGTGTGACAACCCCGATGATCTGGACGATGCGATCATGGAGATGCTGAACCACGACGGCCCAGTGATCTTCGATTGTCTGGTGGAAAAGCACGAAAACTGCTTCCCGATGATCCCATCCGGCAAGGCGCATAATGAGATGATCATGGGCGAGGTGGATACGCAGACCGCGATTGATGCTGAAGGTAAGGTGTTGGTGTGAGCGAAAGTATCGCTGAAAAACACACTCTGTATTCCTCTATTCGCGAGGAATACATTGAATATGTCTTCCTTTCAGAAATCTGCTCAAACGCGTGGGCGGCAGACAAATTTATATCCATTGCCAGATCTCAAACAGATGCATTTGGATATGACGTAATTCTCACCTGCGACGGAATGTCCAGACATGTTCAACTCAAAGCTATGGCGGAAGGCGGGAAAGCGTCGTTTCAAAAGGTAAACACCGGTTTGAGCAAAGCTCCTTCTGGGTGCGTAGTCTGGTTAATCGTGGATCGAGACAGGCTTCAGATAAAGTCTATTGGCTGGTTCGGCGCTAAGCCGGGAAAACCCCTGCCTGATTTGGGCGATGAGATCGCAATGCACAATAAGGGCAACAAGGATGGATTGAAAAAAGAAAGGCCGAACATTCGTAAGGTCAAGAAATCCAGATTCGAATGGTTGGATAATACCGACCAACTTATTTGTCGGTTGTTTGAGCAATAGGAAATCACACATGTCAGCCCTAAAAATCAAAAAAGGCGCCACCAGCCACTCCGCCTACAACCTAAGGCCCACCTTTTCGGACGTGATCGAACGGCACACCCTTGCCGTGCTGGTGGAAAACGAACCCGGCGTTCTGGCCCGTGTCATCGGCCTCTTCTCCGGTCGGGGATACAACATCGACAGCCTGACGGTCGCGGAAGTCGACCACACCGGGCACCTCAGCCGCATCACCATCGTCACCTCCGGCACGCCGCAGGTGATCGAACAGATCAAGGCGCAGCTGGGCCGCATCGTCACCGTGGTCGAGGTGCACGACCTGACCGTTGAAGGCGCCAGCGTCGAACGGGAACTGGCGATGTTCAAGGTGTCAGGCAAGGGCGACCACCGGGTCGAAGCCCTGCGGCTGGCCGATATCTTCCGCGCCAACGTGGTCGACAGCACTCTGGAAAGCTTTGTCTTCGAGATTACCGGCGCGCCGGAAAAGATCGACGCCTTTGCCGACCTGATGCGGCCACTGGGTCTTGTGGAAGTGGCACGCACCGGTGTCGCGGCGCTGTCGCGCGGCGACTAGGCGCTGCGTTCAGATACAGCGCTGGCCTGATGAATGATCAGGCCTCTCGCGCGGGGCGCAATGCAGGCGCATCCAGGGTCGCACGATGTGTATCCAGCGCAACGATGTTGGCACAACGCGATGTGTTTGCAGCCTGGCTGGGGCTGGTCTGCACCTTCTTCGCGGTTTGACGCAATTGCGCAGGCAGGCTCTTGCCCACGTGCTGCACCAGCACCTGCGGATTGCTGGCCCGGCGCATCCGACCCTCATACGCGACGTCAAAGCTCAGCATGTCTCCCGCAACAAACAGCCGACCGCCCACATGTGGCTCTTCTGTTTGTTCAAAGTATGCCAGATCACCCTGATCTTCGCACCAGAATACAGCTGATTTTCCGTCTGGATCGCTCCAAAGCACAACACCGATCATTATCGTCCATCCATTTTTGTCCCTAAAGTGGACAATAGCCACGATTACGTTGCACGCGAAACGTGCATAGCACTGACAAGACGGCGTTTTTTGTGTCGGTCAAACGGGAGAGGTGTCGCGCAATAGCGTCAAACTGATGCACAACCAGCGTCAGTTACGGTTTTACACCCGCACCAGACCTGCTATCGACCACTAAACACGTGGATGTAAAGAGACCCTTAAAGCAAGCATGAAAACGACACCTTCTTCACCAGCCGAACTGCGTGCCATGTTCGGGGCGAACCTGCGACGGCTTGCGGCCGGGTATCCCTCGATCTCCGATCTGTCCCGGCAATTGCACATCAACCGCACACAGTTCAATCGCTACCTCAGCGGTGAAAGCTTTCCGCGTCCAGATGTTCTGGCCCGCATCTGCGCTTTCTTCGATGTCGATGGCCGCGTGCTGCTGGAACCGGTGGACCAGATCAGCAACAGCGACGACCCGATCAGCAATCCCTACCTGCGCGATTATGTGGGTGCAGGCGCGCAGGACGTGCCCGAAGACGTCTTTCCAAGCGGTTTTTATCGCTTTGCGCGACGCAGCTTTGTCAAACAGGACATCTTCGTTGCGGCACTGGTCTTTATCAGCCGTCAGGGCAGGACCACCTGCATGCGCGGCTTCGAAGCCAGGGAAGCGATGCAGATCCAGGATCTGCCCACCACCCCTGTCGCGCGCGAATTCCGCGGATTGGTCATGCAGCAGGAAGACGGGATCAGCCTGTTTGTCTCCCGCCACAACGCGATGACCTGCTCCTACAACTACCTCAGCCGGGTCGCTTCGTTTGAGAACAACTTCTGGGTCGGCTATGTCACCCGCACCGTGCCCGAAGCCGCAGGCGAAGTGCGCGCAACCCGGCTTGTGTATGAATATCTGGGCAAGGAATTCTCCGCCGCCCTGCCTGCCGCGCGCGAGGCGGGATATTGCACCGCAGAGGAACTGCCGCCCTTTCACCGTCGCCTGTTGCGGGTGGATACGCCCTTTTCCTGATCAGCCGCGCCATGTCGCCCCTGAAAAAGTCGAAGTCGCAGACAGGAAGGCCATCGCGCGCGTGAATCCGCTAGGATGTCTCCAGAATATACCAAGGGGACCCAAGCCATGTCAGCACCTTCCACCGATCTGAGCGGCGTCCGTCAGCCCATCGCACAGGCCAATGGCCTGCCCAACGCACATTATATCGACCAGGCCGTCTTTGCCGAGGAACGCGAAGCGGTGCTGTTTGACAACTGGGCGGGCCTTGGCGTGGCCGCGGACGTGCCCGAGGTGGGCGATGCGGTGCCGATGACGTTTCTGGGCATGCCGCTCTTTATCGTGCGCGACCGCGAAGACAACGTGCGCGTCTTTCAGAACACCTGCCGCCACCGGGGCATGATCCTGATCGAGGAACCGCGCCGCATCGAAGGGGCGATCCGCTGCCCCTATCACAGCTGGTGCTATGCCACCGACGGCAGGCTGGTCAGCACGCCGCACGTGGGCGGGCCGGGCCAGAACACCCACGAAGGCATTGACCGCGCGCTGCTGGGTCTGGTGGAAATCCGCAGCCACATCTGGATGGATGTGATCTATATCAACGTGTCCGGCACCGCCCTGCCCTTCGAAGAGGCCCACGCAGATCTGATGGCCCGCTGGGCCGAGTTTGACAAACCGCTTCATCACGGCGGACCAGAAAGCAAATTCACACTTGATGTGGCCTGCAACTGGAAACTGGCGGTGGAGAACTACTGCGAAAGCTATCACCTGCCGTGGATACATCCCGGCCTCAACAGCTATTCCCGGCTGGAAGACCATTACCACATCGAAGCCCCGCTCAGCTACTCAGGGCAAGGCACGCTGGTCTACCGGCAGTTGACCGACGAGGATGGCCGCGTCTTTCCCGACTTCGACGGGCTGAGCGACAAGTGGGACACCGCCGCAGAATACATCACCGTCTTTCCCAACGTGTTGCTGGGCGTGCATCGCGATCATGCCTATTCGATCATCCTTGTCCCGCAAGGCACGGAACGGACGCTTGAGAACATCAACATCTACTACCCTTCCCCCGATACCGACAAGGCGCTGCGCGCCCGCAACGCGCGGCAATGGAAGGACGTTTTCGTCGAAGACGTCTTTGTCGTTGAGGGGATGCAGCGTGGTCGGCATGCGCCCACGTTTGACGGGGGCCGCTTTTCACCGGCGATGGACGGGCCGACACACCTGTTCCACGATTGGGTCGCCGCCCAGATGGAGCGCGCGCGCGCCACGCCGCACGCAGCGGAGTGACAGAGCTTGACGCGGCGTTGCTGGCAGCCCACCGCACAGACGACAAGGCCGCACTTGTCACGCTTTATCAGCAAGCCGCAGCGCAGGCCAACGCCGCCGAGGCAGAGGCGTTCTATTTGACCCACGCCCATGTCTTCGCACTGGAAATCAATCATCCCGATCAGCACAGGCTGCGCGCCAGGTTGATCGACGCTGGCCGCGAGGCCCCACTGGGCCCCGCCCGCCCTCCGCTCAGATAACCGGGCGACGGGCGTTCGGCCAATCGGTCAGATCGTGCCACTGCTGCGCCAGTTGCAAAAGCCGCCCCTCCGCCCCGCGCGGCCCGATCAGTTGCAGGCCCGCAGGCAGGCCGTTGTCGCCAAATCCGATGGGGATGTTCACCACAGGCAGGCCCACCAGGCTGGCCGGGATCACCACCTGCATCCAGCGGTGATAGGTGTCCATGTGCACCCCGGCGATCTCCTTGACATGTTCCATCCCGACCTCGAACGGCCAGCACTGCGCCGAAGGCAGCACCAGCACATCGATCTCCCGAAACAGATCCATGCAGCAGTGATACCAGTCTGATCGCGCAAGACTGGCCGTGTTCAGCTCTGTTCCGGTCAGCGTCATGCCGCGCGCGATTTCCCACTGCGCCGAGGTCTTGAGCCGGTCGCGCGTCTCCGCGTCGGCAAACAGCGGATAAAGCCCAGACGCGATTGAGAAAGACCGCAGGTCGGTCCAGCTGTTCCACATCCGCGCCGCATCGAAGGGCGCCGCGACATCGCTGATCTGATGGCCCAGCCCACCGATCTGGCGCAGCGCGGCCTCGCTCAGCGGCAGGATGCCCTCCTCGAACGGCAGTGCGCCGCCCCAGTCCCCCAGCCACCCGATCCGCAGGGTGCCGGGCGGTTGCGACAGCATCGGCAAGGTCGCTTCCGCCGCCACGCTCAGCGGCTGCCCTGCCAGTGGCCCGGTCATCGTATCCAGCAGGGCGGCCAGATCAGCGGGGGTGCGCGCCATCGGACCAAGTGTGGCTAATTGATGCATGAACACATCGCCCACCGGATCGGACGGCACCGTGCCCCAGGTCGGGCGCAGACCGTAAACGTTGTTCCAGCCTGCCGGATTGCGCAGCGACCCCATCATGTCGGACCCGTCAGCCACGCTCAGCATCCCCGTGGCCAGCGCCACCGCCGCACCGCCCGACGATCCCCCCGCCGTCCGGCCATGGTCATAGGGGTTCACCGTGGTGCCATGTACCGGGTTGAACGTGTGGCTGCCCAGCCCGAATTCCGGCACGTTGGTCTTGCCGATCACGATTGCCCCTGCATCGCGCAGCCGTGCGACCATCGGCTCATCGTAATTCGCAACCTGTCCGGCAAAAAGCGGCGACCCCATGGAGGTGGGCAGCCCCCGGGCGTGGGCAAGATCCTTGATGGCAATCGGTATCCCGTGCAGCCAGCCCTTGCGCGGGGCGTCCTGCACCGCGCGGGCCTCTCCCATCAGGTCATCCCGGTCGCGCAGGGACACGATGGCGTTCAACGCCCCATTGACCGCCTCGATCCGGTCCAGCGTGGCCTCCATCAACTCCACGACGGCAAGACGCTGGTCCTTGATGGCGACGGATCGTTCGAGGGCGGTCAGGTCAAGACAAGTCATCGTTGGACAAAAGCAACTAACGCAGCGTCAAGCAAGCCCCATTCGTGCGATCCGGACCCACCCGACCCGGTGCAGATCAGTCGCCCTGTGCCTCCGCGCGGCTCTTGCCGCTGACCGCAAGCGCCAGCGTCGCCCCCATCAAACCGTCCAGATCACCGTCCAGAACGCCCTTGGTGTCGGATGTCTCGTAATTGGTTCGCAAGTCTTTAACCATCTGGTAAGGCTGCAAAACATACGACCGGATCTGGTTGCCCCAGCCCGCGTCGCCCTTGTTCTCGTGCATCTCGTTCACCGCGGCGTTCCGACGGTCCAGTTCCAATTGGTACAACCGGCTTTTCAGCGCCTTCATGGCAATGTCGCGGTTCTGGTGTTGTGACTTTTCCGAACTGGTCACCACGATGCCGGTAGGCGCGTGGGTGATGCGCACCGCAGAATCGGTGGTGTTCACGTGCTGCCCGCCTGCACCGGAGGATCGGTAGGTGTCGATGCGGATGTCCGCCGGGTTCACCTCGATCTCGATGTTGTCATCCACCACCGGATAGACACCCACCGATGTGAAGGAGGTGTGCCGCTTGGCGGCTGAATCGAACGGGCTGATCCGCACCAGCCGGTGCACGCCGGATTCCGATTTCAACCAGCCATAGGCGTTGGGACCGCTGATCTTGTAGGTCGCGGACTTGATCCCCGCCTCTTCACCGGCACTTTCGGACTGCAATTCAACCTTGTAGCCCTTCTTCTCGGCCCAGCGGGTGTACATCCGCGCCAGCATCGCCGCCCAGTCGCAGCTTTCGGTGCCGCCGGCACCTGAGTTGATCTCAAGAAACGTGTCGTTGCCATCCGCCTCACCGTCCAGCAGTGCTTCAAGCTCCTTCTGCGCGGCCTTGCCGGCAAGGGCCTTCAACGCGGCTTCGGCTTCGGTGACGACCTCGTCGTCCTCCTCCATCTCCCCCAGTTCGATCAGCTCGACGTTGTCGTTCAGCTCCTGCTTGATCCCCTCATAGGTCGCCATGGCGTCGACCAGCATCTGCCGGTCCCGCATCAGCTTTTGTGCCGCATCCGGATCGTCCCACAGGTTCGGGTCTTCAACACGTGCGTTGAATTCCTCCAGCCGGTGCGGCGCGGTTTCCACGTCAAGACGCTGCGCCAAAAGCTCCAGCGACTTTTCGATCTGTTCCGCGATATTCTGTGCCTCAGCGCGCATTGTGTCTGCCTCGAAAACTCTTTGGACCGAGATAGACCAGCACCGCCCCGCGAACAAGGTATTGCTGCGCCGGGGCGCGGTCGAACATCTGTGCCGACGCTTGCACATCCTTCTTCTCGACCATGACGCGGAATACTGGCAGACTTTGCCAAACCAGATGTGAGAACCTGACGCCATGGACCCCGTTCTTTTTGCCGCCTACCTGACAACGACACTGCTGTTCCTTGCGGTGCCGGGACCTTCCGTCGCCTTTGCAACGGCACAGGCCGTGCGCCACGGATCGCGCGCCGCCTATGTGGCCGTGGCAGGCGATGCGCTTGGCACCATGGTGCATGTGGCCGTGGCCGTTGCGGGGCTGACCGCCCTTGTCGCCCTGTCCGAACTGATCCTGCCGTTTCTCCAGATTGTGGGCGGGGTGTTCATCCTTTTCATGGCGTGGCACGCGTTTCGCAGCATGGGCCACCCGGTCGCGGAGGTGCCGAAGCGATCGAACCGCGCAACCTTCTGGGCAGGCTTCTTTGCCTGCGTCACCAACCCCAAGGCGATCGTGTTTTTCGTGGCGCTTTTCCCGGCGTTCATCTCGCCGGATCACAATGTGCTGTTGCAAGGCATGGTCTATGGCACCGTATTCATCGTGCTCGATGCGATCTCCATCCTCACCTACGCGCTGCTGACAAGCGCCGCTGTCAGGCGCACCACCACGCGCTGGCTGACAGCGGAGATGCTCAGCGGGCTGGGCCTGCTGGGTGTGGGAACCGCGATGATCGTGAAGGGATACCGCGCGATCCCGCAGCACTAGGCGTTCATCGGTTCAGACCGCCCTCAGTACAACCCACCCGATGAAAGCGTGCCAAAGCTGGCCTTGGGTCCAACCGTCGCCTTGCGCCCGGTCGACGTTGTGACCTGCCGCGCTCCGCCAACCTCTTCGACCAGCGGCAGATCGGCCCCCATGGCAAAGCCGCCGTCGAACATGATGCCAAAGATCGGCTCCTCGCCCGAGCGGAAGCATTCGGCCACGACATTGTCACCTGATGCCTCATCGCTCAACCGGGCGCCGGTGAAACGGTCGATCTTGATGAAATTGCAATCCTGCGGCACCGCGAATGGCCCGCCCCCGTATTTCTTCACGGCCTGTGACATGAACCGCTGGAACACCGGGCCGCACATGCCGCCCCCCGACGCGCCCTTGCCCATGGGACGGGGCGTATCAAAGCCGATGTAGCAGCCCGCGACGATATTGCTGGTGAAGCCCACAAACCAGACATCCTTGGCCTCGTTCGTGGTGCCGGTCTTGCCCGCCGTGGGCACGCTCAGATTGACCGATTTGCGTGCCGTGCCGCGATCCACCACGCCCTTCATCATCGACGTCAGCTGGTAAGCGGTGACCGGGTCCATCACCCTTTCACGGTTGGAAATCACACGCGGCGCCTGCCCCGGCGCAAGATCGACAGTCTTGCAGTCGTTGCAGATGCGTTCGTCATGGCGGTAAACGGTGCGGCCATATCGGTCCTGCACCCGGTCCACCAGCGTCGGCTGCACCCGCTCCCCGCCATTGGCGAACATCGCATAGGCGCTGACCATCTGGTACAGCGTCGTTTCCTGCGACCCCAGCGCATTGGCCAGAACCGGGCTCAGGTCATCGTAAACACCGAAGCGTTCGGCATAGCTGCCCACGACATCCATCCCGACCTCCTGCGCCAGCCGGACCGTCATCAGGTTGCGCGATTGTTCAATCCCCGTGCGCAGGGGCGTCGGCCCGTAAAACCGGTTGGAGGCGTTCTTGGGCCGCCACACACCCTGCGGCGTGTCGATCTCGATCGGGGCATCCACAACGATGGTCGCCGGCGAATACCCACTGTCCAGCGCGGAGGCAAAGACAAACGGCTTGAAGCTGGAGCCGGGCTGCCGCCGGGCCTGCGTGGCACGGTTGAACACGCTCGCCTGATAGGAAAAGCCGCCCTGCATGGCGATCACCCGGCCCGTGTCGACGTCCATCGCGACAAAGCCGCCCTGCACTTCCGGCACCTGCCGCAGCGTCCAGCGGATGAATTCCCCGCTGTCGTTCGCCGTCATCCGCCGCACCAGCACCACATCGCCCACAGCAACCAGATCACCCGCAACCCGCGCCTTGCGCCCAAGTGTGCCATCCTCGTTCTGCTTGCGCGCCCACTGTGCGTCCTTGGCCGGGATCCAGTGGCCATCCGCATCGTCTTCCACGCCCTCGATCCCGATGCGCGCATCATTGTCGCCCACTTCCAGTACCACCGCCGGATACCACTGGCTTTCCAGATCAATGTCCCGTGGCACCCGCAGGTCAGCCAGTGCCGCGCGCCAGCTTTCCTCGGTCTCCAACGCCTCGACCGGCAGGCTCTGCCGCGTCCCGCGCCAGATGCCCCGACCCCGGTCGTATTGTTCCAACTGCCGCCGCAGGGCATTGGCCGCAATCGGCTGCATCTCGTTGTCGATGGTGGCGCGGACGGTCAGACCGCCAGTGAAAAACTCGCCCTCGCCAAAGTCACGGCTCAACTGGCGGCGGATTTCATCGGTGAAGTAATCGCGTGGCGGCAATTCCGCCTTGAAGCTTTCAAAGTCACCGTTCTGCACCGACCGGAGCGGCTGCGCCTTTTCCTCGGCATAGACTGCATCGCTGATATAGCCGTTCTCGTTCATCTCCCGCAGGACGAAATTGCGCCGCTGCAACAGCCGCTCCTTGCGGCGGACGGGATGATAATCGGAAGGCGCCTTGGGCAGGGACGCCAGAAAAGCCGCCTCATGGGGGGCCAATTCGCCAAGTGTCTTGTTGAAGTACGTCTGGCTGGCCGCCGCCACGCCATAGGAATTCTGGCCCAGGAAAATCTCGTTCAGATACAATTCAAGGATCTTTTCCTTGTCCAGCGTCTGTTCCAGCCGGGCGGCAAGGATGATTTCCTTGATCTTGCGTTCCGCCCTGCGATCCCCCGACAAAAGGAAGTTCTTCATCACCTGCTGCGTGATGGTGGAGGCACCGCGCACATCGCGTCCGCGTGAACGCACCGCATCGACAGCCGCCGCACCGATGCCGCGCAGGTCATACCCGTCGTGGACATAGAAATTCTTGTCCTCGGCAGAGATGAACGCCTGCTTGATCAGCGGCGGAATGGTATCGGCCGGCGCGAACAGACGTCGTTCCTCGGCGAATTCGTCAATCAGCTTGCCCTGTCCGGAATAAATGCGGCTGATGGTCGGCGGGGTGTATTGCGCCAGGCTTTCGTGACTGGGCAGGTCGCGCCCGTACATCCAGAAGACCGCACCAAGGGTCAGGGCCACCATGAAGATGCCCATGGTCAGGGTGGTGAAGATGCCCCCGAAAAAGGACAGGATGAAACGGAACAAAGCGTCAGGCCCTCACGATAACCACAT